>CAVGQN010000001.1:0-110989 GCA_963631395.1 bacterium
CTAAGTTACTAATTTCCAGCGACTTGGCCAAATTTTAAGTCGATTATTTTCAGCCTTTTAACACTATTTATACCACACTTTCAAAGACCCCTTTAACTAGGGGCCGAAGGCCATCGAAGCTATATACTGATATAGCCGAACATGTTGTCTATGTACTTGAAATTTAAGCATTTGAATAAATATTAACTAAGTATTGTTGTTAATCTCAGTTGATTAATAATACGCTTAATAACACGCCGCAAAGGTAGGCCTAACATATTACAAACTCCGTTTACTCGTGTGACAATTTGAATAAGAAAAAATGACGGACCCGCTCCGATGGGCTTTGTCGCTTGCGCAACTGCCACCGAAGCGGGTCCGTTATTTGTCTTGTATTCAGTAGGATGGATTTATATTTGGCCCTATTTGACCATCACCTTATAGACTAAAACCGTGTTTTCGGATTTTGTTTGTATCAACACATAACTATTATCTACTGACCCTGTCGTCTCTGCAGTTTTCCAGTTGAGCCGGGACGTGCGTTGTGCAAGGAAGGGGAGGAGCAGAAACGAAAAAAGCCTTGCAACTGCAAGGCTTTCCGCGGAGAGGACGAGATTCGAACTCGTGGAACCCTAATCAGGTTCGTCGGTTTAGCAAACCGGTGGTTTCAGCCACTCACCCACCTCTCCTTAAGGTGGTAGCGCCTACGGGACTCGAACCCGTGTACCCGGCGTGAGAGGCCGGTATCCTAACCGCTAGATGAAAGCGCCATGTTTGTCAAACTTTATATATCCGTCAAGAACCGTCTGACTCGTCCTTGATTTCGCGAACTGCCGTCCTCCATTTACCTTTGGTGGTAAGGGTTGGAACGCTCGTCCGTTCTTGGGTGGCGGGTGGGGCTCGAACCCACGACATTCAGAACCACAATCTGACGCTCTAACCAACTGAACTACAGCCACCATTTAGGCAATTCGGGTGGAATTGCGGGTGCAAAGATAGGGGATATTTTTCAACCGTCCAAATTTTTTGCCTTCTTTTTTGCGATTTTCCTTCATTTTTATCGAAAAAAAGGCTTTTGAGGCCGTATTTGCGGCCTTTTCGGGCTTGTTTTGTCTATCTAGTGCATGTCGCCGATTATGGACGTCCCTTGACGGGGATGTCCAGATAATACGGCTGGGGCAGTCCTTCGACGGTGACTTTCACTCGGATATTGCCGATTTCGTGTGTGGATTGTATGCGCAGCAAGGTAGAACCGAAGTACGACTTGATGCTTTGGCCGGTAAATCCGTCCCGGCGGAAGTCGCCGGTCTCTATGCCCAGCAACGTGCCCTGGCCCTCGACCTCGGCCGTGATGAGACGCGGGTCCATCTGCTGGCGGTAGCCGTCTTTGTCGACAAGCGTGAGGCGGACGTGCGCCACATTCTGCTGGCTTCCACCGGCGGCAGAGAGTTCCTGGGGCAGAGTAACCAGCGACGGCCGGTCGCACTCCATCTTGAGGTCTGCCACTTTGCCGCGGTTCACCAGGCTGTCGCGCAGGATGGGCTGTCCGTCCTTGTAGCCTACAGCCAGTACCTTGCCGTGACGTGCGGGCAACTGTAGGGTGATGGTGTGGTCCAGATAGTCGGCTGTCACGCGTGGCTTGAGCGGCAACTGCGGGTTGCTCCACATGGGGAAGTAGAACTGCACGCTGTCGCATGTTGTGTAGCAGCGGATTTGTACGGTGCGTCCGTCGCTGAACGGCAAGTCCCAAGTGTCGGCCATGATTGGATACTGCCAGTGGTCGGTGCCGACAGCCTGGTCGAAGCAGTTGTCGCGGACCACGAGCTTCAGATAGGGTTCTTCGGGTTTCCAGGCCGGGTGATAATAGGCGGCTTGCGGCCGTTCCTCGAGCGTCATGTCAAACGGACAGGAGCACCAGCCCTTGGCCGGCCATGGCGAAGACTCGCCGTGATAGTCCACGCCGGCCCAAAGGAACGAACCTGCCACGAAGTCGTTGTCCTCTACAAAATACCAGGGGTTGCGTTCCACCCAGTCACGCACGATGTTCTCGCGCAGTCCGCTGTAGTAGACAAAGGCTTCGGTGACCAACAGTTTGCGGTTTGGGTGACGCTTGTGGTCTGCCACCATACGCGGTTCGAGGTAGTTGTAGCCGACCAGATCGGTGACTTCGCCGAACTTGTCCTGGAATCCCTGCTGGCAAGCTACCAGAGTGGGGCGTGTCGGGTCGAGCCTGTGCACGAGATCATTGAACATCCTGGCGCGCTCCACGCCCACTTCGTCCTCGTTCCAGGCTTCCTGCACTTCGTTGCCGATGCTCCAGATGATGATGGAGGGGTGGTTGCGGTGAGAGATGACCATGTCGGTGATGTCCTGCACGGCATTGTCGTCGAAGAAGGGTGCATAGAAACCGGATTTCCATTTGTCGAAGGCTTCGTCAAGGACAAGCAGTCCCAGGGTGTCGCAGATGTTCAGGAACTCTTCAGAAGCCGGATTGTGTGACGAACGGATGGCATTGCAGCCGAAGTTCTTCAGAGTCTGCAGGCGACGCTCCATGACGCGGTCGGGTACGGCTACGCCCAGTGTGCCGACATCCTGGTGCAGGCACATGCCCTTCAGTTTCATGGGCTGGCCGTTGAGCGAGAAGCCCCGGTCGGCATCGAACGAGAAACTGCGCACGCCGAAGCGAGTGTCAGTCTGGTCGACGAGCCGGCCTCGCGCGTCGCGCACGCACGTGCGTAGTATATATAAGTAGGGGTCGTCGAGCGTCCAGAGTCGCGGGTTGTCCATCACGGCACTTCCGCTGAACGTCTTGATGCGCACTTTGCCCTGTGCGTCTAGTACCTGGTGGGAAACTTTACAGCCCTCGCCGTTGGTGAGTTCGACTTCGGGGGCAATCGTCCACTGTCCGTCCTCGCAAGTCACTTTGGCATAGACGCCCCATGTCTTGATATGCTGGCGGCCAGTGACGTGCAGATAGGCGTGGCGGTAGATGCCAGCGCCCGTGTACCAGCGGGATTTCTCTTCCGTGTTCAGGTGAACGACGAGGCGGTTTTGTTCCTTGCGGTTCAGGTAGGGCGTCATATCCATTTCGAAGCCCGTGTATCCGTACATGTGGTAGCCCAGTTTGTGCCCGTTGAGCCATACCGTAGCCCGATGATAGGCGGCGCCGAAGTAGACGGCCACCTGGTCGTCGGATTTGATGCCGGAGGGAAGTGTGAAGTCCTTGGTGTAGATGCCCTGTCCGCCTGGCAGGTAACCGGCCGACCCGCCCTGTTTGGGGTCGATAGGCAAGGCGATGCTCCAGTCGTGGGGAAGCTGGACGTCAGCGAAGACTGCAGAGGCGTCTGTCCCCTTCCCGCCGTTTGCAGAACCGGTGGGAGCACCGACACCCACAGCGGCTTCCGTCTGTGCGGTCTGTATCTCCGGTTCAGTTTCTCCTACGGTTGCTCTACCCTTGGGCGCGGGTGCGTCTGTGCCGAAGTGAGGCATGTCGGTGATGCCCAACTGCTGGAGCACACTGACCACCTCCGTCGTATCCTGGCAGAGATGGAACTTCCAGCCATAGTCGAAGACGAGTTGCTGGCGCAGCGGTGTGGCGGCAGAAGTCTCGAAGCCTGGAAGGCAGAGGAGTAACAGCAAGAAGAGCGTGCGGCTCATCGCGTTGCGGGAGAACGTTGCTTTGCGTGTGGATGTCATATTGCGAATGTGTTTTATATGCTATTATAAATGCGAATGTTTATGCGAATGTCGTGAATGAATTATATGTGCAAAATGTATTACGCGCGTGCGCTGTGTGCGTGTAGAGGACGCTGTCGTGTGCCGTATGGCCTTGTATCATCGTCTTGCCGGACGGGTATCCATTTTGCGATAACGGAGACAAAGGTAAGCAGTTTATTTCAGAACGGAAACCTTTTCGGGCGGTTTCTCGTAACAATTATCGAAATCAAAAGGATATGTTTCATAAATGTAAGTATGTATATGGAATAAGACCTACCTTTGCGCCGTAAACCGAAAACGGAACCGGATTCGGAAAGACGAAGACAACAACAAATCAATAGCAATTCAATAACAACTCTGCACAATGAAAGTCACGAAGGGTATAAAGCGAATCTTGCTTTCCGTCTGCTTGTCGGTATCGACGGCACCCGCTCTCTGTGCCATGCCGGCACATGAGGAGGGAGATGGGGTCGCAGCCATGCGCCGTCCGGTGGACAATGCGCACCCGATGTGGCTGGTGCACATCGACTGCTGGAACTATGCCGACCCGCAGAAGATTATCGACCTGATGCCTGAGGATGTGCGTCCGTGGTGTGTGTTCAACTTGTCTCTCTCCGCGAGCCACAGCACTACGACGGGCGAGTTTACCGTTTCGCCCAACGGCATCGAACTTGTGCGCAGTTGGGGTCGCGTGTGCGCAGAGAATAGGGTATGGTTTACGGTGCAGCCTTCCAGCGGCGGCTACAATCACTTCCCTGACAACGGAGACTACACGGAGTATGAGCGTTTCTATAAGGAGTTCCCTAATTTCATAGGCTTCAACTTCGCCGAGCAGTTTTGGGGCTACGAAGCCGAACTGGGCCCGTCGGCCAAGTCTGCATCGTTCAGCCAGCGCATGACGACCTTCGCCGGCTTGATGAAACTCGCCCATAAGTACGGCGGCTATCTGATTACCTCGTGGTGCGGTGTCTTTTGGGGCGCCTCGCTCAACCCGATATCCTATCAGCGCAACTATGCCGCTTTTGCCAACGAGTGCAAGGCCTGTCCGGAGCATTTCATCCTGTGCGAGAAGTACACCACAAGCTACGGGTATCTGGACATCGAGTCGACGTGCCTGGGCACTTGGCTTTCCGGTTTTGCCGGACACTACGGCCAGCGTTTTGACCAGTGCTGTTGGGATAGCCAGACCGACGGTTCGGAGTATCCGTATGCCGCAGGTTGTGCACCAATGCTGAGCCATCAGATGCTGACGGGCCAGGACGTGTTCGACGGTCCGGAGCTGATATGGAAACACTGCTTCAAGGAAGTGTCGCAGTCCAACACCACCGATGGCTTTACGCACCGCAACTGGGCCCGCTTCCTGCAGTTCGACAACATTCCGCTCGATATCTACCGCAAGATAGTCGACGGCACGCTGCGGATTCTTTCCCGTAAGGAAGTCATCGACCGCACGAAGATCATCGTACTCAACAACCTGACTGTCGGCAACGACCGCCAGAAGTACCTGTCGCATCCGACCCTCTTCCAGGGCCTCTATCAGATGGAGACCAGCAACTCTACAGACACGGCGTGGTTCGCCAACAAGAGCTGGACCAAGAGCACGGGCCGCTATCCGGCCATTCCGACCACCTATCAGCTGTACGACTCGCTGGCCAAGACCTTCCAGGTACAGGTCAAGCGTACGGCTTACGCGACACGCTGGTCATCGCTGACGGCCAAGCGCAACGAGTTCAACAAGCTCTTCCCCAAGCAGTATACGGGAACGGCCTTCGCCGACCATGTCGACAACGTGTGGTGCATCTACAACCCCTACATCAACAAGACGACTCTCGCCTATGCCGACATCCCGTTGCAGTACAATACAGCCACATCGGTACGTTTGGTGCTCAATCAATATTCCACCGTCCAGATGCGCGAGGAGAGCGATGCATTGCATCTCTATCTGAACAACTATGAACCGACGCGCAGCACGTCGCTGACCGACACCATTGCCATAAGCGGCGTAGCCTCGCAGGCCAGTCTCAGTTATTCTGATAGAGGTACATCGCAGTCGGCTTCGCAGGTCAAAGGTACGTGGAATGCTGCCGACAGCAGCTATACGGTGGTCATCAGCCACAACGGTCCCCTCGACATAACCGTCAACTGCCAGGGCCGGAACACCGACCGCGCTGCGGTAGAGAGCCAGCCCGTTGCCTTGACCGCTCCGGCCGCACCGCCAGTCTATCTTGACACCCTGCAGACAGAGGCCGAGGTGATGGACTACAAGAATGTAGCCGCCTATATCTCCAACGGCGTCGGACGTGGCATCTCGGGCTATGTGGGCCAGGGTTACGTCAACTTCGGCAAGACAGCCGGCGCTTATCTGCGCGACACTATCGACGTGCCTGCACCCGGCAAGTACTATATGCTGGTGCGCTATATGGCCCCTGATTCGAAAGTCAACAACGTCTATGCCGGATACGGATTGTCGAAGAAGGCCCTTTCGCTCAAGCAGAGCAAGACTTGGTCTATTGCTCAAGTCACTTTCCCGTCACTCAAAGCAGGACGCCAGAGCTTCTCGATCCAGTCGCCCGGCGGAGCAACCAACAACCTCTATATAGACTGCATTATGTTGGTGCCCGATTCGTCGACTGTAGCGACCGGTCTGCCTGAGGTGCTCGATGAAATGCCTTCTGCAGAAGATGTGACCACCTATTTCGACCTTTCCGGTCGGGTTGTGACCAGTCCGAAGAAGGGCGAGATATACGTCAGACGTACGGTGTTAAACAATGGAAAATTTAAGATGTCGAAGGTGATTTTTTGAAAAATGAGTCATAGAAGTGCCTTTTTTGATACAAAAAGGCCGTTCTAGACATTCTTGTTACAGAAATTCTTGCGGGATTCGGTTTTTTGCCTTATCTTTGCAAAACAAAATATGGTTCATTACCTTAAAGATAATATTGTTTAAGTTTATTTATTCGGTTAGTTGTTACACCCTATTAAAAGTTAGTAATTAGTTAAGTTAATACGAAGATGGTGAAAGAAGTCTTTTTATAAAGACCGACCGGTGCCAGTTCCTTGCTAGAAAGGAGCTGGCATTGCCCGTTTTTAAGGGGTGCTACTAGGCGAAGCTAAAACTCCGTGTGGGCCAGTAAAACTCCGTATGGTGTCGGACGATGATTCGTATCGGCCAAGACAATTGATTGTTTGGGGCTATACAATTAATTGTTTAGGGCAAAACAATTAATTGTGTGGAGCAAAACAAAGCATTGTTTTGGGCCAGACAAAGCATAGTTTTATGATGGACGAACCTTAGTTTTAGACCACGAAAAGCCTAGTTTTGTACTTGCCTGACCTTATCTTTAGCCTAACCGACCTCTTATTTTTATACGAATCGGCTCCTGTTCAAAGAACGCGCTTTTGCCTCTGTATGGTCTGTTTGTTCGGGAAAAATATTAAAAAGCGGTTACAACTGTGCGGAATTTCGACAAGGAAATTGCTTTTGTCCGAAAAAGCGTTTATATTTGCGGCATCAAACTTGAGAAACATGGCAAAATCTTCGTCGACAAAGCTGTTGGAACAAATCGTAGATTGGTTCAATCGGCATCCCAACAATTCGTACAACTATCTTCAGATCTCGCAGGAACTCGGCATCTTCGGTCGAAGCAACCGCGCGGACGTGTATGACATCCTGCTCTTGCTCCAGGAACAGGGTCTGCTGAAGGAGGTCTCCTCCGGACGCTTCTCCTTGCGTCAGAATCAGATGAAAGGGGAGGAGCTCGAGGGCGTCTTTGACCGTCGTCACAACGGTATGCACCAGGTGACGGTGGAGGGCTACGAACTGCCTTTTACGGTCTATGACGGCGACGATATGCAGGCTTTGAGCGGCGACCGCGTGCGTCTGCAGAAAGTGGCCGGCAAAAGGAATGCCCGCTACTCGCGCGGCGTGGCAGGTCCTCAGGCCCGAGTGGTCGAGGTGCTGGAGCGTGTGCCACACCGCTATGTGGGTGTCTTGCAGAAGAACAGCAAGTACGCCTTCGTCATCCCCGACAACCGCGCTTTGGACAAGGATATCTATGTCCCCAACGAACTGCTGGGCAAGGCCAAGGACGGCGACAAGGTCGTGGTGGACTTCCAGCGCTGGCCGGCATTTTCCAAGAATCCTATCGGCAAGGTCGTCGATGTGTTGGGTCGGAAGGGTGAGAACAATGCCGAGATGCATTCTATCCTGGCCGAATACGGACTGCCATACAAGTATCCGCAGAACGTGGTGAAAGCTGCCGACCGCATAGCCGACGGCTGCACGCCCGAGGAGATTGCCCGTCGTCTGGATTACCGTGACGTGACGACATTCACCATCGACCCGGCCGATGCCAAGGACTTTGACGATGCCCTCTCGCTGCGCAAGCTTGAGAACGGACATTGGGAAGCAGGCGTCCACATTGCCGATGTGACATACTATGTGCATCCGGAGTCTATCCTCGACAAGGAGGCTTATAGCCGTGCCACGTCGGTCTATCTCGTTGACCGGACCATACCGATGCTGCCTGAGCGCCTGTGCAACCAGCTGTGCTCGCTGCGTCAGGACGAAGACAAACTGGCCTACAGCGTGCTGTTCGAGATGGATGATGACGCCAATATCCTCAAGCACCGGATTGTGCGCACGGCCATCCGGAGCAACCGGCGGTTTACGTACGAGGAGGCCCAAAGCATCATCGAGACGGGCCAGGGCGACTATGCCGCCGAGATACTGCAGCTCGACCGACTGGCCAAGCAGTTGCGCGCCCGCCGCTTCGCCGAGGGTGCCATTGCTTTCGATAGGGCAGAGGTCAAGTTCGTGCTCGACGACAAGGGCGCGCCTACCGATGTCTATTTCAAGGTCTCCAAAGATGCCAACAAACTGGTCGAGGAGTTCATGCTCCTGGCCAACCGGACAGTGGCCGAAGCCATAGGCTGTACGGGAGAGGGAAATGCCAAGGCCAAAGGCAAGAGCAACCGGAAGGCCAAAACCTTCGTCTACCGTGTGCATGACCAACCGATGCCCGAGAAACTCGAGAACCTGGCCAGCATCGCCTCGCGCTTCGGACACAAGATGCCGGCTACGGGCAGCAACAAGACCATCAGTCAGGGCATCAACCATCTGATGACGGAAATCCACGGCCGTCCTGAGGAGAATATGCTCTCCATGCTCGCCATCCGTTCGATGGCTAAAGCCGTCTATACGACCGAAAATATAGGCCACTACGGATTGTCGTTCAAGTACTATACGCACTTCACTTCGCCTATCCGCCGCTATCCCGACTGCATGGTGCACCGCCTGCTCAACCGTTACCTCAACGAGAACGGGCGCAGCGTGCCGCGCGAGCAGTTTGAGGAGTACTGCAAGCATTGCTCGGAGATGGAGCAGGTGGCAGCCTCGGCCGAACGTGCTTCCATCAAGTACAAGCAGGCCGAGTATTTGGGCGCCAGGATGGGACAGGAGTTTACGGGCACCGTGAGCGGCGTTTCCGATTGGGGTATCTACGTCGAACTCGACGACAGCAAGTGCGAGGGACTGGTTCCCGTGCGCGACCTGAAGGACGACCACTATGTGTTTGACGAGAAGAACTTCTGCCTGATTGGCCGCCGCACGCACAAGCGCTACACGCTGGGTGACAGCCTCAAGGTTGTGGTGGCTGCAGTCAACATGGAACGGCGTACAATTGATTTCGCGTTGGTCGAAGACACGATTCCGACCAAGAAGCGCAAATCGTGATGTTACATATTTGATGTGTGTCGTACCATGATTTTGCGAATGTAACATTTTTGTCATGATTTTCCTCAAAAGGGCGAAAGGTGGACAATTTTCGCCTTTTTGGGGAAAATCGTTCTAATTTGGGGTAAATATTGTCTTAGTGGAAATTTTTCAGAAGATTGTTAGTTGAAGATGTCAGGCGAAATGCCTATCTTTGCCACGCTTTTTCAGCCAGCCGCAATAGTTCAGTCAGTCTGCACTGGTTGACGCTGAAAGAAGCCTTAATTCTGATTTCATATCACAACTTTGTCTTATTCCGCCAAAAACAAAATCAAATAATTCATGAAAAAGATGCTTAGTAAAAGCAACCTGTTTTGCTGTGTGCTGGCTATGGCTTCCTTCGTGGGACTCAGTTCGTCTTGTCAGGACGAGATGAAGGACTACTACAAGGAACCTAGTTCGATTAAAGGCAGTGTCTATGAGATTCTGAAGGAATCGGGCGACTACACCGTATTCCTACAGGGAGTCGAGACCTGTGGATGGACTTCACTTCTTCAGGGCCGTGCCATCATGACCGTCATGGCTCCTAACGATGCTTCGATGAACGCTTATCTGCAGGCTAACTACGGGACGACCGACATCACGCAACTTTCCGTTGCGGAGTTGAAGAAGCTCATCGGTTTCCACCTGTTGTACTATTCGTTCAACAAGGAGAAGATGGTCAACTTCCGTCCTGAAGAGGGCGATGGTGCGACAGAGGAACAGAAGCAAGTCAACGCCGGTCTGTACTACAAGTTCAGAACGCGCAGCCAGGATGCTCCCGAGACCGTGGAGGTCGACCACATGCTTGACGACATGGGCAACGTTGTCGATACATTCGGCATTACGGCCGACGTGTACCACATGGAGCGTTTCGTCCCCGTGTTCTCCAAGGAGATGTTCAACACCTATGTGATTGACGGCAAGAAGAACTACGAGTATTTCTATCCCGAAACGGAGTACAAGGCCGAGGATGCCGACAACCTGGGCTTCCAGGTTTCCAATGCCACCGTGACCAACACCGACGAGGTGATTGCCAAAAACGGATATATATATTATGTAGACCGCGTGGTGCGTCCGCTGGAGACTATCCAGAAGGAGCTCTCCTCAAGGTCGGGCTTCAGTCAGTTCCTCAAACTGTATGAGCAGTACGGTTACTATGAGGTCAACCAGAACCTGACCGACTTGTATGGCGGCGGCTCGACTACCTACTATACGAGAAACTACAAGAGCAGTTACAGGTTGCCGAACATTTGGCTGGAGTGGCCTACGAGCAGCTATACTTCGTTCTCCGTATTGTCTTCTGCCAATTACAGTTACTCGATATTCGCTCCAACGGATGAGGCTTTCAACGAGTTCTACAAGGAATACTGGGGCGATGAGGGTACCGGCTATCCGAGCGAGGTCTGCTACGACAGCATCTCGAACGATGCTATCGGATACCTGTTGTCCAACTCCGTCTACACGGGATTGGCATTCCCCGAGGAGATCGAGAAAGGCGACATCGAGAACGGCTACACCGGTACGGTCATCAAGTTCGATGTCTTCGACGAGACAGCAGTGCCAGCCGAGAACCGTGTGATATGTGCCAACGGTATGCTCTATGGCCAGAATATCCTGACTCCTCCGGCAGTGTTCGGCTCCGTGTCAGGTCCGGCTTATAAATATAAGAAGTACAGTGTCTTCCTGCAGATGCTCAACAAGAGCGACATGCTCGAGGAACTCTACAGCGACCAGGTTAGCTATATCCTGCTCTATCCCAGCAACAACCAGTTTGCCAGCGAGGAAATTTGGTACGACGCTTCGACCGGTAAGGTCATGAACTACAACGACACCAAGAAGGAAGTCGAGGTGGGCGCAGCTGTGCAGAAGCAGTATGCCAAGGCCCACATGATCAACTTGTACGGCGAGTCGAAGGAGCTGGAGAGTCCTGCTTCGGGCGTCAACGTCTATCGTACTTATGCCGACGATCCTGTCTACATCTACGTCAAGGACGGCAAGATTACCAATAGCTATTTGTTCAACAATCTCATCGACTATGCCGGCAACCCGCTGACCGACAAGGCTTCCATTTGGGCTGACTTCAAGGAGATTACCTTCCGCGACGGCAGCTGGAGCAACGGTCACTGCTACGAGTACGACACCACCAACGACTCGTTGCTGCTGCTCGGCAACCTCAGCAATGCGCTCTATGCCAAGTTCATGCCGATGATCTATACGCACCGCAACGACCAGGGCACCTTGTTCGAGGGCTTCATCCAGATGCTCGTCATGGCCGACATGATGGACACGGAGTCGCAGAGCATGGCCTATATGAGCGATGAGGACACCTATCTGATGTTGGTTCCTACCACCGATGCCATCAAGAAGGCTATCCTGGCCGGCGAGTTCCCCCACGTTACCACGACAGCCACCAGTGCCGACGACGAGCAGTTCTGGGCGCTCACTTCAGTCAAGGAGGGCGATACCGAACTGGCTGACCTGCAGCACTATCTGATGCAGTACTTCCTGCCTGTCAGCACCTCTCCGGCCAACCAGTATCCTTACCTGGGCTGGGGTCAGGACGTATCTGACACAGGCATCCCGAGCATCATCGACGAGAGTGTCGTACCTGCCGCATGTGTGTACATCGACATCACTGACACGGGCTCGGCTCTCGTGGCCAAACCTGTTGCCGGCACGAAGGAAGTGCCGTTCTATTCAGGCTATGACTACTTGCCGTTTACCTTCAGCGACGGCTGCGTACAGTTCCTTGACGGTATTTTCGAGGACGTATGGCCCAAGTGATGGTTATAAGTAAAAGTTGAAAGTTAAAAAAATCTATATGAAGAATATACTGAACAAACTTGGACTTGTGCTTGTGATGTCGCTCGTATGCGCTTCAGCATGGGGCCAGCAGATAATCAGTGGCGTCGTCTACGAACGGTTCGGGGCCTCCAAGGAGCCTTGTATGGGCGTCAACGTGGCCGTTGTCAATGACCAGAACCGTACCCTCACCGGTACTACCACCGATATGGACGGCAACTATTCCATCAAGATGCCTGTGGGGCAGAACCTGACCCTGGTCTTCTCCTTCATCGGTATGGCCCCTCAGCGTGTGGCCTACACCGGACAGAAGCGTTTGGACATCACGATGGAAGAGGACAGCAAGACGCTGCAGGAAGTCGTCGTGGCTACGGGCCGTACGGTCAAATCCGAACTCGGCCTGACGGCCAAACAGTTTACGGGTGCATCGCAGAGCATCAAGATGGAAGAAGTCTTCGAGGCTTTGCCGGTCAACTCTGTCGAAGAGGTCCTGCAGGGCCAGCTCGGCGGTGTCGACATTCTGACGGGCGGTGACCCGGGTGCCAAGGGTTCTATCCGTATCCGCGGTACCGCTACCCTCAACTCCAGCGCAGACCCGCTCATCGTCATCAATGGCGTGCCTTACAATACGGACATCGCCGACGACTTCGACTTCTCTACGGCCAACACCGAGGACTTCGCCGACATGCTTTCGCTCAACCCGAACGATATCGAGGGCATCGAGGTACTCAAGGATGCCGCTTCTACCGCTATGTACGGTACCAAGGGTGCCAACGGTGTGCTCTTGATTACGACCAAGAAAGGTGTGCGCGGCAAGCCGAAGTTCACCTTCTCGCACAAGTCTTCGCTCAAGGTCGAGCCGGATGCCATTCCGATGCTCAACGGCGACGAATATACGGCCTACATGCAGGATGCCATCTGGAACACGGCCAATGCCAAGGGCCTGTCTTCCTCACATAGTCTGATTCAGATGCTGTTCCCCTCGGAGCCTACCGACAACGGTTACGCCATCGGCTACGAACCTAGCTGGAGCTACTTCGACGAGTACAATGTCAATACCAACTGGCTCGACGAGGTGCGCAAGAACGCCTATACCACCGACAACAACTTCTCTATGTCGGGCGGTGGCGACAAGGCTACCTACCGTTTCTCTTTGGGATGGACGTCTGAAGACGGTACCACCAAGGCAACCGACATGACGCGTCTGACGTCTTCACTCAACATCGGCTACAACTTCTCCGACCGCTTCAAGGTGTCGGCCGAGTTCACCTATTCCGACACTAAGAACACCTCTGCCTACTTTACGAGCGACCAGACCCGTACGGAGGCACAGCGCAAGATGCCTAACAAGTCGCCCTATTATATAGACGACGAGACCAAGGAGGCCACCGACATCTACTTCACCTACCAGGATGCCAACGAGTTCCAGGGTGCTTTCACCGGCAGTGCCAACTTCCATCCCATCGCTGCTGTCAACGAGTCGTGGAAGAACACCAACACCAAGGAGGAGAAGATGAACATCAGTCCGAGGTTTGTCATCATCCGCGACGAAAACAAGAACCCGATTCTCCAGTATCAGGGTTACGTCTCGATGAAGTTCAAGACGACCAAGGACAACCGCTACCTTCCGCAGGAGGTGACCGGTGTGAACATCAACTCTACGAACTGCAATTTCGCCTACGACGCTTCGACCAACAATTTCTCCCTGCAGACAGAGACCAAGTTGCTCTACAACCAGAGCTTCAAGGACAACTTGCACAACATCGTGGCTACCCTCTTGTGGCGTACCACACAGTCGAGCAGCTCGAGCTACACCTCGCAGGTGTATGGCGTGGCCAACGGACAGATGGCCGATCCTACCACCGGCGGTACGCTGTACAACAGTTCAATCAACTCAGGTTCGTCTGAGGGCAGGACACTCTCCGGCATCGCCAACCTGAACTATACCTTCATGCGCTTCCTGACGGTCAATGCCACCTGGAACTACGAAGGCAACTCCGCTCTTGCCAAAACCAACCGTTGGGGTCTCTTCCAGTCTTATGGCGGCGCCCTGAACCTGCAGGACTTCGAGCCTCTGAAGGAGAAGACCGAGGATTGGCTCAGCCAGGCCAAGATCCGTTACAGCTGGGGTCAGTCAGGCAAGTCGCCTTCGGGTACTTCGCCCTACGTCGGCACATACACGGCTCTTAGTTCCAAGTACGGCACCAAGACACCTATCGTGCCTAACTCCATGCAGCTCAACAAACTGAAATGGGAGACCTCTACCGAATGGGACTTGGGCGTCGATTTGGGCTTCTGGAACAACAAAGTGACCATGACGTTCGACTACTACGACAAGACCACCGAGGACTTGTTGCAGAAAGGTGTGACCGTGTCTTCGACCTCGGCATTCTCCAGCTTGTCATACACCAACTCCGGTTCGCTGGAAAACAAAGGTTGGGAGTACCGTATCGACTACGAAATCTTCAAGAACAAGGACTGGCAGATTAAGGCCGACTTCAACATCAACCGCAACCGCAACGAAATCATCGAATTGCCGAGCAACCTGGCCGAAGAGACCTATTCGCTCAAGAACGGTCAGTATGCACAGAAGCTCGTGACGGGTACCCCGACCGGTTCGTTCTTCGGCTACCGCTACAAGGGCGTATACCAGAATCTGGAAGATACCTACGCCCGCGATGCCGAGGGCAACATCATGCGTGACCTCGAGGGCAATGCCATCGTCATGAAGAACAGTACCTACACCTGTTATCCCGGCGATGCCAAGTACGAGGACATCAACCACGACGGCAAGATTGACAAGAACGATATCGTGTATATCGGCAACTGCAACCCTGTGGTCCATGGCGGTGCCGGCGTGTCAGTGCGCTACAAGGACTGGACGCTCACCACACGTTTCCACTACCGTCTCGGTCAGAAGGTCATCAACTCTGCCCGTATGAACAACGAGGCCATGTACAACAAGGACAACCAGTCGAAGGCCGTCCTGCGCCGCTGGCGTTCGGAGGGCGACGACACCGACATCCCACGCGCCTTGTATGGCTACGGCTACAACTACTTGGGTTCGGACCGCTTCGTCGAGGACTGCTCGTACATCCGTCTGCAGACCATCTCGCTGACCTACCGTTTCCCGAAGAGCTTCGTCCAAAAGTTGCATGCAGCCAACATGAGTTGCTTCATCACAGGCTACGACCTGTTTACATGGACCAACTACAAGGGCCAGGATCCGGAAGTTTCACTGCCTTCGAAGATTACAGACCTCTCGCAGGATAACTCCACCACGCCCCGCAGTCGGCGGTTCTCATTCGGTGTAACGCTCGGCTTTTAATTGAGATTTGTATGACGAATGAAGAATTAAAGGTTAGAAAGGATATAACAATGAAGAAAATCAAAGATATATGTGCTTCCGTACTGCTCGGTTCCTTCCTTTTGGCAGGCAACAGCTGTAGCGATTATCTCGACATTCTCCCTGAGAACTCGCAGGTGTCAGATACGTATTGGAAGAGCGCCGATGACGTGGAGAACTTCCTGATGGGCGGTTACTACTATCTGCGCAGCAATGTGGAGAGTTACATCATCCCCTGGGGCGAACTGCGTGCCAGTGTCGTCTACCAGTGGAGCGGTACGCCGAAACTGCAGTCCTGGCAGATGACTTCGACTGACAGCTACTGCAAGTGGGACTCCTGGTACAAGATTATCAATATCGCCAATACCGTCCTGGAGCGTGCTGACGAAGCCTGTCAGAACAGCGACACTTACACCGAGGCCGCCCGTAACAGCCATTATACCGAGGCTGCCTTCCTGCGTGCCATCTCTTACTTCTATCTGGTGCGCAACTTCCGCGACGTGCCGATGCCGCTCAAGGCATATAGCAACGACAAGGTGGTTATCAACATCCCGAAAGTTTCCGAGGATACGGTGATCAACCAGATCAAGGCCGACCTGAAGGCCGCCATAGCCACGGGTGCTGCCAAAGAGAGTTTCGAGACGACCTGGGAGACCAAGGGCCGTGCTACCAAGTGGGCCCTGTATGCCTTGATGGCCGACGTCTGCCTGTGGCATGAGGACTACGAGGAGTGCATTACCTATTGCGATGCCCTGCTCAACGCCAGCGGCAGCAAGGTGCCGGCATTCATGGCCACTCCGACCCGTTCGAACTACATGTCGATGTACAACCCCGGAAACTCCAACGAGAGCATCTTCGAAATCCAGTACAACTACGAGGAGGACCAGACCAACAATCTGCCGTTGCTTTTCGACGATCAGAATGCTGCTGGCATCTATGCCATCTCGGCTGAGGCCTGCACGGACTTTGTGAACGAATACACGGCCATCGTCGGCGACAATGAGGGAGCCATCACCAGTGGCAAGGAGTCGGCCCGTACCTATCACTCAGCCTTCCATCCCGGTTCCAACCTTTCAATGGCTCCGGGTCTGCAGAGGGGCTATGTATGGAAGTATATCGGTTCGACGACCGAGGACAAGAAGCGTACGTCGACCTACTACGACCCCAACTTCATCATCTACCGTATGGCCGACATCATCCTGATGCGTGCCGAGGCCTACCTCCGTCTGGACGGTGACAATCCGACCACCGAACACAAGCTTGAGGCTATCAGGATGATCAACAAGATACGCGAGCGTGCCGGTTATACCGACGAGAACAATATCGCTGGAGCCGAGCTCAGCAGCAACAATCTGGAGGAGGCCTATTTCGTGGTCGAACAATACACTCAGGAGCAACTGCTTGAGAAGGTTCTTGACGAGCGCAAGCTTGAGTTTGTCGGTGAAGGCAAGATCTGGTATGACATGCTCCGTATGGGCCGTGCCAACAACAACAAGTACAAGACACAGTTCATCGTCGAGCAGGTCATCCGCTACAACACGTCGGCATCGGAGTCCTGGTTGCGTTCGGTGCTCAATTCGGACAATGCCCTCTTCCTGCCTATCTATAATTCGGAAATAGAGAGCAACGACAAGCTTGTGCAGAATCCATACTACAAATAAAACCATTGACAAATCAACGTTATGAAAGCATATAAATATATAATGTTCGCGTGTGTCGGTTCATTGGCCCTGTCGGCTTGCGATGATCCGTTCGAGGGGGATACCTTTGTCACGCCTACCGACGTCGAGAACGAGATGACTTGCACCACTCTGATGGAGAAGCGCTCGGACGATTTCTCAATGTGGATTGACTTTCTCAAGTACGCTGACTACTACAACGGACTCAAGGATGCTTCGGCTACGGCTACCGTTTTCGCACCGACCAACAAGGCCATCCAGGAGTTCCTCGAGTGGCGCGGCGTGTCGTCTATCCAGGAACTGGACAAGACTTATGCACGTGAGGTCGTACAGAACCATATCATCAGCGGCATCAAGATAAGCAACGAGACCTTCATCAATGCGGCTGCCGACAACCAGGCACTGACCACACAGAGTCTCTTCTTGTCGTATCTGAAACCGACTTTCGGACATATCATCATGGATGTCGACGATGCAGAACGCACCGGCGATACGCTCAACATCGAGTCTGTCTACATCAACAACCAGGCCATCGTACAGCCCAGGGATTCCGGAGGTATCAACAGTATTGAGGCATCCAACGCCATCATCTACTATATGGACGACGTCATCCGTCCGCTGTCGGAGCCTATGGTCTCCAAACTGGAGTCGGAGGGCCAGTACACTATCTTCGCTGCAGCCTGCCGCGAATCGGGCTATGACAAGGTAGCCGAGCAGTTGCGCGACACCGTCTATATCCGCGGTGGCGGCTATTCGGTCACGACCTATCAGTTCACGTGTTTTGCTCCTAGCGACGATGCCATGAAGGCTGCCGGCATCAACAGCCTTGACGACCTCAAGAATATGGTCGGTACGGCCGACAGCGCTCTCTACAAGTATTGCGCCTACCACTTCCTGAACTCCAAGCTCAGCAAGTCGGAGTTCCTGAAGTACGACACCGACGATCAGGTGCTCATCTACGACACCAACAACAAGGGCAATGTCATCACGGCACAGCATCAGATGAACGCCGACTCCACCTTCGTCACTGACAGCAAGGGCGAGATGGTCACCCTTATCAACGAGAAGGCCAAAATCGTCCGTTCGGACATCGAGGCCCGTAACGGCATGATTCACAAGATTGACTATGTGATGCCCGTCTGGACTCCCAAGCCTGTGACCATCAAGTGGGACTTCTGCAACACGGACCAGATTATCCGCTTTGCCAATGCCTATGGCGCCAGCAAGAAACTCGGCGACCTCTACTCGACGGCCATGACCAACAAGGAGTATCAGATAGACCTGACGCAGACCTACCGCGACGGCCAGTTCGGTGAGATCGACTCTACGACCTTCACTTATCAGGCCAACAGCACCAAGGCCAGCTACGGCAACTACCGCGCCATTGGTTTCTTTAAGAACAAATACTACTCTTCGAAGCAGAAGACCATCAACCACTACCGTTCTTACCTGAACAACCTGCTCTTCGTCAACCTGGGCTATGCCGGTTGGGTACAGTTCAAGACCCCGACCATCATCAAGGGCAAGTACAAGGTCACACTGCACTATGCTTCCAACTCGACCATGAGCAAGTATCATGCTGCAGGTTCTTTGACCAAGTTCCAGATTGACCCCGAAGCCAACAAGTCGGAGTGGAGCAAGAATGCATACGTATTCAAGGGCCTGCCTGACAAAAAGGAAGTGGAGTTCACGAATTACTGGTCATCCGAGGTCTGCAAACTTGACCTGTGGGTGGGCGCCAATGCCATCGAGTTCACGGAGTCCGGTTCACACAAGCTGAAGGTAACGATGCTCGACATCAATGCGAAGACGGGCAACACCTACCACCAGATGTGGGATTACATCCTGTTCGAACCGATAACTGAATAATATTAATGAGATAAAAGAAGAATTGTATGAAAAAGACAATTTGGTATTATATACTTGGAGTCTCTGCCTTGACTTTCGCTGCTTGCAACGACGAGTGGAACGACCACTTCGACGAAGCGGGCTCGGAGGCTACTTCCGGTGTGGAAGTCTATAAGGGCAATGCAGCATCGTTCGTGCAGGGCGAGTCGGGCCTCAAGCAGTTTGCCTCGCTCTATGAGCAGGCCGGTCTGATGGACGTCATCGGCCGGGATGACAGCTACTGCACTTTGATTGTGTGCGAAGATGCCAATATCAATCCCGCCACAGACTCGGAGGCCATGTCCAACGAGAAGTTCGTGACCAATACGGTCTCTGACCTTTCCATTGCGCCGGTCTCGCTCGTCGACGGTTTCGGCATCTATACACGCTGCGGCAAGAACATTTGGGTCACTCTCGATGCTGACGGCAACAAGCTGCTCAACGGCAAGAAGATTACCCGTATGGTCCAGACCGACAACGGCTACGTCTATTTCGTGGACGGCATCATCTCCGCTGCGCCTTCGCTCTACGAGTACATCCAGAGCCTGGGCGACGACTACTCCATGTTCAAGTCGTTCGTGGCTGAGTTCGAGGAGCAGTATTTCGATGCCGATGCTTCTACGCCCTGTGGTGTCGACGTGATGGGCAACACCATCTACAGCGATTCGGTTATCTCGACCAAGAACACCCTGATGGACCGTTACAACGAGAACGGCCTGCCGACGTGGGATATGCGCAGCGAGTCGTACCTGTCTACGCTCTTCGTCCCTAACAACAAGCTGCTGGAGCATGCCTACACGGCTGCCCTTGACAGTGTCAAGCTGTTCCTGCGCCGTTCGGTTACTTCAGCCGACTCCCTCAAGTTCCGCAAGTGGATTGTAGAGAGTTGCTTCGTGGACCGCAAGCTCAGTCCCGAGGAGGTAGCTCCAACGGCCAGCCAGTTCGAGTGCGTCGGCGGATACGTGCAGGAGATTGACGAGACCTCCGATACGGAGACTTACGAGTCTATCGATGCCGCCCAGTGGAATCCCGCCATCCAGCATGTCGACTACGAGAACCCCGTGAACCTGTCCAATGGTTATGCCTATTTGCTGACCGACTACTACAAGATTCCGAACCATATCGTCATCTGGCGTGTCAAGGCACGTTTCTATCAGATTTGGTCAGCCCTCAATGCCACACAGCAGGGTTGGGACGCTACCAACCTGGTGGCTACCGGTGGCGGCTACTTCCGTTGGAACCACTGGATCAAGCCTTTGGTTGTCAACGATGCCCAGGGCTCGTTCGAGTTGTCGGCCACACTGCCTACCATCTACTATCACGTGCTGACGGCCGAACCTGACCAGGAGTCACAGACCGACAGTCTGACGGTCAGTGTGGACTACGACGGTCTGCTCTACAATGCCGACGAGAAGCAGTATGGCCTCCAGGAAGTCTATCTGCCGGCAGGTGAGTACAACCTCCGCATGGGCTTCAAGCACTCGCTCGACTACTCTCTGTCCATCTATTTCTGCGGTGCTGACGAGGAGTTCAGTGAGGCCAATTGCCTGGTCAAGGATATGGCCATGAAGGCTACCGGTTCGAACTTCCACTTCGACCGTGCCGGTGCTTCCGAGGGCCTCGAGCTCTACGGTGACGATGCGTCCGGCTATCCGGAGTATTTCGACTGGCGCTGGTGGTACGATCAGGATCCTACCCTCTACCAGAAGGCTTCTGCCTACGACACCGACGGCTATCAGATAGCAAGGGTTGTGCTTCACAAACCGGGCAACTTCAAGATCAAGATTGAATCGAGCGACAATGCCCTCTTCTATAAGAACGGTGCCATGAACCGCTCCAAGTCCGACATTCAGCAGCTGATGATGTATCACTGGTGTCTCCGTCCAACCACGAATAACTATTGATTATGAAAAACAAGATAATTCTTTCACTTACAGTTGCAGCCTTTTCTGCTGCGGCCTTTGCGCAGGAGCAGACATTCAAGGGTACTGTGGTCGGCACTGACGGCAAACCGCTGGAGGGTGTCATCCTCTCCGTCCCGGGTGCCAACGGTTCGACTTTGACCGACGAGAACGGTGAGTTCAACCTCACCACCTCGGCTACGGATGGAACGCTGAAGGTTGTCTTTCAGGACTACTATACCCACCTCTATCCGCTCAAGTCGAATGTCATCCCCAAGGTCATCGTGATGGTACCGATGTCGGAAAGCCGTTTCAGCGGCCAGACCTATATGCCCGACGGCAACACCATCTCGCGCGACCAGTCGAGTGCCTTGCTCGGCACCCACTATAAGAAGGACTTCTCCGACTCTCCTTCCGCCGACCTCTCATGGCAGGGTCTTGACCCCGCGCTGAACATCGTCAAGAAGAGCGGCATGCCTGGCGAAGGCGGCTATTTCAACATCCGCGGCATCAATTCACTCAATGCCGAGAATACGCCTCTCATCGTCATCAACGGTGTGCCCTATCTGGCCAACATGTCTGTCAGCGACGTCATCAACGCCTACAGCCGCGATGCCCTGTTCGGCTACAATGCCCATGACATCCGCTCCATTACGGTGCTGAAGGGTGCCGAGGCCGCCATGTACGGTTCGCTGGGTTCCAATGGCGTGATTGCCATCCAGACGGAACAGGCTGTCAGCGACAACCTCGACACGAAGGTTTCCTTCCAGGGTTCGTATGGCATGGCCGTAGCCAAGGATGCGCTGCCGGCCCTCAATCCCTCTCAGTACAAAAACTATCTGATGGGCATTGGCCAGACACGCTACAGCTCGCTTTCAGCCCTTCAGACCGACTATCCGTTCCTGTCCAACGATGCCAACTACTATTCGTACTTGTTCAACAACAACACGGACTGGAACGACGAGATCTACCGCAACGGATTTGTCACCGACAACATCCTGCGTGTAGAGGGTGGTGACGAAATCGCCAAGTACAACATTTCGTTCGGTTATACGCACAACAACGGCGTGCTTCAGGGTACCAATTCGGGCCGTTACTCCACTTCGTTGAATACCAACATCATGGTGAGCCGTCAGTTTGACGTCTTCGCAGGTGTCAACCTGGCCTACATCAACAGCGAATTGAACAACACCGGCATGAGCGAGGAGACCAATCCTATCCTGGCTGCCTACCACATGATGCCTAACCTGAACGTGCACCAGCAGCTCGACGACGGTTCGGTCATGAACAACCTCTACCTGAAGTACAATGGCTGGAACACGAACAGCAATCCTACGTATGATTACGACAACGTGTCCAACCCCTCTGCCATCGTCAACACCGTCGACGGCACGGACAAGATTTACGATGCCAATATCAACCTCGGACTCAACTACCGTCCGAACCAGAATTGGACCATCACCGGTCAGGTCAACCTCTACTACGACTACACCGAGGAGTATATCTTCACGCCGGGTGTGACTGACCAGGCCATTATCCCGCAGCTCTACGGCACGGGCGAGAACTTCGTCTCGATGGGCGTTATCCGCCAGTCGTCGTACTACTACAACCTCAATGCCGCTTACCAGAACACCTGGAACCAGAAGCACAGCCTCTCGGCCTATGCAGGTGTGCGTCTTCTGACCAAGGACTTCGAGTACGATGCATCGAGCGGTTACAATACGGCCAACGACTACTACAAGACCCTTTCGGTGACTACCGACGAATGGAATATTTTCGGCAACAATGACGAGTGGAAGTGGCTTTCGTTCTACCTGCACGGCGACTACACCTACAACAACCTCCTCAAGGCCAGCGTGGGCGTGACGGCCGACGGAACTTCCGCTTCCGGTGTCAATGCCAACCGCTTCGGATGGTTCCCGTCAGCCAGCTTGACTTGGTTCACGGCCAACCACGGAACCCTGCCCGATGCCTTCGACCTGCTGAATGTCACCGCCGAGGTTTCTATGTCAGGCAACAGCCGCTTCTCGAGCAACTATGCCAAGAACTACTACGTCAGCAACAACCTCTTCAATCTCGGTACTATCGTGCGCAATGGCGTGCCCAACACCAACTTGGAGTGGGAGAAGAAGTTGCAGTATGACTTGGGTGTAGACCTGTCGATGTTCGGCAACAAGTTCAATGCCCGCGTCAATGCCTTCTATGCCGACCATTTCGACCTTCTGCTCGACGCATCCCTGTCGGCAGCCTATGGTTCCAATGGCGTGTACTATGCCAACGATGCCGCCATTGCCGACCGTGGCGTAGAGGTCAGCCTCCGTTACAACCCCATCCACAACAAGGACTGGGAGTGGATCATCAATGCCGGCGGAAGCTATATCAGCACCGAAGTGACCGACTTGGGCGGACAGTCCGAGCTCATTACGAGCTATACTTCCTACAACAACGACGACGCTCAGACCCGTCTGAAGAAGGGCCGCTCGCCGTATGAGTTCTATGGTTTCGAGACCAAGGGCGTCTATGCCACTACAGCCGAGGCCCTGACTCCCGATGCCAACGGCAATGTGCTGAAGAACAGCTACGGCAACAACTACCAGGGCGGTGACGTCATCTTCGTCGACCAGAACGGTGACGGTGTCATCAACGATCAGGACCGTGTTAGCCTGGGTACGGCTGCTCCCGACTTCTTCGGTTCGTTCGGCACCTCTCTCCGCTGGAAGAACTTCACGTTGAGCGCCGACTTCTCGTTCTCTGTCGGCAACAAGGCCTACAATGCCGTACGTCGCCAGACCGAGTCGATGGATTCGTTCTTCAACCAGTCGACGGCTGTCCTCAACCGTTGGCAGAAGGAGGGCGACAAGACCAGCATGCCGCGTGCTACCTATGGTGACCCCTCGGGCAACAACTTCTTCAGCGACCGCTGGATCGAGGATGCCGACTATCTCAAGTTGCGCAACCTCCAGCTTTCCTACGCGTTCAGCAAGGAGCAGCTGAAGATAGCCAGCGGCAACATCTGGATTTCGGCCGAGAATCTCGTCACCTTTACCAAATATTTGGGTTCAGACCCGGAGTTCTCCTACAGCTATACCGAGGCCCTTCGCGGATTCGACTATGCCAAGGTGGCCAACCCAATGACCTTCAAGGTAGGTGTTAATCTCAATTTCTAAAATTACAGAAATATGAAAAATATAATCTCGTTACTTATAGGCTCTGTCTTTGTATCGGGTTCCCTGTTCCTGACGACTTCGTGCGATGATTTCTTCGAAACCAATCCTGCGAACATCATGAACGATGAGGACTATATGGGTAAGGAGTCTGACATCTACCGCGGCTATCTGGGCATACAGACCCGTATGCAGGAAGTCGGCGACCAGGCCATGATCCTGACCGACACGCGGTGCCAGTACCTGGAGACGACAGGCAATGCCCCCGTCGCCCTGCAGAACATCAACAACTACGAGCCGACCGACGGCAACACCTATGCCGACCCGACCGGATACTATGCCGTAGTGGTGGCCTGCAACGACTTCCTGACCAAAATTGATGATTTCTATACCGAAGTGAACGGTGTCGTTTCCGACTCGGCCAAAGTGCGCATCCCGCGTCTGGTGTCCGGTGCACTCCGCTACAAGGTGTGGGCTTATCTGATGCTGGGCCGTATCTACGGCGAGGCTTATTGGTATGAAACAAGCAACACCGAGCTCGTCTCGCTGAGCGACACGAAGACCTTCGAGCACCTCGACATGAAGGGTATCTGCGACAAGTGTATCGACCTGCTCGACAACGGCATTACGCTGTGCGGCCAGCAGATTCCTGCCGACCTGACCATGGACTGGACCCGTTGGGTCGAGCCGTTGGTGGGCGACGCCAACTACGACTACTGGAAGTACATGAGCCCGGATTGGCTCTGTCTGCGCGCCGAACTGACCACATGGCGTACCAACTACGAGGATGCCGCTGCCGCCAAGGCCGACTGGCTGTGGGTGCGCGACAATGTCCTGCAGTTCTTGGCAGATCAGATGAACGTCAAGTGGTATAACTATGCGACCTGTATGACCCTGACGCTCTACTATGCGCAGATGTTCTTTGGTGAGGGCGCTGTGGAGGATAATATCTACACAGGCTCCGGCGACGGACACCTGCAGACGCTGAGCGCCATCTACTACGACTACGACAACTTCCAGCGCAACCGCATCGTGCAGTATCTCTGCCCCGAGTATCCCGGTGACGGTTACTACCTGCGTCCTTCCGAATATGCCATGTCGCAGTACAACAGCTCGGATCTGCGCGGCGAGACACAGAAGCTGATGGTGACCCAGTACAACGAAGGTCTGGCTTTGACCAAGTTCTACTACACCCGCTACAACTCACGCGGCTATCTGCGTACCAAGATTTTCGAGATCGAGCCGCAGATATACCTCTACCGTGGCCATGAGTTGCACTACTGGCTGGCCGAAGCCGAGAACCATCTCGGTCACTGGCAGGTGTGCGATGCGCTGCTCAACGATGGTTTGCTCAACTACTTCCCTGGCGGTGTCAACACCATTCCCAAGGACTCCATCGACGGCGACCGCGTGTGGGACGAACGTTACACATCCTTCTTTATCGCTTATGGCGACTTGGGCCTGACCGGTACTGTGAAGGGTACGCTGCACGACCTGACGCAGCTACCAGACGGCGGTGACACGCTGGCCTTTGCGTTCGACGAGGACCGCATCAAGGAGTATGACCTTGCTTTGGCCGACGAGTTCCTCAAGGAGTTTACGGGTGAAGGCAAGTCGTACAGCTACCTCTGCAAGATGGCCGAGCGTTATGGCAAGGACTACACGGTCATCTACGACCGCATCAAGGGCAAGTACGAAAATACCGGCAACCAGCAGAAGGTGCAGTCATCGCTGCAGCAGAAATACTTTATTGACTGGAATCTCTAAATAGGCAAGTCGCGCAGTCACCCCTTCGAGGGGGATTGCGCGACTTGACACATTTCGGCTATCTGGCCAATATGACTCCGGAAAGGTAAAAAAAGTCGCAATTAGGGGTAAAAAAAGTTTAAGGGAAGAAAGAAAAGACATTACTTCTTTGCTTGTTTCCTATAAAAACGCTAATTTTGCAACGTGTAAGTAACCACTTGCCCCTGGCATTGGGATATATTTACAGCAGACAAAAGAGAAAGAAAAAGGAAAACCGAACAGATTCCGAACCAAGAAAAACAAGACTTGTACCAAAGAATCCCGTTTGCACTTCCTGCTAAATATCAGAAGTTTATTAACCCATTATTAAATCCTAAATTTCAGACACTATGAAAAAGATTTTTACACTTTTCATGTCGGGAATGGTTGCTGTTTCGGCATTGGCCCAGACCAAGGCTAATCCGACCAGCGATGCCAACACCATCAACAGTGCGTTCACCAGTGGTAGCGACCAGGTCGTTTACATCAAAGCTCCTGCCAATGGAAGCGCTATCAACCTTAAGAGCCCTAAGCCGAACAACAAAGGCAACCTGCACTTTATCGGTGTGCCTGACTCTCTTGGCCATCTGCCGGAAATCGACTTCCAAATTACGATTCCGTCGAATACAGACGAGGAACCATATTCTTGGACTTTCGAGAACCTGGTGCTTGGTACAACTTTCACCAATTCGTTCACTACCGGTAACTCCAAGTATCATTTCTCTTACAAGGACTCTGCTGCCCACTATATGGACACCCTGGCCTTCATCAACTGCGAGATTACCAATATCACCCGTGGTTTTTGGCGTGCCCAGAACCTTTCGACCAAGACAGGTAATGACGGCGCCGGCGGATATGTAGACGGCGGTGCTATCAACGTATTCCGTATGGAGGGCTGTACAATCCACAACGCACCTCAGAACAATCTGTTTTCTATCTTCTATATGGGCCAGCGTGTGAGCGAGATGACTTTCCGCAACAATACCTTCTACGACATCCCACAGATGAACGGTCTCGTTTCCTTTGGCTATATGGAATCTGAGTCTCTTCGCGAGGCCATCAACTTCACGTTCGAGAACAATACGGTTGTCGTAGGCTCCAAGTCCCGTATCTTCGACTTTGGTTCGAATGTAGGCCAGATGTCAGAGGTTCACATCAACAACAACTTCTTCCTCTATCCGGATTATACAAGCGCCTGGGCACAGGAAAAGAGTGTGAATGACTCTATTGTCAACAGCAACTTCGGAAAACAGGGTATCGTCCGGATTGCTTTTGCCGGTGGCGGTATCGAGGTCAAGAACAATGTTCTCTATGGTTACATCTATGGCATTGACGACCCATTGGATGCCGATAAGCAAGCTACTTGGGCCAGCGATCCTGACTCAAGCTCTCTGTCTATGGCCGATGTCAACATGACATGGAACACCTTCACCGATGCTCCTAACGGTCTCTTCTACATCTATAATAAGGAGAAAGTTTATACGGCAGGTGTGGACGGTTGTCCTATCGGCGATAGCACCAACTACACCAACGTAGAGTATAAGGTCGTAACACTTGACATTCAGGCCGAAGGCTCGAAGTCAGCTATCCTGAGCGCTTCTCCGTCAGCCGCTTCTTATCTGTCGGGCGAAGTAGTCCGCGTCAGCTACAATACACGTGGCCTCTCAGACTTCCTGGGCTGGACCGTCAACGGCAAGGATGCCGGTATGGACAACCCGATTGAACTGACCCTTACCGAGAATACCGTTTTGGTCGGCAAGTTCCAGGAGCACGACTATCTCGCAGTCTTCGACTTCACCAACCGTGGCAAAGACACGAAGGACGCTCCTTACTATTCTGAGGTCTTCACGACTGATTCCGCTCTACAGATCAACTACCGCACTTGGGATGAAGCTACCTCGGCTTATGCAGACACAGTGACCAACGCCGTTTACTCACGCAGTGACAAGTTCTCTAAGCCCTGTATCGTAGTGCGCACACAGAACCTGTACAACAACCAGCATCCTGACTACCTCTACATCACCGTACCCGCTCTTGAGGCCGGCGCCAAGATTACATCGGGTGTAGGTACCGACAACTTCATCTACTCAAAGACCAACATCGACGTTCGCGAGGTAGGTGCTGCCGAATGGACCAACATCGGTTCTGTACAACTCAATCCTGACACTGTCAAGTGCGAGATTACTTCGTTCCATGTCAACAACCCGACTATCTTCACCGATGCTGCGGGCAATCCATACGAGGCTACCAACTACTTCGAGTCCAACACCTGGCACCCGGTATCAGCCGACATCCCGGCTAAGTTCGCTGGCAAGGCTATCGAAATCCGCTTCATGGGCGACGCTACCAGTGCACCGTTTATGGCTGCTGACCAGTATGGCAACATGAAGGTACAGTATGCCAACGGCGTATACGACAGCGAGGATCCCTACACCGCCAAGAAGATTGAGGACGGTTCGGCTTACTTCTCCGGTAAGGAGTACTTGTATATCTCTGCCATCGAAATTGACGGTAAGCTCTCCGGCGCTGCTGCCATCTCCGAGATTGCTGCCGATGGTCAGAACAGCGGACGTATGTACGACCTCCTGGGCCGTCAGGTCAATGGCGCCAAGGCCGGTCTCTTCATCCAGAACGGCAAGGTCGTTATGGTACGATAACAATCTCCCTGTCATGGGTCGGGCTCTTGCCCGACCTGCGGCAGTAGATGATAAAACCCTATAACAAAGCGGGGCAAGGATTCGGTTCCTTGTCCCGCTTTGTTATGACCATCTGTGCGGTCGGGGCTACATCTCAGTTTTGCGTGAGATAAGCGATGATACGCGCTACGGCATCGGCTATGTTGTGGCTGGCCAGCGAGAGGTTCTTCTTGAACTCCTCGTAGGTCTCCGCTCCGCTGTCGCACAGGTCGGTGACGGACTTGACGAGCAGAATGGGGATGCCGTAGAGCGAACAGACGAAGGCGACGGCTGCGCCTTCCATATCCTTGAGTTCTCCGTTGTTCTCCTCGATGATGCGGGCATCACAGGGCTGCAGGTCCAGCGACGAGCCCGTGGTCACTTTGCCCATCTTGTAGCCCAGGGCAGAGGCGATTTCGCTCGAGCGGTCACTGACGGCATAGTTGCCTATGGACTGCGTGCCCCAGGCATCGTCACCGCTTACCCTCCGGTCGTGGAACATGGCACCATTGGCCACGTAGACGTCGCCGATATGGGCTCCGTTTTTCTGCCAGGCGCCGCAGGTGCCCGAGTTGACGATGAGGTCGGGATGCAGGGCCTGGATGGCCGCCATGGTAGCTACAGAGGCGGCTTCGCAGCCTATCAGGTCCGAGCCGTGCTGCTGGCCGTTCAGTACGATATCGAGTTCATGTCCGTTGAGGATGGTGTGGTAGAGACGGCAAGGCAGAGGAGCGAAGAACCCTCCCTCCTCTGTCACGCCGTATCGGTCGATGAAAGGCTGGGCCTCAGCCTGCATGGCGATGATAAAGCAAATCTTCATATCGCTCTTTATTGCTGTGCAGACGGGGTTTGGCCGAGAGTAGCCAGAATGGCCTTTTCTATATCCTCGCCTCTGAGATTGCGGTTGAGGATGGTGCCGTCGGGGGCAATCAGCATGATGTGGGGGATGCCGAGTATGCCGTAGGCTTTTGTTGGAGAGTCCTCACGGTCGCCGGTGAAGATGACGGGCCAGCTGATGGGTAGTTCGCTCATGGCCTTGCGGGTATCTTCGATGGTTTCCTCCCAAACGGCGATGCCGACGGTGGCCACTTTGTCTTTGTACTGCGGGGCATATTTGGACAGATATTCCGAAATCTCATTGCGGCAGGGTCCGCACCATGAGGCCCAGAAGTCGACGAGTACCAGTTTGCCGGTGCCCACGTAGTCCGAGAGTTTGCTTTCCTCGCCGTTGGTTGTATCGATACCCTTCACATCGACATACGGCTTGCCGGGGGCAGTAGCCTCGGCGCCTTCCTTGCTTTTGACAATCGTCTTCAGCCGGCCGTTATCGCGGTACAGGTCGCAGAGGTTCATGACGCTGTCCAGTTCCGCTTTTGTCATGTCGTAGGCAGCCACAAGTGTCACCTGCAGACCGAGAGCATCGCCGATATGTTTGGCAGCCACCTCATGCAGCAGTTTGTTCTCTTCGGCCTGCAGACTGTCTCGGTTGGGGCTGGGCAGTTCGTAGAGGGCATACAAGTCTTCCAGTTGGCGTGAGAGAGCCGTCATGTCGTCGTTCATGGGGGTGCCAGTGGCGATACCCTCGTTGAGGTTCACGTTCATGGTGCCCGGTTCGAGGAAGATTTGGGCCGCCTTCCTTCTGTCGACCCTGACTATGGCCATTTTAGCCGTGTCGGCTGCCGTGCCGCTAAAGGTGAAGGTGCTGTCCTGGACGGTTTGAGTGGCGAGCGTGTCGCCGCCCAGCATCAGGTACACGTTTTTGCCTTCAGCTCCCCGCACGATACCGTTGAGGGTATAGGAGCGGTCAGAGCTAGAACACCCTGCCAGCAGAGCGGTGGCAAGGACTGCGTAGGTTGCATAAAGATACTTTTTCATTGTGCGTTTTTTATTAAAATGAAGTGTTCTTACTATGTGCAAAGGTACGGGAAAGTTGTCAAATATGCAAGTATGCGGGGTCAAAAATGCAATCTGCGTCCCGAAAACGTAAAAAGTCGGCCTAAAATTTGGCGATTGAAATATATGTTCCTATATTTGCAATGTCAGACTAGCACCAAATTGTTTTGATTATGCGACATTCTCTTCTACTGATAGCCATCATCCTGCTGACGGGATTCATGCAGACGCTTTGTGCTCAGGTCACACAGCGCGGATTCGTATATGAGTATACCGAGGAGGGTACCAGAGCCCCATTGGCCAATGTCGAGATTGTGGTAGCCAACGCCGGCTCGACAGTCACCAATGCCAAGGGAGAGTTCACCCTGCGCTTCCAGAAGCTTAAGCCGGGAGACAAGGTGACGGTGCGCTACATCCGTAAGCCCGGTTACGAACTGCTCAATCCAGAGGTCCTTGACCAATGGTTCGTAGCAGGTGACGGTACGCCGTACGGCATCGTGGTCGCCAAGTCGTCGATGTTGGCTGCCGCTCGCATGAAGGTGTCTGCCGCTGCACAGCGGCAGGCCGAAGCCCAGTATATGGTAGCACGTGAGCAGTTGCAGGACCAGTACAAAAAGAACCAGACCGACGAAGCCCAATATCAGCAGAAACTTCAGCAACTCGAGGAGGACTATGCCCATAAGCTACGCAACATCGAGACTTACATTGACCGCTTCGTGCGTATCGACAAGACGAAACTGACCCAGACGGAGCACGAGGCTGTCGAGCTGGTCAGCAAGGGCGAGTTTGACGAGGCCTTGGCTCTGTACGAGAATGCTGACCTTTTGGCCAGATACAAACAGCAGACCGAGAACCTCCATCAGTTGGACAATGACACGAAGGCACTCGAGAAGGCCCACCTCGAAATACTCAGCGAGAAGGCGATGCTTAAGGATGCCCTCAACCGTCAGATTGTCTTGCTGCGCATGAAGGGTGGCAAGGAGAATCTCGACCATGCCTTGACGTTGCTGCACGACATGGCCTTTACAGACCCCGATGATGTGGAGCCGATGTTCTATTACATCAAGATTCTGTATCAGATGGGCTACTATAAGGAAGCGCGTGAGGTCTGCCACACGATGTCGGAGCACCATTATGCCAAGTCAGATACCGTCATCCATTACGGAGCGCAACTGTATGAGAGTCTCGTCCTGCAGGCCATGGGAGAGGAAGATGCCGGCGACAGTCTGCTGCATATAGCCTTTGACAATCTGGCCAATACTTCTGGTGGCATTACAGATAGTGTAAGATACCTGTGGGGTATAGCTATCGGCTGCGAAAACCTGGGCGAACGCTATTGCGCAAAGTTCCAGTACAAGGAGGGCTATGATTATCTGATGAACGGACTGAAGGCCTTGCGGCGTGCCCTCGATATCGACCACCTGCACTATTCGGAGACCAAGGGGCGCTATGCCAACCTGTTGGTTACGGCTTCTGCTGCGCTGTGCCAGTCGGAGTATGTCGACGAGTGCCGGACCATGGTGCAGCAGGGCATCGAGATGCTTACGCCTAAATACAACCGGAGTCCGTATCTGTATGTCGGTGACCTGGCCTTTGCGTGGGATATCCTCGGACTGACGGAGTACATCGTAGGCGATAACTACGACAAGGCGGAATCGGCCTTCCTGACCGGATTGAAGTACTATGAGGCAGCGGCTGAACGCAATCCTTTGCGTTGTCTGCCGCGTATGGCCCGTTGCAGTCATCATCTAGGCGACTTGTACTATTCGCGTCGGGACTGGTCAAGGGCTCTATCTTACTACGAGAAGAGTCGCGATATCTGGACAGAGAACGCGACCGAAGAGCGTACCTTCGAGGACGAAATCAGCGAGGTGTACTTCGACCTGGGTTCTTGTCATTACTTCCTGGCTGACTACAAGAAAGCCCTGGAGTACGACATCATTGCACTCGACCGCACGGAGCCGCTCTATTATTCCAACCCTACGCTGTTTGGTTCGCAGATGAGCATGTGCCTGCGCCATTTGGCCAATGTCTACAACCGGATGGACCAGTATGAACTGGCTCTCGTCTACTGCCGTCGTGCCATCGTCATCGAGCCTACCCACAGCGGCAACCGCGCTCTGCTCAACGAACTCCAGCAGAAGGTCAAACACAACAGCCAGACCTAAGGACTGGCTTGCAAGTGATGGGAAAGCGCTCTGTATCTATCGATATTGCAAAGGGGGTAGCCATTATAGCTATCGTCTGCGGTCATATCAGTTTTCCCTACCCGTCGGGACATTTGTTATACACCAAAGACCTGTTCGCTTCCCTTTGGCATGTTGCCGTATTCTTTCTGTTAGCCGGCTTTTTCATCAAAGAGGACCAGTTGGTACAACCCAAACTGTGGTTCAGGAAGAAGTTTTCGGGTCTCTACTTGAAGATTCAGTATTTCTACATTCCGGCCGTACTGCTTCACAATGTCTTGATTGACATAGGATGGTATTCGTTGGAGTCAACCTCTCCTGTGATACATACGTACTTGGCGATAGATTTCGTCAAGCAGACTATCCTGGCTGTGTGTTGCGCGGGTCGAGAGCCAATACTTGGCGCTATGTGGTTCGTATATGCCCTCTTTATCGCATTGATAGGTTTGTCTGTGCTGTCCTGGGCCTGTAAGAAGATTGCGAAAGACATTCGTCAGTACGAGTGGACGAGAGTCATTTTACTGCTTGTGCTATGTGTCATAGCGGGGATAATGAGCAACAAGTATGGAGTGTCAATCAAACGCTTCAGCAATATTCCCACGGCTATGCTGTTGATATATGTAGGTATGCAGATGTATCAGCGGGTGAAGTTGCAGTTCACTAATGGCTATGTGGCGATGGTTTGTGCTATTCTCGTTTTTGAAATAGCTTGTATGTTGGGCGGTGTCGGACTTGGAGGTAACTTGTACAAGGATATCTGTCAGGTGATAGTGGCAGCACCCGCAGCGCTCTATATCATAATGTATATTGGGAAACATATAGAGCGGAACTGGATAGGCAAAGCGTTGGCATATGTAGGCAAGAATTCGTTTTATGTGATGGCTCTTCACTTTGTCGGCTTTAAGTGCTGCACGCTAATGTTCAATGCATTGGTCTCCGACAGTTGGGATATCAGCGAACTTCAGGCCCCAGCCGGAGACAATATCCTCCTATTGATTCTATACGGCCTGTTCGGCGTTATAGTGCCTCTAGTATTTATGTGGATTTTCAGGAAAGTCCGCAGTGCCGTAAATGTAATCATGTGTGGGCGTTAGCCCCTTACTTTAGGTCCTTTGCTTTAGGAGGTTTCTTTCAACCCCTTGTTTCCGACCTTTACTTCAGTCCCTTATTTCAGACCCTTGGCCTGCAGATACCGTTCGGCTTCGATGGCGGCTTTCGCCCCTGAGGCGGCGGCTATGATGCCCTGCCGGTAGACGGGGTCGGCCACATCGCCGGCGGCGTAGACGCCCTCGATGCTGGTGGCCGTCGACGCGCCTGCGGTCTTGATAAACCCTTGGCTGTCGGTCTCAAGCTGGCCGCTGAAGAGCTCGGTGTTGGGACGATGTCCGATGGCCAGGAAGAAGCCGTCGATGGCGATGTCAAATGACTCCTCCTGCGGTTGGCCCTTATAGCGCACCAAATGCGCTCCCTCGACACCATTGTCGCCGAAGAGACCCAGCGTGTTGGTGTTGTACAGGATTTCGATGTTCTCCTTCTCTTCCACGCGCTGACGCATTATCTCGGTAGCGCGGAGATAAGGTTTGCGCACTATCATATAGACCTTACGGGCTAGTCCGGACAGGTACATGGCTTCCTCGCAGGCTGTGTCGCCGCCCCCCACTACAGCTACCGTCTTCTTGCGATAGAAGAAGCCGTCGCAGGTGGCGCATGCCGACACTCCCATGCCGGCATACTTCCTTTCGTCGTCGAGTCCGAGGTACTTGGCGCTTGCTCCTGTGGCGATGATGACCGTATCGGCCTCGACGGTGTTGCCTCGGTCGTCCTCCAGACGGAAGGGACGAGACGTAAGGTCGGCCTTGACGATGCTGCCGTCGCGGACGTCGGCCCCGAACCGTACGGCCTGCTCGCGCATACTGTCCATCAGCTGGTTGGCATCGATGCCCTGTGCGAATCCGGGGTAGTTTTCTACCACGGTCGTGGTGGTCAGCTGTCCGCCAGGCAGCAATCCGCAGTAGAGCACGGGCGAGAGTCCGGACCGTCCGCCGTAGATGGCGGCGGTGTAGCCTGCCGGTCCGCTGCCGATGATGAGCGTCTTGACTTTTTCCATACGTCAGAAGCGGAAGTATAGTTCGCCCCAGAGTTCGTTGTAGTGGACATCGCCGCGGCCGCGGTTAGAGCGGTTGTCGTTCCAGTTGTACTGCACCTGTAGCTTGAGGTTCTTGTGCAGCTGTATCTCCGGGATGATAGAGTAGATGTTGGATGACTGACTCCATTCCTTGCCGAGACGGTAGACGTCGTATTTGGCCGAGATGCGCAGCCAGTCGTTGATGGGCATGCCGCCCAGCACATACCAGGCATCGGCATTTCCCTTGCCATGGTTAGACTGTCCGTGGCCCCATTCGGCGCGCGCTGACCAGCCGTTGTTTTCGTATTTGGCACCGAAGGCGTAGCGGTTGCGGTCGTAGTTGATGCCATCGTCGGCAATGAAGTTGCCGTGCCATCCGAAGAATCCGACATAGAGGTTCTTGATGGGCTGCACCTGTATGGTGCCGATGATGTCTTTCTTGCCGTCCTTGTCCTTGCTGTTGATGCCCTGGCCGTTCCATAGTCCCACTTGATAGTGAATCAGATCGTGGTTGTCCTTGCCTACGGGCAGGAGGTCACCCTGTATCTGGATGCCCTGGTCACGTCCGCCGTTGCTGCTGGTAGCATCGCCCACATAGTCGCCCATGCCGGTCAGTTTCTTTGTGAACTGTGAGTAGTCGCCCGTCGAGATGTCCCAGGGGTTCATGGGATTCTCGAAGCCGAAAGCGCGTTTGAACTGACCGACCTTGACCTTGAAGAAACTGTACTTCTGCCATTCGAGGAACACGTCCTTCATGTGGAAGTTGCTGTTGCAGAGTTCGACCTGAACCCTGTATTTGAAGTCTCCGAAGATGGTGCCGTCCACGTAGGCACGGATGAGGCGGTGCGACAGACCATCGCCGCCATGAGAGTAGTCTTTGTCAGAGTAGGCATATTTGCCGATGTAGTAACCTCCGAATTTAGGCACGGAGGCGTACTTGGTGACGGTGCGGCCATACTCGGGAGCGGTCTCCGTCTCAGCCGGTGCAGCCCCCATAGCAGGGCATACAGCCAGAACCGATGCAGCTAAACAGAATAGCAATTTCATTGTTAGTCGATAAGGGATATAAATATGAGAAAAGAGAGGGGATGAAGTCCCCTCTCAGTATGTTGTACGTGCAATCCGTTATCCGAAGATGAACGGCAGTTTGAGCCAGAAGTAACCGATTACGAGTCCTAGCACACCAACGGCGAAGCCGACCTTCATCATATCGCTCTGCTTGATGAAGCCCGTAGAGTGGGCGATGGCGTTAGGAGGTGTGGAGATGGGAAGAATCATAGAGACAGAAGCTGCAATGGCTACATACAGCAGCATCTGTACGGCTCCGCCTTGTGACAGCGGTGCGACACTGGGATCAGTCGGGTGCATCATGGCTCCGGCTACGACACCCAACACCGGCACAAGCAGCGAGGCTGCAGCCGAGTGGCTGATGAAGTTCGAGAATCCGAAGCAGACCAATGCGGCGAGAACCATAACCAGGGCAGGCGAGAACTTGCTGAACGGGATGGAGCCGATGAGCACTTTGTCAAGGCCCGTCTCAGCGAGACATACGCCGAGGGCAAAACCACCGGCCACCATCCAGAGGACAGCCCAGTTGATTTCCTCCAAATCCTTCTTCGTAATAATGCCGCTGACTGCAAATATGGCGACAGGGAAGAGTGCGACGATATAGCAATTCAAGCCGAGGTCGAACACATCGGCGAAGCACCATAGAAAAATCGTGATAGCAAAAGTGATAATGACAATCCAGGCCTTGTAGGTCCAGTGGAATTCGCCGTCGATGACCAAATGAATCTCCTTCTGCTGGAACGGGAAGAGGAAACGCAGTATCATCCATCCGCAGAAGAGCAGGATGAGGACAAACGGAATAATCTTGAGCATCCACTCTCCGAAACCGATGCCGATGCCGAGCTGCTCGTCCAGGTAGCCGAGCACGATGGAGTTAGGAGGCGTGCCGATAGGAGTGGCGATACCGCCGATGTTGGCGCCCAGCGGGATGGCCAAAGCCAGGGCTGCACGGTCTTTCGACCCCTCGGGCATAGCCCTAAGCACAGGGGTAAGGAAGGCGAGCATCATGGCTGCCGTAGCCGTATTGGAAACGAAGGCAGAGAAGGTGGCGGTGACCAGAATGAAGCCCAGCATCACCATCGACGGCTTGCTGCCGAAGGGGATGAGCAGCTTCTTGGCCAAAATCACATCCAGTCCGGTCTTGGTCAAAGCAATGGCCAGAATGAAACCGCCGATGAAAAGCAGGATAGTCGGGTTGGCGAAGCAGGCCATAATGGACTTATAGCTGACATACTTGGCGCCCTCGACACCCATGAGCGGAGTGAGACTGTAGTTGGATACCGTAAACAGCATCACGACGATAATCAAGGTAGAGGTACACCAGGAGGGGATAGCCTCAGTGAGCCATGCAATGGCGGCGAAGACGAAAATCGCGATGACACGTTGCTGAACGGGGTTGAGACCCTCAATGCCGAAAGCTTCAGTCGGAAGCAATGCGATGACTATCGAAATGACGGCAGCAATCAGCGCTTTGATATAGCCCGACATTTTAAAGCGTTTTTTTAGCTTCTCCTTGTGATACGAATCAGCAAGGTTATTGCCCTTGAAATTGGTAAACATGAAAGAGGTATAAAATAATAGTGTGTGTTGGTGTTAAATTTCCACGCAAAGGTAGCGTATTTCTCAATAGCCTGGTTTTTGCGAGTGTATATTTTTCCATTATTGTCCAATCACGTCGTTGCAACGTAAACTCGACTTCACAATAATTGAATTTTTATGTGTTTCTACAGCCTTTTGCCAAGGGCGGGTTGCGAATGTGAAACTGCAAATTTTCGCCGCAACACTTGTGCAGTCGGCCAATAATGGCTATATTTGCAAAAAAAATAAACTTTTTATCCGAAGTCTGTAGTTTTTGATATAGAAGAAGCGTTTATAGGGCAGAAACGTTTCTACTAAAAAACAAAATAACAATGGAAATGACTGAACAACAGTTTGAAAAACTCGTCAAGGAAAACAAGGACACCATATACACGGTGTGCTATATGTTCTCCAACGACGCAGACGAGGTGGCCGACCTCTTCCAGGAGTCCCTTGTCAACCTATGGAAAGGCTGCTCGCGTATGGAGGAGTCGAATGTGAAAGGCTGGGTCTACCGCGTGTGCCTCAACACCTGCATCTCGCAGGAACGCAAAAAGCAGCGGCACCAGCACGAGCCCTTGACGATGGACATCTCGCCCTTCGATGAGGATGATGCACAGTTCAAGCAGGTGGGAATGCTCCACGAGCGTATCGGGCACCTGCAATTTTTTGACCGCGCCATCGTCCTGCTCTGGCTCGAGGACCTCAGCTACGATGAAATCGGTCAGATACTCGGCATCTCGTCCAAGAATGTGTCTGTTCGGTTGGTCCGCATCAAAGAACAACTCAAAAAAATGTCAAACGATTAACTACAACTATTATTATGAATACTCTGAACAATGTCAATACGATAGAAGAACTGGAGCAGATGCGCCAGGAGTTCGGCAACTTCAAGGCTATCCTGAAGAAACAACAGATAGTCAGTGAGAAAATGATGCGCCGCGCTATGCAGAAAGATTACGCCAAGGAGCGCAAAAGCGTGTGGCTGGTAGTCATACTCGTGCTCTTGTTCTATCTGCCATTCGGCGGCATGGTCTTCTGTACGGACATATTCCCGATGTGGTTCTTTGTCTTCACGATTTTCTTCACGCTGGTTTGCATCGGTGCGACGGTCTACACGATACGGCGTTATGTGTCGGACGACCTGATGACGGGCGATGTCGTCACGGTGGCGGAGCATTTGGCCAACTACAAGCGTTTTAACAACAGTTGGCTCCTCTATTTCGGTATCCCCGTCCTGGTGCTGTGGCTCGGACTATTCTTCTACTTCGTCGGACAGAATGCCGGAGACTTTGCCCGTGGCATGTTAGTCGGGGGTATTGTAGGCGGCATCATAGGCGGTATCTGCGGTGTCCGTTACTATCTCGACTCGATGCGGCGCGTCAACGGTATACTGGCTCAGATAGAGGAACTGAAGGCATAATCAACCCGGTGAGCAAGTTACTGCCGGACGTGTCATAGTCAGGTACTTCGACAAAAAATGCCGTCGGGCAGTCAATGATAAAGAGACTGCCCGACGGCTTATCGGTTATGTCAGCACGCAGCACTATAGGTTCAGACTTATGTGCTGCGTGCGGTGAGTTGCGATGTATCAGATGCCCAAGCTCTTGCAGATCTGCTCCAGTTTGACATCGGCAGCAGCGCTGGCCTTGTCATAGTCCTTGCCGTCGAATGGGGCAGGAACTTCGCAGTAGAACTTGATCTTCGGCTCGGTGCCCGAAGGACGTACGCTCACCTTGATGCCGCTGGCTGTAAAGTACTGCAGCACATTGCTGGTGGCAGGCATAACGAGGTCGGTCACGTTGCCCTTGTCGTCGGTCTGCTTGAGTGTTTTGAAGTCCTTGCGGATGACGACCTTCTCGCCGGCCAGTTCTGTAGGCGGGTTCTTGCGGAAGTTCTCCATCATAGCCTTGATTTCGTCGGCACCGCTCTTGCCCGGCTTGACTACGCTGACGGCCTTCTCCTTCTGGAAACCGTACTCGCGGTAGATGGACAGAAGCAGGTCGTAGAGCGTCATGCCGTTGTCCTTGGCCCATGCTGCAATCTCGCACAGCAAGCAGATAGAGGCCGGTGAATCCTTATCGCGTACCTTGTCGAAGGGCAGGAAGCCGAAACTCTCTTCGCCACCGCCGATGTACTTCTTCTTGCCTTCGTTGACGCGGATGCGGTAGGCAATCCACTTGAAGCCCGTGTACTCGTCGGTGATTTCGATGTTGTTCTTGTGTGCGATCTTGGCAATCAGTTCCGAGGTCACGATGGTCTTGACGATAAACTCGTTGCCGGTCAGTTGGCCGAGCTTCTTCTTGTTGGTGATGATGTACCAATAGAGCATCATGGCTGTCTGGTTGCCGTTGAGAATCATCCATTCGCCCTTGTCGTTGCGGCAGACTACAGCCAGACGGTCAGCATCGGGGTCAGAAGCCAGTACGAGGTCGGCGTTGAGACGGGTGCCCAACTTCATGCCGAGGGTCATGGCCTCGCTGTTCTCGGGATTGGGGGAAACGACGGTCGGGAAGTTGCCGTCGACGGTCATCTGCTCACGTACCACGTTGATGTCCTGGAAGCCCCAGCTGCGCAGGGCGGCAGGGATGATGACGCGGCCAGTGCCGTGCAGCGGAGAGTAGACAATCTTGAGGTCTTTCTGGCGCAGGATGACATCCTGGTCCACCATAGCTTCCTTGACGGCGCGGAGGTAGTCGACGTCCATCTCGCCGCCGATGATCTGGATGAGGTCGTAGTTGGGCGTGAACTTGACTTGGTCAACCGTGACTTTGTTCACCTCTTCGATGATGCCCGTATCGTGTGGGCTCAGTACCTGGGCACCGTCCTCCCAGTAGGCTTTGTAGCCGTTGTACTCCTTGGGGTTGTGCGAAGCCGTGACATTGACGCCAGCCTGGGCCTTGAGTTGACGGATGGCGAACGAAATCTCAGGCGTGGGGCGGAGGCTCTCAAAGAGATAGACCTTGATGCCGTTAGCGCTGAAGATAGCGGCTACCGTCTCGGCAAACATACGGCCGTTGTTGCGGCAGTCGTGGCCGACCACTACTGCAGGCTGGATGTTGGGGAATGCCTTGTTGATATAGTTGGCAAAACCCTGTGTGGCCATACCTACGATGTATTTGTTCATGCGGTTTGTGCCTGCACCCATGATGCCGCGCAGACCGCCTGTGCCGAATTCGAGATTCTGATAGAAGGCATCGACCAGGGCTGTCTTGTCTTCGGCCTCAAGCATGGCCTTGACCTCTGCTTTGGTCTCTTCGTCGAAACCGTCACCTAACCAAGCCTGGGCTTTGGCAGTGCACTCTTTGATAAGTTGTTCGTCCATTATTCGTGTTTTTTAAGAGTTTGATAGAGATTACTGACTTTTTCTCGCGCAAAGATAACGAACTTTTTGCAAATGCCGTAACAATCTGTCCGAAAAAAGCGAAAAGATGCTGCGAAACATATTGCCGCTCCCTATTGCGGCCCTTTGAACCTCTGGTCCCGATGGCTTGACCGAGTCTGTCAGAAGCGGGGATAGCAGAACTTGTCGTTGTCGGAGGTGAAATGCAGGCCAGGCAGGGTGAAGCCTTTCTCCAGCGGGCAACAGTAGGTGTTGAGCTTGTGGTAGTCCGTGCCGTCGAGCGCATAGTAGCGGATGGTATCGCTGGTGATGACGGAGGCCGTCCAGTCGATGAGATTGCCGATAATCATCAGGCTCTCTTCTTTCGGCTTGTAGCTGTCGATGCCCGTCCGGACGAGTCGGTAGTCGGGAGTCAGCACATACACGTAGTGGTCGGTGTCGACGGCGAGACCGCGCAGTTGTCGTGCTGCCGGTTCGAGGATGAAGACATGGGCCAGCGTGATGCTGTCGGGGACCTCAAACTCACGAACGAACGGACGTCCGGCGCAGCGCTTCAACTGGAACAGACGGTGATTGGCATCCAGCAGGAGATAACCCTCATCGTAGGGCTTCTTGACTATCGGATTGCCCGATGCATCCAGGACGGGGAACTGGAATCCCTTTTCCTTGAGGGCCTGGGTGAAACGTTGGCTCTTCTCCGGTTTAATCTGATTGGTCTCCATCTTGATAAACTCAATGCCGTCGTCGGTGAAACGGAACACATCGTCGGGCATCTCGAGGTCCACACGTTTGGGCAGGCTCTCGAGCAACTGGTAGAGCTGCACGTTGTTGGCATTGATGTCACGTGGACTGATGCGCATGTTGAAGTTCGTCTGACGAATCTGATGGGGTGTGACGGCATGGCCCAGTACGGTGTCGGGCATACGTCCGTGTGACACCAGCACACTCGTGAAGAAAAGGGGCAGGAGAGAGTCGCCTTCGGCCTCTGTATACGTCTTGCCAGTAAGGGCACCCGTGACGCGCACGCCCTCGCCCTCGGGATGCTCTTTGACGATGAAGTCATTGGCCAAAGAACTGTAGAGGGTGAATTTGGTATGTGTGGACGAGGCGGTAACCAGATTGACCAGCCAAGGCAGTTGCCATAGCAGTAGGAAGGCCACGATAAGCGACAGAATGGTTTTAGCCAAAGTATTGAGCATATTGTTTCTCTATAAGCGTGTTAAACATTACTCCTTGCCTTCCTTAAACCGCGCGATGCTAATCCAGCTGAGGGGCAGCAGGGCGAGGGTGAAGAGAGACAACCACGGCAGGAACCCGTTGTATGAGGTCGGGATGCTGCACACAAAATAAATCCTTACCACCAGCAGGGCGACAATCAGATTGAACACTCGTCCGCGCCAGGTCGGTTCGAGGATAATCCATGCTCCCAGCAGGTAGGCTGCGAGTCCGGCCAGATACCAGGGGAGAGCAGTCAGCAGGATGCGGCTCCAGAGTTCGACGACCAGAATCTGCTCGAGGTAAACCCACAACAGCAGCAGGTTCAGTAGGCTGCAGACCACCATGGCGATGAGTCCGAAGGCCAGCATCTGCGTGACGACACGGAGATGCGGGGCGGGCAGATGGAGGGTGAGCTTGAGGCACTTGTGGTACATCTCAGGCACAAACTGCACGATGGCCAGCAGTGTGCCGGCTATCAAGGGCACGAACTGTAGCGTGTTGATGAAAGTCGCATCGCGCGTTATGATGACGAACCAGACATGGTCGATGCCCTTTCGAGCTATGAGACCATGTAGAAACAGCAGGCAGTACCCGACGACGCCCAATGTCGCAATGAGCATCAGCAGCAGATACCAGCGTGTCTTGATCCATTCTTTGTAATACATATATGTAAAGAGAGAGTTATGGGTGCATATTAATATTTGCCTGTAAGGCCGATGAAGGCATCTTCCAGATTCAGGGTCTCGACAGTCATATTGTCGTCAAACGGAACGCCATCGGCCAAAAGACGCTGCTCGACCTCTTCTTGCGGCAGGAACGAGTAGACCTCAAAGGTGCTGACGGTGACCGAGGGGTGGAAGAGCTCGCTGTCGCTGAATCCAGGACTGTAGCCGACGGGCACCGTGCAGGTGTACCGGCGCAACTTGTTGAGCAAGTCCTGCATTGGCTCTTGGATGAGGATGTGCCCGTAGTCCATGATGATACAGTCGTCGATGAGACGCTCCATGTCCTGGATGATATGGCTGGTCAGGAAGACGGTCTTGCCTTCGGCTTTGACAAATTCCCGCAAGTAGTCGACAAACAGTCGGCGATAGCCGGGGTCCAGTCCGATGGAGAAGTCATCGAGCACCAGCAGGTCGGGGTTTTGGGCCAGGATAAGTCCCAGTGCGACCTGACTGCGCTGACCGCACGACATGCGCGATATCATCTGCTTGGGGGCAACCTTCAGCTTGGACATCAGTTCGTAGTATGCGTCCTTCCTCCACTGACCGGGATAGAACTGAGCGTAGAACTTCTCGATTTGCTCGATGTTCATAAACTGATACTGCACATGTCCCTCGATGAGCAGTCCAATCTGCCGGCGCAGTGCAGGGTCCATGGTCTGGATGTCTTGACCGAAGATCTTGCACACACCGGAGCGGGGTTTGAGATAGCCCGACAGGATGTTGATGGTTGTGGTCTTGCCGGTGCCGTTTTTCCCCAGTAAGCCCAGGATACGGCCTTTCGGTACCTCAAAGCTGAGGTCCTCATAGATTTTGTGCTTGCCGTAGTAGTGGGTGAGGTGTTGGCACGAAATGACGGAATCCATTATACTTAGTCTGTTTTATGAAATAGTTGGTCTTAGTGTGTCTGTGTTTTTCAGTCCTCGACGGGGACAACCTCGTAGGCTGTGGCCTCGATGTGGTAGAAAGAGAGATACTCCTTGCCCTCGGCTTCCTTGCGCTGGGCTATCTCGGCACGGTAGGCTTCAATCTTTTCGTCGATGGTGTTGCCCTGTTCGCGGCGAGCCTTGCTCTCGGTGGCACAGCCTGTGGCTGTAGAGACCTCCTCGTTGTTTTCTGCAGAGGGTTCGCCGAACTGCGCTTCGGCTACGGCCTGAGCCTGCTGCTCGGCAACGGCTTCCTCATAGCGCTGTTTCCAGTTCTGGAGATAGGCCTCGTCCATACGTGTCTCGCGTACATAACCAGTCACGCGCACTACGTTCTTTACGCAGTCCTTGCTGAAGGCGCCCAAAGTGGCAGCCTCGCAACGGAGGATATTGTCGTCGTTGCTGCCCATCAGGAATATCTTGGTAGCTCCGTGGCGGCAGGTATGGGTGCAGACGCCTTCGACGGTAACCAACTGGTCGGTGAGGCTGTCGGCTTTCTCGAGTACCTGGTCCACGCTGAGGGCTTCAGGCTCTTCAGCCTTACTGTTGTTTTTGTTGCCGCCACAAGAGGTGAGGGTCAAAGCAGCTACGAGCACTGCAAAAAGCATCTTTTTCATAATGTCTGTCTTTTATTGTTGTTTTGTTTTTATTTCTATATTCTTTGTTCTAAACTCTAAATTCTAATTTCTAAGTTCACTTCGTGTTCATTTCCTCGCCATGGCAAAACTCAAGCAAGCTTGGTTCTGCTCATTTGGCTTACGAAAATGTTCTAAGTTCTAAATTCTAAGTACTAAGTTCTTAATCCTCAGAACGTGCATCCTATCCGCAGTTCGTACGACTGCCGGTGGGTGTTGTCCCAATCGAACGTCGTCTCCCATCCCTTTTGCCAGTTGGCGTCCAAGGTGACATACAGCCGCAGGCGGTTGGCGAGGATTTTCTGTCCGTATCCGAAGGAGAGTCCCGCTTGTCCCTGTCGGCAGGTCATATAGTCGGCACGTTTGTCCAGCAGGCTTTGCCAGGTGGTGAGGTTGGAGGTTTGCAGGGTGCTTCCGCCTGCGTAGATGCCGTCGTCAGCACGTTCTCCGCCTCCGTCGCTGTATCCGCCCCGGAGGGTCAGTCCCCAGTCGTGGACATCGTGCATCCAGCGCCGTGTCCCCTCTATCTGGATGGACTCTGCGTGCAGGTCCTGTTGGCGGTAGTTCGGGTAGTAGCTGGCTATCAGCTTCCGGTTGTCGTATTGCGCGGTGGCCTTCAGTTGCCAACGGTTCAAGTCGAGACAGTAGGAGAGAGAGGCCGAGACCTTCTCACGCCGACTGGTCTGTAACGTGCCGTGGTAGCTATATTCCTTGATGCCGTTGCCTTGGTTGGTGTATTGGAAGAGGTTGCGGTCGTTCTCCATCCGGTAGCCTTGCAGCTGGAGGGAGAGTGTGTGCCGTCCGTAATCCAGTTGCGAGCGGGCGCTCCAGTTGAGACCCTCGTTTTCCATAAAGACGGGCGTGTAGAGTGACTGCTTGCCGTAGAGACCCGAAGCCCAGTCCAGATGTCCGTCGCTGTACCAGGTGAGTCCGCCGGCCGTCTTCATATTCAGTTGCACGCCGAAGCCGTAGCTGCTTTCCACCCAAGGGCGTGACTGATTCTCCTCTATAAGTCCGTTGGATGTGCTGTATTCGGTGACACCGAAGGCAGCACCATAATCGATGAGGGAGGAGTACTGCCGGTCGGTAGTGCCGAAGGTCTTGAAGTTGAGTTCCTCGACGGTGCGGCGGTAGTAGAGGTCTGCACCTACACTCCACACATCGTTGGCACGCCATAGCAATCCCGCAGTGACATTGAGATTGAGCAGCTTGTTCTGATGGCGGAGGTCCTTCTGCTTCACGTAGTTGGCTGCGGTGAGGTTCATCCTCGCACCTAAAGCGATCTGGCCGACACTGCCGCTCAATCCACCGGAGAGGAAATAGCGCTCGAGTTTCTTGATCCCCGCATTCTCGCTCCCTTCGACGATGTCGAAAGGCCGGTCGTCGGGGTTAATCCATGCTGAGCCGCACATGTTGTGGCCCGTAAAGTTGGCATAGGCCATTCGGCCGTCCATGACCCAGCGTGTGCCGATACGGCAGACCGATGCGGCCTGTGCTCCCCAAGTGAAGTCGTCGTCCGAACTGCTATAGTCCACCCATGCGCCATTGTCTTTGCGGGCAAAGGTCTCGGCATAGCTGACCTGCTCTGCACTGTCGGGCAACAGGCAGAGAACAGCTGCATTGGAGCCGGTCAGGTAGGGGCTAATCGCGAAGAGCAGATTGATAGCGCTCGAAGAAATCATTGTTTGAGTTGTTTGTGTCTTGATAGATGATGACGGCTCCGTTGCGGACCGAAGCCTCGGCATTGATGCCGGCAGGGTCGCAGACCACTACGGTGGCCGGTTCGCCAGTCGTGGACGGCAGGCCGTAGACGATTTTCCCGGCGTTGCCCTCAATGGCCAGTGTGGACTTCATGTCAACGATGCGGTGGAGCGAATAGCCTAGCTGGTTGGTCAGATAGGCAGCCCCGGCATCGACGGCATCGGTGAGTCGCTTGCGGTTTTGCGACGAGGTCGTAGTGAAGACCTCGATGGCGTCTACAATCCACTCTATCGGTATCTTCAGACAGGCGTAGATAGGCGAACTCTTTCCCTCGCTGTACCAGATGTTGCCGTTGTCGGCAGCAAAAGCCATCGGAGTGATGCTGTCGGGAATGTTGAAGATAAAGAACGCCGGTGCAGTCGTACTCAGAGGCCATGCTGTGCCCTGTCCGTAGAAAGCTGCCTTGAGATAGTGGCTTTGGGGGATGAGGGTCGACGGCACGGGGTAGTAGTTCGTGTTGGTGAACGTCAGCGGGTCGTAGGTGCAGTAGTATTCGCCCTTCGAGAGGTCGACGGAATTGCTGTACGTCTTGGTGTGGTCGATGGCCCCATCCATGGCAATGGTCAGCTCCTCGTTGCCCTGGAGCGTGATGGAGTCCTGGAAGTACCAGATGGCCTGGATGGCAGGAATAAAGCCGGCGTTGGCATAGGTCAGAACTCCGTTTTTGTAGTTGCTGTTGTTGCCTTGGGCATTGTAGGGAGCGGCCATGGCCAGACAGAGTTGCCGCATTGTGACTGGCGTCTGCCCGTTATTGTAGATCGTGCAGTATTGGTCAAAGCGGTAGCTGCCAGAACCATCGTCTTTGGCACATCCGCCGTTGTAGAGTTCCTTGATGACGAGACTGCCCTTGCGTGAGGACGAGAGGGTAAACGACAAGGGGTCGATGCCGTTTTTGCACGAGTCGGCCGAGATGCAAATCTCATTCGAACTCAAGTTCAGCAGATACGACACTCCGTATTCGTCCGTGTATGATGCCGAAGCTGATATACTGTACAGACCGGCCGGAAGTCTGAAGTCAGCGATGCCGTCCGTGTCGGTGCTCGCACTCCACACATTGCCGGAGGAAGAGGTGATAAAGACATCCACGTCGGAGATGTTGCCGCCCGTGATCGGATTGGACAAGGTCACGGACACCTGGAAGGTCTCGTAGTCAAGACTTTCGTCGATGCATGCCGGCAGGGAGAGTAGCGTCAGCAATGCGCATAGGAGAAAACCGTTCTTGTTCAATGTCTCAGAGTTTTAGTTTCAGTGTCATACCGTAGTAGAAAGACGGAATCTTGCCGCTCTCGTAGAGTGAGGTATTCCGGTCAGTCGCCGACGAGTGGTACAGAGAAGTATTGTTCCAGAAGTTGGTGGCATAGAACGACACGGAGACGTGCTTGCCGATTTCTTTGGTGACGTTGAGGTTGGTCGAGAAATAGGGCGAAATCCGGTCTTTCGTGAAGAAATAGCCGGTGGAGCTGATTCGTATCAGCTTTGCCAGGTCGTTATAGAGATTTACGTCCGTCTCCTTGAGTGCCGTGAGTTCGTCGGCCGAAGGATAGCGGACCAGTTCGTCGGGATTGGCCCAGGTCGAGTAGTACTCCGGAAGGACGGCCGAATAGTAACCCATATAGCCGTCAATCCGTCGGTCGTTGGTGCGCTGCGATACTTCGAGGAACGTACACTCGAAGCGCAGGGAGACAATCAGACTGATGACGGGGATGTGCGTGGTAGCCGTGACGTTGGTGTTGAGCGTGGTTTTGTAGCTACCGGTGGCTACGTTGTTGCCCGTATAGTATCCGACATATCCGTAGGGTTGGCCGTCCGACTGTTTTTGAGTCAATGTCGTATAGGCCATGAGGGTGCGTTCGTTGCCACGATAGTGATAGAGGTCGCCGTCCACGCGGATTTGGGTGTTGAGGGCGCGGATTTTGGCGAAGTCGATGACCCACTCCAGGCCCTTGCGCGTGACCGTCGAACCGTTAATCCACTTTGTGTTGGACGTCAGGCGGTGTACCGTCTCGCTGGGGAGAACGGACTGCTGCGTAGGGTTGGAGAGGCTAGTGGCCGTCACATTGCCCGTTTGTCCGTCGATGGTGTAGGTGTATTGGTCGGCATTGGCCAGCGGGGCAGTGTATTCGTAGCTGAATGGCGTGTAGACAGTCGAAGACACATACGGGTTGTGTGTCGCATTGCGGAAACAGGTCACGCTGATGCGTGTACCTTTGATGAGGACTTCGACTCCCAATTCGTGCTGTATGCTGTACTGCCACTTGAGGTCCCGATTGTAGAGTGCCCGTGTCGGATTGGTGTAGTAGGCATAGACGGCCTGTCCGAGGGCATCGGTGCCCGACGCGAATGTCTGCCAGTCGGCATAGGTAGTGGTCGGATAGAGCACCTGCATGGACGGTAGTTTGACGGCCTTGCCGAAGCCTGCGGTCAGAATCAGACTTTCGAGTGTGCGTTTCTTGTTGCCGAAGACATTCCACCGCACGGTGCCGCGGGGAGAGAGGCTGCTTGCCGTCCCGTATTCCGATTTGGCGATATGCGTGAGGTCTTCGCGCAGGCCGAGCACGACCTGCAGGTTGCCACCGTTGTGGAACGGCATCCGCATACGGTCCTCCACATACAGTCCGATGTTGTGCATGTAGGGCAGTGTGTCGTATCGGGCCTCGCGCCAGTTCTCCGTGGCGAGGGTCAGGTCCTCGTAGTGAAGGCCCTTGCCGTTGTTGCCCGACAGGGTGTAGTCGACGCCTGCCTTCACGTAGTTGGACATGAAGGTCCAGTCCTGTGACCATTTGGCCTTGAGGTGGAATCCGGCATCAATGGGTTTGCTGTCGGTGATGGCGAGGTTGTACCAATAGCCCGTCGGACCCATGATAATCGTGTTGCCGTCTGCGATGTGGTAGCCTTGTTCGGTCGTGTGGACGTATGGCTGGGAGGAGGCGCTGTTGCAGTTTGTGTTGACCTTCTGCCGCTTGTCCTGCATACTTACGTCAGCACGCAGTTCGATTTCTGACAGCCAGGCGCGGTCGGGTTGCCAGTCCATACGGATTTGGCCGCGGAGGGCATAGTCCCTTTTCTTGGTGTAGGTGTCGCTGAAGGCATCCGGGTCGGCCTTGCTGTTCTGTCCGCCCACGTTGCCCTTGAGGTCCACGCACAACAGGAGGGGTGAGCCTTGCTCCTGTGCCAACTGACGGGAGTAACGCAGTGTCAATCCGTTGCGTGTATAGCTCGTATAGGGCGAGGAGATGTCCTTGTAGCTGCGTGCCCACTCGTAGTTGGCATTCAGAATACCGTTCTGGCTGTTGCGGCCCAGGTCAAAGCCCTTGCCGATAGAGACGAGTTTGGTGTGCGGTTTGACCGTAGCGTCGACTGACAGAGGCGTCTTGCCACGGCGGGTTCTTACCTTGACGATACCGTTGGAGAGGTCGCCGTGTTCCACGCTGGCGATGCCGGTGACAATCTCGATGCTCTCGATGTCGCTGGTGGAGAGCGTGCGGGTCGAAGCGCCGTTCGTCTCGCTCATCTCGGCGTTGTTGCCGATGCGCATGCCGTCGACCTCGATGGCCGACCCGAAAGCCGGATTGCCCTTCTCCGTGTTGCTCTCGCTGCGTAGGGCAAGACGTTCGTCATTCATCAAGCTGAGGTCGCCCTGGCTCTTGCCGCCCGGCAGCAGTGCCATCACATCGCTGACGTTGACAATCTGGTTGTGGTCCATGGCCGTCCGGTCGATGTGGTAGTCTGTTGAAGCCTCCAGTTCCGCCCTTTCGGCCGAGACCGTGACTTCCTCCAGTTTGAGACTCGCCTTCTTGAGCTGGACTACGATGCCCGTCGTGTCCTTGCGCAAATCGAGGACGAGCTGTTGGGACGCATAGCCGAAATAGCGGATTTCGAGCGAGACCTTTCCACCGGGGAGACGACCCAGTGAGAAAGCTCCGTCGGTGTCGACCGTCGTTCCTTGACGGGACTCCAGGTGAAGGACAGTGGCAAAGTCAAGTGGCTCGCCAGTGTCGGCATCCACCACTCTGCCAGAAACGAGGTATGGCTGCGCAGACAATATTATTGCCTGTGCAGCCATCCATATTGATATGCAGAGTAGCAGTGCTCTCTTCATAGTAGTGTGACGTCTATTGTAGTTTTACTTTCTCCAAATGATACGGCCGTTCAGAATCTGCAGTCCTGTGCCATTGTTGTGGCGTCCGTAGAGGTCATAGACTGTAGCATTGGCACTTTGGGCAGCCTCGATGTCCTGGATGCCGGAGGCGTCAGAGTCAAGGGCATAACTGGTGAGACCCTTGCCGATTGTGCAGTTGTCGTTGATAACGACAGTCGTCTTGAGTGTCTCGTCCTTAGTGTCATTTTCAGTCTGCATACCGCGGAGGTTGCCGGTGGTAGCGGCATCGGAACTTGAAATCTCGGCGTAGTTGGCACAGGCATCAAGAGTGACAGTGCAGTTGCGGTTTCCTGGAGCAGCTCCAAAAATGCCGGCCACATACGATGTGCCCGATACAATGCCGTTGTTCGTACAGTTGCTGATCAAGATGTCCTTTTGGTCGCCTTTCATCGCATAAGCGAGGATGCCGCTCGTATATTTGGCTCCAGTAATGGTTCCGTTGTTGGTACAATTGGAAATCTTGAGGTCATAGTTGCCATTGGCGATGATGCCGGCTGTGTACTGCTTACTGCCGGTTACGGTTCCGTTGTTCTTACAGTCGCGTATCTCTCCGCTGTAACTGCCTACAATACCTGAAGTGCCGGTGCCGAGTTTGGTCGAGACACTGCCGAAATTGTAGCAACCGTCGATGAGGTATTCGCTGGTTACAGTTTTGATTGTCTGTGTCATACCCACGATGCCGGCGGCATAGGTCTGGGCATATATACTGCCGTAGTTTTGGCAGTCTTTGACGGTGCCCTTGGCTCCATACAGGTAGCCGCAAATGCCTCCTGCTGCAACGCCGGTGTCGGTGATGTCGGCATAATTTATGCAATTTTCGATGGTGCCATGACACACACTGGAAATGGCGCCTGCGTACCAGTAGCTGTTGATGTAGTTAGATGCACCCATAACCACATTGCGTACGATGCCCTTGTCTGTAATGGCAGCGAAGAGGCCATTGAACATGCCGGCAGTGTCCTTTTCGCAGTTGTTGTGGTAGATGCCTGTGACTGAGTGGCTTTGACCGTCAAATGTGCCGCTGAATCCGTAGGTGACAGTGTTGAGGTTTACGATGCCAAACTTGCCGATAGCGGGGAGTGGTACGGGATTGGCTTCAGAACCGCCGAAGTCAATGTCGTTCATCATCACGAAATATTCGCCCGCGCCCATGTTTGTTTCGCTGATATTCTTGGCCATGGCCCGGAAGTCGGCGGCGTCATAGATTTTGTAGGGATTGGCTTCCGAGCCTGCACCTGCCAGTTGCCAGGAGTTCTGCGGTGTGTGGTAGCCGTCCATTTTGTAGGTGACTGACACAGGCATACTGCCGTAGGAGAACGTAGCGCTCAGTTGCATGCCTCCTTTGTTGGCGTCGTACGAGACGGTTATGGTGCCGGACACGTCTTTAGTCTGTCCATCAGTGCCTGTGGCTTTGGTCGTGAACTTCTGGTCAGTACAAGTGATGGTCTTGGCAGTCATGTCCATCGAGCAACTGATGCTGTCGATGACAAACGAAGGGAGGGTCATGTTTGAGGCTGCATAGTACAGCGAGGGTAGCTTAGCCTTAACATAATAGGTTGCGGCATTGAAGCCAAACAAGTCAAACACCACGGTGTCTTTAAGTGCGGTGGTCGTAGTCTGGTCCTCCATCCCGGGGACGAAGAACGTGCTGGTTCCGACGAAGTTAGATTCCTCAGCGGTAGCGGATATCGCAGCAGATGCCGCAAACAATAGCGTAAAAATTTTCTTCATTTGATTTGTATTTAGAGTTTATGTTTTGACTACGCGAACACCGGTCAACAGGAGACCCGATTTTCAAAGCGCAAAGATACGGACTATAATTTGGCCGTGAAATACCTACATCTTGGTATATTTCTTTGCTACTTGTTATATTGTTCGCGCGCACGTGTGAGACAAGTGCACACACGGCCTACTCTCATATACTTAGGTTGCGGCTTGGGGACAAAGCCCCAAGTCGAACCGGTCAGCGGTTGGCGTACATCGACTCGTAGTACTTTTCGTACTCGCCCGAAGTGATGTTGTCCATCCAGGCCTGGTTCTCCAGATACCACTTGACCGTTTTCTCGATGCCTTCCTCAAACTGCAGCGAAGGTTCCCAACCCAGTTCGCGCTGGAGTTTGGTCGAGTCGATGGCGTAGCGTGCATCGTGGCCCAAGCGGTCGGTGACGTATGTGATAAGGTCGAGGTCCTCGCCCTCCTTGCGTCCGAGCAGACGGTCGACGGTCTTGATGACCACCTTGATGATGTCGATGTTCTTCCACTCGTTGAAGCCGCCGATGTTGTAGGTCTCGGCCACAGTGCCCTTGTGGAAGATGAGGTCGATGGCGCGGGCATGGTCTTCAACAAAGAGCCAGTCGCGCACGTTCTCGCCCTTGCCGTACACCGGCAACGGTTTGCGGTGACGGATGTTGTTGATGAAAAGGGGAATCAACTTCTCGGGGAACTGGTACGGACCATAGTTGTTCGAGCAGTTGGTTACGATGGTCGGCATCCCGTAGGTGTCGTGGAAGGCACGGACGAAGTGGTCTGAGCTGGCCTTGGAAGCAGAGTACGGTGAGTGCGGATTGTACTTGGTGGTCTCGTAGAAGAAATCCGAGCCGTAGGCCAAATGATGCTCGGCGCTCGATGCCGTGGTAGAGAACGGAGGCTTGATGCCTTCCGGCTTGTCCATCTTGAGGGCGCCGTACACCTCGTCGGTCGAGATGTGGTAGAAGCGCTTGCCCTCGTACTTCTCGGGCAGAGACTCCCAGTAGAGCTTGGCGGCCTGGAGCAGAGACAGCGTACCCATCACGTTGGTGCGGGCGAAGGTGAAGGGGTCCTTGATACTGCGGTCCACGTGACTTTCTGCGGCCAGGTGGATGATGCCGTCGATGTGCTCGTCCTGCATGAGCTGATAGAACGCGTCAAAGTCGCAGATGTCCATCTTGACAAACTTGTAGTTGGGTTTGTCTTCGACATCTTTGAGGTTGGCCAGATTGCCGGCATAGGTCAACTTGTCCAGATTGATGATGTTGTAGTCCGGATATTTGTTGACGAAGAGACGTACGACATGAGAGCCAATAAAGCCGGCGCCGCCGGTGATTACAATATTGCGTTTTGCCATAGGGCTTGTTTATTACAGGTTGTTGATTATTTTATGGGTTGCACCTTATGATAGTTTATGGGTTGCACCTCATCATAGGGCGCGCGTCTTCTTATGGGAGGTACATCTTCCGGGATTACATTTCCTGGCCGCCACCGAACTCGTCGACAAGCTTCATCAGATACTGTCCGTACTGGTTCTTGAGCATCGGTTTGGCGAGTTGGCGCATCTTGTCGTCGCCTATCCAACCCCGCTGGTAGGCGATGCCCTCCAGACAGGCTATCTTCAGGCCCTGACGCTTCTCGATAACCTCGATGAAGGTTGAAGCCTCAGACAGCGAGTCGTGTGTGCCCGTGTCCAGCCAGGCGAAGCCGCGGCCGAGTGTCTGCACCAGCAGTTCTTTGTCATTGAGGAACCACTGGTTGACGGTCGTGATTTCCAGTTCGCCGCGTTGCGAGGGCTTGATGTTCTTGGCCACATGCACTACCTTGTTGGGGTAGAAATAGAGACCTACGACGGCATAGTTGCTCTTGGGACGGGCAGGTTTCTCTTCGATAGAGAGGCAGTTGCCCTCCTTGTCGAACTCGGCGACGCCATACCGCTCGGGGTCGTTGACCCAGTAACCGAATACTGTGGCCTTGCCTCCCTCCTCGGCATCCTTGACAGCCTTCTTGAGCATTCCGGTGAAGCCCACGCCATGGAAGATGTTGTCGCCCAAGACGAGGCAGACACTGTCGTTGCCTATAAACTTCTCGCCAATCAGGAAAGCTTGGGCCAGTCCGTCGGGTGAGGGCTGCTCGGCGTACTCGAAGTGAACCCCGTAGTCGGAGCCGTCGCCCAGCAGGCGCTTGAATCCGGGCAGGTCGTATGGAGTCGAGATAATCAGTATGTCGCGGATGCCGGCCAACATAAGGACGGAAATCGGATAGTAGACCATCGGCTTGTCGTAGATGGGAATGAGCTGTTTGCTCACTCCTTTGGTGATGGGGTAAAGGCGCGTGCCGCTGCCGCCTGCCAGTACAATTCCTTTCATAGGTTTAGGGGTTGTTTGTTTTTTGTTGTTCTAGATTGCGGAGTGGACTTCTGCTTTCTGCTTTGTCCGATTCCCTTATTTTGGCACAAATGTAACGAAAAAAACTGATATCTTGGCGAAAAAAGAGAAAAAAATAAACGATAAGTTCAATCTGTCGGGGTTAAATTTGCTTTTTTGCTTATTGTTCCTTACTTTTGCAGCACACAAAACTATATTTCTTTAACTAGGTTTTTTATTTTTTTCAGTTATGAAACAAATTTTTCTTTCGGCCCTCTTGGCCGTTGCCGGGATTTTCTCGGTTTCTACTACTGCATCTGCACAAACAGTGATGGAGTCATTGCCTCCCTATAAGTTCGGTTTCGTAGCAGGTCTCAATGCCTCTTCGTTCTCTGACAACCAATTCGACGGGAAGTTCGGTTTCCATGTCGGTGTGAATGCCTTGTTCGATGCTTCCGAACTTCTGAAGAATACCTATCTGCGTACCGAACTCCTCGTGCAGCGTAAGGGTGCACGTTATGAGAATGGTGGCCTCGAGGTCAAGTACCGCAATTTCTATCTTGAGCTTCCTATTCATTATGGTTATGCCCTTGCGCTCAACTCCGATTGGACGCTCTTCGGCGAGACAGGTCCGTATTTGGCTGTCGGTATCGGAGGAAGAGTGCGCTCGGAATGGGATGGCGTCAAAGACAGCGAGAAGTTCTTTAGCTACAAAGATGCTAACGGCGATGACCCGAACAACTTCGACTTCGGTTGGGGTGTGCATGTAGGCGGTATGTTCCAGCAGAAGCACGAACTGAAGATCGGTTGGGACTGGGGCTTCATCGACATGAAGAAGAATGAAGTGTCGCAGAACCGCAACTTTATGGTCAGCTACTGCTACTATATCCGCTAAGTATTATCCGCTAAGCATAGCGTACAATAGGAAATTCGAACACATAAACCAATCCGTCCCCGCCCCATAATGGCAGCATTGCAAAGTTACCTGCAGATAACAGGCCTCACCAAGTCGTTTGGAGATCTTGTCCTCTTTGACAATATCTCTCTCGGTATTAGCGAAGGCGACCGTGTGGGTCTTATAGCCAGGAATGGGGCGGGCAAGACTACCCTGCTGAACGTTATCACAGGGGAAGAGGGCGCAGACTCCGGCGAAATCATCTTTCGCAGCGGTCTGCGCGTCTCTTATCTAAGCCAAAGTCCGACTTTTCCCGTAGGGGCAACTGTCGGACAAGTCTGCGGCGACAACGCAGAGATGCTCCGCATCCTGACACAGCTGAAGGTTACGGACATGCATCAGCCCGTAGAGTTGCTGTCGGGCGGACAACGCAAGCGTTTGGCTTTGGCCCAAGTGCTGGCCAGCGACCCGCAGTTTATGATTCTGGACGAGCCGACCAACCACCTCGACCTTGAGATGGTAGAGTGGCTGGAAGACTACCTGTCGCACACACGCACCACGTTGCTGATGGTGACGCACGACCGCTACTTCCTCGACCGCGTCTGCAACCGCATCGTCGAACTCTCTGACCGGACGCTCTACACCTACAAGGGTAACTATGCCTACTATCTGGAGAAGCGGCAGGAGCGTATCGACTCGCAAAACGCCATGGTCGTCCGCGCCAACAACTTGCTCCGCACCGAACTCGACTGGATGCGCCGCCAGCCTCAGGCCCGAGGCCATAAGAGCCGCAGCCGTATCGAGGCCTTTTACGAACTGGAGGAACGAGCCAAGCGCCGCCGCGAACAGCAGGCCGTACGGCTGCAGATGAAGTCGAGCTATATCGGCAACAAGATCTTCGAGGCCCGGCACGTCAGCAAGAGTTTTCCGGGCAAAGCTCCCGGCGACCCCGAGCGAGTCATCGTCAAAGACTACGACTACACTTTTGCCCGCTACGAGAAGATGGGCATCATCGGGCCTAACGGCGTCGGCAAGACGACTTTCCTCAAGATGCTGCTCGGTGAGGTGGCTCCTGACCGAGGCCGCTTCGATATCGGCGACACCGTCCGCTTCGGCTACTACAGCCAGGAGGGTTTGCAGTTCGACGAGAGCAAGCAGGTCATCGACATCGTCCGCGACATTGCAGAGTATGTGCAACTCAGTGACGGCAGCCGCCTGTCGGCTACGCAGTTCCTGCAGAACTTTCTCTTTCCGCCCGAGAAGCAGCACAGCTTCGTCTACAAACTCAGTGGCGGCGAACGGCGCAGGCTCTATCTTTGCACCGTGCTGATGCGGTCGCCCAATTTCCTGATTCTGGACGAGCCGACCAACGACCTGGATATCGTTACGCTCAATGTGCTTGAGGAATACTTGCAGGATTTCGGCGGCTGCGTAATCGTGGTCAGCCACGACCGCTACTTTATGGATAAGGTGGTGGACCATCTGCTCGTCTTCCGCGGGAACGGCGAACTGCAAGACTACCCGGGCAACTATAGCGACTACCGGGAGTGGAAACGGCTGAAGGAGCAGGAACAGGCTGAGGCTGCCGCAGGTGTCTCTGCCGGTAAGGGTTCGCAAACTTCGGTTACTGATGCACCGCAAAACGTGAAGCCCAAGTCGCCCAAAGCTCCCAAACTCTCGTTCAAGGAGAAGCAGGAGTTTGCGGCCCTCGAGGAGGAACTTCCCAAACTCGAGGCCGAAAAGAAAGAACTTGAGGCCTTGATGTCGAGCGGGACACTGACAGGTCCCGAGATTGTGGCCAAAGGACAGCGCATGCAAGCTCTCATCGACGAGATAGACGAGAAAGAGATGCGTTGGCTCGAACTGTCGGAAAAAGCTTGACTTCCGACCGACCCAAACACGACAAAAGACAAAGACTAAACATTAAGATAGACTCAACATTAGGAAATGAGATGAAAAGACTACTGGCCATACTGCTCTGTGCTATCGCTCTTGCCCCCGTTTGGGCAAGGCGGGCCAAATCGGTCCCTACGCCTGTGGACAAGGCGAAATATGAGTTCCGTGGAACATGGATACAGACTTCGTTCCAGGAACGCTACCAACACATGACGCCGGAGCAGTGTCAGGTGTATTTGGACAATCTGATTGACGACTTGGCCTCGACGGGGTTCAATGCTGTCATCTTTCAGATCCGTCCGGAGGGAGATGCCTTCTATAAGAGCAGTTATGAGCCGTGGAGCCGCTTCCTGACAGGTACACAAGGAGTGGCACCGGACCCTGAGTGGGACCCGATGGCCTATCTCATCGATTTGTGTCACCGGAGGCAGATGGAGTTCCACGCCTGGATCAACCCCTATCGGATGACGGCTAGCAAATGGACTAAAATGGCACCCGGACATCTCTACGAGCAGCATCCGGAGTGGTTCGTGCGCTATGACGGCAAGCTCTACCTCAATCCGGCCATGCCCGAATGCCGCAGTTATGTGCGCGAGGTGGTCAAGGATATCGTATCGCGCTATGACGTCGATGCCATCCACATGGACGACTACTTCTATCCCTATCCTGTAGGCGGGCAGCCGTTTGACGACCGTGTTGCATTCGAGACGTATGCCCCGATAATGGGATTCGATGTGCAAGACCCTTCGGCCTTGGGCGACTTCCGCCGTCGTTGTGTCAGCATTCTGATCAAGAGCATACACGAAGACATACGCGCCCTGAAGCCTTGGGTGCGCTTTGGTGTCAGTCCTTTCGGTATCTACCGCAATGCTTCCGATGTCTATCCCGAGGGGTCACAGACCTCCGGTACGCAGTGTTATAGCGACCTCTATGCCGACATCCTGCTTTGGGCCAGAAGCGGATGGATAGATTATGTCATTCCCCAGCTCTATTGGGAGATAGGTCATCCGCAGGCAGACTATACGACTCTCGTGCGGTGGTGGAATAGCCACGTGCCACAGTCTTGTAAACTATATATCGGCCAAAGCATCGAACGCTCACTGGATCATCCGAAGGAGTACAAGCCCGTTTCGGATCTCCGTCGGGAGCACGCGGTGATGGACCGCAAACTGGCCCAAGCGGCTGAGGGCAACAACATCGCCGGCAATTGCTTTTGGTATGCCTATCAGATAGCGGGCAACAATTTCCATGTGCGCGATTACTTGCAGGACAATGTCTATGTGCAGCCTGTTTTGCCTCCGGCCTACACCAATATCGACAGCAAAATCCCAGAGAAGGTGCAGAAACTCGAACTGGAGATGACGGAGCGTGGATTGCATCTCTCATGGCGCCAGAGTGAGAACACCGCTCCTATGCAGAAGCCCCGCTACTACTGCATCTACAAGTTCTGCAAGGGAGACAAGGTAAGTACGGCCAACTGTTCGCATCTGTTTGCCCGTACTTCCGGCACCGAAATCTATGACACCGATGTGACCCATTCGGCCAAATATACTTATGTTGTGACGGCCGTCGATGCCGTGGGCAATGAGTCACGTGCGGTCAAGAAATCCTTAAAAGTAAAACCCAAACCTGATACAAAATGAAAAAACTGATTGCTGACAGCGGTTCGACGCGGACCTCATGGTGCCTGGTAGATTCTGACAAGGATATGCCGACACTGGTGCAGCCGGTCTATACGCAAGGCTTGAACCCATTATATGCTACAGCAGATGAAATAGCCGACACGGCATTGCAAGTTATGGCTCAGACGGGCGACTCCTATCCCGACCTGATACAGTTCTACGGCGCCGGCTGCAGCGGAGAGCGCGTGCAGATGGTAGAGGACGCCTTGCGGCGTGTCGTCACACCGGCCACCCGGATAGAGGTGGCTTCCGACTTGCTCTGTGCGTGCCGAGCCTTGTATCCTGACCCGAGGAGCGAAGCCTGGGACAGGCACTTCCCGTACGGCAAGGGCATTGCCTGTATCATGGGTACAGGGTCTATTGCAGCCCGTTATGACGCCATGACCGATAAGATGGAGGCAGCCCCGAGCCTGGGGTACATCCTGGGCGATGAGGGCAGCGGTGCCTGGCTTGGACGCCAGGTATTGAGCGACTACCTGAAGCAACAGATGCCGCGCTCTATACGCAACATCTTCGAGGAGGATTACGGGGTCGGAGCCATTACGGCCGAGTCGGTCATCCAGCATGTCTACAAGAATCCGTTCCCGAACCGTTACTTGGCTTCGTTTGCCGTATTCGTCGGCCAGCATCTCGAGTACGGCTATTGCAAGAACCTGGCCTACAACGGGGTCGATGCCTTCTTCCGGCGCAACATCCTGGCCCTCAATCCCGCTCCTGCCGAACCGATATCCTTTGTCGGTAGCGTGGCTTACTATTTGCGCAACATCCTCGAGATGGTGTCGTCCATGCATGACCTGCAGTTCGGGCAAATCCTGAAAGAACCTATGGAGGGACTGATCAGAGTCAAGGAGTGAGATAGTGAACTTGAACAAGTAGAGAGCCCAGACAACAAGAGAGCCCCAAACATAGAAAAAGAAAAGAGTAACGTAGTAGATGCTAGAAAAAAGTAGATACGAGACAAAAGAAAGAGAGCGATGAGTCCGATGTTTTGGAAAGGGGCAGGTACTGTCCTGATGTTGGTTGTGTCCAATGTCTTTATGACGTTTGCTTGGTACGGCAACTTCAAGTTGCGGGAGATGTTCCCGTCCTTCAGGAATTGGCCGCTGATAGCCGTTGTCCTCATTTCGTGGGGTATGGCATTCTTCGAGTATATGATTGCCGTCCCGGCCAACAGGTTGGGATTCCATGAGACGGGAGGTCCGTACAGTCTGATTCAACTGAAGGTCATCCAGGAGACGGTGTCGCTCATCGTGTTTACCTTGATAGTCAGGGCCGTCTTCCAGAACGAGCCTCTGCACTGGAATCACCTCGCGGCCTTCGTCTGCATCATCATGGCAGTGTTTTTCTCATTTCTCAAATAGGAGTCTTTGACTACGACTGAAATAGGAATCTTTGACCGCGAACCTTTCGATAACCATTGACAACAACTCTATAAAAACAACAAACCGAATGAAACTGATGAAAAAGAATCTTCTTCTCCTCCCACTTGCACTGGGTCTCGTAGCCTGTGCTTCGGGTAGGAAAACCGTGACGCCCGGCAATCTGCAGAAGGGCGACTACGGCTACCTTTTCTGCCACATGAGCGACCGCGGACAGTGGACGGCCTATGCCTTGAGCCGCGACGGCCTGCATTATCACGACCTTCTCAATGGCGACAGCATATTCAGCGCCGTCGAGATGGCACAGATAGAGGGCGGCACGCGCGATGCCTACATCTGCCGCAAGCATGACGGGAGCGGGTATCTGATGGTGACGACCGACATGAACAACAGCATGACCAAGCGTCTCGGCAAGGGTGGAACGTGGGAGAACTTCGGCATCAACCTGCTGACCTCCGATGACTTGATACACTGGAAGAGCACGACCTTCGATTTCCGCAAAGGCCCTGCTATCTTCAGCGACGGTGATACGGCTCCGGATGTCTACAAAGACTGGAGTAAGGTGTGCCGTGTCTGGGCTCCGCAGATTTTCTGGGACCCGACGTACCGATGGCCGAATGGCAAGAAAGGCGGGTACTTTGTCTACTATAGCCTTCTCAACCGGGAAGAGGACCAGTATGACCGGATGTTCTATAGCTATGCCGACGAGTCGTTCACGCAACTCACCAAGCCGCAACTGATGTTCGACTGGGGCTACGCCACCATTGACGCAGACATCAACTACCTGACCACCGATAGCCTTTTCCATTTGATGATCAAGAAGGAAGGCGGACATCCCGGATTGTACACAGCTACGTCTCCGGCATTGACCGGTCCCTGGAGCGAACCTCTGGAAGATGATTACGTGGACTTTGAGGGTAAGAAAAAATGCGAGGGAGTCTCGGCCTTCCAGCTGGTGGGCGAAGAAGGCTGGCGTATCGGCTACATCGAGTATTCCTCACGTCCTCGCCGCTACCGGATTTGCAAGGCCGATGCCTATATGCGCAACTTCTCTGACCCGCAGGACATACAGGGTGTCAATGGTCCACAGCACGGGTCTTTTATGCGTCTCACCAAAGAAGAGTATGACCGTCTTGAGGCGTGGGGAAACAAGTGAACTCCGGCAAAGTCAATGAGACTAGTCCCGATGAGCCATGAAACTAGTCCCGACAGGCCATAAGACTAGTCTTGTTGCCTGATGAAACTAGTCTCATTTTCAGATAGGGTAAATACGACTAGAATTTGAAGAAATACAAAAAAATAAAACCGATATGAAGAAAATATTGCTTTTGTGTACACTCCTGGCGAGTGTGATGACGGGTGTGGCCCAAAACGACTGGGCCGGTAAACGGGTTGGCGTCTTGGGCGACAGTATGACTGATCCCCGCAACAAGTCGGCCAACTATCACTATTACGACTACCTGCGTGACAGTTTGGGCATCGTCCCCTACATCTTTGCCCGCAGCGGCAACCAGTGGCATCAGATCTACACCTATGCCGAGAAGATGATTGAAGAACGTGGCGACAGCCTCGATGCCATCCTCATTTGGGCCGGTACCAACGACTATATGCACTCAACCCCTATGGGTCAGTTCTATACCGAGCGCGACACCATCGTCAACTACAATGGCAAGATGGTGCCTCGCAAGGCGCGCGACTTTGTCATGGCCGACTCTACTTTCTGCGGACGTATCAACAGGGTGATGAGTCTGCTCAAGCATCGCTATCCGCGTCAACAGATTGTCATCATGACGCCTCCGCACAGAGGTCTTGCCAATCTCGCCGAACGCAATGTGCAGCCACACGAGAACATCGCCAATGGCCAGGACCTTTACATCGAGGACTATGTACACGCCTTGTGCCGTGCCGGCGAGTTGTGGAGCGTCCCCGTGATAGACGTCTTCAGCCTCTGCGGACTCTATCCTATGGACGACAGTTATAACCAGTATATCAACCGTCCGGAGTCCGACCGACTGCATCCCAACAACGAGGGTCACATCCGAATCGGGAAGACAATATTGGGCCAACTGCGTAATTTGCCGTCCAGGTTTTAAACCTTTCGGGAGAATGCCATTCTTAAAATCGGAAAATATTTATAAAGATGGCAAGGATAATTAAACTCTCCTTTTTCTCAAAAAGCCGTCGTATGGCGGCTTTTTTCTTGTTTGCTATAGGCATAGTAGCCCTATCACAGGCCCAGCCTCGTGGTCGGGATTTTACCATTACGGCCTCGGGTACCATTGTCGATTCCAAGACGTCGGACCCGCTCTTTGCCGCAGCTGTCAAGGTGACGAGTGCGGATGGCGGAACGGGCACCTTCGGTATCTCCGATACGTTGGGCGTCTTTTCGTTCGATGTGCAGCGTCCGGGCAAGTATTCGCTCGAAATCAGTTTCCTGGGCTATAAGACGCTCAACAAGGACGTGCAGATCTGGCCGGGCCGCGGAGCTAATCTGGGTACGTTCAAACTTGAGGAAGATGCTACGTATCTGAAGGAAGTCGAGACAGTGGCCCGCAATCAGCGCGTCAAACAAGTGGGAGATACGATTGTCTACAATGCCGATGCCTATAAGGTCCACGACGGCGCTACTGCTGAGGAACTGGTGTCCAAGATGCCCGGTATCGAGGTGACTGACGAGGGCGTGAAGGCCCAGGGCGAAACGGTCCAGAAGGTGCTGGTAGATGGCAAGTCATTCTTTGAGAACGACCCCAAACTGGCCCTCAAGACCCTTCCGGCCGAGGTCGTACAGTCTGTAGCCGTATTCGACAAGAAATCCGACCAATCAGAGTTTACGGGATTCGACGACGGCAACACGGTCAAGGCCATGGACCTCGCTACCAAATCCTATCGCCGCAACGGCGTGTTCGGCAAGGTGTATGGCGGCATCGGTTCGAACTTCGATCTTGACGATATCTACTATAAGGCCGGTTTTAATCTGAATTTCTTCAACGGAAACCGGCGGATTTCCCTGTTGGGCATGTCCAATAACGTCAACCAGCAGAACTTCACCTTCGATGACCTGCAGTCGTCCGGCGGCATGGGCGGCGGCCCCGGCGGATTTCGTGGTAACCGTATCGGCTATCGTGCCGGCGTGAGCCGTGCCAATGCGTTCGGATTGAACTTCAACAACACTTACCTGGACGAAAAGCTGGATGTGCAGGGCTCATATTTCTTCAACCATCTACGCACGGTCTATGACAACGAGACCGAGCAGGACTATATCAACACTGACCGGTCATCCATTTCCGAGTCGAGCCAGTTGAGCCACAACTACTCGCATTCCGTCGATATGCGTATCCGCTACAAACCGAGCGACAACAACGAGTTCGTGTTCCGGCCTTCGTTCAACTTGCAGAAATCTGACCAAAACGGCGCCAGTCTGACCAGTACGTGGCGGAGTCCTCTGGATACGATTATGGGTTGGAATGACCTACAGCGGCAGGATACGACCCAGATGCAGAACTATGCCCGCAATTCAAGCCGTTCGGACAATACCTCATGGAATGTCGGCGGTACCCTGGTATGGCGTCATCGGTTTGACAAAGAAGGCCGAACCCTCAGTGCCGAGATGAACGGCACATTGTCCGGCTCCGACAACGAGTCCAACTACGTGAAGCTGGGTAAGTCGGTGGCAGTCGGCGAGAACTTCCAGAACTCCACTTCCGACCGCAACAACTGGCGTACGGGCGGTAACCTGCAGTACACGGAGGCCCTGGGCGAATCCTCACAACTCTCTGTGCGCTATAACGTCAACTACACACGTTCGGACAACGATACCAAGCGCGGTTATGACCAGGACGGGTATTCGGTCGAGAATTCCATCCTGAACCGCTACGACTACCATACGGACATTGACTCCATCGATGCGGCCAACTCGTCCAACTACATCTCCAAGAACCTGCGGCAAGGCGGAGAGATAAGCTACCGTCTGCACAACGACTATGTCAACTTTATGGTCGGTGTCAACTTCGAGTCATCCAACCTGGACGGTGAGCAGAAATACATCTATTGGACCACAGCCAACGGTATGGACGAATCCAAGCGTCCGGATTTCAAGACCTCCAAGCACTACTTCTCTGCCTTGCCCAATATGCGCTTTGAGTGGAACCCGGTACAGGGTACTTCCGTCAATGTCGACTACCGTGCCCGTTCGTCTGCCCCGAGCATATCCAACTTGCAGCAGACCGTCAATACCTCCAACGAGCTGAGCTACTCAACCGGTAACAAAGATCTCGACCAAAGTATCACGCACGATATCCACGTCCGCTTCATCCGTTCCAATATGGAGAAAGCCACCAACCTCATGTTCTTTGGCGGCATCGGATTCTGCAAGGACGACATCGGCACGCAGTACATCACCAACAACTCAAACGCAGACATTCCGCTGTCCGAGTTGGGTTGGGTCAAGAACTTGTCGGATAAGGACAGAGAGCAATACGAGAACCTCGTCCTGCATAGCGGCGCCCGCATCAGCCGTCCTGTCAACATCAAGGGCTACCGCAATGCCAACGCCAGTGTGACTTATGGTTTCCCGTGGGATTTGATTTCCTCCAACGTCAACTTGTCGATGAATGCCAACTACTCGGTCTCTCCTTCGCAACAGGTCTACTACAACGATGCAGCTGACTTGACCGATGTGCTGGACTTGACGACCAAGGTGCGCAACTTCTCTATGTCGCCCCGTATGCACATCACCTCCAACATCTCGCAGGACCTGGATTTCTCCATCTCCTATAGTCCGACGTTCCAGAAGGTGAAGGATGCGGCCAATGCCTCCAACAACTACAACTATCTGACGCACAACGCCGATGCGCGGTTACAGTGGACGTTTTGGAAGAACTTTACGACCGAGCAGCAGTTGTCGTACAATTACTATGGCGGTTCGTCGATGACAAAAGCCGAATCCGAATGGGTCTGGAACCTGTCCTTCGGCCGCAAGTTCATGAAGCAGAACCGCGCCGAACTAATGCTGCAGGTTTATGACGTGCTCAATACTCGCAGCGGATATTCCCGCGGCGTCAGCGACAGCTATGTATCGCAGAGTTATACCAACTTTATGCCCCGGTATTTCCTCCTGACCTTCAGTTACAAGATAGCCAACTATAAGGGCTCGTCGGAACTGAAAGAACGTCAGCGTGGACCTATGGGCGGTGGCCCAAGACCCTGATGCGAGCGGGAAAGCCCATTGCAACAGGTCCGGCTCACAGCATGGACAACGGATTTTAATCAGTAATTTTGAAGGGTGTGCCTTCGGGACTTTCGGGTCTCGGAGGTACATTCCGTATGGGTGTATGCCGTTGATTTGTACGTGCGTATGCCGTCGGTTTTAGCCTACACCAAGCCTTTGGCATCTCTATACTCCACTTGACAAAATACCCTAAAATATAGTACTGTAGGTCAAAAAGTGAAATGGATGTTTTGTAGTGTCGTGATAAATATATAAATTTGCGCGGGTTTATAGTAGGGGTAACTATGCCCGCCCCATTGGAAAGTAAATAAATAAAACGATACAAGGATATGAATATTTCTTACAAATGGCTGAAAGATTATCTGAAGTTTGACCTCTCTCCGGAGGAGACTTCGGCAGCCTTGACCTCCATCGGTCTTGAGACAGAAGGCGTAGAGGAAATCGAGACCATCAAAGGTGGTTTGAAGGGACTTGTCGTAGGCCAGGTCTTGACGTGCGAACCGCATCCGGATTCCGACCACATGCATGTGACCACTGTCGACTTGGGCGATGCTCAGTGGGTCAAGGACGCTTATGGCCAGAACTGCGAGATTACGGCTGCCGGCCATGTAGTGGCTCAGATCGTTTGCGGTGCACCCAACGTAGCCGCCGGACAGAAGGTGGTAGTAGCCACACTGGGTACGGTGCTGTACGATGGCGAGCAGACCTTCACAATCAAGAAAGCCAAGCTGCGTGGTGTCAACTCCAACGGTATGCTTTGTGCCGAAGACGAAATCGGTGTCGGTGCCAGCCACGACGGCATCATCGTCCTGCCGGCAGAGACCGCAGTCGGCACACTGGTTGCCGACTACTACCATGTGGAGAGCGACTATCGCATTGCTGTCGATATTACGCCTAACCGCATCGATGCCGCCAGCCATTTCGGTGTAGCACGTGACCTGAATGCTTACCTGGGGGCACACGACATGCAGCACGAACTGACGCAGCCGTCTGTCGCCGATTTCGACAAGGTGCTGGCTGCCGACAAGGCAGTACCTGCCGGCATCAAGCCCGTCACGCTGAGGGTCGAGAACCAGGAGGCTTGTCCGCGTTATTCCGGCATCACCATCGAGGGCGTTACGGTTCAGGAGTCGCCCGAATGGCTGAAGACACGTCTGCAGGCCATCGGTCTGCGTCCGATTAACAATATTGTCGACATCACCAACTTCATCCTGCATGAGACTTGCGTGCCGATGCACACCTTCGACTACGACAAGATTAAGGGCGCCCAGATTGTTGTGAAGACATGCGCTGAGGGTACGGGATTTGTCACCCTCGATGGCGTGGAGCACAAACTCAGCGACCGCGACCTAATGATCTGCAACGCCGAGGAGCCGATGTGCATCGCCGGCGTATTCGGCGGATTGGAGAGTGGAACGACTGTCGAGACCCGCAACGTGTTCCTGGAGTGCGCTTGCTTCCATCCAAAGTGGGTGCGCAAGACCGCCCGTCGCCAGCAGCTTTCGACCGATGCCTCGTTCCGTTACGAGCGCGGCGTGGATATCAACGGCATCCCTTACGCTTTGCGTCGTGCTGCTCTGTTGGTCAAGGAACTGGCTGGAGGCCATATCGTCGGAGATATTGTCGAGGAATATCCCGTCAAGGCTCAGTTGGCTGAGGTCGAGTTGACCTACAAGCGTGTCAACGACCTGACCGGTATCGAGATTCCTGCTGACCGTGTCAAGCAGATTCTGGGCTTGCTCGAGATGGAAATCGTCAGCGAAAATGCTGAGGGTGTGACCATCCGTATCCCGTCTTACCGTGTCGATGTGACCCGCGACTGCGATGTCATCGAGGATATACTCCGCATCTACGGTTACGACCGTGTGGTATTGCCCACCAGCGTTCACAGCTGTATGCAGGAAAAGACACAGGCCGACATTGACAACGACCTTCAGTGGCTCATCTCCGAGCAGTTGACGGGCGCCGGATATAGCGAGATACTCTGCAACTCCCTTACGGCAGAAGCCTTCTACAAGAACTTGGAGAGCTTCCCTGCCGAACGTCTTGTGCACGTGATGAACCCGCTGTCTGCCGACTTGAACGTACTGCGTCAGACCATGCTCTTCGGCGGTTTGCAGAGCATCATCCGCAACATCAACTTCAAGAACGATAACCTCCGTTTCTACGAGTTCGGTAACACGCAGTTCTACAACGCTGCCAAGCAGAATGCCATCAACGAAGAGGTGGCTTCGGGCGTCAAGACAGCCTTGCAGGTACAGCAGGAGGGCCGTGCCCTGGCCGGCTATAGGGAAGAGAAGCATCTGGCCCTTTGGCTCACAGGATTTAGAGCCAGCAACTCTTGGGCACACGCTGACCAGAAGTCGAGCGTATTCGAACTGAAGGCCATGGTGATGAACATCCTCCGTCGTTTGGGTCTGGCCGACAATATCCGTCAGCGTCAGTATGCCAACGACATCTTCTCGGTCGGTCTCGAGATTTCGTCGGCCAATGGCAAGGTCTATGGTAACCTTGGCATTGTGTCCAACAAGATACTGAAAGGCTTCGACATCGAACAGCCCGTCTTCTATGCCGACATGAACTGGAACGAACTGATGAAGGAAACGGCCAAGGTCAAGGTGCAGCAGGAGGAAATATCCAAGTTCCCGCCTGTGAAGCGCGACTTGGCACTGTTGGTCGACAACTCAGTCCACTTCTCCGACATCGAGAAGGTCGCCTACGATACGGAGCGCCGTCTGCTGCGTAACGTTAGCCTGTTTGATGTCTACGAAGGGAAGAACCTGCCGGCGGGCAAGAAGTCGTATGCCGTCTCCCTGATTATCCAGGACACGGAGAAGACGCTCGTGGACAAGCAGATAGACAACCTGATGCAGAAGTTCATCAAAGCCTTCGAGACCAAACTCGGCGCCACATTGCGTTGATTGTCCGTGTGAGGACGAACCGAACGACGTTTGTCTAGGATACCTTTAGGTCGGGCAACCGCACCACTCGGTTCAAAACAAAGAAAACAAAACAATACAAGAATAAAGTAAACAGAAATTTATGGGAAGAGCATTTGAATACCGTAAGGCTCGTATTATGGCTCGTAACAGCAAGAACAGCAAGATGTTCTCTAAGTTGAGCAAGGAAATCACAATGTGTGTAAAGGCATCCGGACCGGACCCGGAAAACAACAGCCGTCTGCGTACGCTGATTGCAACCGCCAAGTCCGCCAGTATGCCAAAGGACACCATCGACCGCGCTATCAAGAAGGGTAGTGAAGCCGGAACAGGTGACTACAAGGAATTGACCTACGAAGGATACGGACCTTTCGGTATCGCCATCTTGGTCGAGGCAGCTACCGACAACAATACCCGCACCGTAGCCAATGTACGTTCTTATTTCACCAAGTTCGGAGGCACCCTGGGTACAACGGGCTCGCTGAGTTTCCTGTTCGCCCACAAGGCCGTGTTTACAGTGAAGGCCAAGGATGGTGTCGATATGGAGGAACTCGAACTCGAGCTCATCGACTTCGGTGTCGACGAGGTTTATTACGACCAGGAGGAGAACACCATCACTGCTTATGGCGAGTATGAGTCGTATGCACAGATGCAGACCTACTTCGAGGACAACGGCTACGAAATCGTCAGCGCAGAGTTCGTGCGCATCCCCAACGATACCAAGGAGGTCAATGCCGAGCAGCGCGCTACCCTGCAGAAACTCCTCGACAAGTTTGATGAGGACGACGATGTGACCAACGTCTTCACCAATATGAAGGAGGACGACGAAGAAGAGTAAGACTCAGTGCACGATTGTGTGCATGGAATTCGCTGCCGTGTGACCGGCCTCTCCCGGGAGACGGGTACCGATACGGTTGCTGGAACAAGACGGATACAGGAAACAAGACGTGAGAATAAAACGCATATATACATTCATGCTGCAGACCTTCCTTCCGGTCTTCGTCATGACGTTTGCAATCTGCCTCTTCATATTTCTGATGCAGTTTCTGTGGCGTCAAGTCGATGATATCGTAGGCAAGGGTCTGGGGTTGGATGTCATTGCAGAGCTTTTCGTCTATGCTTCCATGACCATCGTCCCGATGGCGCTGCCATTGGCGGTCCTGCTGGCTTCGTTGATGACGTTCGGCAATCTGGGCGACTCACTCGAACTGTTGGCCATGAAGGCCTCGGGCATCTCCTTGATGAAGATCATGCGGCCTTTGATTATCTTCGTCGTGATTCTTGCCATAGGTGCATTCCTCTTTCAGGACAATGTTCTGCCGATGGCCAACACGAAGATGTACAGTCTCCTAATAGGCATCCGCAACAAGTCGCCGGAGATGGAAATCCCGGAGGGCGTGTTCTACAAGATGGACAACGGGTCTGGCGACACCTATAATATATACGTGCGCGACAAGGACTCGAAGACCGGCCTTCTCAAGGATGTGACCATCTACATCTTCTCGGGTAGCAATATCGAGGATGCGACCGTGACCGTGGCTGATTCCGCCCGACTGCAAAGCCTGGCCGGTGGAGGCCACATGAAGCTGACACTTTGGAGCGGCGAGCAGGTAGGCACTTTCAAGAGCGACAAGAAGCGGCGTGCCAGCCAGAAACATCCCCAGTACAGGCGGGAGAGTTTTGAGGAGAAGGAGGTCTTTATCCCCTACAACAGCGACCTGCAACGTACTGACGAGTCGGCCATCTCTTCGCGTCATGTGGGCAAGAACCTGAAACAGTTGGTAGCATCGGTCGACAGTCTGGATGGCAGAATCGATTCCATCAACAACGTCTACAGTGCCCAACTCGTCCATCGGACATACTTCAACAATGTGCGTGAGGATAAACGCAACGATACGGTCTTCTTCGAAACGGTGTCGCACGACGGAATCTCTCCTATCAATCTCGACTCCGTCTATGCATCGCTCCAGCCGAGCCAGATGGTGAAGGTCTCGCAGGAAGCCGAGAAGCGGAGCCGGGCCGTAGTGAGGAGTTTCGATGTGCGCAACGAACTGCAGGCCATCGAGTACAAGAACCGCTCCTTCCACGAGATCTCCATCCACCGCAAGTTTACGCTCTCGATAGCCTGTCTGCTGTTCTTCTTCATCGGGGCACCTTTGGGGGCCATCATCCGAAAAGGCGGACTGGGCGTGCCCGTGATAGTCAGTGTCATTTTCTTTATCATCTACTATGTCATCGACAACACGGGTTACAAACTGGCACGCGACGGAGCTTGGTCTCCATGGGCAGGCGTATGGCTGTCGAGTCTCGTCCTGGCTCCTGTCGGTGTGTTCCTTACCTGGCGTGCCATCAACGACTCGGTGCTCTTCGACTGGGATGCCTACAAGATTTTCTTCACGCGCCTGGTGCGCCGCATATTCGGATTCCTGAAGCGGCACGGCATCATCACACGGGCCGTTTACCAGCATGTGCAGGAGTCTATGGAGCAGAAACGAGGCGAAGAAGAGGCCGTAGGAGAGGAGGCTAATCCGTTCAGGACACACCTTCGGGAGCGAATCCTCAAACGCAAGGGGCAGGATTCGGCCGACTCCGGACAGCCGGACGATTCCAGCGGTCAGTAAATATTCACGCAATCAGCAAAAACAATAGAACCAACCTGTTTTAAGCTTAATTAATACACTAAACAAATGGAACAATTATCATCGCGTCTTTTGGCACTTTCTCCGTCTGCCACCTTGGCAATGTCACAGAAGAGTCAGGATCTCAAAGCCCAAGGGCTTGACATCATCAGCCTTTCTGTAGGTGAGCCGGACTTCTTTACTCCCGACCATATCAAGGAGGCTGCTAAACAGGCTGTTGACGACAACTTCTCGTTTTATAGTCCGGTGCCTGGCTATCTGTCACTCCGTCAGGCCATCAGCGACAAGCTCAAGCGGGAGAATGGAGTTGACTTCACTCCTGCCCAAATTGTTGTCGGCAACGGTGCCAAGCACGAGATTTGCAATGTCATCATGTCCATTGTCGACAAGGGTGACGAGGTCATCATTCCGACTCCGGCATGGGTAAGTTACTTCGAGATGGTCAAGTTGGCCGAGGGCACTAATGTGCCTTTCCTCTGCGGCCAGGACCAGAATTTCAAGATCAAGGCAGACCAGCTCGAGAGCCTCATCACGGAGCGTACTAAAGTCCTCTTGCTCTGTTCGCCGTCCAATCCGACCGGCGCCATCTACAGCAAAGAAGAACTTGCTGCTTTGGTCAAGGTATTGGCCAAGCATCCGCGCATCATCGTCATCTCCGACGAAATCTACGAGCATATCTCCTATGCCGGTGAGTTGACCTCCATAGCCACTTTCCCAGAGATGAAAGACCGCGTCGTCATTATCAACGGTGTCTCCAAGGCCTATGCCATGACAGGCTGGCGTATCGGTTTCTGCGCCGCTCCGCTTTGGATTGCCAAGGCCGTTTCCAAACTGCAGGGTCAGTATACCTCGGGCTGTTCGAGCATCGCTCAGAAGGCTGCCGAGGCTGCTTATCGCGGACCCCAGGACTGTGTGGAAACCATGCGCCAGGCTTTCGAACATCGTCGTGACCTCATCTTCGACCTCGTGCAGCAGATTCCCGGCTTTGTCCTGACCAACAAACCGCAGGGCGCATTCTATGTGTTCCCGCAGGTCAACACACTGTTCGGCAAGACCACACCTTCGGGAAAAGTCATCGCCAATGCCGACGACCTCGCCATGTATCTGCTCGAAGAGGGACATGTGGCAGGCGTGACCGGCGAGGCCTTTGGTGCGCCCGACTGCATACGGTTCAGTTATGCGACAAGCGAAGAGAAAATCACAGAGGCCATGCGCCGTGTGAAAGCCGCTGTCGAAAACCTTAAATAATCTGTCATGACACATCTTACCCGAAACATCATCATTGCCCTTTGGGTCCTTTTCCTGGTCGGAGGTATAGCTGTATGCCTGATTTTTGCTGGCATTGCCAATGGCATCATCGGCTACATGCCCGACATCGAGGAACTGGAGAACCCGAAGTCCAAGTACGCTACGATTGTCTACTCGAGCGACTCTGTCGAGTTGGGCCGGTTCAGCCAGGCCAACGAGAATCGTGTGTACGTGGATTACAATTCGCTGTCGCCCAATTTGGTCAATGCCCTGATTGCGACAGAGGACAAGCGCTATGCTGATCACTCGGGTATAGATGTCAAGGCAGTCTACCGCGCCATCATCAAGACGGTCATCTTGCGGCAGTCTTCGGCCGGAGGCGGTTCGACCATCACCCAGCAGCTTGCCAAGCAGCTCTATACTGAGAAGACTTCGTACAGTTTCTGGGGGCGAGTCGTGCAGAAGCCTGTAGAGTGGGTTATTGCGGTCAAGTTGGAGACGCTCTATACCAAAGAGGAGATTCTCAACATGTACCTCAACAAGTTCGATTTCTGCTACAATGCCATCGGCATACGTTCGGCGAGTTATGTCTATTTCGGCAAGTTGCCCAAAGAACTCAATGTCGAGGAGGCCGCCTTGCTGGTAGGCATGTTGCAGAACCCGTCGTACTACAATCCCATCCGTCGTCCGGAGAAGACCAAGAAGCGCCGCGAGACTGTACTGTCGCTGATGGTGGAGTCAGATTTCATAACCCAGGCAGAGTGCGATTCCCTCAAGGAGTTGCCACTCTTGCCCAACCACGATGCGGAGGGGAACCTCAAGTTGGCGCATTCCGTAGACCACAAGGCCGGTCTTGCTCCCTATCTGCGCGAGTATCTGCGCAAGGTGATGCGTGCCAAGAAGCCCGACAGGAGCCGTTATGCCTCCTGGCAGGCGCAGCAGTACAGGGAGGACAGTCTGGCTTGGGAGACCGATCCTCTGTACGGTTGGTGCAACAAGAACCACAAGTTCGACGGTTCGACATACAACCTGACCACCGACGGACTCCGTATCTACACGTCTATCAACAGCCGGATGCAGCAATATGCCGAGGATGCTGTTGTCGAGCAGCTTCGTGACAATCTCCAGCCCCAGTTCGACAAGGAGAAAGCCGGACAGAAGAATGCTCCTTACAGCAAGTCGCTTTCTGCCGACGAGGTAGAGCAATCGCTGCGCCGAGCTATGCGCCAGAGCGAACGCTACAACACCATGTTGTCCGGTGGCTATAGCCGGGAAGAGATAGAGAAGGCGTTTATGACACCGACAGAGATGAAGGTGTTCTCGTGGAAGGGTAAGATAGATACCATCATGACGCCTTACGACTCCTTGCGGTGGCAGAAGCAGTTCCTGCGTGCGGGATTCATGTGCATGGACTCCGTCGGATATGTCAAGGCCTATGTGGGCGGTCCCGACTTTTCGTTCTTCCAGTACGATATGGTCACCTCGGGTCGTCGTCAGGTCGGTTCGACAATCAAGCCGTTCATCTACACGCTGGCCATGGAAGAGGGTCGCACCCCTTGCGACGAGGAACTGAACTCGCAGCCTGTGCTTTACGATGCCAACGGACGTCCGTGGATGCCGAGAGACGGCGGTAAAGAGCGCATCGGAGAGATGGTGACACTCCGCTGGGGACTGATGAAGTCCAACAACTGGATTACAGCCCGTGTGATGTCCCGCCTCTCGCCCGAGGCCGTGGTGCGTCTTCTGCATAGCCTGGGACTGCGCAACCATTTGGATCCGGTTTGGTCACTTTGCTTGGGCGTCTGCGACGTGTCGGTCGAGGAGATGGTGACCGGATACAGTGCTTTCGTCGGACGTGGCCAGAGGTCTACGCCTCTCTACGTGCAGAGCATCTGCGACAACAACGGCCTCGAACTGGCCCGTTTTGTGCCCCGTCGTCAGGAGGTCTTCTCCTTCGATGCCTATCTGAAGATGTTGCCTATCCTGCGCGATGTCATAGACCACGGAACCGGTGTGCGCATCCGTTATCGCTACAACATTACGGCGCCTATGGGAGGAAAGACCGGTACAACCAACGACAACTCCGACGGATGGTTTATGGCCTTCACGCCGAGTCTTGTGGCTGGTACGTGGGTAGGCGGAGAGGAGCGGAGCATCGCCTTCGACCGAATGGCATATGGCCAGGGCGCTTCGATGGCCCTCCCGATATATGCCAACTTCATCAAGAAGGTGTATGCCGACCCCACGCTGCCATACAACGAGAACGAACAGTTCCTTTATCCCGAGGATTACGACCCGTGTTCGGGTGCTGTCAAATCCTCGTCTTCGCAGCACGAGCCGGCAGAGGTCGAGTCGGGATTCTTCGACTGATGATGTGAAGGAGAGACTGGTGTTTGGTGTTTAGCAACTAGTGACTTGTACCAGGACTAATTGAATAGAGACGGGTTATCGAGTAAAGAGAGACAGTGAGACAAAGCCATAGGAGTAAGAAACAGAATTATGCTTATAGCACTTCAAAAGAAGCACGACAACATTGCAGAGTATCTGCTCTATATGTGGCAGATTGAGGATTTGCTGCGCAGTTTGGACGGAGATACAGACCGTATCGCTGCCTTGGCCGATAGGTTTAGGGGTATTGAGGGAATGGATGATACCAAGATAGCCACCATACGGCAGTGGTATCTGGACCTCAACGCCATGCTTTTGGCCGAAGGAAAGAAAGAGGGCGGCCATCTGCAAATCAACAACAACACGCTGCTGGACCTCAACGACCTGCATCTCCAACTGCTCAAGACCGATATCGATCACATCTATACGGCAGCGTTCTACAACACGTTGCCCTATATCGTCGAACTGCGCAGCAAGGAGGGAGCCAATCCCGTCGGTGAACTGGAGACATGCTTCACGGCACTCTATGGCGTCCTCCTGCTCCGCTTGCAGAAGAAAGACATCAGCAAAGAGACCCAGACTGCAGTCCATCAGATAAGCAAGTTCCTGGGATTGCTTAGCGAGAAGTACAAGCAGTGGAAGCGTGGTGAACTGAAGTTCGAGGACGACGAAGCACCGATGTAATGATGTATTATTGCAATTAGAAGAGATTTTTATTTCAGATGAGCCGACTTACAGACGAAATCAGCAAACGGCGTACCTTTGCCATTATTGCCCATCCGGATGCGGGCAAGACCTCTTTGACCGAGAAACTGCTCCTTATGGGCGGTGCTATCCATGTGGCAGGCGCGGTCAAAAGCAATAAGATAAAGAAGACAGCCACCTCCGACTTTATGGAGATTGAGCGGCAGCGTGGCATTTCCGTAGCCACCTCCGTTATGGCTTTTGACTATCAGCTTGACGGATCTGACTACAAAATCAACATCCTCGATACTCCGGGTCACCAGGATTTTGCTGAAGACACCTATCGGACATTGACGGCCGTTGACAGCGTCATCATCGTGATAGACTGTGCCAAAGGTGTGGAGACGCAGACCCGTAAGCTGATGGAAGTCTGCCGTATGCGCAACACACCGGTCATCATCTTTATCAACAAGATGGACCGCGAGGGCAAGAATCCCTTCGACCTTCTCGACGAGATAGAAAAGGAACTCAAAATCTCTTGCCGCCCTTTGACTTGGCCTATCAATATCGGAGAGCGGTTCAAAGGCGTCTACAATCTGTACGGCAAGTCACTGGTTCTCTATACGCCGAGCAAGCAGACGGTTTCGGAGGGTGTGGCCATCAATGGCCTGGACGACCCCGAACTCGATGCAAGGGTGGGCGAGAAAGATGCCAACCAGCTTCGTGAGGATGTCGACCTCCTGACGGGCGTTTATCCAGACTTTGACAAAGAGGCATATCTCGATGGTCGGGTGGCTCCCGTATTCTTCGGCTCTGCGCTCAATAACTTCGGCGTCAAGGAGTTGCTCGACTGCTTCTGTCACATTGCGCCCGTGCCGCAGCCCACCAATACGGTGGAACGTGTGGTGCGGCCCGAGGAGGAGAGTTTCTCCGGCTTTGTGTTCAAGATTCATGCCAATATGGATCCCAACCACCGCAGCTGTATCGCTTTCGTCAAGGTCTGCTCCGGCAAATTCGAGCGCGGTGTCTACTACAAGCATGTGCGTCTCGGGCAGAAGATGCGGTTCTCTGCACCGACGGCTTTCATGGCTGCCAAGAAGGAGATTATCGACGAGTGTTATCCGGGCGACATCGTAGGCTTGCCCGACAGTGGCGGCACATTCAAGATAGGCGATACCATCACGTCGGGGGAGGACCTCCACTTCAGGGGCATTCCGTCGTTTAGTCCCGAGATGTTCAAGTACATCGAGAATGCCGATCCCATGAAGTCCAAACAGCTCAGCAAGGGCATAGACCAGTTGATGGACGAAGGTGTCGCCCAGGTGTTTACCAACCAGTTCAATGGCCGCAAGGTCATCGGCACCGTAGGCCAGTTGCAGTTTGAGGTCATCCAATTCCGCCTGGAACACGAGTACAATGCCAAGTGCCGTTGGGAACCCATCAAGTTGTACAAAGCCTGCTGGATGGAGACCGATGACGAGCAGCAGCTCAAGGACTTCAAGCACCGCAAGATGCAGTTTATTGCGTCCGACCACGAGGGACGTGATGTCTTTATGGCCGAATCGGCCTATGTGCTTCAGATGGCCCAGCAGGACTTCCCGCACATCAAGTTCCACTTTACTTCCGAATTCTGACATTCTTCCTCGCCGGCTGTTCCGGGTGTGTCCGGGTGTCGGTGACAGTATGCCTGTCACGTTCGGAAATCTATGACCAAGAAAGATGTATGCCGAACTGATACTTCCTGTTCCGTTGCCGCGCACGTTTACCTACCGTCTGCCTGACGGTATGGCCGAACGGGCGCGTGTCGGTATGCGCGTATCCGTTCCGTTTGGCAAGAACCATACCTATACGGGCATCATCGTTCGGCTCTTGTCGGCAGCGCCTGAGGGGTATGACATCAAGGATGTGACAGCCCTGCCCGATGAGCAGCCCGTGGTGCGACAGATACAGTTGGACCTTTGGCAATGGATAGCCGACTATTACCTCTGTGCCATAGGCGATGTGATGAAAGCCGCCTTGCCCTCCGAACTGAAGCCCGAGTCCGGCAAGAAAGGCATCGTTCGCGAGGACTTCAAACCCCGGATGCGCAACCTTGTCCGCGTCAACTCTGCCCTTAAGTTGTCCGAGGCCTTTGCCCTATTGAAGCGGTCGCCCAAACAGCAGGCCCTCTTCATGCGTTTGCTCGAACTCTCGCATGCCATGCAGACCCACACCCCCGAACTCGTGCCGCAGGAGGTGCTGCTACAGTCGCCAGACGCTTCGCCGGTACAGCTTCGCGAACTCGTCAAGAAAGGTTTTTGCACGATAGTCCAGCAGGAGGTGAGCCGCCTCGATACGGGGCAAGCCGCTACGGCCGTCAGTCCCGAGCCCGCCTATCCGCTGACCGAGATGCAGCAGGTGGCTTATCGCGATATCTGCCGACAGTTTCATGACCATTCCGTCGTCTTGCTCCATGGCGTCACCTCAAGCGGCAAGACCGAAATCTACATGCACTTGATGCAACTTGTCATCGGCCAGGGACGCCAGGTGCTGATGATGGTGCCCGAAATAGCCTTGACCACACAGCTGTGCCAGCGCTTGCGCCGTGTGTTCGGGGGCAGGATGCTGGTCTACCACTCCAAGTTGTCCGAGACGGAACGCGTCGAAATCTGGAAGCGGTTGCTGTCAGACGACAGTGGCGTAGATGTCGTCTTGGGTGTGCGGAGTGCAGTGTTTTTGCCATTCCGTCAGTTGGGTCTGGTCATCGTGGACGAGGAGCACGAACCTTCGTACAAGCAGCAAGACCCTGCACCTCGTTATCAGGGCCGTGATTTGGCCATCGTCCTCGCCACACGCCATGGGGCGAAGACCGTGTTGGGCAGTGCTACCCCCAGTCTGGAGAGCTGGTATTTGGCCAAACAGGGCAAATATGGTCTTGTGCAGCTCACCGAACGGCATGCCGGTGTGTCGATGCCGTCCATCCGGCTTGTCAGTCTGACGGCTGCCAAGAAGAACGGGGGGATGCAGGGGCCGTTTTCCCCCGAACTGCTGTCGACATTGCGCAAGACGCTCGATGGCGGTCGTCAGGCCATACTGTTTCAGAACCGGCGAGGCTTTGCCCCTATCATCGAGTGTACCAACTGCGGCTGGACGCCCCGGTGCCCCCGGTGCGATGTGTCGCTCTCCTATCACAAGCGCACACGCCAACTGGTCTGCCACTATTGCGGTTATCGGATGCCATGGCCTTCGCAGTGCCCATTGTGCGGCAATCCCAAACTGGACATCCTGGGCTTCGGCACAGAACGCATAGAAGAGACATTGACCCAACTTCTGCCACAGTCCAAGGCCGTCCGTATGGACACCGACACGACCGGTTCGCGGCAGAGCTACGAACGCATACTGACCGACTTCGGAGCGCATAAGACCAATGTTCTGATTGGTACGCAGATGGTATCCAAAGGATTGGACTTCAATGGCGTGCAGACGGTGGGCGTGCTCAATGCCGACAGCCTCATGAACTATCCCGACTTCCGGGCCTACGAACGGGCCTTCCAGCTTATGGAGCAGGTGGCAGGACGTGCAGGCCGGCGTGCTGGACAAGAGGGACAGGTGCTCATCCAGTGCTCCGACCCGCAGTCGCGTCTGCTCCGGCAGGTGGTGCATCACGACTACGAAGGGATGGCCGAGACGCAACTACGGGACCGTCAGAGCCATGGATTCCCGCCTTTCACCCGTCTTATTATGATTTTTATCAAAGGACGGTATGAGGACCGCACCCGTCATCTGGCCGAACAATATGCAGCCGCATTGCGACAGGTGTATGGCCAGCGGGTGCTCGGGCCGGATGCGCCTGCAGTGTCCAGGCTCAAGGGGTTCTATGTCCAGCAGATCATACTCAAAGTGGAACGGGAGGCCAGCACCGCGCAAGTCCGGCAGGGACTGAAGACTATTCACCAGAAGTTCATGGAGAGCGATCCGGAGATGCAGCGGGTGGTCTTCTACTACAATGTAGACCCTATGTAAGCAATCGCCTTGTCTCTGTTTTTCCTCAGGGATACCTGCGATAGTTCATGATGACCACGGTAGGTGTGGCTGATGGCGTATCGCATGTATGTGAGGATAGGATAATTGTGCGGATGTGCAATTTTGTCCTATTATGCAATAAAATAATGCGATGCCGACTCCTGGATTCTATGTATATTTGCAGCACAAAAACTTTGCAATATGAAGCATACCTTATCTCTATTGATTGCCATGGCGATGTTGTCTGTCGTCAGTCTGTCACCTGCGTGGGCGCAAGAATCTCTGCAGACAGAGTTTGTAATGCAGCTGAAGGTTACGCTTGGTGATGCATACAGCATCGGCCAGACTGAGCACGGCCGTCGTACGGTCATTCCCATCACGGGAGGAACATTCGAGGGCCCGCTCCTCAAGGGTACGATTCTGCAAGGCGGCGCTGATTGGCAATTGTCACAAGACGAACGTACGGAGTTGGAAGCCATCTACAGCATCAAGACCGACGATGGCGTGTATATCCATATCCGCAACCGCGGACTCATCTACAATGGTCCCGACGAGCATGGGCAGTCCGTGTCCTACTTCAAGGCTGCCCCACAGTTCGAGGCGCCCACGGACAGCCGCTACGCTTGGCTCAACCATGCCCTCTTCCTCTGTACCCCTGATGCGCGGCAGGAGAAGGGTTGCATCATATTGAATGTCTGGAAAGTAAAATAAACATCGAAGATATGAAGACAAATATGACTTTTGGCTCATCCTTTAAGAGGTTTACAAAGACCTTCTTATTAGCTTCACTGCTCCTTGCCCCATGCATGTGTGTGGCGCAGACGCTCGGCAAGCGTGATATTGTGTTTGGTACAGACCTTAAGGCGGATGCCGTCGTGGAGCAAGCCAAGTCATTGGCCAAGAAGATGGCCGACCCCAAGGCGGTCAATTGGCGGGCTCGTGGAGACCAGCGACGTACCTACTGGTTTGAAGAGGCGGGTGAGCAGATGCCTTATCGAGTCTGTGTGCCGGATGCTTGGGACGGCCATTCACAATTGACAATGGTCGTATTCCTGCACGGAGGTTGGAGTAACGAGAGTACCTATCTGGACCAAAACGACAAGCAGTTGGTGAAGATGGCCAACAAATATGGTGTGTTACTCGTATCACCCCTTGGCGCACACGAGGCATACGGCAACTATATGCATCTGCCGGCCAAGTTCGACCGCGTAGATGACATGAATACAATCCTCAACGGGTTGAAACCCGAACGCATTGCAGCCAACAATCTTAGCGAGCAGGATGTCATCAATGTCATAGAGATGGTATTGGCCGAATATCCGATAGACCGATCGAAGATATTTCTTATGGGACATTCTATGGGCAGTGGCGGAACCTGGTATCTTGGTGCCAAGTATCCCGACTACTGGCGAGGTCTCATCCCCATCAGCGGTCCTTTCACGATGAAAGAGGGCTATCCTTGGCATCGGTTGAAAGACAAACCCATTTTTATGACCGAGGGACTGAAAGCCGGAGCTTCGCTTGAGAGCAGCCGACAACTTTATCAGTATGCCAAGGACGAACAGCACCTGCACATAACATACAAGGAAGTGGATGGTGACCATGGCAGCATGTTCCCTATGGTGCTCAACGATTGCTTCCAGTTTGTCAAGAGCCAACTTACAGAGGCAGATATGTATGCCTATCTGATGGTCTATTTCAAGGAGCATGGCCACAATGTGTATTTTGCCGTGAGCCGTGACGGACGGACATTCACGGACGTGAACAACGGCAATCCCGTGATGGCCGGTGACACGATTGCTCTCCAGCGCGGCATACGCGATCCGCATATCTACCGAGGACCGGATGGTGCGTTCTATCTGGCCATGACTGACCTGCATATCTACGCCAAGCAGGAGGGACTGCGCGACACGGAGTGGGAGCGCGAGGGCTATGGTTGGGGCAACAACCGTGCGTTGGTACTCATGAAGTCCTTCGACCTCATCAACTGGAAACGGACCAACCTGCGTGTCGACCTCGCATTCCCCGAGTTGGCTGATATCGGTTGCGTGTGGGCTCCTGCCACCGTTTATGATGAGGAGGCTCAGCAGTTGCTGCTTTCCTTTACCATGCGCTTTGGCCGTCAGGGACGAAACAAACTCTACTATTCATACGTCAACAATGATTTTGATTCCTTGCTGACACTACCCAAACCCCTCTTCGAGCATCCCGATGGGGCACAGATCATCGACAGCGACATCTCGCGCGTGGGCAACAAGTATCATCTCTATTATGTCTCACATGAAGCGACACCGGGTGTGAAACATGCCACATCGGACCGTTGCAATGGCGGTTACGTTTATGAACCCCAGTGGTGTGACCCCGAGAACGGGGCTTGCGAGGCTCCCACGCTTTGGAAGATGATTCGCAAGGACGAGTGGATATTGATGTACGATGTCTTTTCTGCCCGTCCCAACAATATGGGCTTCAGCTCCACCACCGACTTTGTGCACTACACCAACCTCGGACAGTTCAATAAAGATGCCATGCACACCACCAACTTCGAATCGCCCAAGCATGGGGCTGTGGTCCAGATTACTGAAGAAGAACTCCAGCATCTGCAGGAACAATGGCATTTTGAGATGCCCGTAGAGCGAGTCATCGAAGACGGCGGAACAGGCCCTTACAAGGCTGTCATGCGTGAAGAACCGACATTCAAGGAGCATACTGTATTTGTGCCGCAGGACCTCACTGCTTTCGGTGCAGAGAAGAAGTTGCCCGTTCTTGTGTGGGGCAATGGTGCTTGTGCCAACTCTCCTTGGGAGCACATGAACTTCCTCAACGAGATTGCCTCCCACGGATATATCGTCCTCGCTACGGGCAATATCCCGTTGGTCGACGAGTGGTACAAAGGTCCGATGTCGCGCCCCCAGCAGCAGATAGAGAGCATCGACTGGATTATTGCGCAGAACAGTGACTCTGCCTCGCCTTACTATCAGAAGGTGGATGTCGGCAACATCTGTGTGGCCGGCATGTCGTGCGGCGGACTGCAGTCCCTCTTCAACTGTGCTGACCCGCGCATCAAGACATTGATGATTTGCAACAGCGGACTCTTCATCAAGCCTGTGGATGCAATGCCCAATATGCCGATGCCTTCCAAGGACAAACTGAAGGAGATACACACTCCGGTGTTCTATATGCTCGGCGGACAGGAGGATATCGCCTATGAAAACGGCATGGACGATTTCCGCCGCATCAGTCATGTGCCAGCCTGTGTGGCCAACTATCCCGTTGGTCATGGCGGTACTTACCGTCAGCCTCATGGTGGAGAGTTCTCCGTCGTAGCCCTTGCCTGGCTCGACTGGCAACTGAAGGGCGACACCGATGCCGCACGTATGTTCACCGGCAGGCACCCGCAGCTGCTGAAGCGCCTAGACTGGACACTGGAGAGGAACAAGAAGATGAAATAAGCATTTCACACTTCACTAGCCTCACGGCTCCCGTATTATACCCCCTTACAGTTTATGTTCTTCAGCATAAACTGTTCTTTTTTCTTGAAAAATGTTTGGTTGTTCAAAAGTTTCTTCGTTACTTTGCTCTTCGAAAGGCCGAGTCCTTCGACTCCTTCTTAAATCTATTAACAAAAAAACATACGCTATGAGAAAAAAATTATTTAGCGCGATGCTACTGGCGGGAGCTTTCTCGCTAAGCATCCCAGTGCTCGCTGGCGGCGACGGCACAATCACCATCACCGACCCCACGCCGATGTTCGAATTGGTGAGAAACGCCCTCGACGGCGAGAAGACCATCGACAAAGACGCCACGACGTACGGAACCTTCCAGGCACAGATGTACGGGCCCAGCGCATTCAGATACAACTTCGGCGGAGAGACCACGCTTACTAACGTTGTCCTCAACTACTCAGAAGCCACGGTTACCGACCCGTCGTCTACCTACATCTACGTTTACGGCATTACCCTAAACGAACAGGGTGAAGCGACACGTATGGTCATATTGGCCAACGAGCTATACGCAGAGGGAGAAAGCCAGACCATCGCGATTGACCAGAAAGGTGAAACATACACTATTTATGAAATCTCCGTAGAAACTAGCGGCAAGGCCAACATCCAGCTTAACGAAGTCCTGTTTAAGGGCACGACCAAGAAGGCTGGTGAAGAAGGCGGCGACCAAGGTGGCGACGGCACCCTCGTCAAAGTTACCCCGACCAGCTGCAGCAATGCTGGCGACGTTACCGACTTTGAGAAGACCATGGACGGTGACTTCAAGACCTACGGCATCTTCACCTCCAACACCGTATCTTACGGACAGTACAACTTCGCTAACCCGACGGCTGTCAAAGAAATCGTCATGTACTTTGGCGAAGTGACTAAGAACATTGGCTCCAACGGATACCTCAGAGTTGATGTTATGGGCTTGGAAAACGCTGACGACGAAGAGGGCGATATCATCGTAAACGGCTACGTTACCGATGCCGACTCCCTAGTACTCTCTTTGAGCGACAACGAGACTGCCTACCCGGCCTACTGCTTCGTCGTGATTGCCCGCGACGGCAACGCCACCATGCAGGTTAAGGAAGTTGTCTTCAAGGCAGCATCCAGCAGCAAGGGCGGCGACGGCACAATCACCATCACCGACCCCACGCCGACGTTTGAATTGGTGAGAAACGCCCTCGACGGCGAGAAGACCATCGACAAAGACGCCACGACGTACGGAACCTTCCAGGCACAGATGTACGGGCCCAGCGCATTCAGATACAACTTCGGCGGAGAGACCACGCTTACTAACGTTGTCCTCAACTACTCAGAAGCCACGGTTACCGACCCGTCGTCTACCTACATCTACGTTTACGGCATTACCCTAAACGAACAGGGTGAAGCGACACGTATGGTCATATTGGCCAACGAGCTATACGCAGAGGGAGAAAGCCAGACCATCGCGATTGACCAGAAAGGTGAAACATACACTATTTATGAAATCTCCGTAGAAACTAGCGGCAAGGCCAACATCCAGCTTAACGAAGTCCTGTTTAAGGGCACGACCAAGAAGGCTGGTGAAGAAGGCGGCGACACCAGCACCGAAGCAGAGGATGCACTTACCGTTAAAGGTCTGGAGATGTCTGACATTTTGAATGCAGAGAACCTTTTCGATGGCAATACGGACACGTATGCAGAAGTCATTATAACCAACGATCTTAACAACCGCGCCATTTTCTACTTCGAAAAACCCACTGATCTCACCACGATGACTCTCCACTATGGCACAGCGACCGTTAATCTCAACGAAGGAGATAGCGTCAACATCTTGTTGCACGGCTTAGCTGACGGCGTGATTGACGATCTCGTTTCAACTAAGTACGTTGAAGGGGAGACTCAAACGATTACTATCGACCAGAAAGGCAAGACCTATAAGCGCTTCCAGCTCGTCATCGTAACGGCGGGAAGCATCAACCTGCAGATAAAGGAAGTTGTGTTCAACGGAACTCTCTCTGAAGACTCCGGTGACGATTACGGTGGCGGCCCTGGTCCCGGTAGAAGAGAAGAACTCACTTTGGAAGAACTCTACGGCACACGCATGATTTCACCCGCTTTGGCTTTCGACAGAGACAATTCTACCAGTGCTCAGTTTATCGTCGGTTCTGGTAACCCTTCTGAACTCGCAGTATTGTTTAAAGAAGGCAAGGCGCAAATCGATGAAGTAGCTATCGACTTCGCAACCGCAACGTCCGAAGTGAGTGACGCGGCAAGCACAAAGATAACTATTTACGGCATCAACTTGGAAGGCACAAACATAAACTGCACGGAGATTACTACCGTAGACTACGAGGCTTCATTGAGACAGATAATCGGCGGAATGAACAATAAAGACAAATTCGACGGATGCAAAATCGTTATCTCCAGCAATGGTGATGCAAAAATCTATGTTACCGAACTCTCTATTCGAGGTATCCTCGAAGACTCCGGCGACCAAGGCGGCGACGAGGATGGTCTCGTCAAAGTTACCCCGACCAGTTGTGGAAATGCTAGCGGCGTAACCGACCTTGAGAAGACCATGGACGGCGACTTCAATACCTATGGTGTATACACTGCAAACACCACGGCTAGCGGACAGTACAATTTCGCTAACCCGACGGTTGCCAAAGAGATTGTCGTACACTTTGCTGAAAGTACTATGAACCTAGGCAACTACGGAGACGTCCACGTTGAAGTTAAGGCCTTGAAGAATGTTGACGACGAAGATGGCGAAATAATCATGTCTAGCTTCTACTATGGTTCCGGCGTCTACTTCCACACAGACTCTCTGGTACTTAATTTGGAGAGGAACGAGACTGCCTACTCAGCATACGTAATCAACATGGTAGCCAGTGGAGGAAACGCCACACTGCAAGTTAAGGAAGTTGTCTTCAAGGCTGCATCTGGCAGCACCGGCGGTGACACTGGCGGTGACACTGAAGACGACGACCTCCTCGACCCGACACTCGATTCGTCCGACAACGTATTCGAACCTGCGAAAGCTACCGACAAAGTTGACTACCTCTCCGCAATGTTCCAGCTGAACGGCATTAAGGATGCATACATCATCTACAACTTCGGCGGACAGACCGACCTGCAGAAGGTTAAACTCACCTACGGAAACTACTCTACCGACGACGACGTAATCGTTACCATCAAAGTCTACGGCCTCGTAGATTACGGCATGGGATTGGGAGCCTACGAAGAGTTCGCCACCACCACGATGGCGTACGGCGAAGACACCCAGACCATCGACGTAGACATGAAGGGCACGACCTGCCAGATGTTCAAGCTCGTCCTGAGCAGCAACGGCAATGCCAACATTGGCATCGCAGAAGCTCAGTTCTACGGAACTACCACGAAGGATTCCGGCGACACCGACGGCATCAGCACAATCTCCACGACCGACAAGGCCGCTCAGCGCTACAGTCTCGACGGCCGCCGAGTAGATAGCAACTACAAGGGCATCGTCATTGAGAACGGTAAGAAAATCTTCGTGAAGTAAGTTCTGAACTTACACTTCGCATGCACATATTTATGCCCCGCTGCAGAAATCCTCTGCGGCGGGGCTTTTTTCACCGCGGTCATTGTGATAAGCCTAATTCAGTACGACCGAGAGGAGTCTGTCCGGGGTAAACAGCTCCTGGGCAGTGGCTTGCAGTTGCGCGGCGGTGACGTTATCGATGCTTCGGCACTTTTCCTCCAGGCTTACGATGCGTCCGTAGCGGAGAATCTGTTTGGCCATCGACAGGGCGACATTCTCCAGATTGGCCGTCGCGATGCCCATCTGCCCTTTGAGTTGCTTTTGTGCAGCAAGCAGTTGCCGGGCAGTCAGCGGGGTGTCCATCACCCGCTGCAGTTCGTTGTGGCAGAGCCGGAAACACTTGTCGCGGTCCTTGTGGTCGCAGCCGAAGTAGATGCTCAGGTATCCGCAGTCCGTAAAAGTCGAAAGACTGCTCTCGACCGTGTAGACCAGGCCACGTTTTTCGCGTAGCTGCTGGTTGAGCCGGCTGTTCATGCCGGGGCCGCCCAGGATGTTGTTGAGCAGCAGAAGAGCCGAGGCGTTGGGGTGCCCGAACGGATAGGCCGGACAGCCCAGTATGCAGTGCGACTGGTGCCGGTTCTCCGAACTGATTGTGGCCGGTGTCTCGCTTTCGGCCGATAGGGCAGGAGCGGGAACTCTGCCGATGCCGTCGCTTTGTGCGGCGCAGTATTTGGTTACGGCATGCAGCACCTTGTCCCACGGCATTGGCCCGTAGGCAAAAAATACCATCTTGCTCGGGATGTAGTGTTCGCGCAGGAAGGCGATGCACTTGTCGTGGTCAAAGCTCCGCACCGTCTCCCGGCTGCCCAGTATGTTGTGACCGAGGGGTGTTCCGCGGAGCAACCGGTCCTCAAACACATCGTAGATAAGTTCGGCGGGATTGTCCTCGTAGCATTCTATCTCCTCGATGACGACTTCCTGCTCCTTTTCGAGTTCGTGTTGCGGGGCCGTTGCATTGAACACCAGGTCCGAAAGCAGTTCGCAGGCCCGGTCGAAGTCTTCGGCCAGGAACGAGGCATAAAAAGTCGTGTCCTCCTTCGTCGTAAAGGCGTTCAGTTCGCCGCCCACGCTTTCCATCCTTTGGTTGATGTGCCAGGCGTTGCGGGAGCGGGTGCCCTTGAAAAGTATATGCTCGATGAAGTGGGCCATGCCGAACAGTTTGGCCTGGCGTTCGTGGCGGGTGCCACAGTCGACGGTAAACCCGCAGTAGCCTACTGTCGAAGCGTTGTATCCGTATACGATGCGGAGCCCGTTCGGGAGTGTAAAGGTATGATATTCCAACATGTTCTTTTTCTGAATTCGGGCACGAATTTACATATTTTTTTCATATTTGGAGAGCAATAAGGCGCGTCATTGCAGATTTTTCCCTATTTTTGCGCTGACAACGTACGAAACATCACTATTAAAGAGATACTTATGAACATTCCATTCCTTTTCATCGGCTATGGCGAGGTCCTTCTCATACTGATAGTTATCCTACTGCTCTTCGGCGGCAAGAAAGTCCCCGAACTGATGCGCGGCCTTGGCAAAGGCGTCAGGAGTTTCAAGGAAGGCTTGAATGGCCTGGACGAAGACGAGAAGAAAACCTCATCCCGCCAGGAGACGGACGATGCCGGCAAGACGACGTCCCGTCAAGAGTCTGACAAGGAAGGGAAGACAGAGTGAGCACGCCCCTTCCTACCATGCCCTTCGGTGAGCATCTCGAGGTGCTGCGGCGCATGCTGTGGCGTCTTTCCGTTGTGCTCGTCGTGCTTATGGTGGTTATCTTTTGTCTCAAGGACCCAGTCTTCGACCTGCTCTTTGCACCTAAGGAGAGTGACTTCGTAACCTATAGGGTCCTTGAGAGGCTCATGCAGGCTTGCGGCAGTTCGTTTCACTTCGAACCCTATCATGTCTCGCTGATCAACACCGAACTCTCGGGACAGTTTACGGCCCACTTGTCTACCTCCTTCTGCCTGGCTTTGCTCATCGCTTTGCCCTACATCCTTGTCGAGTTGTTCGGTTTTGTGATGCCCGCCCTTTATGACAATGAGCGGCACTATGCTGTCCGTGTCGGCGTGGTGATGTATGTGCTCTTTGCTCTCGGTGTGTTGGTCAATTATTTCGTGCTCTTTCCCGTTTCCTTCCGTTTCCTGGGCACCTATCAGGTGTCGCCCGACGTTGTCAATACCATTACGTTAGAGAGTTATGTCTCTTCGTTTGCCATGTTCACGTTTATGATGGGTCTGGTCTTCCAGCTCCCGTTGGTGTCGTGGTTCTTGGGCAAGATTGGCATACTGACGGCCTCGATGATGCGCAAATACCGCCGTCACGCCCTTGTCGGCATCATGATAGTGTCGGCCATCATCACGCCGCCCGACGTGTTTACTCTCTTCCTGGTCACCGTTCCCCTCTATCTACTCTACGAAGTGAGTATCTGGGTGGTGCCCGATGCCTAAAATGCAGATATCTGCACGTGACAATGCAGATATCTTCTCCGGGCATCGCAGATATCTTCTCAGAGCATCGCAGATATCTTCTCAAGCCAGGAAACCCAAGTCAACGTGGAGAAAGAGAAAAGGAGGCTGCACCTCTCTGGGGTGCAACCTCCTCTCTAGTATGTATCAGGCCGGCGTCTTTATCTGGCGACCATATCGTATCCGTAGAGGACACTGTTGAGACCTGTCTTGTTGAATTCGTCGTTCAGTAGGTTCAGGTAAGCACGGTATTGCGTCTCATTGACATGCTCGTGAACCAAAATCAGATTTTCGGAGATGATTCTGGTGAGCATGGCCTGACGCTTCTCGGGCGCTACTTTCTCCAGGTGGGCGATGCGGCGGGAGAGATCGAGATTGGTGTGCTGGAGGGCCTCAATCTGGTCTACGTCCAGGTGCATTGCCTTGTTCATGTCACGAAGACGAAGGGTAAACTTATAGATCACGGTGTCAGGATTTAACTGATCAACCTCTACTATAGACTCATTCGCGTCATTGGCTGCAGAGCCGTTGTTCATACCTTCTGCCTTCACTGTTGCAAGAGCCAGCACTACGGCTGACATTGCAAATACTACAAACACTTTTTTCATAACACTAATACCTTAAAAAGTTAATACCATAAAAAGAAATACTAATAATTTTTACTGATTCGCTTCCGTCTCATATCCATCACTTCCTTTTTGCTTCACTTAACTAAATTCATTTTACCATCTAAGAATAACTTTTTTTATAATAACTTTCCGATACATGCCCAACATCTGGGAAATGGGCTTTTTTTCTGTTTGCACTGCAAAGATAGAGGCTTTTTCTCGACGTGCAATGGGTTGCGCACAAAAATCTGACTTAAGCCCGCCTTTTCAGACGCAGTTGCTCAGTATAGTAGGCAATCTAAAGACCACAACTTCCCGTTTTTGCTCAAAAACGTCACTTTTGTTCCCCGTTTAGGGCCAAAAATGGCCTTTTTCGCCTCTTTTGAGACCATAATCGGGGCGTTTTGGGGGTGGAAGGCGGGACTGCCGGATAGAAAAACTATGTTTCTTAAGACGAAAAATGGCGTTTTCTTGAAGTAGAAAACGCCATTTTGCAGGAGATAGGGTTGTATTCTCGTTTTAACCCCAGTTTTTTTACGTTCCGGATTCGGTCGACTTACTCTTCGGGAGCGAACATCGGGTCCCAGGCCGGCAGCAGGATAGGCTTCTGCCCGAGCATATCCAGATACTTCTGGTCGATGTAGCGGCGGTTGACGACCAGGCGGAACATATAGTTGTCAAACCACTCGTCGGTCATGATGAGGTGGCCGTTGTATCCGCTCGATGCGCCCCAAGAGTTCTCGACCATCCACTTGCGGACCTTCAGACCCTCTGTACAGGTGGTGTCGACATCGGCGGCTACCAGAGTCATGGCGTGGCTGCTGCCCGAGGCGTGTGTCTGTACGCGTTGTTTCTTGTCCATCCCGAACGTAGTGCCCAGCAGGGCTCCGTAGTCGTAGTTGCGGAGATCGAGCGTGCCGTTGGTCCGGTTGAGGTACTTGGCAACATCGCACGAGAAGTACATGGCCGACGAATCCTTGATTGACTCGACAGCCATCGGCTTGATCTCGTCAGTCGGCAGATTGAGGTACACCCAGTCGTGGCCGTCGTAGGTATGGCGGTCGTAGTCGATGCGATATACTTTGTAGTACTCGCGCAGCGGGTCGTTCATGAGCATGACATACTGGTCATACAGGTCCTCGTTGTCCCAGAACTTCTGGTAGAACGAAACGGGCGTGTAGGTCTCCGTGCTGATGACCTCGTCCTTGTCGTTGCGGGCCGTGTAGGTAAACTTGGCAGGAGGGATGCCATAGGCCAGCGTGAGGATGTGGTAGACCTCGCGGAGCATCTCCACCTTGCGCTTCTCCAGCAATGCTGCTGTAGCCTTCTTCTCCTGGCCGCGGGTGCGCAGTTCCAGGCCCATCTCGCGGAGTTTCCACTTCAGGAGCATGTCGATTTGCCCTGTGTTGTTGGAGGAGTAGGTCTCGGGCATGGCTTCCTTGGGGACGACGCCGTACTTCTTTACGAGGTCGGCGACACCCGTAAACGTTCCGCCGTCGCTCAGCGGGTTCTGGAACAGCCAGTCGACCATGCGGTCATCGTCCGCTTTGGCACGTGTGTCGATACAACCCTGCAGGAAGAGGTTGGCTTTCTCCAGCTGGTCGTAGAAGAACAGGTACACCTGCGACAGTTCCAAGTTGCCCAGTCCGTGCTTGTTGATGGCCTTGCTGCGGAGCACGTTCATGCCTGTGAAGAGCCAGCAGCGGCCCGAACTCTGTTGGTCGGTAATGCCCTTGTTGGGCACGCGGTAGGTGAAGTGCGTGTCGCCGCGCTGCAGGGCACTCATGTCGCTGGCCAGCGTGGCAATGCTGACTTGCGCCATGGCGTTGCGTATGGCCTTGTCAGACGCCACTTCGTTTTGGTCCTGCAACTGGTTGAGCACATCGGCCGTGATGGCCGATTGGGCCATGGCTGCCGATGCAGAGGAGAAGAGGAGCAGCATGGCTGCCGAAACTCCATATTTCATCTTCATATACATTATATATAATATGTGTAGGCGGACGTAGGGGAGAGGCTTGCGTTATTCGGCCTTCTTGGCTGCACTCTTGGTGGCCTTCTTGGCGGGAGCCTTGGCCTCTGAATCAGCGTCTGCCTTTTTGGCGGCGGTCTTCTTTACCGCCGGCTTCTTGGCAGGAGCTTCAGCCTCAGCCTTGGGGGCTTCAGGTTCTGCAGCAGCGGTCTCGGCCTGCTTGTCGTCCTCGACAGGTTCGGAGAAGTCGTCGTTGCCCGTTTCGATGAGGATGTTGTACCACTGGATGAACTTCTTGATGTCGCCGCCGCGCACGCGGTCACGGTCGTATTCCGGCAGGACCTTCTCAAACCAGTCGCGCTGGGCATCGGCAGGGTCTTTAGTGCTCACAGGGGCAATCTTGCCGCCTGTCTGGGCCTTGGCTTTGGCAAAGACACTGTTGAGGGCAATTTCGCCGTCGACGGTGTACATGGCGATGTCGGCCAGCGAGAGAACTTTGTCGTGCTGCAAAGCAGGCACGCGTGACTTGTCGGACAGATTTTCACAAATGAGCATGTTTTTGCCGTGGGCAATCAAACGGTAGAGACCCGGTTTGCCTGAGATGGCCAGAATCTTGTCAATCATAATCGAATGAAATTTTAATGTTGTATATAGATTTTAAATAGTCTTGTTTATGGCTGAGATGACGGCACGGGCGGCACGGACGGGAGCACCCGGTGCTCCGAGCGTTTCGGCCATACGTTCGTATTGTTCCAGCATCTCCCTGCGGGCTGGGGTGTCGCCAGTGAGTTGCAGCATCTGTTCCCGTAGGGTCCTGGCGTTGAGGTAAGGACCGAGCAGTTCGCAGACGGCAGCATGACGTTCGTCGGGACGGCCCTGGCCGCGCGAGAGACCATATATAAGCAGGTTGACCAGCGATACATAGCCGATGTTGCGCAGCACCGCCTTCATGATGTTGTAGAACAACTTGCCGCCCTTGAAGTTGTAGCACACGACCTGCGGACAGCGCAGATAGGCGGTCTCAAGGGTCGCTGTGCCCGAAGTGACGGCTGCTACACTGGCCCGGCACATCAGTGCGTGCGTCTCGCCGAAGCGAACCTCCACATCCGCAGCATCCTTCCTCCCGGCCAGCACCTTGTCATAGAACTCCCGGCCCAGTCCCGGGGCGCCGGCTATGATGCGCGGGCCCAAACCGTGTGTCGCGTCGAGCATCACCCGCAGGTTGTCTTTCACCTCAGCTTGTCGCGAACCGGGCACGAGCAGTATCATCGGCTCGCGGACGCTGCCGGACGCTGTCTCCGTTTGCCGCATGTCATGGAGTTCGTCGACCGTAGGATTGCCCACATAGGTGACCTCGTAGCCCCGCTCCCTGTACCAGTCCACCTCAAAAGGCAGGATGGAGAGCATCAGGTCCACATCGCGTCGGATGGCTTTCAGCCGGTATGACTTCCAGGCCCAGATCTTGGGCGATATGTAGTAGCAGACCTTGCACGAGAGCGGACTCTTCGGGTTGACGCTTTGTGCATGGGCCCACTTGGCGATGCCCAGGTTGAACCCCGGGTAGTCGACCAGTATCAGCGCATCCGGCCTATACTGCAGGATGTCCTCACGGCAGCGCTTCATGCCCGTCAGTATCGACTTCAGATGCAGGGCCACCTGTACGAAGCCCATATAGGCCAAGTGGCGGTAGTGGCAGACCAAAGTGCCTCCGACCGACTGCATGGCATCGCCGCCGTAGTAGCGGAACTGGGCCTCGGAGTCCTGTTCCTTCAGTTGCTGCATGAGCCGGGAGGCATGGAGGTCGCCGCTGGCCTCGCCTACTATGAGATAGTATTTCATCTGCGTGTGAGTGATTAGACAGTCGTTGGCCTATCAGCGGGAGTCGCGCTCCAAGTAGCCGAGTTGGCCGATGTGGTTATGACTCGTGTAGTCGACATGGACGGGCACCACACTTATGTAGCCCCGTTCGAGCCAGTAGCGGTCGGTGTCGGTGGCCTCAGGCTCTTCGTTCCTGTATTCGCCGGTGACAAAGAAACTGGCCTCGCCGTCGTTCTCGTCGCCCTCCACATAATGGAATTCCTTCCACCACATGCCTTTGGCCTGTCGGCATACACGCACGCCCTTGAGGTCCGCCGTGGCGGGGATGTTGACGTTGAGCGACACTCCCTTGGTCATCGGATTGGCCAGCACCTTGGCCGTGATGTCGCGAATATACTCGCCCGTTGCGCTGAAGTCGGCCTCACGCCGGTGGTCGAGCAGCGAAAAGCCGATGGCGGGCACGCCGACCACACAACCTTCGAGCACGGCACCCATCGTGCCGCTGTACATGATGCAGATGGAGTCGTTGCCGCCGTGGTTGATGCCCGAGACAATCAGGTCGGGATGCACTTGGCTGAAGAGGCGGTGCAGGGCGAGCTTGACGCAGTCGATGGGGGTGCCGCTGCATGCATACTGGGCGACATCGCCATCGTCATCTACGCGTTTGAGCGTGACTGGCCTGGTGCTGGTGAAGCTGGACGAACAGCCCGACCTCGGACCATCAGGAGCGACGACAACGATGCGGGCCAAACTGCGCAGCACTCTGGTTAGGTAGACCAGCCCGGGGGCTCCGTAGCCGTCGTCGTTGGTCACCAGTATCGTCTTGCGGCCCTTTGGGTCGGGCGGCAACTGGCCATAGCCTGTCGGATCGGGTGAGTAACCCTCCAGCGTGCACACCTGCGTCATGTTGGTTGCAGCCTCTCCTGCATATTGTTTGCCGTTGTCTGTGTTGGTCGTCATCGGTCTTCTTTGTATTGGTGACGCGAAGATAGCGACTTTTATTCTAACGACCAAAAAATCCGGCAACTTTATGTTTCGGGGCCAGAAAAGTTATCAACAAAAGGAAGAGTTATCAACAAAATTCGCTAAATAAGCTTAAAAACTTTGGCCGACACGCAAAGTAAAAGTATCTTTGTGCCGTGGAACATTGCAAGACGTTCGCCACGGACCGACTGCCGACCACGGACAATGACATTTAAAATCTTAAGAAAATATGGGACTTGTAATTGCCATAGCCAACCAGAAAGGCGGTGTGGGAAAGACCACTACAGCCATCAACTTGAGTGCATCCTTAGCCACTTTGGGCAAGAAAGTGCTGCTTGTCGACGCTGACCCTCAGGCCAATTCGTCCAGCGGACTGGGCATAGGCTTCGACAAAATCGACAACAGTGTCTACAATTGCCTCATCGGACAAGTCACGGCTGCCGAAGCTGTCATGTCCACGTGCGTGGAACATCTTGACATCATTCCCTCGCGTATAGACCTTGTCGGTGCAGATGTCGAACTGATGGAACTCGATTGCCGTGAGCAGATGCTTCGCAAGCAGTTGCGACCCATCCGCAACATGTACGACTACATCATCATCGACTGTTCGCCGTCGCTCGGCCTGATTACGCTCAACTGCCTGGTAGCAGCCGACTCGGTCATCATCCCGGTCCAGGCCGAATACTTCGCTCTCGAGGGCATCTCGAAGTTGCTCAATACCATCAAGATTGTCAAGAGCAAGCCTAACCCGAAACTTCAGATTGAGGGCTTCCTTCTCACGATGTACGATGCCCGTCTCCGCCTCGCCAACCAGATCTACGAGGAAATCAAGAGGCACTTCCAGAAGCTGGTGTTCGACACGGTCATCCAGCGTAACATCCGCCTGACTGAGGCCCCGAGCTACGGATTGCCGTCGTTGCTGTACAGCCCCGATTCCAAAGGTTCGCAGAACTATATGATGCTGGCCAAGGAAATCCTGGCCAAGCATCATGACAGCGAAAAGAGCGAAAAGTGAGAGACAAACCCGATACAAAAGACAATATAATCTACTGAATGAGCAAAAAGAATATAGGACTGGGCCGCGGTCTGGATGCCCTCATCTCAGTCAACGACACGACAGATACCTTCAACAGCAACACCGTTCCCTCTTCCATCAACGAAGTGGAGATAGGACTCATACACGCCAACCCCTCCCAGCCGCGCAAGGACTTTGACCAGCAGGCCCTCGAGGAACTGGCCGAATCCATCCGCGCTATCGGCATCATACAGCCCATCACCCTGCGCCAGGAGGACGACGGCACCTACATGATTGTGGCCGGCGAACGTCGTTTCCGTGCCTCGCAACTGGCCGGTCTTGAGACCGTTCCGGCTTACATCCGCAAGGCCAGCGATGACGATGTGATGGAGATGGCGCTCATCGAGAACATCCAGCGCGAGGACCTCAATGCCATCGAGGTTGCCTTGGCCTATCAGCAGTTGCAGACCAAGTCAGGCCTGACGCAAGAGGAACTCTCCAAGCGTGTGGGCAAAAGCCGCGCTTCGGTGGCCAACTTCATGCGCCTGCTTCGCTTGCCGGCCGAGATACAGCTGGCACTCAAGGAGAAGAAACTCTCCATGGGTCATGCCCGTGCCATCTTGCCCATCGAGGTGCCCGAGCAGCAGGTCAAACTGTTCCACCTCATCCTCGACCAGGACCTCTCGGTGCGCCGTGTCGAGCAGTTGGTGCGCGACTTCAGCGAGGGCCGCATCCTCGACTTCAGCGAACTCGAAACCAGCAAGCAGAAGTCTGGACAGACGACCACCAAGACCGTTCCGCAAGGTTCGGAGTACTTCCAGGCCATGGCCGACCACCTCTCCAAGATGTTCGGCGTCAAAGTCAAGATGACGGCCAACGAGAAGGGACAGGGACGTATCACCATCCCCTTCAAGAGCGACGAAGAACTCACATCCATCATTGCTTACCTCGATAAAGTTGAACAATAAGCGCTTCATACTTTCCGCTCTCTTCGGGGCTGCCGCACTCTGGTTCGCGCCCGGTCTGTGCCTTGCTTCGGCCGGCACGGCTGAGGTCGTCGCCCTTGCTGACACCCTACTACAACCGGCTTCGGCCGAACTTCAGTTACAACCGGCTTTGGCCGATACGCTGACAGCCCGAAGTGCAGCGGACACAACGCTCCAAACCCCAGCGTCGCCTGACATCATGATGGAAGACGACGCTTTGCCGCAATATATACAGAGCGGCGCCACCCCACAGACCGTCGTCGATGACGACTCGCTGGTCTATGCCTTCCAGCAGGAGCGCGAGAAGGAGAGCCTTGAGCAGTGGACACCCGACAGCGACCCCTACTTCGCCAACTACGACCCCGTACCCGCCAAGGCGGTGTGGTGTGCGGCTCTCTTCCCCGGCGGCGGACAAATCTACAACCGCAAGTACTGGAAGCTGCCCATCATCTACGGAGGCTATCTGGGCCTCATCTACGGCTACCGCTGGAACCAGAAGTACTACCGGACGTACGCCAACGCCTACCGCGACCTCATGCTCAACAGTCCCAATGCCAGCTATATGGATTTCCTGCCGCCCAACTATAATGTCGAGGCGCGCCGCTCGTATCTCGAGAAGACATTCAAGCGCAAGCGCAACGCCTACCGCAACTACCGCGACTACTGCGTGGTCGGCATGATAGGCGTGTACCTCGTGGCCATGGTCGATGCCTATGTCGATGCGGCGCTCTATCATTTCGATGTCTCGACGAATCTCGATGCCAACAACAATCCTACCCTTATGGTAGGCTATCACATTGATTTCTGAAACGATGAAAATAACTGTCTGTCTGATTTCCGCCCTCGTTGGGGCAACCCTATATGCCCAGGACAATGATCCTGCCCTTAACCGCCCTGACTATCAGGCGATGCTCAATGCCCAGGACTCGGCCCTGGTGCTCCCCGAGAGTCTGGAGGAAGATTCCGATACCGTCGACTACGGGTTCAACTGGGTCGAGCGTTTCTACCTGCACGCCGACTCGGATTGCGTGAGCGACAAGGACGTGCCCCCCGTACCGGACTCTGTCTACATCCAGCGACTGCGTGCCCTGCCCACCAAGATCAGCATGCCGTTCAACCAGCCCGTACGTAACTGCCTGGACCTCTATGTGCACCGTCGCCGTGAGGCCGTCGAGCGTATGGTCGGACTGGGCTACAATCACTATTTCCCCATTTTCGAGGACGCGCTGCAACAGTACGGCATGCCCTCCGAACTCAAGTATCTGGCCTGCATCGAGAGCGGACTGAGGTGCAACGCCTATAGTCGGGCACGTGCTGCCGGATTGTGGCAGTTCATCCCCTCGAGCGGTATGCTGCAGGGCTTGACCATCAACTCCTTTATCGACGAGCGTTACGACGTGTACAAGAGCACCGATGCCGCTTGCCGTTATCTACAGTCGCTCTATGGCGTGTTCGGCGACTGGTGTCTGGCCATCGCTGCCTACAACTGCGGACCGGGCAATGTCCGCAAGGCCATCGTACGCTCCGGCGGCCGAAAGACTTTCTGGGAGGTGTACAACTACCTGCCGCGCGAGACGAGGAGCTATGTACCGCTCTTCATCGCGATGACATACATCATGAACTACCACTGCGAGCACAACTTGTGCGGCCGTGTCGGTGAACTTCCCCCGCTCTGCGATACGCTGATGGTCAACACAATGGTGCACTTCGACCAGATCAGCAACGTGCTCAAGATGCCGCGCGAGCAGATAGAGAGCCTCAACCCACAGTATGTCTACGATATCGTGCCGGGCAGTCCGGAGAAGGCCTATTCGATTACATTGCCGCAAGAGCAGGCCATGGCCTTCATCGAACTGCAGGACTCTATCTTTGCCTACAAGGCCGACTCGCTTCTGCCGCACAACGGCGACCTCAAGGAGGTGCCCAAGAAAGGCCGCAAGAACACCTACATCAAGAGCGGAGGCAACGATGTGGGCAGCGGGGCTGCCGTCTACCGCGTGCGCAAGGGCGACACGCTGGGAGCCATTGCCCGCCGCAACCACACTTCCGTGGCCAAGATCAAACGGCTCAACGGCCTGAGGAGCGACCGCCTGCAGATAGGCCAGCGCCTGAAACTGCGGTAAGGGCAAGAGAAACGATTTGACACAAGCGACAATCAACCTTTTTATCCAAACCCAACCACATGAAATCCACTGAGAAATACAACATACCTGCCTCGCCTGCCACACCCGAAGAGGAGGCTTACATCCAGCAGGAGTTTGAGGGTCTGCTACAGGATTATGCCCACACCCGCAAGGGCGACAAGGCAGAGCTCATCAAGCAAGTGTTCGAGTTCGCCAAGCGGGCCCACGGCGATGCCCGCCGCCTGACCGGCGAGCCCTATATCTGCCATCCGCTGGCCGTGGCGCGTATCGTGGCCCACGACATAGGTATGGGTTCGACGACCATCAGTGCCGCCTTGCTGCACGATGTGGTCAAGGAGACCGACGTCACCTTTGAGGAGATAGACGACACCTTCGGCGAACGCATCGGCAACCTCGTGCGCGGTCTGACCCGCATCTCCGGCGGCCATGTCCGGTTCGTGACCGACGGCACCGGCGACAGTCAGCACCAGGTCATCAAGAATCCCGAAGAGCAGGCCGAGAACTTCCGCAACCTACTCCTCACCATGTCGGAGAATGTGCGCGTCATCATCGTCAAGATAGCCGACCGCCTGCACAATATGCGCACACTGTCCGCCCTGCCGCCCCTTAAGCAGAAGCGCATAGCCAACGAGACGCTCTACCTCTATGCTCCGTTGGCCTACCGCCTGGGCTTCTATGGCATCAAGACCGAACTCGAGGATCTGAGTCTGCAGTACGAGCACCCCGACATCTATGCCGACCTCAAGCAGAAACTCCAGGACAGCGAGGAGTCGCGCGACCGGTTGTTCAAGACCTTCTCTGCACCTATCGTCGGTCTGCTCGACGGCCTCGGACTCAAGTACACGCTCAAGATGCGCATGAAGAGCATCTACTCCATCTACAACAAGATGCGGACCAAGCACGTCCCCTTCGAGGAGGTGTACGACCTCTATGCCGCCCGCATCGTCTTCCAGCCGCAGACCGAAGAGAGCGAGAAGACCGACTGCTGGCGTATCTATACCGCCATCACCAGCATCTACAAACTGCATCCCGACCGCATCCGCGACTGGATCAGCCACCCGAAGTCCAATGGCTACGAAGCCCTGCACGTGACGGTCATGGGCCCGGACGGCAACTGGATCGAGATACAGATACGCTCCCAGCGGATGGACGAACTGGCTGAGCACGGTCTCGCTGTACACTGGAAGTACAAACGGGGTGTACAGACCAACGAGGCCGACAGCGAACTCGACAAGTGGATGAAGGACATCAAGGACATTCTCGACGACCCCAATCCCAATGCCCTCGACTTCCTCGACACCATCAAGCTCAACCTGTTAAGCACGGAGATTTATGTCTTCACTCCCTCCGGCGAACTGAAGGAAATCTCCAAGGGCGCCACAGCCCTCGACTTCGCCTTCGCGCTGCACACGCAACTGGGATTCCATGCCGAGGCAGCGCGCATCAACCACGAACTCTCGCCTCTCAGCACTGTGCTCCAGACCGGACAGCAGGTGGAAATCATCACGGCCAAAGAGGAGAAATGCCAAATCAACTGGTTGGCCATCGTCACCACGTCCAAGGCCCGGAGTGCCGTGCGTAGCTACCTCAACAAGCACTTTCCCGACGAGATGGCCGCTATCGTCAAGCGGCAGGCCAAGGAGGACAAAGCCAAGCAGAAGGACCGCAGCAAGACCCAGAAGTTGCTCGGCTACCTTCATCTTTCAGGCGGCAAGCGCGACAAGGCCCAACATCCCCGCAACGAAGCCTTCCAGTCAAAGGAGGTCTCGACGACCATCTGCATCTCCGGCATCGACGGACGCGGCCTGCTTAACACTATCACCCGTGTCATCAGCGAGGTCAGCGAGGCCAACATCACCGACATTCACATCCAGATACACGACGGACTCTTTGACGGCCACATCACCCTCGATACTGACGACAGCAAGACCGTTTCCCGCCTTTGTGCAGCACTCAAGAAGATTCACGAGGTGGAGAAGGCTTCCGTGAACTGAACACCTCCGTGTGCAGACTATTTCCGTGTGCTGCTGTTCTCAGTGAGTTGAGCCCGATATCATGATACGCCCCTTCCGTCTGACAATTGTTTTGACATGCTTCCTTGCCTTCGCTGCCGAGGGTAAGGAAGCAGGTTGTGTCGTAGCACCCAATGTGGACCAGCTTCCGCTGATTGGCGTCACAGCCATGATGCAAGATTCGGAGGGCTATGTGTGGTATGCTTCGGCTGAGGGCGGACTGTGCCGCGACAATGGCTATCAGGTAGAGATATTCCGCAACAGCAGGTCGCATCCCGACCTGTTGGGTCATAGCAATGGAGTGCTGAGTCTGTGCGAGACCAGTCGGGGCGACATCTGTTTCGGCACACGCGAAAACGTCTATCTGCTCCGCAAGTCAGACTATTCCATTGCACCTCTCGATACACGGATTCCGAAGGGCAAAGTCCGTATCGTGAGGCGCACAGCCGACAGTGGACTGGCCGTCTTGACGGGCAGCAGTACAATCACCTACGACAGCACTTATTGTCGAATCTCCGAAACCCCTTCTCCGCTCACCGACCAGCAGATGGCCGATTCGGCGCAGGCTCTTTATGGGTCGTTCGTGGACAGGCAAGGCAACCTTTGGCAACTCTTGGATAGCGTGCCCTATATCTCTATGGCCGCCGACGTTCCCCATATCGAGCGCCGGGAACCCGACGGTACGACAGGCGTCCTGGACCTGCACAGTTGTGTCAGCCGGTCGGGCACATTCTTCAGGGGAGACCCTGACGGCATTTGGGCGGGAGACCGGTATATCTCCGGCTTGAGCAACATCCGTCAGATAGTGGCGGCTCCGCAGGGAGGAGCCTACTTCATCTCGGCGCACGCAGCATTGGGTTACTGCTCCGACAATGGTGCGGTAGAGGAACTTGTGAGTGGCACCGAGAGCAAGAACCTGTGTGTGGCATCCGACAACGCCGTGTGGGTGGGAGGTTGGCAAGGCCAGGTGTGGCGCTACGATGCGGCGACCCGTACCTTGCTGCTGGATGAGCAGGCCAGCACGGCCAATAGCGACCCCGTCAATGCCCTGGCCGCAGACTGTGAGGGATGTTTGTGGATACTCACCGACCGCTATATCAAGATCTACAATCCGCAGACACACCAGCATCGTGTGCTGTCAGGCAGTAGCCGACGGGTACGGATTACACAGTTTCTTACCGCCGTGCCGCAAGGCACCATGATGGCCGTGGCCGGCTCGGATGGTTGCCTGCTAGTGGACAGCCGGCGCAGTCATGCCTGCGGGACGATAGCCTTGACCGATATCACCATGGACGGACAGAAGGTGTATACGACATCGCAGAGTAACCAAGTCATTGTTCCGCACGATGTGATGACGGTCGAACTGCATTTCTCTACGTTCAATCCGCTCGATGCTTCTGATGTGGCCATGGCCTATCGGATGGACGGAGGCAAGTGGATAGAACTGCCCATTGGCAGCAATGCCGTTACGCTTTCGGCTTTGGCCAAAGGCAGCTATACCCTTGAGGTGAGGGCTACCGACGGTTTGGACAGTGGTCAGGCCTTGATGAGCCTTGACATTGAGCGTTTGTCGGCCTGGTGGGAGACGTGGTGGGCACGTACCGTCGGGCTGCTTTTGCTGGCGGTCGTGATTCTGGCCCTAGGGCATGCGGCAGAGAAGTACCGCCAGGCCAAGCGGAAAGTAGCGGAACTGCAGGCGTGTCTCGATGCGTACCTCAAGCAGGACGATGCCCGAGTGGAAACGGTGGCGGAACATATCACCGACAATGCCGCAGACCGGGATTTCATCAACCGGGCCATAGCCTTGATAGAAGACAACATATCTGACGCCGACTTCGATATCGATGCCTTTTGCCGGGGTATGGGACTCAGCAAGTCCAACCTCTACCGCAAGTTTGCGGCCATCACGGGACAGAAGCCCACGGAGTTTATCCGGTCGATAAGACTGAAACGGGCCACCGACCTGATCAAGGACGGCGGATTGAGCATATCGGAGATAGCCTATCAGTGTGGTTTCTCTTCGCCAAGTTACTTCAATAAGCGGTTTAAGGAGATGTTCGGCGTCAGTCCGACCGAGTACCATCGGTAGGGCAGGCTTGTCCGGGAATAGTGGGGCTTGAGCCCGGATTCTCCTTGTCAAAACACCCAAATCCCGAGGTAAGATATGGGTCTTGGGAAAATATTGCAAGCTTTTGACGGAATATTGTCACTGTCTGGGAAGATAGTGCAAGCGTTCGGGAAGATAGTTCAAGCCGGAACCGGAGGAAAGCCCTACCTTTGCACCGTCAAAACTAACAATTGAAACCCAAACCATGGACTCTCTGAAAAACTTTTTTCTCGTCACGACTTTGACGGCATTGAGCCTCCCGTCTCTTGCTCAGACACTTGCCACGGGCGGACAGTTTAAGGACCGTATCCTGCCCATGCAAGGCAGCGTTACCCTACAGACGCTACAGGCTACCAATCCGTCGGCCACGATATGGGGCGCACCCGGCGTGCAGAACCGCTATGTCGACAACGGCATTGAGGTGGACGGCATGAACATCTGGGGCGGCAACGTGTACCGCGACAGCACGGGTACTTACCATCAGTTCGTGACCGGATGGGACGGCACGACACGCGCCTTCTCCTATTGGTCCAACTCCCACATCTATCACTTTACGGGCAGTACGCCTTATGGCCCTTTTTCCAATCCTGTCGACATTGGACGTGGACACAATCCCGAGATTTTCCGCGCCAAAGACGGCACTTTCGTAGTCTATTCGCTCATCGGCAACAAAGCCTGCTACCGTCTCGTCTCATCAACCCTTGCGGGTCCGTGGACCTTTGAGGAAATGCCCTACGACCTCCGCGACCGCGCCATGTCGACCGGTTCGACCACGACCTTCAGCAACTGGACCTTTGCACGTCGCACCGACGGTTCGCAGTACTGTATGGACCGTGGCGGTGCTGTATGGGTGAGCCAGAACGGACTCTCGGCATTCGGGCAAGTCCTCGGCTCGTCCTGCTATCCCAATGGCGGCGGCGGGACCTTCGAGGACCCTGTAGTCTGGAGAGACGGATTCCAGTATCACATGATAGTGAACGACTGGAAGGCACGCAAGGCATACTATTCGCGTTCGGCTGACGGTTTTCACTGGGTGGCCGAAGACGGGTTGGCCTACGACACAGAGGTCTCTGTGCATCCCGACGGCACTCGAGAGGAGTGGTACAAGTACGAACGTCCGAGAGTCTTCCAGGATGATAACGGCAGGGCCGTTCAGCTGAATATGGCTGTGGTCGACACCATCAAGGCGCAAGACCTGGCCGGCGACAACCATTCGAGCAAGAACATCGCCATGCCGCTCAATCCCGGCTTGCTCCTTCAAGTGCTCAACGAGACACCCATCAGCACTTCGACCTCCGAGATTAGAGTGTTGGTGAAGAGGGAAGAGGGCTTTGACCCTGCTACACAACTCGACCTCGAGAGCTTGCGTTTCGGCTCGTACAAGACAGTCAATGCCGGAGGCGGTGCTTCCGTAGCAAAGAGCGAGCAGGATGCTGCCGGAGACTTGATATTGACCTTCAACGGCACGGCTACCGGACTCACTGCCGACGAGTTCGCTCCCAAACTGTTAGGCCGCTACGCCGATGGGTATGAGATGAACACTCTTGCAGGCCAGCATCTCAAACCCGCATTCTGCTACGGCTATGCTCAGTTGCCTTATTACAACTACACTCCGGCCTATCTTTCGCCCATCCTGCCCGAGATAGGAGAGGGGAGTAGAGTGACCGAGGTCGAGGTGAAGAATTTCGGACTGTCGACCTCTGCCGAAGGCACTATCGTCAAGGTGCTCACATCGGGCGGTACGGTACTGGCCACAGGTACGGTCAAAGCCCTGGAACCCTATTCTACAGACACGGTGGCCTTGATACCCCTCCAAGCCATTCCTTCCGGGCAGAGCACACTCGTGGTCGCATTCTTCGAGGGCGATACGAAGACGGATAGTCACACGCTTCTGCTCACCGACATCAATGCCCTACAGGCCAAGTTGACCGCAGCTTATAGCGATGCGCAGCAACTGTATGACAACACACGGTTCGTCAACGGCCGTGATGCGATGCAGACTACTTTGGCTGGGACCAAGAACGCCTTGAGCAGCTACTACGAGCCCGAGATACAAGCTGCTGTCAGTCAGTTGAATGATGCCATCTCCGACTTCAAGACCGCCAATCCCGATGTGACCAATGTCACCTGCCGCAACTGTTATCTCAAGACTGCCAAGTACATCTCGGGCTACATCTACATGAGTGTCGATGCCACGGGAGCTTTGGCGCGCCGGAAAAGTGCAGATGCATCTTGTGTCTTTACCCTCGTGTCCGATGCCGACCATGGCCGTGTCTATCTCTACAACGTGTCGCAGCGATGCTTCGTAGTGCCCAAGGTCGGCAACAGCAACTCCTTCTGGACCACCTCGACCACCCAGGCTTATGCCCTTGCCGAGGTCTCGGCCAGTACCACTACGGCCAGTGCCTACACCATCAGCGGCGTGAGCAACTCCACCAACACCTACAACTACCTCAATGCCTACGGCGGGCAAAACCATACGGAGGTCAGCGCCTACACACAGGCCGACAAGGGTAGCCAGTGGATGCTGGTGGATGTGGCCGACCAGCAGTATGCGTTTGACATCACTTCCGTCACAGAGGGCAAGTCCGACTTTGTCGAGACTGTAAGTGCCATCCCTGGAGTGGTCATCACTCCATCCGTCTCGAGTATCGGCAGCATCAAGACCAATGCCAGCCAAATGCAATCCCGTAGCTACAACCTCAACGGAACTCCTGTGTCAGACCGTCCGGTTGGCTTGTTCATAACGAATGGCCAGAAAGTCTTCATGCGTCCTTGCGATGCGACAAGATAAACTCAGAAAGAACTCATCCGACATCCAAGTAATCAAACTGAGATGAGGTAAAAAGAATCGGGGTCATGGTTCCGATTCTCCCAAGGTTTAATTTTCCCTAACCCACATGATTACCCAGTTTCTGCGAGAGCAGCGGCTGGGAATTTCTGTCTAAAACACAATGCTTTGTTTTGGCTCATACAATTAATTGTTTGGGCCAAAACAATTAATTGTCTAGCCTCAAACAATTAATTGTCCAGCCCGATACGAACGTTTGTCCAGCCCGATACGAACATTCGTCTTTTTGCCCTCCCCACAGCCAAAGCACTAACCCCACAGCTGCCTGGCGTCTTCTCTCTCGACGTCCTTCCCTTTCAACCCACGTGTGACAGATGACGGATATGACAGATGTTTTTAAACTTTTCCTCACGCGCGCGGGCAGGAAATTTTGTTAATCATCACTCCGACCGACCACGTGTATATAGGGTTTAAAAAACAACTGTCACATCCGTCATCTGTCATCACTGCTTGATGGTCTTTGTCGGGAATGGACGGTAGCAAGTATCGACATATTTCCATCTTTTTCTCGTGTCTTTGCCGTCTTCGGCAGTAGGCTTCGGACGGGTTCGCTAGGGTGAATTTTCTGACCAGATACGTACTCCCCGTAAAGGGGAGTAGTATAGAGTATCTGGGCCAGAACGGAAGTTCACCCTGCGAAATTTTTGTCGATGTCTCATTTCGGACCGTTATTGTAGCTCTTCGCATTGTCATAGTTTCCTGGATTTTTGAGCGTTTTGACTAAAATTGAAGCGAGGCCCAGATACGCGCTCATCCGAGACTCGCGCGCAAAGATACGACAAAAGTGAACGAAAAAGCAAGTCCGTTCAAAACCATTCAAAGATATTCAAAACTATTCAAAGATATTCAAAAAAATAACGGCATTTTTCGGCCTTAGATAGGGTTAGGCAAGAATGCGTTGCGGGTGAACCATCATGCGCTCTAAACGCATTCCCACTCTTCTATCGTGCCTGTCTCGGAAGAGAAGCTGCAACCTATTTTGTAAAGCATGCGGTTGTCATTGGCATAGGACAGGGCATAGCCACGGTCCTCTATCTGCTGGAGGGCTTCGTCGGCAGTACCGTCGAGTTTGAACTCGAAGATGTAGACGTACTTTTCGGCCTCTATGATGCAGTCTGCACGGCCTTGGCTGAGTTGTTTCTCAGTGTAGATCATGTAGGTGCTGAGGAGACGCATAATGAGGTAGAACGTGTAGTGAAAGTAACGCTCCCGCTCGTGCTCATTCTCCTTGCGACGCATGGAGTAGGGGATGCTGGCGAGGAAGGAAGTGAGACTTTGGCGGAAGCTTTCCAGATCGCCACGTTTCAAGGATTTGACCAAGAGCCGGATGCAAGAGTTTGCCGTGTCGGTGGACTTGAAATAGTTGTTGGCTAACAAAGAGATGAAGCCTTGTTTTACCTCGTTGTTGGGAATGTCGAGCAGGAACTCCTGGACCTCGGCGTCGTAGTCCTTGATGGTAAGATAGCCGCTTTGGTATATCATCGGCAGCGGGCGCTCAATGTCGGCTTTGTAGTCGGAAAAGTCTTCTTCTGAGTAATATTTGCCGGTGAGTTCGTCAAGATTTTCATTGAAGTGCTCCATCAGCCGGATAAGGTATGCGGGTGTGCCTGTCTTGAACCAATAGTTCCTGATTTCCTTATCTTGCAGGGCATTGAGCAGACTGAACGGGTTGTAGACCTCGGTCATATTTGTGCTGAAGTGGTAGCCGTCATATTGCTTCTTCAGCCTATACTTCATTTCGTCGAATGAACAGCCGTTTTCGTTAGCCATCTCCTCAATCTGCTGATGGAAATACTCTTCCATTTCCTTTTCAGATATACCACAGAGAGTCTCGTATTGCGCAGACATCGTTATGTCCTTGGGCTGATTAAACCCGCTGAATACGCTCACCTGCGAGAACTTGGTCACACCTGTGAGGAACACGAACCGCAGATGCTCGTCGGCAGCCTTGAATGTGGAATAGAATGACTTGAGCGTGTTTCGGTTGTACTCTTCGAGCGAGATATCCATGCCCTGGTAATCTACCTTGCAGGACACGCCCATTACATCGAGCAGTGGCTTGTCGTACTCGTCCACAAGCACAACGACGCGCATGCCTGTCTGCCGATGTATTTCGGCTATGACATCCTGAAACCGACGTCCTATGCTTGTGCCGTCTATCACCTCCACGTGATATTGTCTCTCCAATTTCGTTACGATGGAGTTCAAGGCGCCTTCCAGCGCATTCACCTTAGTGAAGTCGTCACTATTGAAGTCGATGCGAATCACGGGATACACTTTCCAGTCTTTCTCCAGAGCCTCCATCTTCAGCCCTTTGAACAGCTCTTTCCGTCCTTCGAAATAGCATTTTAGGGTAGATACCAAAAGGGATTTACCGAATCTGCGTGGGCGGCTCAAGAAGTAGACCTTGCCTTCGTTGGCCAACGAATACACCAGGTCGGTCTTGTCCACATAGACAAAGCCGTCTTCGATGATATTCTCGAAACTCTGTATGCCGATAGGGTACTTCATATGCAGGAGAGTTTATATTTTCGCTGCAAAGATAGGGATTTGAATCCGAATCACAAAACTTTTATGGCTTTTTGTGTTTTTGCTTGTATGGGTGAAAGCGGAATCTGTGGCTTGAGGATAGAAACGTCCCAAGTCACGGCGATTCCTCCTTAGGGTTTCGCGTAAACAGGTTCGAGCACGTCCTCGTCCGGCCAGTTCGGAAGGTAAAACAAAGGAACGGGCTTACCGCCGATACCGCTCCATTCTATTCGTTGGACATAGTCGAAGTCCGGTGCGCCGAAGTCGAACGAGCGTCCATAGAGCAGTATCGCCCCGCGTCCTTCGTCAATCTTCCACAGCCCGCCGCCGTAGACGCATCGCTCGCCCGGGTCAAGCATGTCCCGATGGAGATAGACATGCCCGAAGCGAAGCACGCCGTCCTGATTAATGATGAATTTCTGATACATTGAGTAGTCTCTTGTCTGTTCATGAATGGGTCAAGCAGTGTCAGTGCTTTGTAGAGCTGCTTGGCAAACGAAGGCATTCTATTTCAGTTTCTTACCGTCGGAGAATGCGTTGCCCACACGCTGGCCCAGCTGGATGTATCCGTTGTGAATGGGGTCGAAGGTGATGAGGTGCATCTTCTCCATGTCGGGCTTGCCGTCCTCGGCGAGATATTCCTCCTTGCAGACGATGTCCACAATCTCGGCAATGATGTAGTAGCCAGTCTCGCTCTCGTCAAGTTTCTGCTTGATGCAGCATTCGAGAGTCAGAGGGAAGTCGGTGAACACAGGGGCATTCACATTCTCGGCTTTCACTGCCGTCCAACCTGTCTTTTGCATCTTGTCTGGCTCGTTCTTGGCGCTGACGATGCCCACATAATCTGCTGCCGTCATCGTCTCTTCGGTGGCAAAGGCCACGGTGAAGTCGCCGCAGCGGTTGAGGTTTTCCGTTGTGGCATGGCTGCCCATCGAAATCATAATCTCGTGGGCATCCCACTGTCCTGCCCATGCTGCATTCATTGCATTGGCAACACCGTTCTCGTTGTATGTGCCGATTATCAGTACCGGCTGTGGCAATAGCCACGCTTTCTTTCCAAAACTTTTCATATTCGACAATGTTTTCTGGTCCCTCAAACCCAACTCCAGACAGGGGCGGTCCCTAAACCGCGCCGTTTTGGCAGTTGTGTTGTTCGTTTCCGCTGCAAAGGTAGGGAATTGTATCCAAATCTCAAAATTATTGCGGCATTTTGTTTAAAGGTGCGAAATTGTAGTCTTTTTCTCCACTTTTGCCCAGTATCGGCGCCTTTTCTTACATTTTTCTCATATTTTCTTTTGGATATTCAAAAACTCTTCGTATCTTTGCTGCTGAATTCAAATCCGTTCTTTGACATTTCGGTTATTGGATGGGATTTGCGGGAGTCATTTTTATGTCCCAAAGTTTGTGTTTTGAATGGTTAAAATCCAGTTAAAATACGTTAATAAATATTTATATGTAGTAGCTTAACCGCTGATATACATAGTTTTATAAAATGACGAGTACTCGTCTATGGTCCACTAAAAGAAGGATTAAGACGTCGAAATTCTCGATGCTAACGCGCACCACTTGACAGGTACTCGTCTATGGTCCACTAAAAGAAGGATTAAGACTTTTGCAAAGAGCGATATGTCGCAAATTCTGGTGACAGTACTCGTCTATGGTCCACTAAAAGAAGGATTAAGACGCTTTTACAGCTCCTTAACAAGTTCTGATTTTCGCTGTACTCGTCTATGGTCCACTAAAAGAAGGATTAAGACACTAAAGAAGACCAAGCTAAGTATGCTAAAGGCAAGGTACTCGTCTATGGTCCACTAAAAGAAGGATTAAGACTCCTTTTTGAATTGCTCAATTGTCCACGATGCTAAAAGTACTCGTCTATGGTCCACTAAAAGAAGGATTAAGACAACGCGCTCTGTGAGGCTAGCAAACACGTCGCTAACCTTGTACTCGTCTATGGTCCACTAAAAGAAGGATTAAGACTCCGGCCACATACCGAAGGTCGGCATTATCAGATGTGTACTCGTCTATGGTCCACTAAAAGAAGGATTAAGACGGTATGATAGTTGGCTCTGTCTGCCAAATACCTTGAGTACTCGTCTATGGTCCACTAAAAGAAGGATTAAGACAGATTTAGACCGCTTGATTCGAGGAGTTTTCCCCTGGGGTACTCGTCTATGGTCCACTAAAAGAAGGATTAAGACATCCACAGCTCATCCGAGAGGCCTTTTACATACTGTACTCGTCTATGGTCCACTAAAAGAAGGATTAAGACAGTGCTGCGAAATTGAAGAGAGTTTCGAATACAATCTTGTACTCGTCTATGGTCCACTAAAAGAAGGATTAAGACGATGCTAACGCGCACCACTTGACAGTGGATTGCATTGGTACTCGTCTATGGTCCACTAAAAGAAGGATTAAGACGACAAGCCGTTGTGCTAACACCAATTTGGCTTGTGCGTACTCGTCTATGGTCCACTAAAAGAAGGATTAAGACAGACAGGTGATTATTTCGCCAATTGAGGTGAACACGGTGTACTCGTCTATGGTCCACTAAAAGAAGGATTAAGACTTGTTCCTCGAGGGACACATAGACATTTTCAATTACAGTACTCGTCTATGGTCCACTAAAAGAAGGATTAAGACATCCGGCCACATAGCGAAGGTCGGAATTATCCGACGTGTACTCGTCTATGGTCCACTAAAAGAAGGATTAAGACCAGTACTATTGGGGTTAAAGAACCTGTTAAGGAGCTGTACTCGTCTATGGTCCACTAAAAGAAGGATTAAGACGGCCGAATGTGAAGAACAAGGTTCCCTTTTCCTTGCTGTACTCGTCTATGGTCCACTAAAAGAAGGATTAAGACATATCTCAGTGCAGCCATTTGCCTTCAAGGCATCTTTGTACTCGTCTATGGTCCACTAAAAGAAGGATTAAGACTGAACATCACTGACTTGATGTCCGTGATGTAGACGTGTACTCGTCTATGGTCCACTAAAAGAAGGATTAAGACGACACTTTACAGTGCCTTAACAAGTTCTGATTTTCTTGTACTCGTCTATGG
>CAVGQN010000002.1:0-105983 GCA_963631395.1 bacterium
CGTATGCGGAACCGCACGTACGGTGGTGTGAGAGGTCGGAAAACGAAAGTAGGAGGAAAACTACTTCGTTTTCCTCCTACTCGATTGGACAAGTCGGCTTGTTTCGGATGGTTACACACAATGGCTATTATACACACAAAGGGCGGACTCGCCTGAGCCCGCCCCTCGCGTATTTTAGTAAAGAGAATTTGTCTTACTTCATCATAACGAGCTTGCCGCCCTTGATGTAGATTTGACCGGCCTGCATAGTGCAGACCTTCTCGCCTGCAAGGTTGAAGATCTGTTCGCTTGCTACAGCAGGTTCAGCTGCTACGTTCTCGATACCGGTCTTGTCGCCTTCGGTCGAGATGACGTAGATGTCGCAAATCTGTGCCTTCTCATCACCACCGGTGTGGCGTACGCGTACGTAAGCATTGCCGGCATCGCCATAGTGAACACGGGTCTTCTGGGTGTGACGACGGATGAGAGGGATGGCTACCGAGCCAACCTCTGACCAGTTCTCGCCATCGGCAGAAACCTCGATGGCAACGACAGGCTGCTTGTTGTCACCGGCGCCCTGGCTTGCATAAACCACGATGTCAAACGGAGCGGCGAAGGCAACAGTTGACTCTATACGGGCTGTATACTTCGTACCCTTGGAGCCCATAGTCAGCGCACCGGTAGTAGCCACGCTTCCGATAGCGTCGACAGCACTGTTGATGTAGCGTCCAGGGTCTGCACCAGCGCATAAGACATGAGCTTTATTGGTAAGGTAAACCTCACCAGTGATAACCTGACAGTTGGACTTGATGGCCCACAGGGTGTCGGTCGTAGAGGTAACCATGCGCAGCGAGTTGGGGTCCATCTTCCAGTAGTAGACGGTAGAATCGGTTACACCGTCGCTGGCCTTTACTACTGCTGTCGAGTCGTACTCGGTCGTGCTGTAATAGGTCCAGGTACTCTTGCCGCCATAGTAGCAGGCATTGCTTGAGAAGGAAGAAACACCGGCTTCCAGGCTCTCAGCGACGGTCTTTGTTTCTCCGTTGACGGTTACCATGGCATTGTCGTACCAATCGGCGCTACCGCAAGTAAAGTGAGCCAAAGTATCCTTAGCAGCATAGATACCGTATACAGGAATCTCGACCTCAACCATCTCGGAGTTGATATAGTCGCCACCAGCAGCAAAGGCATAGATGGTAGCAGGCTCGGTGATGGCGAGTGTGTTGGCAGCATCGAACAACGTAGTTGTGGATGTTGTGGTCTGGCCATTGAATGAATAGTAGACACCGGCGCCCTCCTGTGCAGACAAGGTGATGATGGTCTGACCGTCACCATACTCTGTGCTTACTTTCGGTGCAGCCAAAACAGTCTTGATAATGATGCTGTCGCGCAAAACGGGCGAGTTGTCATAAGCGGGAGCGGCAACCAGGGCCTTAAGAATCTTAGACTCGTTGAAGACAAGCGTATCGGTGTAACGCTGGCTGTCTGTGGTAGGATCTGAATCGTCGAGAGTGTAGAAAATCTTGGAATCAGGTACGGACGACTTGAGGATGGCGTAGGTTGTGCCGTTCTCATAGATGTATGAAACGCTGGGCTTGTTAGCTGTCAGCACAGCACCCTTGGTCTTCTTGAGGACCTTGATGGCGTTGTTGAGCAAGGTGGTACCGGCCTCTGTGAGGTTGAGGTCACCATCGGCTACGACATTTGCACCGGCCATAGGAATCAGCATGTAGCTGTTCTTGCTGCCGTGCATATGGATGGCATTGAAACCTCCGGCAGTAGCCAGCACCTTGTCACCGGCGAAGTCGGATGTCTCTGTTACGGTGTAGCCAAGCATCATATTGTCGTCGGCAACATTAGAGAACAAGGTCTGCGAGAGGCAGCCTTCCTGAGCCGACTCCTCAAAGTCTCCCATATCGGCGTAGAGGTCCTCTTCAGCCAAATCCTCGGGCACGTCAATCAAAGCCGTCTTCGGGTCGACGATTGTATAGCCGAGAGCTGTGGTCGGATAGAAACTGAGGATAGGCACACGGTTGAGTTCGTTGAAGAGCAGCTTCTTCTCTGCGTCAATAGCATTGTCAAGTGCTTTTCCGATTGACTCTGAGAGCACTACGACATCGAAGGTCTCAAGGCTATCGGTGGTAACCTCTCCGCTCAGAATAGATGTCTCGCTGATAGGGATAAGCGTATTCTGTGCGTCAAGTCCGGCATACGAGTAGACAGGATCATCGTCAACAGAGCCGCTGTAGAGCCATGCTACATTGGGAGCAGTCTCAATCTCCGGCTCGTCGCCATTGTCAATCATGATGCTGACAATGTCCACACCACCTGTAATCATAGTGATAGCGACATCAACTGAATCGGCCGACTCCGTCTTGACCTGCCATACGAGCGTGTAGGTTCCCAACGAACCTTCCACCGACCCGCCAAGCACAATACCTCCATCGGGACCGGAGATGTACTCCATGTTGGAGTTGCCCTTGATGCCACGGTTGGTAGCAGTACCGTTGGCAGAACGTGCCACTACAGTCACAGTCTGGCCATTGGCCAACTTCGGCAAGTTCAGAGTCATAGTATTACGGGTCATACGGAATGCGGTGTTACCGTACTTCATATTGTTGCCGGACTTGTTCAATCCAGTAGTAGCGAGAGACAGACCTTTGGTGTAGTCCAACACGACACCGTTGGCCATCAACTCGCCGGATATCTTGGTGGCATCATTCCAGTAGGAAGTAACTCCATCTTCAGAGACACCGCAATTGTTCCATTTGGAATCTGCATCCAAATTCGCACGGTCGGCATCACTAACGCCGGCGCTAAAGTCCCAGAACTTCTTGGGCTGGGCATTCACCGCGGTGAGCATGGTCACCGCTGCCATAGCTAAAACTAAAAGTTTTTTCATGAGAGTTTTGTTTGTTGGTATTGTAAAATATATCGTGTAGTATGCTTAAAGTTGAACGCTGGACACAGGATATTGCGTAATATTGTAAAGGTTATTGCGTAATATCATAATGTGTCACGTCAATTCAGACTCCAGGGCACCCAGTAGCCTGGCAAGCCGGTCTGTGAGGAAACGCCTTCTATCTTGGCCTTGATTTCGCTCTCCTTGCCGCTCTCGCGATACTTAAGACCGACAATGTTGGAAATCCATTCAGGGGCATTGTAGTGCTCGGCAAAACGGTTCATGTTCGGATAGGCCTTGCCCTCGCAAGCGCACTCAAGCACCCACTCCTGGCAGAGCAGCGAGTCGTTGTGCTGACGTGCCTCGGCAGCAGTATGTTCGGTCTCGTCCCAAATGTCTATTGCACCCAGTGACAAGCAGCCACGGAAGCCCGTGTACGTCTTGCCCGTACCGGTTACGACCCAATTGGAAGTGAAGCCTTTCCACTCTTTCCACTGGTCTTCGGTCACCTTGGCGCTGTCGTTGGCCTCCATATTGACTATGATATTGTCACGCCATGTGGAGTTGAATCCGCCGTTGATGACCTTGTCGAGGGCCTCATAACGTCCGAGGTGGTTAAGTGCCTCGGAGAGCCAGAGGTAAAGTTCGCCGGCACGGAACGTATAGACATGCACGTCGTCCTGGTAGGCATTGGTCCTGTAGGTAGAGCCCACGGGACGGAAACGGGCAATGTACCAACGGTCGTTGTGCTGCTTGGCCACGTTGTTGATGCGCTGGTCGATAGTACCCGTACCCAGCGGCGTGAACGATGTATCCTCGAAGCGGAGACGTGCCGAGTCATTAGGCGCCAGCAGGTATGCATTCGGATATTCGTCGGAGAAGTGATAAAGCAGTTTGTTGGACTGGTTTTTGGTGTAGTCGTAGATGATGGCGCCGACGGTCTCCTCCTGGTTGGGGGTGCGGTAGTCATACATACGGTTGAGCACAGAGCCCGGTGTACGGTCGCCACGCTTCCAGTAGGTCGTATTGCCGCCCCAAACATATGAGCCCTTGGTATAGCCGGACCACTGCTTGTTGATCATGTCAAGGATGTGGTCAGCAACATACTCGTATTCGCTCGTGGCATCGATGCCGTTGCGCTCCTTGTAGGCAGCGACCCAAACCTTGAGTTTGCTCATAAGGGCCTCGTAGGGAGGCGTCATCTGGTCCCAGTAACGGTACTCGGACGAGGAGATGCTGGAGACATGCTCCGGATCTACCCAGGCAATCCACGAGAAGTCTTCTGACGCACTGAATGTGGTGTCGTTGCAGACGATGGGTTGCTCCAGAAGATTCACGCACTGGTTGACAAGCGTCTCCATCGGCATCAACGTGAAGATGGACGCATCGTTGACATCCTTGATGGACGTAATCGGATCGTCGAACCACAGGGCCTGACCGTAGATTTCGCCAAGGGTCAGATAAGTCCATGCCTTGACACGATAGGCACTGGCCATAAGTCCGCAGAAGTAGTCGGTCTCGGCTATCAATTCCGGATGCTCCTTGTGGAAGGCCGTCATCTTGGCTATGTAGTCATTGCAGGCAATAACCAGGTCATAGTAGCCGGCAGGGTCAGCATAGCTGTTGCCCGTGAGGTCATCATCATAGTTGTAAAGCGCAATGAGCTCTGCAATAGACTGTTCTGTCGGTTCGAGCAGTTCGCCACGCGTATCGGTCAGATAGATTTCCTTATCGCCGATGGCCTGCATCTTGGTCAAGATGCCAAGATAGCCAGTCGTCATCTCTGTCAGCGACGACATGTAGTCATCGCCCGACAGAGCATCGGAGGTCTCCGGCTCGAAGAAGTCATCGCACGAAGCAAAGGTCACGCAGAGTAGTGCGGCACCCAATATATATTTCTTCATCATACCGAACATATATTTCTTCATAATGTTGTACTAAGTAGTTGCTAATTAGAAATGCAGATTTACACCAATCTTGACGCTCTTAGGTGCAGATACCTTGCCATAGTCCACGCCCAGCATAGAGGCCGTATTGCTGTATGCAAGTTCGGGGTCCATGCCGCGATAGTCGGTGAAGCAAAGCAGGTTCTGACCGCTAACATAGATGGTGCCGCTCTGCAGGAAGCCCCAAATCTTCTTGTTCCAGCTGTACGACAAGGTCACGTCGCGCAACTTGAGGTAAGAGGCATCCTCAACAAAACGGTCGCTCAACACTCCGTTTCCGACCTTGTCTCCGTAGTTGGCGCGAGGCATATCGGTCACGTCGCCTTCGTTCTGCCAACGGCGGATGACGCTTTTCGACTGGTTGGCGAAGTCAGACGATGACTCCGTGATGCGGCGTACGGCATTGTAAGCCTCATTGCCCTTGCTATAGGCAAAGGTGAGGTCGAGAGCAAAGCCCTTGTACTCCAGACTCGTGAAGATGGAACCATAAAAGTCAGGCGTAGCCGAACCGAGCACCACCTTGTCCTCGTCGTTGATGATGCCGTCATTGTTTTGGTCGACAAAGGCGACGTCACCGGCCTGATAAGCAATGCCGTTGCGGTTCTTGAGCCCCGCATTCTGTGCATCAGCCGAAGTGCTGTAGACGCCCTTGGTCTGATAGCCATAGAAACTATACGGGGCTTCGCCTACACGCGTGATGATTTCGGCATCGTCAGAGAGTGTGGTAAGGTACTCGTTGAGACGGCCAAGACTCTTGGTCTCGTTGGCAATGGTCGTGATATTGGCGGCAACCGTCCAACGCCAGTCCTTGTTCTGGAACGGGATGATGTTGATGCTGCCCTCAAAGCCCTTGGCCAGCAGTTCGCCGTCATTGCAATAGTAGGGCGATGTGCCAAGTACGGATGAGTTCTTGCCCAGCATCAGCACGTCCTCAGCCTTGGTGTTGTAGTATCCGCCCTTGACGGAGAAGCGGTTCTGCATGAAGGACAGGTCGATGCCAGCCTGTACGGTCTGATCCATCTCAGGCACGAGGTTCGTGTTGGGCACATTGGCACGCACGATACCTGCGATGGTCTGATAGGGCTGCGAGGTGTAGTAGTACTGGCCATACTTGGACGAGAAGCGGCTGTTGCCGGTCACGCTGTAGTCAGCATATACATCCAAACGATCGAGCCAATCGCGCTGTCCGCTCAGGAAGTTGTAGTTGGCCAACATAAGAGCTGCGTTGACACCTGGATAAACAGACATGCGGTCGGAGTCGGAACCGACAGACGAAGCTCCGTCAGCAGCCACGCTCACGCCTACACGTGCATAGTTGGCATACTGGTAGGTGGCATTGACATAGGCGTTGAGCCAGTTCCACTCGTTGTTATAACCATTGAAGTAACGGCCGATAGACTGCACGTCGCCCATGGTCTGATAGTAGTCGTTGGCGGTGTTGCGGCCCGTAGCCATATCATACTCCGACTGGTTGTGCGTAATCTGCACGCCGGCTTTGGCCGACAGTTGATGTACCTTGGACCAAATGTGCTGATACTGTCCGCTCAATCCGTAGTAGAGGTTGAGCACGTTGCCCTGACCTACTTGGACGGTATTGTCGCTCTCGCCGTAGTTGTCGAAACGCGGCACAATGTCATTGTTGTCGATACCTGGCACGAAGAGTTTCTCCTTGTCGTAGTTGGTGTAGAGGCCCACGGTAGCCTGGAACGACAGGTCGACCATAGGACGGTAGACGAGCTGCAGACGGCTGTTCATATCGTACTGACGGATGGAACCATCGGCCGAATTGATAATGGACACGGGGTTGGACACAATGAAGTCGGTGTTTGTAATCGAGCCCATATAGTAGCTTGAATAGTCAGACAGCAAAGCATAGACTCCGTTTTCGTCAGGTATGGTGCTGTTCTGGTACGGCGAAAGAATCGGAGCCCTGCGGTAAGCGGCGAGCAACGGATTGGTCTCCAACTTATAGCCCTGCTCCTGGTACTTGCCGTTGAGGTAAGCCAGGTTGATATTGGCATTGATTTCCCACTTCTTGGTAACCAAGACGTTGGCATTAATCTGCGCCTGGAAGCGGTCGCTCTTGGTATCTTTGAGCACGCCCTGGTCGCCTGTGTAGCCCAACGACATGTTGTACTTGGCAATGGCATCGCCACCCTCGACTCTGAACAGATAGTCGTTGGTCATCGAGTTGGAATAAATCCTGTCCTGCCAATTGGTGTCGTAAGCATAAAGGTGGGCCATATTGGCTGTGGGCGATGACATGAAGCCGAAGTCCGAGAAGAACTCGCCCATATCGTTGTCGTAATAGTCCATGGCGATGTCGCTGAGGTAGCCTTTGTACTCGGAGGCATTCATCAAAGGCAGACGCTGGTCGAGCCAGTTGACGCCGAACGAACCGCTGAAGGTCACACGTGTGTCAAGGTTGTCTGACTTTGGCGTTGTGGTCTCGACGAGGAGCACGCCATTGCCGCCCATCGAACCCCACTGCGATGCCTCTGCTCCGGTCAAAAGCGTGACATTGGCAATATCCTGCGGGTTGATGGTCTGGAAGATACTGCGGCTATATCCACCGAGCAACTGGCTCTCGTTCTGGTCAGGCATATAAGGCACGCCGTTGATGACGACAAGCGGTGTAGTCTCGGCCAAGAGACTGCGGATGCCACGCACGGTCAGGTTGGAACCTTCGCCCGTCATACCGCCCTTGCTGATGGTCTGCAAGCCCGTAAATTTGGAGGCCAAAGCCTTGTCGAGTGTCACTGCACCCAACGAGAAATCCTTGCGTGCAGCATTCTGCAAGCCGAAGGTGCTCTCAACGCCTTCTTCATTGTCGGAAATACCGGTAATCACCGTCTGGTTGTACTCCCTGCGGTCGTCCGGAATCAAGTAAACGTTGAGGTCAGACTGTGAGGACTTCACATAGAACTCCTTGTTGAAGAAGCCTTGAGCCTGCACATGTACGACAGCCCACTTGGACATAGCCGTGCAAGTAAACTTGCCGTCAGCATCGGTCCGCACAATCTTGTGGCCCGGAGAGGTAAGGATAGCGTCGGCTACAGGCTGCCGGTTGTCGTCAAGGATGACACCGCTCACATCGAACGTCTGCTGGTCCGTGACACTCGCCGTCGACGTTTCCTGAGCGTACCCTACCACACCGGCTGCGCTCAAGGCTATTGGCAATATATATTTGAGTGTATTCATATCTTTTCTTCAGTTATCAATCATAAGACTTGTCAATCACGCGGCATCAATAGTTGTTGTCCGTCGGACGGAGACACCAGTGGTTGAATGTCAGTGTACCCGTAGAAGCCGAACCATCGGTTGCCGTCATACGGAATACGAGACGCTCAGCATTGCCATTGTCCAAATCGGGAACGACCAAAGCATCTGTAATCGTGCCGCCGTCTGTCCAATAGTACGCATTCTTCGAACCGGCCGTATTGCGGCTGTCGTTCGGGTCATAGTACTCAGGCAGTCTCGGTGTGCTGCACATCGCACCACGGTCATAGTGATAGGCTGTACCTGCACTGGCCAAAGCAATCGGCTCGGATGTAAAGAACCAGTCAATCTCATCAGCCGTATGGTAGACACCGACCTGAACGGTCAGGTTCATGGCCATGTACTGGGCAAAGCCCATACGGAACTTGTACTCTCCCGGAGGAACCAGCATCGGGCCGACTTCGTAGCCACCTTCGCCATCGGAACGGCTATAGATAGGCGTGAAGTCCATACCGTAATTCGGATTGGTAGTATCTTCGAGTTTGCACGTAAGGCTGTTGTCGCCGTGTGCAGGCCAAACGCCGGCCAATGGCGTCCACTCCGATACAGTATTCTTGACACTTACCGAACCGAGGTTGGTCATCTTGAAGTACTCGGCTTTCTCTTCAGCTGAACACTGGCTGTAATAGCTGAACGGCTCGTGCAGACGATAGATGAGGCGGTTGTTAGGAATATGGCATTCCTTAACCTCGTAAGCAATACCGTTGGACAACTCAACAGGATTGTCCAAGTCAAGCTTCTGCTTGGAGGTACGCCACTTGCGGCTATAGATGGATGTGACGTCGTTGACCGTCTGGTCCTCGGCCTCCATGTCGGCAGTCAACTCTTCAGCCGTGTAACGCTGACGGAAGAAAGCCACCTGAAGAATCCAATCCTCCAAATCTTCGTATGAAGAGTAGCCTACGTAAACAGAGTCCAAAGAGCCATTACGCATCAGCTCGGTCTTGTGGTCGTAGCCCCATGCATGCAGTTTGTCCTTGGCTTCGGTCAATGCAGCATCGATGACAGAATCGCTGAAGACCAGCATGGTGGCATTGAGTGCCTCGCTTGAGAGGTCGAAGTTTTTGGCATCGAAGAACTCGTTTGTGTAAATCCAAACGGTATCGTAAATGGTGTTGCCGTAAGAGTCCACACCGATTATCTTGGAGTTGGTCTTGTCGAACTCCTGTCCGCCGGAAGCGGTAACCATCTGCTTGAACTTGCCATACTTGCTGTCGTCCAAACCATTGATGTAATCCTGCAGAGAGGTTGGGGTCACGATCATGTCGCTGATGACGTAGATGTAACCGTCCTTGCCCTTGACTACTTCCTTGAGCGAAGAACTGTTGAACTGGATGTGGCCAATCAGATTGCCGGCTTTGGCCTGTTCGTCCAAACCTACAGTCACGTACTTGTTGTGCCACATGAGGAGACGGTCGCCGTCGTTGAGCTTCGACGGGGCCACACTGATGTTGGTCACGTGGCTTCGGGCAGACTTCTCGGCTTCTTCAGCCTCCGGCTCTGCATAGTTGTCGTCGGTAACGACCAACACCGTATGGAGTTCGCCGGAAGTCTTCATCTCTTCGTATATGCCTTGCGACTGGAAGAGAGCAGACATCTTGGACAAATCAGAACGCCCCTGTATGTATTCGGCTACAGTCTGAGAAGTCGATGTCACCTCGGCATTGGTATTACGAACCTCCGAGGACTTGAAGTAATCGTCGTCCTCAAGGTTGTTGCAACCGGCTGTCAAAGCCAGTGCTATACTCATATAAAGCAGCTTCTTCATATTACTCGATTGGTGTGAATGTTATTGCATCGAATTGCAAATAGAACTTGGAATTGGTGGAGGCGGCAGGATCCATGACCACAAACTTGAACACATGAGAACCAGTCTCGGTGAATTCGAGTTCGTCGTACAAGGTCGTCTCGTATACTCCAGCCAACGATTTGGTAATAGAGGTGTAAGGTGCCGAAAGGATTTGGTTCTCGCCATCGACAGTAATCTTGAGCAATCCACCCTTACATCCGTCTGATGTTCTGATGAACTTCTGGTCTGTCAAATAGGCCATCGAAATCGACACTTTGTATTTACCCTTGACCATAGTCGGGGTCTTCATAGCCACACTGCCCTGATAGCCTACATTGAAAACAACACGGTCAAAGTTGACGCAGTTTTTCAAGTTGCTCTTGCACGTTACGTAGCAGAGGTTGTAGTAATTGCCATTGTTGGAACCGTTCTGTCCGACTTCGACCTCGTAGCAATCCAGATTGTCCAGACGCACCTTGGTCTCACTCGTCTGCACTGCGGTCGGGTGCTGGCAAACATTGCGCACCTCCGTGTAGTCGGCCAAGTCCCAAACTACGGTCGACGGTTGCGGTTCATAAACCGGCATCCAATTGCTCAGGTTGTGTACATAACCGTTGCGTGCCAGGATATTGGACTTCTCTGCTATCGTTGCCGTAACTGTCCGATTGGGCTTCTCATAATATGAATAGTCGCAAACGGCCTCAGGCTTTACATAGCTGGTGTCGGCATCATTGAATGAAGCGTAGCCAATGGCCTTGAGCGTATCGGCTTCGGTCATAAACGAGTCAACGACATGCTTGTACACCATCAGTATCTGACCGGTGGAAACAGGGTTCAAGATGCGCATCGTGTCATTGGGCGTCAGCATCTCCGACAGCTCGGAAAGGCTGTAGTCTGACTTGAACAAATGGTACTCAACATACTGTTTGAGCAATGAGTCCACTCCTACGGATGTATCCAAAGCCTTATCGAGCAAGGAGTTCTTCAGGTCAGCCAACGAGTTGATTCCGCTCTTGCCGAAAGCCTCGTCCGTTACGTTGAGGAAAGTGTACTTGTAGTTCACAATCTTGACAGAGCCCAACACATTGGTTGTATCCGACACCTTCTCGAGGATGGCATCGTAGCCTGTGGCCTTAAGGGCCTCGGTCATAATCGTCGACTTGCCGTCGTTCACACGGTCATAGACAGACTCGACAAGTGGCTGTGGCACACTCTGTATCGTGTAGTAGAATCCGTTGGAGCATGCAACGTGGTCATAGGAGACAACCACCGTATCGCCCAGCAAGAAACCTCCTTCAGCACCGGAATTGATGGTAAACGACAGTACGGTGTTCTGCTTTGACCGACAGCTGTAGTAGTCGACTGTAGCCGTAAACTTCTCCTGCAACTTGATGGAGTCGGTCTCCGTCACGAGGCTCTTGACCAAAGCTGTGGCATATTCCTTGCCCAACTCTTCGTAACTAGACACATTCTTCTCCGTGTAGAAACACTGAAGTGCTGAATCGGTAGGCACAAACATAGTATATTTGTTGCCTGTACCGGAACCGTCATAGAGGGCATTGAGGATTGGGAACGTCTCCGTATACTCCAATATACCGACCCACTCGCTGAATTCTCCGCTATTCTTCAGCGTCGTAGCGATAGGATCGCCGTCAGACGGTTTGTATGAGCCCTTGCTGTCGTCCTCGAACTTGAACAAGTCCTTGTCGCAGCTACCCATAAACATGGGCAGGAGCAACAACATGGATGACAGGACCAAGTAATATATTCTATTCCGTTTCATATTTCGTTTAGTTGTAATAAGGATTCTGAATCAAATTTTTGTTGGTCTCAACATCAGACTGTGGAAGCGGAATGTACCAAGCCCACGAATTCTGGAGAATCGAACGAATCTGATTGCCGTTGGTTGTCGTATTGGCAGCGATAATCATCTCGATAGCAGACTCCTTGTATTTGAACTCATCTGCACCGAAGCCTTGGGTCTTGTATGACTCATATTCCTCTTCCGACTCATCCTCGACTGTACCTTCAGGAGCGAAATTGCTGTCGTAACGTGCAAAACGAAGCACATCGTACCAACGCTTGGCCTCGCCAAGGAACTCCATCTCACGCTGGTTGAGAATCTCATTGAGCAAGGTAAACTGGTCGTAGGCAGCGATTTCGTCGCTCTCACTCGGATTGAGTGTCTGGTCATCGTCGGTATTGAGCACAACGAGAGACTTCAAGCCGGCACGAAGACGAATGTCATTGATCTCCTTGATAGCATCACGCCAATAGCTTTGTCCCATCATAACCAATGCCTCAGCCTTCATCAACTTGATGTCAGCAACACGGTACAGGATGAAGTTGGCGTCCCAGTTGGAATTGTTGCGGAATGTGCTTGGATTGACAATGTCAGAACCACGGTATTTCCAAATCGAGAAATAAGTGGCTTTGTCATTGTAGGTCGTAGATGCCGAACCGGTGATGAACGAAGCCAGGTACATACGGCCTATTCTTCCGTCTTGTGTCAACTCGGGATTGTTGGCTAGTACCTCAGCCGTCTCAGCAATCAACTTCTCCTTGGTTGCCTCGGAGATGTTATAACTTCCCGCAGCCGTACCGATGGCGTTATCAAATGCAAAACGTGTGGTGAAGTTGTTGGTCTCACCATAGGTAGCATAATCCCAGTTGAGTTCGAATATGCTCTCGTTGGAATTGCCGGGATAGAAAATGTCGAACCAGTTGGACATGTCGGAAATGAACACTGGACGAAGTGCGTCTTTGGCCTCAAGTATCATATTGGCATACTTGACACACTCCTCATACTCATGGTTCCAAAGGCAGATGTCGGCCATCAGTGCATAGAGTGCCCACTTGGTGACGCGGCCTTTGGTCTGCCACTCCTCCTCGTAGTTGCCTTTGGCAGCACCTGTAGCCAAAGCCGTCTCAATATCCGATTTGATTTGTGCAATGATAGCACTCTCCGAACTCTTGGGGAGACGGAATTCGGCCTTGTCGGTAACGGAAGCCTGGGTAACGAGGGGGACCTCCTTATAGTTCTTGACAAGGATGCTGTAGGCATAAGCACGCTGGAAGAGGGCCTCGCAGATGTGGCTGTTCTTCAGCGCATCGTAGTAGGTGGCATCGTTGGCCTGTGCATCGTCGGCATAGTGGATTACCGAGTTAGCCATATTGATAATCTGGTACAATACCGAATATTTAATATTGGTATTGGAAGGCAGAATGTCAAAGTCCTGAATCTTGGTGGCATCGCTAGTACCTATATTATATAATGTACTGGCTCGAAGTTCGCCGAAGAGCAATATCTGAGGAACCTCCGTACGCATATAATAATAACCGGAAGTCACAACAGCCTCGACATCTTCCTTTGTCTTCCAGTACTTGTCTGTGACTTGCTCGTTCTTCGGCAACAGGTTCAACCAGTCGTTGCATGATGTCAACGCAAAGGTTGACATCAGTGCCAAAGCAACACTTCTATATAGAATTATATATTTTTTCATAGTCTTTTTTTATGCTCGTTGTGTCAGAAGCTTAGATTGATACCGCATGCATAACGCTTGGTGACAGGAGACTTGGATGAGTCCTTGACCAATGCCGTAGATGTGGATGGAAGCGACACCTCCGGATTCTGACCGGAATAGTTGGTGAACGTAAAGAGGTCATAACCTGTCACGAAGAACTGGAAGCTGTTGATATGCAGATTCTTTGTCATCCGCTTAGGCATCGTCCAGGCCAACGAGAGGGTCTTGATTCGGCAATACGATGCATCCTCCACGAAACGGTCAGAGCCCAAATAGTTGTAGCCCATACCGTACAAAGCGCGCGGGATGTCGGTCTTGTCACCTTCCTTACGCCAACGCGAGAGGACTGCCGTACTTTGGTTGGAAGTGCCATACATGCTCTCCAGACTCATTCGGGCCTGGTTGATGACCTTCTGTCCGATACGGAAGTTGCAGTTCATCGAGAACGTGAAGACACCGGCCTTGGCATTGGGATTGCCATACTTGACCGAGAAGTTACCACCGCCGATGAATGTCGGGTTGGAATTGCCCAAGTAAACAATATCCTGCTCGTTGATTACACCGTCGTGATTGATGTCTTCGTACTTGGCATCGCCCGGATAAACACGTTCCTTGCCATTGCGCATGGAAACTACCTCGCCGTTGAAGTCACGCATGATGTTGCCGGAAGCATCGATGGCATAGGTATCTTCGGTGTTCTGGTAAACGCCCTTGTAACGGTATCCGTAGAAAGAACCGACAGGGTCACCCTCGACAATGCGTACGGCATAGTTGCCGTTGTTGAACGTATACGATTCCTCTGTGTAGTTGATTGGTATCTTCTCAATTTTGTTGATGTTGCGCGAACCGTTAACACTACCCTTAATATACCACATCTTGTTACGGAAGATATCGAAGTCGAAGCGAAGCTCATAACCCTTGTTCGAAACCTCACCGGAGTTCAGATAGGCAAGCTGTGAGTAACCCGAAGTCGAAGGAATGCTGACCTTGGACATCAGACAGTCTGAAGTATACTTGTCATAGTAGTCGAATGTCATGCCGAAACGGTCGAAGATGCGGAAATCAAGACCCAAGTCCCACTCGCGCGTGCTCTCCCACTTGAGCTTGTCCAACTGGATACGGCTCGGGTAGAGGGCGTTCAGGTTCATGTATGTACCCAAAGTGTTGTAGGCGCCCAGGTAGCTGTAAGCACCTGTAGGCGGATTACCGGACCAACCCAATGAAGCACGGACCTTACCGATAGTCATCCAGTCTACGTCATCAAACCAGTGCTCACGGTCTACGTTCCACGATGCACCGAAGGCCGGGAACACACCGAAGCGGTTTTCCTTACCCATCGAAGAGTTGCCTTCCTGTGTGAAGGTGGCATTCAGGACGTAACGGTTGTCGTAGGTATAGTTGACCAACTCGGTAAACTGCACCTTTCTGGACTGCGAATCGCCGCTACCCGCACTGCTTACTACCGAACCGACGATAGGATCGGACAAGTTGAGTGACACGTTGCCATAAGTGCTGCTTGAAGCGGAAGCCGAGTTGTTGGCCGTCGTTCTTACCAAAGCAGTGGCTACGATAGAGTGCTTTTCAGCCAAGGTCTGCGTGTACATGATCTTGTTCTGCGTCTGTAGGCTCATAGCGTCGCTCGATGACTCGCTGCTGTAGTTGGAGAGCGATGAGGTGAGAATCACACCTGTAGCCTCCTGAGGAACGAACAGCTTAGTAGCAGAAGTCTTCATGTTGAGCGAAACCCAACCTTCGTACTTCAACTGGCGGGCATGGTCCTTAAACGGCACCTTGTACTCCCAGTTGATGGTCATCTTCTCGTTACGCTCGCGCGTGTTCTTGTAGCTTTCGTTGGCCATGGCCACTGGATTCCAGTTGCCCTTGCCCAGTCCCGTATAGCTACCCTGGAAGTTGCTGTTGGGCGTGAAGTATGAATCGGAACGCGTTCCGTCGTCATTAATCAGATAAGGACTTTGGTTAGGCATCATATTCTGTGCCTGCGAACGGACATTGTCCACGGCATTGGCGTCCTTGTTGTAGTCGGTGTAAGAGAAATCGGTATACACACGGAACTGGTCAGAGAACTTGTAGGTCACGCGGGCATTGGCCGTGATACGCTTAGCCTCCGTACCGATAGTAGTTCCGACATCGTCGAGATAACCAAGGCTCACACGATAGGTAGCCTTGTTGCCACCACCGGACACAGAGAACGAGTTATCCCACTGCCAAGCGTTCTGGCGAACCTCGTCCAACCAGTCGGTATTGACATTGTACTCGTTGTAGTAACGATAGGTCTTGTCGCGCAGCAACTCCTTCGTGTCGAAGAGGAGCGCCAACTCAGAAGCGGCATTGCCCAGACCTTTTGCATTGGCGGCATTCCAGATGGCATCTTCAATCATGGAGATGTACTGCTTGCCGTTCAGAAGCGGAATGGTCGAAGGTTCCTGCTTGTAAGAGTACTTGGACTGGAAGTTGAAGGTCGTCTTGCCGGTCTTGCCCTGCTTGGTGTTGATGAGCAAAACGCCGTTGGCACCCGAAGTACCATAAATAGAAGTAGCGGATGCGTCTTTCAAAACCTCGATGCTCTCGATATCGGCAGGCGAAATGTTCAAGAGGGCGCCGAAATCGTCCTCGTTGGCATCGCTGAACGAGAAATCATCGCCGAAGCTGACTGACGTCGGGATACCGTCGACTACAACCAATGGCTCAGCCGAAGAAGACAACGTGGAGACACCACGGATACGGATGCTGGACTTGGAACCGGGATCACCGCCCAACACGATGTCCACACCTGCCATCTGACCCTGAAGGGCTTCTTCGATAGAGGCTACAGGAGCCACGTCGGTAATCTCAGACATCTGTACCTTCTGTGTGGATGATGTCTGCTGCAAGTCGGTGATACCTAACTCAGAACGGCTAACGGCCTTGGTTACGACCTCGACATCGCTCAGCATCTTCGAGTCGCTCTCGAGAGTAACGGTGATGCTGCGCTGACCGGTATAGTTGAGCGTCTGCATCTTCAAGCCGATAAACGACACCTGAATACGCAAGTTCTTGCCATCCGGCACGTTGGTGATGACGAAGTTACCATCAAGGTCGGTCGTCGCACCTGTCAAGGTACGGTTTTGTGCATTGACAATGGTCACATTAGCACCGAACAGAGGTTCATTCAGACCTCCCCCTTCGATGACTGTACCCGTCAAAGTCCTATTCTGTGCCATGGCTACAGTTGCCAAAAGGCCACAGATTGCTATCAAGAAATATTTCATCATTTTCATAAGGCGCCTCATTATTTAAGTATACCATTCAATAATTGGAAAGCGCCATCACTATAAGCGAATGGTAAATATCCATATTTGCTCTCAAGAGAAACCTCTGTACCCTCGACACCGTCGCCGGTAGCACGGACAGAGATAGCCGAACCGTCGTCGAGAATCTCCACATTGAAGGTACCGCCCGTCTCGAAGACGCCCTTACATGTTGAACCGACATAAGGATAAGCGGTGAAGCCATTGCGGTCGGCCGTGATAAAGTAGCACAGCAGATACTTGGACAGGAGCTGCTTGTTGGCATCCGTCAACTTGGCATTGACCTGCGAGCCTGACTTGTTGTTCATGTAGATGGAAAAGTTGTCAGTGACGTGCAATGTATCGCAACCTGGAATCAGGTCCTTCTCGATGGCGTCCTTCAGGACATCATTGGTCGGAACCAAAGCGATGAATCGGGGTGACTCGGGGTCGAGCGTCAACATGCCTGAGAAGAGACCGCTGTTTGCCAATCCAGACAGACGCAGCAACTGGGCGAAGCAATAGTAAGGATAGTTGTAGTCATTGTTTGTACACAACTCAGTCTCCAGACTCATGCCGTCGGCCGTAGTGTAGATACCGGGATAGTCGTACGAATAGGCACGGCCGTTGCTCCACTTCTCACCTGCATTGGTAATCTCGTGGAAACCATACCAAATCTCATCCTTATAAGTCGGGTTGAGCTGCTGGTTGAAGAGGTAGTTGGTCGTAATCTTGCCGTCTTTGACAAACCAGTAGTTGAAGGCAGCATTGGTCTCAATGACTTGCGTGCCCTCCGTCTTCAGTTCTGTGGCATTGGTCGATGTGTGCATGTTAGCAACATTCTCCATATAGCTGCGTCCCATAGAGACGTAGTCGGCCGACTCGTCGCTCCAAATCTGGAGTTCGTAGGTGTTGTTCACACGATCGTAATAGAGACGGCCTGCAGGGTCATTCTTGGCGAACTGAGCCGTATCGGGCACAAGAGCCACAAACTCAGCCTGATTGCCGGCAAGGTTCAACAACTGACCCGAACCGTTCAAGACATACAGATAAGGCAGATATTTGACATCCTTGAACGATGGTCCGGCCACACAGGAGAAAACTCCAGGAACCTCCATCTTGGAAGAACCGTAGAGGATACCGTTGTTGCAGAACACTGCATCGTCGAACTCCGAAGGACTATTGGTCACCTCGGTGCCAAACTCCGAATATGCACGTTTCATGGTCAGGAACTCAGGATAACAAGCATAATCGGTCTTGTCGCCTTCGCCCGTAAGGTCAAGGGCAATGGCGCATTCGTTGACGAGGATGTTCTGAATCAAAGGATTCAGACTATCTACAGAAGCATAACCACAACCCGGCTCCCAATATTTCGTGAACATATCGTCCATGGCCTGGTCCGATGGTGCAAGAATATTGTAGCTGACAAACGAGTTGGTCGTGAAGTTCCTGTAGTTGTCAGAAGCCCACTCAGAAGCAATGGCCGGCAAGTCACCAAAACTCTTGGTGTAGACATTATAACCACGGTTGTTGGTTTCGTCGACGTCCTGTGTGTACTCGGCATACTCGTCGAAGAGCTTCAGGAACTTGCTGTACTTGCCATTGTTGTCAAGTTCCTCGTAGATAGTACCTACAGGATTGAGCACATGGTCGATGTGATACAAATAACCATTGTCGGTCACAACAGCGACGGAATCCAGCACAGCGGCATTCATGATATTGAAGCCATCGGCCAAACCCTTCGGATTCCACTCCGTGTCGGGGAAGAAATAGTTGTAGTTGGAGGCTGCATCAATGCCCAGGGTTCTGAAGAGAGTCTCGCTGAATACGGTGACATAACGTTCGCGGTGAATGACGGTCACGTAATCGTTGACGGCAGGATCGCTGTCGAACTCTTGCGTCTCATTGACAGCACAACGGGTACGGAACCTGTTGTACATACCGGCCTTGTCAGCACGCTGGCTTTCGGTGGCTCCGTCGCCCTCCAAAGGACGGAAGTTGGTCATCTTGCTCCAGTCCATTGCATAATACAGCAGATGGTAGGTAATGACCTGCGTAGTAAACTCTGGATCAGCAGCATACATATCCTCAATGCTGTTGTATCCCTGCTCTTTAAGGAATGCAGCAAAAGCCTCGTCAGTAGGTGCCAGAACCGTCAAAATCTGACCATCGACCACATCGGTGTAGCCGGTAAGCTCAATTCCTTTCAGGAAGACTGAGTAATTACCGTCTTTCTGAAGCACCTCGATGGCATTGCCTGCCAAAAAACTCGGAGTCTTGTAATGACTGTCTTCGCTTAGGTCGTCACACGAGGTCAGCGTCAACATAGATGCCAACACCGCCACAAGCGACGAGACAAGGAGATGGTTTCTTTTATTCATGTATGTTCTCGGTTATATTTTTGTTCGATAAATATCAGAAATCCTTTGTGATGGTCTTTTTGCCGCCAATGATGACGATACGTCCGCCTTCACGTCCGGCCTTGCGGCCATTCAGGTCATAGATGTCGACATCGGTCTCAGTATCGTCCTCGACCTCGTCAAGGCCGACCGTACGCTTCAGGTAGGTGATGCTCACACCAACCAGATAAGTCGGAGATGCGCCATTGGCTTGCTCGACCTTCAGATAGCGGTACTCCTTCTGAGCCATCTTGTCCTCGGTCAAGTCGAAGTACTGTATATTCTTGGTAGTCAAGTCCGAAACCTTTGTAGTATTGATCTGCTGTAGCTCAGTCCATTCGATGCCGTCGCAGCTGGCGTATACCTGAGCCCAGTCCGTACCCGAACTGCGGTAGAGTGCCAACTTGAAACTTGACACATTGCCGGGTGCACAGAAGGTAACGGCTGCAGTTTTGCTCATCTTGATGGCACCAGTGCCGAGTACTGCCGACTCGGAGTCCTTCATCTCGTAGGCAGGAGCAAGGGAAGCCTTGCCGGCTGCATCGAAGACCACAACGCTGTCCGATACGAGTTGCTGCGAAATGGTGGCGTTGTCTGCATTGAACCAATAGTAACCTTCGCCATCCACCTTGCCGGTATCTTCCATCAGATTGGTGGTCAAGTAAACATATTGCTCGGCACCTTCCTCGCGTACATATATATTACCATATGTGTAGAGTTCGGACAAATCCCACTGGAGTCCTTCTCCGGGAGTAGCGGGTTCGATGGTGTCGAATGTGCCGTTGATAGCCGTATTGGCTGAGATGACAACGAATTTGGTATCAGGAGCGATAGCTCCGCTGACGTTGCTCATATCCAACTTAAGGACAGCACCGCTCTTGATGTTCATGGTTCCAACGCCGAACGAATTGCTCTTCTTGGTCGTTCCGTTGTAAAGCAACGGCACCTGGAAATAAGAGCCTTGCTCAAGATTGAGTGTCGAACCTGTCAGATTGAACGTCTTGCCGGTCACAATCGAGTCACCCGAGGTGATAATTCCGCCTGACTTGACATTAATAATGCCATTCGTGATAGAGCCGCAGCCCTTCAGGACAGCCTCCGAGGCCACAGTGATAGTGCCTCCGCCAGAATACTTTCCGTTGACGATAAGTGTACCTGCGTTCAGTTGGGTCGTTCCGCTATAGTCGTTGTTGCCGTTGAGACGCCAGAGACCGGTACCGACCTTCGTGATGGACACGACGCCGTTGTAAGCCTTGTTCAGACCTGCAGGCAGGTTGGTAATCACGCCGTTGAATGTTTCGTCAGAGTTGGCGCCGCCCACTATCCACTGGCAAGCGGAACCCTTGGTATTCTTGCTGCTGCCTATCAAGTACGTTCCTGCATCACCGGAGATACCGCCCACATAATTCACGGCGTTAGTACTCCATGCCGTCATATAAGTCTTGCCTATTCCTTTCAGGTAGACACGTGTAGTCGGCATATTGAACTGCGATTCAGCCAAGAAGAGAGAACCGTCACTGTCATTCAGTCCATTGGCGACAATCATGCCAGTAAAGCCAGTCACATTGCAGCCGAAATACTCTCGCAAATAAGGGATATCTAATTCCAACGTACCGGCACCGGTCAAAGTATTCCGTATGGAGCAGTTGCGGTTCGGGGCGAAATAACTGTATGTATTCTCCTCCACTTCAATCGGGAAGGAGTAAGTCTCGTAGTTGTTGGACTCGCCCTTTGTCTTCAAAGTTCCGCCCGCAAGAACAAGTTTCGAAGACGAGCCAATGCCATTCTTCGCAATATCTGTGGTCGAAAGATACATAGTACCGCCCTTGAGCGTCGTCGTGCCTGTATAGCCAAAGAAATTAGTTGAAGCAATAGTCAACTGGCCATTGCCGTCGAGCACGAAGTCCTGATCGTCACCGCTTCCCTCTATCGTTCCGCTCATGGACAAGGTCTTGCCGTTCTTGAGTTCCAGAGTAGTCGGATTGGTCAAACGTGCACTGCGGTTGGTCGAGGCATTACCACCGGTGTAACGATACGTTCCGCCATCCCAAACCCAATTTTGCGCGAACTCCGAACTTGCACCGATGGCTGAATTCACGCCGCCGTCGGCTATACTACAGAACTCGAGCACGCCATCGTGCAATACGGTCGCACCCGTGTAGGTATTGGCATCGTAGTTCATCACGAGCGTACCTTCGTCACCTTTGTTGACAGAAGTGCCCGTACCGCCGATTGATGCACCGCTCACGGTCACCGTTCCTTTGCCCATAGCGACTACGGCAGCCGGTTCGATGGCAGAGGTCAGCGTGTAGGCCAATGCGTCATTGCTCGTCAAGAGCAAGCTGTCAGTGGCCTTGACATCCGTGCTGTTGGTCACTGTAGGATGATAGTTTTCCACATCTATGATGCCGACCTCGACCGGACGTGTCTTGTACGTACCTGTAGAATAGTCGGAATAGGCTTCAACGCCGGCATTGTCGCCAAAGGCGCGCACACGGACATCGTATGTAGAGCCGTCGGTCAGACCCGTAATTGTAAAACTCGTCGCATTGGGTGCGGTCTTGCCGGCCAGCGTATATTCCGTATCCGTAGAGAGCTTGTACTCAACAGCGAAACCGGACTCGGCGTAAGTGTAGTCTCTCCAACTCAACGCGATGGTGGTCGTCGTGCTCTTGGCCGACAGCGTGATGGGCTGACGCAGGAAGTACTGGCGGTCGTTGACCGTGATGGAGTTAATGTAGTTCTCTATGTTCAAGTAGCCATTGGCAGCCTTTTGGCAAGCGTCATTGCTGTTCTTGTTTGTACCATTGGCCTCTTCCCAGGCATCGGGCATTCCGTCTCCGTCTGAATCAAGCGGTTTACTGCCTGCCCACCATTTCCACGAGGTGGGGCTTCCGATAGCCAAAGACTCCTCGTTGCTGATAAGGTTACCTAACGTACCGAAACTCATCAACTCGTCAATCATATAGCAGTCGCTTTGGTCACGGTAGGGCAAAGAAGCGCCTACGGTCGGGATGTTGAGCCAAATGAGCGAATCGCCGGGATAGAGTTCCAGTTCGGGATAATCGTAAGGAACGGATTCGCGCGTTGCTGCACTATAATTAGTAATGAGGAACGGATCGTAGACTCCGTTCTTGTTGTTATCCTGCCAGTTGTCGTCGCCATAGACATGGAAGTCTGCATTGGCCCCCGTGAAGGCGTTTGCCGAACCGGAGGTCGAGTTGCCGTTGATAAAGCAGTTACTTTGCACATTGACATAGCTGGAGCCATTGGAGTCTCCGCCCATGATGTAACATCCGTTACTCCAGTTGTAGACCACGTTGTTGGCATACTGGTTGATGCCTTTTACCTTGTTGTTACGAGTGGAGTTGTCGATGTAAAGGTTGCGGTAAAGCGTAATGGAGTCAGCCTGCATCAAGCCTCCGGCGGAGTGAGTCATGAGTCCCTGGCCGAAGATACAGTTCATCAAGGTGATGTTGCCCAAACTGTTGTTGCTGTCCGGATTGATGGAGAAAGTCTCGTCCAGTCCCCATGAGAACGAGCAATGGTCGAAAATCATATTGGTTCCATTGGCAATGCCTGCGCAGTCCTTGCCGCTTGAACCGTTGTGACCCATACGAACCCTCAGGTAACGGCAGATGATATTGGATGCACCTGAGAAGGAAACGCCGTCACCATAGACGGTAATACCCTCGCCCGGTGCTGTCTGTCCGGCTATGTAGAGGTTGCTCTTGAATACGATACGGCTCGATATCTTGATAACACCGCTCACATCGAACACCACAATACGGTTGGAACTTGAAACGGCGTCGCGCAACGAACCCGTACCCGAATCATTCAGATTGGTAACATGATAGACGGTAGGGCTTGATGAGACACGAGCGCCTTTGGCCCAACGTCCCCAGCCCTGTGCTCCAGGGAAAGCTACAATGTCTGCCGCCATGCTTTGCAAGGCGACTGCTGCCGAGAAGAGAAAAACGATTGTTTTTTTCATCGATATAAAATTTTATTCAATCTCCCGGATTCATTCGGACTCAACGAACTTACCGAGAAATATGAGAGTAATAAGCTAACGACATATTAGAGTAACAAGCTAACATACGAGTGCGCAAAAGTACTTTTTTTTTGATAAACCACCAAATATAACCTACAAAAAACCTCCTTTTGGTAAAGAAAATCCACACTTTTTTTATGATAATCTACATTTCCAGCAAGGTTTTTTGTACAAATCCAATGCTTTTCTGCCGTCTCGGAAACAGATTTTCGCCAAAGTCGCACGTCAAAGGCACTGCTCACTCCGCTCGGATTTGTCCTCTAAGCAAAACGCCGTTTCGCGCATCGTAAAACTATGTTTCTCGTTGAACAAAACATAGTTTCTTTCCTCTTAAAACTATGTTTATCTTTGCACCAGGCTTAGTTTCTCGCCTCACAAAGCCTAGTTTTTCTCTCTGTTCCACTATGCCATTCCCGCACAAACGTGGTGACAGTTACAGTGACAGTTCGATTATCCGCAAGTATTATCGTCTTTTGGTGTCAAAATCCAGGGCCTAGACAATAATAAAGGCTCGCGTGCGTTCTTTAAATTGTCTTATCGCGCGTAGAAGTTATGCTTTTGAAAAAATCCAGATGGGCCATAGCCGGCATCGTGAGCACTCTCCTCCTGGGGGGCGCTGCCTTGGCGTCCCCTTTGGCCCAGGAACTCGGCTTACGGCTTGAGATTGGCGATGAAGACACGGACGAAGAGAAAGAGGGGAACGAAGACGAACCCGAACATGGGAAAGCCCGATGGGAGGTGTCAAAGACCGTAGTGGACGACCTGCAAGACAAAGAAAAGAAACACCCAGGAGACCTACAGACTCCTTCCAACGTGAAAGAAGAGATAGAATACGACTGGAAAAACGACCGCTATCTCATCAAGACCAAAATAGGAGAGCAACAGATTGGCTACACCATCCCGCTTAGTACAAAGGAATACAAAGACTACACGGAGCGCGCCGTACGCGCAGCCTACTTCCGGGAGCAGAATGCAAAGGCCGCAGAAGAGTACGAAGGCGGTACGGGCCTGGACTTGCTCGACATGCAGTTCAGTCTCGGTCCGGCCGAGAAGCTGTTCGGCAAAGGCGGCATCCGCGTCAAGACCAAAGGCAAGGCTAGCCTGAGCATGGGCATGAAGCGCAACAAAATCGACAATCCTACCCTCTCCGAACGGGCCCGCGACCAGAAGACCTTCGACTTTGACGAGCAGATACAGCTCAATATGACGGCTTCGATAGGTTCGAAGATGGACTTCAACCTCAACTATGACACACAGGCCACATTCGACTTCGACGCCAACCAGTTCAAGTTGGCCTATCAAGGCGACGAGGACGAAATCATACAGGACCTTGAGGCCGGCAACGTATCGATGTCGACAGGCAACAGCCTCATCTCCGGCGGACAAGCCCTATTCGGCATCAAGACCAAGCTGAAGTTCGGCAAGCTGAACGTCACGGCCCTTCTGGCCAAACAGGAGTCGACGAGCAAGACGGTGTCGAGCAAAGGCGGTTCGACCAAGAAGTCGTTCGAAATCATGGCCGACGAGTACGACGAGAACCGTCACTTCTTCCTGGCGCAGTACTTCCGCGACACCTACGACCAGAATATGTCCAAACTGCCCCTCATAGCAAGCGGTGTGGAGATTACGAAAATCGAGGTATGGGTCACCAACAAAAAGGGCTCGTACGACAATGCCCGAAACATAGTCGCTTTTATGGACCTGGGCGAAAGCGAGCGCATCGGCAACCCGCTCTGGTCATCACAGAGCAGCGACAGCTGGCCGGAAAACAAGGCAAACAACCTCTATGAGACTATCGCCCAGAACTATAGCGGCATCCGCGACATCACCAATGTGACCACCGTGATGTCAGGACTGGAAGCGCAGGGCGTCAATGGCGGCACTGACTACGAGAAGGTAGAGTCGGCCCGCTTGATGAGTTCAAGCGAATACACCCTCAACAGCAACCTCGGTTACATCTCGCTCAAGACCCGGCTCGACGATGATATGGTCCTGGCTGTAGCCTTCCAATACACTAAGGGAGGAAAGACCTATCAGGTCGGCGAGTTCAGCACGGACAACGCCAACAACACGACCCAGACGCTTGTGGTCAAACTCCTCAAGGCAACGGCCGGCAATCCGTCTATTCCACTTTGGGATCTGATGATGAAAAACATCTACTCGCTCAGTGTCACCAACCTACAGAAGACAGACTTCACCCTGCAGGTGCAGTACATGAGCGACACCGTCGGCGTGTACACCAACTACATCAACGAAGGCCCTATTGCACAACAACTTCTCCTAAAGGTCATGAACCTTGACCGTCTGAACGCCAACAACGAAAGCTACTCCGACGGCCAGTTCGACTTTGTGCAAGGCTATACGGTCAACACCTCGACGGGACGCATCATCTTCCCCGTGGTCGAGCCTTTCGGCGAACATCTGGCCACCAAACTCGGAAGCGAGGCTTTGGCCGAGAAATACTGCTACTTCGAACTGTATGACAGCACGCTCACCGTGGCCGAGCAGATAGCCGAAAAGAACAAATTCCGTCTGAAGGGTGAGTATGTCGCCTCGAGCGGTGCCGAGATAGACCTTGGCGCACGCAATGTGGCACGGGGCAGCGTGGTCGTCACGGCCGGAGGTACGACACTGGTCGAGAACTCCGACTACACCGTCGACTACAACATGGGCATCGTCACCATTCTCAACGAAAGCATCATCGAGAGCGGTACTGCCGTGAGTGTGTCGCTCGAAGACCAAAGCGACTACTCGCTGCAACGCAAGACGATGATGGGTGTCGACATGCAGTACGACTACTCGAAGGACATCTCGTTCGGAGCTACGGTCATCAACCTGCACGAGAAACCGCTCACGAAGAAGGTAACCAACACCGACATCCCGATCAACAACACCATGTATGGTGTCAACTTCAAGTGGAACAAGGACTTCATGTGGCTCACCAATGCCGTAGGTTCTATTCCCTGGATTAAGGCCACGACTCCGTCCAACTTCTCCATACAGGGAGAGTTCGCCCAACTCGTAGCCGGGCACAACGACCAGATCGGTTCAGCCGGCAATGTCTATATTGATGACTTCGAGAACTCCGAGACGCCTTCCGACATCTCCACGGCTTCGCAATGGAAACTGGCGTCCACCCCCTACGACGACGGTGCCGACGCGCTCTTCCCGGAGGCGGCATTGAGCAACGACATCGACTACGGCAAGAACCGAGCCCTCCTCTCCTGGTACACCATAGACCGCATGTTCACCTCGCAGTCCTCAAGCCTCACCCCCGGCCACATCAAGAACGACCTGGAACAGCTTTCGGACCATCGGGTACGTCAGGTAAACTACGACGAAATCTATCCCAACAAGGAACTTACCTATGGCGAGACGGGCATTCTCGATGTGCTCAACCTGACTTTCTACCCCAACGAGCGTGGCCCCTACAACCTGGATGTGGACGGCATGGACGAGACGGGCTATCTGACGAACCCCGAGAAGCGATGGGGCGGCATCATGCGCAAGATGGACGTCACCAACTTTGAGAATGCCAACTACGAGTACATCGAGTTCTGGCTTATGGATCCGTTCATCTCCGACACCACCAATACCGAAGGCGGCGACCTCTATTTTAACCTTGGAGAAATATCCGAGGACATCCTGAAGGACGGCATGAAGTCCTTCGAAAATGGCCTAGATGCAGACGGAGACACGACCTATACAGCGCGGACCGTTTGGGGCAGGGTGAGCCGACGCAGTTCGACGGTCTATGCCTTCGACAACACGACAGGAAGCCGTGAGAATCAAGACGTTGGCCTCGACGGACTAAAGGATAACGACGAGAAAGAATACCCGACTTACAAAAGCTTTATGGAGAGTGTGATGTCGAAGGTAAACGCCGATGTGCTCAGCCTTTGGCAGAACGACGCCTTCTCCCCCATCAACGACCCTGCAGGCGATGACTTCCACTACTTCAGAGGTTCAGACTTCGACCGCCAGAAGACATCCATCCTGGAACGGTACAAACACTACAACGGCACCGAAGGCAACTCGAAGAGCACCTCCGAAAGCAACGAGAGCTATGCCACAGCAGCCTCGTCATCGCCAGATGTGGAAGACATCAACGCCGACAACACGCTAAACGAATACGAGCGCTATTTCCAGTATCACATCTCTCTCCGGCCGGAAGATATGGTAGTGGGTTCCAACTACATAGAGAGTGTCAGCGAGACCTCTGTCCGGTTGCGCAACGGCAAGCAGCCTACAGTCAAGTGGTATCAGTTCCGCATTCCGCTCTCGGAATACGACAAGAAGGTCGGCTCCATTTCCAACTTCAAGTCCATCCGCTTCATGCGCATGTTTATGACCGGATGGAAACAAGAGCAGACCCTGCGCTTTGCTACCCTCGAACTGGTCCGCTCGGACTGGCGCAAGTACACGGCAGCTTCGTTGGCCGACAAGGGCTACGCCGTATCCGGCACTGGCGACGTGTCTACCTCGACCGTCAATATCGAGGAGAATGCCGGTTCCTATCCAGTCAACTATGTGCTTCCTCCCGGCATAGACCGCATCGTCGATCCCGGGCAGAGCACATCCACACAGCTCAACGAGCAGGCCATGGTGCTGGCCATAAGCGACCTCGAGCCGCACGATGCCGTAGCCATATACAAGAACTCCGGTCTTGATATGCGGCAGTATGACAACTTGCAGATGTACGTGCACGGTGAGGCTTTGACCAACAATGAAACGGCACTGGGTGATGGCGAACTGAGTATCTTCATTCGCTTGGGCTCGGACTACAAGGACAACTACTATGAGTATGAAGTCCCCATCAAACTCACTCCTGCAGGTCGGTACAATAACAACAGCACTAGCGACCGGAAGAAAGTTTGGCCGGACGACAACATGATAGACCTTCAACTCTCCAAACTCACTACGCTCAAGAAACAACGCAATACGGAGAAGCAGTCGAATCTGTCATCGGCTTCGTACACAACGCTCTACACCCAATACGACGCCGACAACCGCGCCAACAAAATGGCCGTCATCGGCAACCCGACCCTCAGCGAAGTCTCCGTCATCATGATTGGAATACGCAACAACGGCAAGACGGTGAAGAGCGGCAAGGTGTGGGTGAACGAACTGCGTCTGCAAGGCATCGACGAAGGGGGCGGATGGGCCGCCAAGGGCAATGCTACCCTTAAGGTATCTGACCTCGTCACCATCAACGCCGCCGGCAACTACTCCTCAGTAGGCTGGGGCAGCATCGAGCAAAGTGCAGCCGACAGGAGTCTGACCGAAGACTGGCAGTACACCGTAAGCGGACAGACCGACATCGGCAAATGGTTACCCTCGCAACTCAAGCTTTCCGCCCCCTTCTACTATAGCCGCAGCAAGACAGTAAGTACGCCTAAGTACGACCCCTACAACGAGGACTTGCTGTTGGAGGAAACGCTCGACTCCTACTCCAGCGAAAAGCAGAAAGACTCCATACGCAATCTGGTCCAGACCGTCGACAACACGACCTCGATGTCTCTCTCCGGCGTCAAGTTCAATGTGAAAAGCAAACACTCCATGCCCTGGGATCCGGCCAATATCTCCATGAGCTACTCCCATAACCGGAAGCAGGCCCATGACCCGACTACCGAATACGAGCACGACGATACCTACAAGGCATCTATCAACTATCAGTGGTCGCCTTTCTTCACGCCCTGGAAGCCTTTCGAACAAAAGAAAGACAATAACTCGACCTCTGCTCCAAGGAACAGGAAGAACCGGAAGAGTGCGGACGAAGAAAAAGAAGAGCCGAAAGCCACAAAGAAGGCCTCGGCAAAGAAAAACAAGAAGCAGGAAAAGATACTCAGCGAGTTCCAGTTTAACTGGCTGCCAAACAGCATCAGCTTGTCAAGCAACTGGAACAGAAACTACCACGAGGAGCAACTCCGCAATGTCGACACTTATGAGTCTGACTACACCATACCCGTATCCTACTCCAAGACATTCACTTGGATGCGGCAAACTGCCATCTCGTGGGATTTGACCAAAACCATAAAACTGGACTTCAACAGTGCAACTAATGCCCGTATCAACGAGCCGGACGCTCCTGTCAACAAGAACCTCTACCCGGACGAGTTTGAAGTCTGGAAGGACACCGTATCCATGCAGTTGTGGAAGTTGGGCACGCCCGTCGACTACAACCAGACCTTCGATGCAACCTGGAACATCCCGATAAACAAAATCTCGTACACGAACTGGATTACCGCTACGGCCAAATACAAGAGTTCGTACGAATGGGAACGTGGGACCGACATCGACAGCGAGACCGAGACGGGCGGCACGCTCCAGAACCAGGCCAACTGGCAAGGTGACCTGAAGTTGAACCTCGAGACACTCTATAACAAGTCAAAGTTCTTGAAGAAAGCCAACGAACGCTTCCAGACGAAGACGGCCTCGCGCAACAGTGTCAGGAGCACTCCGGCCAAGAAGAAAACCATCAAGAAAAGCAAAGAGTTCAAGCAGAGCATCACGGTATCCGGCGACTCTACGTTGACACTCAAGCACGGACTCAACACCAAGCGCCTCATCATCAGTGCGAAAAATGCCGAGACGGGCAAAGCCTACAAGCTGAAGGTACGCAAGACGGACGCCAACAATATCAAGTTCCATCTCCCGGACAGCATGAAGCTTGACCTTTCCATCAAGGCCGACCAGCCTTTGGACGACGAGAAATGGTACAAGACGACACAGACTGTAGCCCGCGTACTCATGATGGTGCGAAGTGCCAACTTCAGCTACAAGTACAAACGCGACACCTACCTGCCGTCGTATCGGATCAATGCCGGCGATTTCTTCGGTCAAAACAACTCGGGAGGTTCTTTGGCCCCGGGCCTTGGGTTTGCCTTCGGCTTTGAGGGCGGAGAGGATTTTACCGAAAAAGCCATACGCAACAATTGGCTCATCGTCAACGACTCGCTCACTACGCCTGCCGTCTACAGCGAGACAAGAGACATGAACTACGGCATGAAACTGGAACCATTGCCGGGCTTCACCATCAACCTGACCGGCACCTGGAAACGCAACGAGAAGCAAAGCCATCAGTTTATGTTCGATGACCTGGCCATCACCAAGTCCGGCTCGTTCCAGATGACCACTATCGCTTTGGGTTCCGGGTTCGGTGGCGGCAAGGCAAGCAACAAATACCGTAGCCGTGCCTTCCAACGTCTGGTAGCCAACCGCGAAATCATCTACAACCGGATGCTGTCGCGCTATGTGGGCACCAACTATCCTACGGCAGGCTTCATGACGGACTATCCCACACAAGCCGGCATGCGCTATGCAGGCATGTTGGGCGAGAGCCGTATCAACTCGAGCGACGTGCTGGTACCGGCATTCATCTCTGCGTACATGAACGGAGGTTCGGCCGACGAGGTCTCTCTCAATCCCTTCCCGGACTTTTGGAAAGCGCTGCCCAACTGGAATATCAAGTACGACGGACTGCTGCAGCTCTTCCCCAAACTGGGCAACTACTTCAAGAGCCTCTCGCTGAGCCATGCCTACACCTGCACCTACTCGGTGGGCAGCTATGCTTCTTACACCAACTATGCAGAAAACTCGAACGGACTCGGATTCACGCTTGACGTATCCAACGACGTTCCGGTCCCGTCGACGGAGTTCGACATCTCGACCATCTCGCTCACGGAGAGTTTCGCACCGCTCGCCGGAATCAATGCCACTCTCCTCAACGGCATGTCCGTCAAGGCCGAATACAAGCAGACACGTTCCATAACCTTGAATATGTCTGCAGCCCAACTTGTGGAGAACATCTCAAAGGACCTGACCATAGGCACGGGATATAAAGTGGTAAACTTCGGCAAGAAGGTCGGCCTCCCCATGGGCAGCAATCCGAAGGAGAAGAGCGTCTCGCATGACCTGAACGTCAAACTCGACATCACCCACAAGAACCAACTGGCTCTACTGCGCAAGATAGAAGATGTGTACAGCGAAGCCACTTCCGGCAACAAAGCCTGGAACATCAACTTCACAGCCAGTTACCAGTTCTCGCGTATGCTCAACCTGCAGCTGTATTGGCAAAAACAAATCAATACACCTCTTATTTCGACTTCCTATCCGACCATCAATACCGACTTCGGCTTGACTCTAAGTTTCGAATTGACCAGATGATGTTTCTTCTCGAAGCAAGACTTGACGAGAACCTCACCCGCATATAAAACCGGGCATCATCGGAACAATTCCGCCCGTTATCGGAGCAGTTTGAATATCTGCCGTTCCGTTGCGTCAGACCCTGCTTTCTTGAGGCGGGCAGCCAACCGGTTCAACGATTCTTCCGGACTTCTATTCTGCATCGCTGAACGGACAAAATCGGCACCGTACATTGCTTCAGGAGTGGAATAGCGTGCCAGCCCCCAACCATACCGGTTGCCGTGCTTGTCTATATTGTACTCGAAGTCAGAGATGCAGGCATACAAACCCATTTGGAGTGTTGCCATATACTTCTCGAAGGTAGATTTCATCTTCATGCCATACAAACCCACCTCCTTCTTCAATTGGCTGGAAAGCACATCCTGGTCCAGGGTTAGGACCTCATAAATCAGCCGTTCGGGTTGTTGCGAATCCTCGGGGGGCAAGGGTCTCCCATGCCTGCGCACATTGACAAAATCGGGCAAACAATCCAATGCAATCCATCCGGCCTTACGTCCGAAGAACTTGCCGTATGCACAATGCCCAAGCTGGATAATGGGGCCTTTCCATTCCCAAGGGCCTTCTACCCCATCGTTGAACCACAACTCTGCCGGTGTATGCTCGGACACGCTAAACCCCGGAATGCTGCATTCGAAAAAGGGCAGCATTCCAATCTCCAGTATGACTTGCTCCAGTTCGGCAGGATGCCAAAACCGGACAGACGAATCCAAGACCGATTTCATGCGATGACTATTGTTTTCAGTTCCGATTCGGGTCTCTTTTGACCCATGTTGTTTTTGACCAAATGTTTTCTAACCAGGACGTCAGTTAAATCAATCGTCCGGCAACGGCATGTCGTCCGGATTCATATCCATATTGTCATCAGCCTTCTCTTCTGACTCAGGCTCCACTACAGGACGCTCATTGATGCGACACTGAACTCCCTCCAGAGACTGGACATAATCTATCATCTCAGTGGTAATGCGGACCTTATGCTGTCTCGAGAAGAGCCGGACATGATAGTTCTTCAGTGCATCATAGATCTCGAAGTAAAGCATTGTGGTAGGCGTTTTCCCGTCTTTTTCCGCAGCCGAGGATTGTGCAATGATTTCATCCTGGAGCATACTGATTGTCTGATTGGTCAGACACTGTCGGTCGATGACGACCGTAAAGGACTCCATCAAACTATCAGCCACCGTGCTCAACTGTTCTATTTTACCGATGGCAAACTCGTAATCCAGGAATGTCTGAGGATTGCGAACGAAACGCCTGGGCTGATACTTGGCATGAACGAGAAGGTACATACCCTCCTTACCATACCCTCGCCACTGCGGATAACTTGTCCCGAACAGCGGAATCTCGTGTTTGCCGGAATAGTCCTCAAGGGTGATGATTCCGTAAGGGTTGCCTGCCTTGCTATTGCCCTCGTGCCAACCGACGACTAGACCGCCGCACACGATTTCCTTGTTCATAAGTTTCATGTAACGGGCTTTGTCTTCCTCCGAAGTACTGGCCAACACTCCTGCAAACTCCTCACGCTTCCGCGGATTAGGGATACTGCTGAGTTCCGCCATCGTCGTATTGCAGGCATACTGCAACTGGAACTTGTAGTCATCCAGCGGATGTCCGCTCAGGTACAGTCCCACATATTCCTTCTCGCTATTGAGACGTTCCAGCGAACTCACGGGTTCAACATCGGGAATGAGCGGATGCGCAATCTCTATGGCCTCGCTACCCAATTCGTCAAACAGACTGACCTCATGGTCCTGTTTCGCAGCACGAAATCTCTGTCCGTACCTGACGAGTTGGTCGAGGAAGGCTTCTCCTGTCTTCTGCTTGCCCAGGTACTGCTCCCTACGCACATTGTCCAAACTGTCAAAAGCTCCACTATAGACCAAAGCCTCGACGCACTTGCGGTTGACGGCGCCCAGATCTACACGTTCGATGAAGTCGAAGATATTCTTGTACGGACCGTTTTCCCTACATTCGTGCACGATGGCTTCGGCAGCCCCTTCGCCTACCGACTTGATGCCAGCCAAGCCATAACGGATGGCGCCTTCGGAGTCGACACTATACCTCTCTCGGGAGAGATTGACATCCGGACCTTTGACCGACAGGCCCATCGCCCGGCATTCCGCCATCTGCTTGGAAAGTTCGGTGATGTCATTGAGCGAACGAGAAAGCACTGCGGCCATATATTGTGCAGGATAGTGCGCCTTGAGATAGGCCGTCTGATAGGCTACCCAAGCATAGCACACAGCGTGGCTCTTGTTGAAGGCATAGGAAGCAAACTTTTCCCAATCGCCCCATATCTTCTCAAGAATCTTCGGGTCGTGTCCGTTCTTGACACCGCCTTCGATAAACTTCGGTTTCATCGCATCGACGATATCCTTCTTCTTCTTGCCCATAGCCTTACGCAATGCATCCGATTCGCCTCGTGTAAAGCCGGCCAACAAGCGGGACAAAAGCATGACCTGCTCCTGGTAGACCGTGATGCCGTACGTATCCTTGAGATATTTCTCCATGACGGGAATATCGTAAGTGATTGGCTCACGTCCCGTCTTACGGGCAATGAACGAGGGTATATAGTCCATCGGTCCCGGACGATATAGGGCGTTCATGGCCACAATATCGCCGATGCAGTCGGGGTGCAGTTCCTTGAGGTACTTCTGCATACCGGGCGACTCGAACTGGAAGGTACCGACCGTATGTCCGGAGGAGAACAAATCATAAGTAAGTTTATCGTCAAGCGGAATATTGTCTATGTCTATCGTTTCGCCTGTCGTCTCCTTGATATTATCAAGAGCCTCGTTGATGATGCCGAGCGTCTTCAGGCCGAGGAAGTCCATCTTGATCAGTCCGGTAGACTCGATGACATGTCCGTCATATTGGGTCACAAGCAGTTTCGTTCCCTTGTCATCGACCACAGAGACAGGCACTACAGTATCAATAGGGTCACGGCCGATGATCATACCGCAAGCATGTACGCCCGTGCCTCGCACATTTCCCTCCAGCATCTGCCCAAGACGCATCACATTGCGGATGGCGGGATCATCGCTCTCGCATGCTTCAGCCAGTTCGGGCACTACCTTTATACAGTTTTTGAGGTTGCACTTCAGCGTCTTTCCGTTTTCTTCGGGCATACGGTCAGGCACCAACGATGCAAGATGATTGGCTACGGGAATGGGCACTTTCTCCACACGGGCCATGTCCTTCAGCACCATCTTGGTTGCCATCGTACTATAAGTTATGATGTGCGAGACACGGTCTGCACCATATTTCTTCTGCACCCATTCGATGACCTTGCCGCGGCCGTCATCATCAAAGTCCGTATCGATATCAGGCAAGGAAATACGGTCCGGATTCAAGAAACGTTCGAAAAGCAAGTCATACTTAATCGGATCAATCTTGGTTATTCCGAGGCAATAGGCAACGGCCGAACCTGCCGCCGAACCACGTCCTGGGCCGACAGACACATTCAGTTCTTCCCGACAGGCACGTATAAAGTCCGACACGATAAGGAAGTAGCCGGGGAAGCCCATCGTCTTCATAATATGAAGCTCGAACTTGATGCGTTCCCATACCTCGGGCTGCAAACTCTCCTGTATCTCCTGGTCCGTGAGCGAATCCGGATTCTCCTTGAATCTGTTCTTTATTTCGTCCGGTGCATACAGTTTTGCCGCACCGCGTATGGTGAGGTGCTTCAAGTAGTCTGCCTCGAACTTGATGCGGTACAGTTTCTCATATCCGCCCAGTTTCTTGATTTTCTTCTCTGCATCTTCCTGGCTCATCGTCACATTGCCGTTCTCGTCGCGCGTAAACTCGTTGAAGAGGTCTTCTTCGGTCAAGCGCTGGCGATACTCCGCTTCCGTTCCGAATGTCTCAGGAATCTCGAAGTTGGGCATAATCGGAGGATTCTCGATGTTGTATTCCTCGCATTTGTCCACAATCTCCACGGTATTGTGCAGAGCCTCCGGCACATCCTTGAAGAGTTCATTCATCTCTTCTGTCGTCTTGAACCACTCCTGCTTCGTGTAGCGCATACGGTTCGGGTCGTCCAGGTCCTTGCCCGTATTCATACAGATGAGATGGTCGTGAGCCTCGCCGTTCTCCTCGTCCACGAAATGCACATCGTTGGTACAGATTAACTTGATGTCATGCTTGTTGGCCATCTCTATAAGCCATGGGTTCAGACGGTTCTGCTTTACGATACACTCCGGATTGTACAGAGGTTCGCGCGAGGGATGGCGCTGCAACTCCAGATAGTAGTCGTCGCCAAACACCTTCTTATGCCAAAGGATAGCCTCCTCGGCAGCCTGCAGATTGCCGTCTTCGAACAAACGCGGAACCTCTCCGCCCAAACAGGCCGAACAGCATATCAGACCCTCATGATACTGCTCCAACACCTCATGGTCGATACGCGGACGCATATAGTATCCGTCTACCCAACCTATCGACACTGCCTTTATCAAGTTCTGATAGCCTTGTTTGTTCTTGGCCAACAGAATCAGATGCCAGCCGGACATATCCTGCTTGCCATCCTTGTGCCACAGGCCACGATGTGCCACATACACCTCACAACCGAATATCGGCTTCACGCGAGGCAGACCCTTCTCCTCCCGCTTGCCGTTTTCTTTTTTCGCTATGTCAAAGAACTCCTTGATACCGAACATATTGCCATGGTCTGTGATGGCCATCCCCGGCATACCGTCGTCGGCAGCCTTGGCAAACAGCCTCGATATCTTACTCTGACCGTCCAGCAGAGAGTACTCAGTGTGTACGTGTAAATGTGCGAATGGTTCCATTTATATTGTTTCTATCGTAACGTTATTCTATCGTAAGTTTGTCAAATTCCAATGCTTCCTGCGGCCGGATGACCAATGTGTAGCTTCCCGCATTGACCATTCCCCGCGTAGTGGTGCTGACCGACTTGAATTTCGGTGGCGTGGGCGGAAAGCCGAGACTGCCTTGTGCAATCACCCTCCCGTCCGTATCGCTGAGCAATTGCCACTCCGAAGGTACAGACCGGCCCGACAGGTTCTTATAGCGGCAACGCATCACCCACTCATGCGCGAGTCCCGTCACGAACCTAAACTGCACGCTTCCGTCCGGTCGGATATCCGGCAAATATTCCTCCAGTTGGATTTTTTTTGTTTCCCAGTTAGGCAACATTTTTTTCTCAGTTAGCGGACAAATCATGGTGTCAAGCGCTGCCCAGGTCAGGCCCTCGGAATAGGGATACCCGACGGAATCGGAGAGTGTGGGACAGACAAGGTCTTCGCCCATTTCGGCAATAGTCGAGATGGCTATCGCCGAAACCACGGCTTGCCCAGCCTCAACATGAGGGAAAGAAATCTCCAGATAATCCGTTTTCGGCTTGCCTACCCGAAGTGTCGTTCTGACCAAGAGCTGCTTTCCTTTGCATATCTGGAAGATGTCGAAGTTCCTGGCATAGACCTCGCCGTTGACGGCTATGTCAAACACCCGGGAACCCTTTCGGTTGGCAAAGGGCTCGAAGGTAAAAATTTCGACCGTATACGGAGCTATTGAATCGACCGGGAACCGGAACTTCAGGTCCTGTCTGCCCCATCGGTAGGTACTGACCAACGGCTGGTCGGTCTCTGCAAAGAGTTCCGGCACACGGTTCGGATAGGCCACCGCCACGGGTTTGTCCGATACACCTTGAGAAGCCAGTACGGGATTTAGGCTATCAAGCGCAAACTCGGGTCGCTGCGACCAGGATGTCGAAAACCGGGTGTCATCGCCCATCCAGAACTGACCGTGGCTATCGGTCAATGAATCCCCGCCGCAATTGTAGCGATAGATGTATTTCATACCGGGAATGCCCTTGATCAGATTGCCGGACATAGTGCCGGTTTCATATTCCACACAGACGGTATCGCCCATCAGTGCTTTGGCAAAATCCGCAGGTTGACCCCACGGCGAGAACAATCCTTTCGAGTTGTATGGGCCGACTTTGTCGATAAGCCGCAATCCCTCATCGGGTTGACAACGGCCAGGATTATCGTGCGAATACATCAGCCAAAGGAACTGTCCGCACACACTGTCTCTGACGCTCCAAGCCTGGTCCATCTTCGACTTCAGCAACTGCGAGAAATACTCTTCTGTCCTAAGGGCTGCGCCATTAAGGACGGCGGCACGGGTCATACTGTCTGCTCTTGTCAATGTCGCATCATGCAGTCCCAAAGTACGCCAAGCACCGTATTCACCATTGAGGAGTTGGTTGTCTTGCTTCAGTTCATCTGCATAGCGGTCGGGATTGCCGCCATACGTACCGCTCCAATTCTGGACCACATTCCAGTCCGTCCCGCTTCCGCCATTGCAAGTGGTTATCAGTCGGCCAGGCGAAGGAGACTCGCACGGCAGACGGCCCGCATTGCCAGATGTCACCAGTCGGCACGTCGGGTCCATCTCGCGGATGATGGCAGCGCACTCGGCTGCAAAGTCCTCAGGCAACACGCTCTCGTTCTGCAGACCCCACAAAACAACAGACGGATTGTTACGACGCTCCTTGACCCATTGTCTCAACAACGACTTGAAATTGTCGCGGAATGCCGGCGTGTCGTACCAGATATGAGCCGAGAACTGACACCAACAAGCGATGCCCAACCTGTTGAAGTTGCGCACATACCGCAAGTTGTGAGGCTGATGAGCATCGCGGAAAGCATTGTACCCCAAGTCCATCAATGTCAATGTCCTGTGGTCTATCTCGGATGACGTCAAGGCATGGCTGTGCCCGAAGGCATGTTCGTACTCACAAATGCCGTTCAAGAAAACCGCTTCGCCATTGACCTTAAACTGACGGCCCCACTCGATGCTTCGGAATCCGAATTCCGTCTCTGCCCTGTCATGTACAGACCTTTTGCCGCCGGAGGCCGTATTGTCCATGAGACGGGTCTTCACCTTGTAAAGATTAGGGGCTTCCAAGCTCCATCTCTTTACTTGCTGTCCCACCGGAATCTTCTGCAGGACCACACGTTGTTCTCCGCGTTTCAGATTCAGCACGACCTCTTGACTTGCCAAGGCTGCCTCCGGCTCTTTCCCGTACATCGGCCACAAGGAGGTCTCCAGGCGCACCTTATGCCGCCCGTGTTCACTCTCGTTCTCGATTTCCGTCTCGACATAAAGCGTATCGCAGGCATCATTGCTCCATACATGGACGCCAAAGGGCTGTAGGTGCAGATGCTCATACACCTCGAAATACACACCTCGGAACAATCCCATCGGTTGGCTTCCCTCGCTGAATCCCCACTCGCTGCTACATCCTCCACACACCCACGGGAGGTCGGTGATGTGAGACGGATGATGACAAATGACCCTCAGCTTGTTCTGGCCACCGATATACAACTTTTGCCGCTCGGTATCAATCTCGAGATTAGTCACCACCCTCCCGACCGGACGATGCGAACAAAGGGTGTCTCCGTTAAGGATAACCGTGAGGTAACTGCCCGCCCCGTCGAAACGAAGTCCGAACGACTTGCCCTCCAGCATCTCCTCTTCGTCACGGAATATGTATTCGGGTACGGTAAAGGCAATGTCGTACTGCAGGTCTCCGTGCATATTGCCGTGCCGCAGCTGGCGGCTACCGAAGTAGTCGTCAAAGTTGTGCGGCAAGGCAACGTTTTCTCGGACTATGCTTCTGCCATACCGAACGGTATCTTCGGGGTAGCAGACTGCCGTCCAGCCTTCGTTGAGGGCATACGTCAAGCGTCCTAAGGCAAAGGCCGCAGACGGAACGAATGTCAGGAGAACGAAGAGCAGGGCTTTCATATAACATATATAATAAATGTACGCGCGAGATAATTGATGGAGTTAAGAATCAGGAGAGCATGCCTGGGTCATTTGCACTTGCCGAGCAAAAACCGCATCTGACGGTAACGCGTCTCCGTGCTGACCCAATGTTCGTTGATAGGTGTGATGTAGCGCTCCTTCTCACAAGTCAGCGTGTTCCAGACAGCATACGAGGTGGTCGGCGGGCACACGTTGTCGTTGTATCCCCATGTCATGTAGGTCGGACATTTGACCAATCGGGCGAAGTTGACAGCGTCGTAATACTGCAGCGTCTTGATGACACCATCCGTCAACTTGACATCCTTGTAGGTGTTGCCGAAATGCGGATAGCCTCCGGTACGGCCTTTCTCGGCATAGGCAGCCATATCGCTGATGGCAGGATGGGCAATGGCCAATGCCGTCACACGTGGGTCGAGCGCGGCAAGGACGATACCCAAACCGCCGCCCTGACTATTGCCTTGGACCAAGATATTCTTGCCGTCCCACTCCGGGCGGGTCACCAGGTAGTCGACGGCACGCACCAACGAGGCATACACCTTTTGCATATAGTAAGTATCGCGGTCGGCAATGCCGTTTGACAGATATCCTGCTGCAAAATGGTCACCGAAGGCACGCGTGATGTCTTGGTACGCTGTCGGGCTCAGACTCGGGTCGATGCCGTGTATCTCCATCTCGAATCGTATGCACTTGCCTTCAGTAGCATAGAACTGCGTCTTGGACGGGTCCATATGCTTGACTCCTGCACCCGGAGGCGACACGACAATCGGATATTTGCCGTTGCCTTTCTTCGGGATGGAAAGGTATCCGTAGACGTAGGCATTGCGGTCTGACCTCCATGTGCGTATCTTGACGAGATAACAATCCACCTTGTCGTTGGAGAACTCTCGGGCCTCTTGCACCGTATAGCTGAGAGGCAACTTCCGCTGCTCGTCCAAAACACCCTTCCAATACTGCTCGAAGTCCCTTGGCATCCGGGTATAAGGCTCAATTTTGTCAGGCGAAAAGCCCAGCTTAATGTGGTTCTTGTAACTTTTCCCTTCTATCTTACAAGAGAGGCGGCAATCGCGGAAGCAGGCTTTCCTGGCAGTGCCCATCTTGATGATGGCCTCACCCCGGGCATTCGTCTTTACAGAGCCCTCCATATCCGAATCCAGCTCGTCTGTTCCGACACTATAGCTCACCTCCACATCCGGGCAAGGCATCCCGTGCCAAAGCAGTTGCAGGCTCACCTCTGCCGACTCCCCGACGGAATACACCCAATCGTTGTGGCTTGGCACCGCAATCCACTGCAAATCACTCTGATTAAAAAAGTTTTGTGCCCTGACTGGACACAAACACGCTCCTACTGACAATAAGAATGAGAGAACAAAACTTCTGATAATCCCTTTCATAGAAACAGATTTTGACTGAAGAATAAAAAATTGAAACAAGTATTGATTTGACGCAAAGATAAGGACAAAAAAGAGAATTTACAAGTTTTTTTTGTTTTTTATATAAAAAAAACGTACCTTTGCGACCGCTATTTGTAAACAGATGAACAAATTCGAAAAATCCTTGCGCTTCATACGGGAGAAGATCTCGTCCGACTCTCCTTTCTACGGGAAGATTTTCCTGGTAGGAGGATGTGTGCGCGATGAATTGCTGGGCGAGAGGTATTCGGATCTGGACCTGCTGATTGACATGCCAGACGGTCAAAAGAAATTTGTAGAGTGGATGTGTGCTTCTTTTCCGGAGCACTGCAAAGGCCCATTCTACTATCAGCGCTACGGCACGACCGCCATGGACCTCATCATCGACCAGACGACTACACTGGTAGAATGCGTAGAGCCACACATAGAGACCTATGCCGACGACGGCGTTTCTCTGCTCGAAACGCGCTTCTGCACACTTGAGGAAGATGCCCAGCGACGCGACTATACCTGCAATGCGCTCTACAAGAACCTGTCTACCGGCCAGATCATCGACCCTACCGGCCGCGGCATCGATGACCTTAAGCACGGACTGCTCCGCACACCAGCCGAACCAAACCAAATCTACCGCCAGGACCCGGTCCGGATGCTGCGTGGCATACGGTTCAAGCACCAAAAGGGCTTCCGCCTGGACGATACTGCCTGGCAGGCCATCCTCCAGCAACACGATGAGATGCGCCTTTCGTCGCCGAAACGGTTGCGTGACGAGTTGAACAAAATGCTGAAGGCCCATACCTTTGGCGAAGGCATCAACGACCTCTACGTTTCAGGTCTCCTCACCTATGTCATACCTGGACTGTCTGACTATTTGGGCGATGCAGACCAACATCCACGTTGTGAATCCGGGGTGTCTCTATGGCAACACACCCGAACGGCCCTGTCTGTCCTGTGCCATGAGCACCCGCACATCGAGCCGCTGATGAAGTTGACTGTGCTCGTCCTTGACATTGCCGACATCCATGGTGAGGATGCCGCCAAGCAGATTTTGGCCAATGCCCAAATCGGGAAGGAAAGGACCATATCCATTCTTCACCTCGTGCAGATGTACAAACGGTTCCGCTCGTTCTACCGCAACCGGGAATACGTCGGGCGCCCTCGTGCCTTGTCACACTTCATCGTTGCACTCGGACAAAAGAAAGACGACTTCCGCCGTATGGTCAGAGCCCTGAACCATCAGCTGCGGTACGAGAACCAGTTGCCTTTCCAGGTCTTCTACGATGAGGACTTCGTACCTAAAGAACGTCATCAGCACGACCGTCGTTCAGGCAGGAGACGCAAAGCGGAGGGGTCATCTGTGCCCTCACGCAGCACATCGCCTTCTCCCACTCCGGAGCAACTCGAACAAATCAAAAAGGAACGCAATCACCGCCGCAACCTAAAGCGTCGTGAACAGCGGAAACGCAAACGCCAGGCCGACCGCAACCGCAGAGCCGACACAGCCGATTGAGCCGGGTAATACTCGGCCCAATCGCAGATTCACTTCAGTCATCATTTATGAAAAATCATATACACAACAACGCAGCCAACGACAAGAAACGCTGGTACAGTCCTCTCAAGACTTTCTTGAAAACCTTCCTCCGAGGAGACCTCAACGGCCACTGGAGCATGCTATGGCCCATGCTGATAGTGATGCTATATCCGTTGCCGTTCTCCTTTTTAGATGCTTTTCAGAGATGGTGGAGCATTGGACATTGTATACATGTAGCTCTTCTGGCTTTCTTCACAGCCTACACCTTTGTTTTTCTCATTTCATTCATACGCAACACCATTATTCGCCGAACCATCTACGGTATTGGAATGGCGGTACTTATATTGCACTGTTTGATTAAAATAGCTTGCAACCATAGCATTCATGCGCCTTTCAATGCGGATATCGTAAGCGCCATATTGGCGACAAATATAAACGAAGCCTATGAAATGGCCAGTTTTTTTGTTTGTCCGGAGGTAATTTGGGTCTATCTTGGTCTCCCCGTTGTCTTGCTTGCATACACATTCCTTTGTCACAAATTGCGACATAGAGCCATGCCTAAGTTCATATGTATTGGGGGGGGGTATTTGCTTTATACTTAGCGGAATACTCCTCCCATTCGGCAACCCAATGGTCGTCGACGAGGAGACCGGCATCTCTTGTATAACCTACTTTTCCGATGCCTTACAATCCGCTGACATCCATATCCAAGAGACGCATCCTAGACTGACCGTCCATCACGATGGCCAGCCGCCTTTGATAGTATGGATTATAGGCGAAAGCACTACTAGCCATCACTGTTCCCTCTACGGATACGAGAAGCAGACCAATCCCCTACTGCAACAGAAGGTAGATTCTGGCTGTTGCCATGTATTTACAAATGTCAAATCGGCTGCCACATTTACCTTAGAGAGTTTCAAACTGATGATGAGTTCTTATCAGAAATCCTCGTCAACGGACGTGAAGTGGAACGAGTGCGACAACCTTCCCGAAGTGGCCCATCTAGCAGGATATCGCACATGCTGGATGTCAAATCAAAGCAAGAATGGTCTCAACGACAATCTCGTCGGCCGCTATGCGGAACTCTGCGACACTAATGTATTTGTAGGCAACAAATATGTGGGCACGTTCCGCTCCACATACGATGAAGAACTTTTCCCAATCGTCAAAGGAATGCTCGACCAACCCTCAACTAGGGACTTTTTCATCATTAACCTCTACGGATGTCACGAGAGTTTCTATATGCGCTACCCTGAGCGTTTTGTCCATTTTGGGCCGAATGATTATTCCGATTACCCCGTAGACCAACGTTCCATGCTATGCACTTACGACAATGCCGTGCTGTACAACGACTATGTCGTCAGCACACTCTTCGATATGATTGGCGAATGTGAAGCTATCGCCATTTACACGCCAGACCACGGAATGGATATCTATGAGACTGACCCGACCTACGCTGCACATGCCATCTCGAACAATGCCAAGAGTTATGAACTGTCGCGCGACATTCCCTGCCTTATCTATATGACACCGCTCTACCGCGAACGACACCCGGATGTAGCAGAACGTGTTGCAGAATCCGTACACAAGAGTTTCGACATGGAGGATGCCATCTATCTGATGATGGACCTTATGCAATGCGATTTCAAGGACTCACCTACCGTAGCAAAAAGGTCATTGCTACGATAGGCCTAAGACATATATTCTCTCGGGGAGTACCGACAGTACGGTACTTGCGTACCGAATAACCAGTACTGCAGTACCGAACGTTCGGTACTGCAGTACTGATTTTAAAAAACAAAAAGCGGTACTGGAAGAACGACTTATCGTGGGTCTACGACGATACCGACGAAAACGGGAGTATCCGTGGTCTTTTCTGCCAGAATGTAGACAAAAGGTCTATTTACATTCATCTCAATCGGTTTGTCCATCGTTGGAGCCGCACATTTCATAGTCATGATGGCGGCAGTAGCCGCTGCAGCTTCCGTACCTGTTTCGTTGACGTTGATATAAGTCTTCTGTATGATATTGCTGATAAGCAACGAATTGGACTTGGTGATACCCGGGAATTGTGCATCTCTTGTGAAGGCCTGACGCATACCCATACGGCGCAATGGTTCAACAAGACTGGCACTAAAGTCACTTTTCCATCTCGGTAGTTGCAAATGTATGTTGGATACCGATTCGAAATCGAGAGACTGCCAGTATTCGGTATTCAACTGCATATTGATGAAATCCTTGAGGCTGAGTCCCTCCTGTGGCAAGAGAATATACATCGTGTAACGGGTATTCTCAAGCGGTTCGGAAGTTGCGGCATCTGTAGCCACCTCGTAAGGCAATGAAATGGCCTGGCAGTACATATCCTCGGCATACTCCCAAGTGTCGGTCTTTTGCATCATCTGCACATTGACATTTCTTCCGTCCAAAAGAGAGAAGGGCTGCTTGCGGGTATCGGACTTCTCGAACGGGATTTCCCACTCTGCCTTGAAGTGCATGGCATTGGCGATGACCATCTTATCCTCTCTGTTCAGCCGGTCGATGATGTTTGAAATCAATCCTTTGGTCTTCTTCTTGCACCAATCGTTGATGCTGCGCACACCGACCGAGTTGAACTTGATATTGTGGACCTCGGCATCGTACTTGCGTGTATTGCGCTGAATGAAGTCCTTCTTGACATTCTTTGCGAAGTCGTTGTTCATCCAGATGCTGTTGGCTGCTGTCAATGTCTGGCTCTTGTTGAGCAGAAGGAAATAGGTCTGAGACATAGTGGGCGGCAAAAGGTCGTCTATCTCAGTGAGCGTCCTGTCGGCTGCTCCCTCCGACACCATAGCCAGGGCGACCTGCAAACTAAGCGGCGACAGACACAGGTTGCCAGGTTTGGAGCGCCTCAAGTCAATCTCCTCTTTGAGCAACTGGAACGTAGTATTCCATGAGGCTGTTGAGGGCGAATTGGTGTTGCCCTCGTTCCAAACGAGCGGGGCTTGGGCAAGTGCCGAAACGCAGATACAACCAAAGGTCAGTATTGTAAGAAATGTCTTTTTCATAATTTCAATGTTTTAGAATAGGTCTTTTTTCTTGAATATGCGATAACAGATCAAGATGATGGCTAGCGTGGCCACGAAGATAAGGGGGAAGGCAAGCGGGAAACTTTCCCATCCGTTCGGAACATTCATGCCAAAGAAACCTGAGATAGCTGCCGGAATCATCAGGATGATGGTGATGGCAGTCAGACGTTTCATGATGGCATTCAGGTTGTTGCTGATGATGCTCGAGTACGAAGAGCGCTGGCGCTCCAACACCTCACTATAGATATTGGCAGTGGCATAGGCCTGCTGCAACTCTACCTCTACATCGTCCAGCAAATCCTCATCGTAGGGCAAGTGACGCAGGTGCTTCTTCAGTCGTATCAAGACAACCTCGTTGCCTCGTATAGAGGTAATGAAGAACACGAGGAACTTCTCGATTCGCATCATCTGCTGTAGTCGGTCATTGTCCATTGACTCCTCAAGGGCTTCCTCCGCCGCTTTCATCATGATATTCATCTGCTTGAGGTACTTCAGGTACCACACCGAACTGCTCAAGAACAGCGAAAGCATCAAGTCGTACCGCTCGCGGTTTTCTATCATCTTGCGATTGGTCCAGCGTATGAAGTCGTTGACCATTTCGTTGCGATAGTAACAGATGGTGATGAATACCTCTCCATGTACGAGCACGGCTAGAGGTATGGTAGTGTATATTGCATCTCCGTCATCGTCCACCTCTTTGTTGGGGACACGGACCAAGGTCATCAGCCAACCGCCTTCGCTTTCCGTACGCGGACGTTCCTCGACGTCCTCTACATCCTGTATGAATTCCCATGGGGCGTCGAAGCGACTGACCAGATCGTCCAACTCCTCTCGTGTCGGAGTAGTGACCTGAATCCAGCAGTCAGCCTGCCATTCGGACAGTGGCTTGAATCCGCCTTCGCATTTCCAGTATTCAATCATTATTTTGCCTTTTTATGCAGGATTTTCGTCCGTTCATACTTATCGCGATGCGAAATTAGTCTTTTTTTTCGGATTCTGGAGTTTTTTATCTGCAAAATCGCTATTTTTGTGCTGAAAAAGACAAGATATGCTTCAAATCTCTCCCGAAACGCGCTCTTTTTTGACCGAACATAAGACTGACGATCCAGTACGGCTACTGCTATCGGCTTCACGCTATGCGGGCATCGACGTCCGCTGGGTAGCCGGGCAACTGGAGGTACAACGACAGATACGGACCAAGTTGCCCGAATGGTATGCCGTGGCCGACCGGTTGACCTTGCCCGGCAAGTTACCGGCCGAGCAGTGCAGTTCGGAGCAGACGGCAAAATACAAACGGAGACTTGTGGTCGGCAGCAGCCTTTGCGACCTCACAGGGGGCATGGGGGTAGACATATATTATATGTCAAGAGGTCTTGACCAATGCACAACGCAGCAACCGGAGCATCTCGACCGCACCATATATATAGAACGGCAACCGCTACTGTGCGAAGCGGCAAGACAGAATTTCGCCATACTGGGTGCCACAGACATTATGGTCTCGGAAAACGATGTCCTGTCCGGCAACGGCGAGCGGATACCCGATGTAGACACGCTTTATCTGGATCCAGCCCGACGAGCACACGATGGCAGTCGGGTTTATGATTTGGCCGACTGCGAACCGGACATTGTGACGTGGCGCAATAAACTTCTCCGGCACTGCCGTCGTCTGGTGGTCAAAGTCTCCCCTATGGCCGACATCAGCAACATCTGCCATCGGCTCTCCGGTATCCGCGAGATACATGTCGTAGCCGTCAAAAACGAATGCAAAGAACTGCTCCTGGTTCTGGATGGAGATTTGGCAGGACAAAAGCAAACCCCGTCGGCAAACAATATGCGCATCTATTGCGTGGACTACAAGACAGAAGGCGAGATGCTGTTTGACTTTACACAAAAGGAAGAATCTGAAGCCGAAGCCCTGTGCACCAGTTGTATGACGGCGCGGTATCTCTACGAGCCTGATGTCACGCTGCTCAAAGCCGGAGCTTTCAAGTTGCCGAGCACCCGTTACAGACTGAACAAAATGGACGCGAACACACATTTGTATACATCAGAAGAGAGAGTTCCGGACTTTCCGGGCAAGACTTTCGCCATAGGGGAAATTATGGGCTTTACTGGCCGTCTGCTCAAAGACCTAAAGGGAAAGACTCCGCAAGCCAATATCGCCACACGCAATTTCCCGCTCTCTGCCGACGAACTGCGTAAGCGCTCCGGCCTAAAAGACGGAGGCGATAAGACTCTCTTTGGAGCCACAAGCCGACAGGATGGTCCTCTCCTCTTCTGGTGCCGCCGATGCCTGGTCTTGCTCTTGGCCCTATGTCTGCTGGTGCCCGTTGACATGTATGCCAGAAGCAAGAAACGGGACAAGACTCCCGTCTGCGACGTCGAGCAGATGCTGTCAGGCATTGCACTCCCCGCTCCCTGTTTATGGAACCAAGGCATGGAGTTTGTCTACCTCAATTCTGAAATCAACGCCACACTTCTGCCCGAGACGCTGTTGGCGGACAAAGATTCGACTGACTATCGCAATACAATATGGACCTTCGACGGCATCGTGAGCGAGGAGGACTGGATGGGGCAACAGACCATGTCATTGCGTTTCCGCTGCCCGACGGGGCTCGTCTATCGGTATGCTACGGGGCGGCTTATGAGCCAGGTCGAAGACACGACCTATCACCCGGCCATACCTGGCTTTTGTGCCCTTGACCCCATACGGCAATGCCACGAGAGACTGAAGGGCAAGACCTTTTACCTGCTGCTCAATGACGAACGGGTTTTGACAGCCGACTCCGTACGACTGGAGAAATACGTTGCCGTACGGATAGACTCCGTTGCGGTCGGCACCGAGCTTGCCCCACTTCGCGTTTGGTTTACGCACCCCGAAGGAGTCTCGTCCGTGTTGACATCCCTGCCCGGCAGCCGGGAGAATGCCACCTCCACCCCTATACAGAAATTCTTTTCTGTCACTGACCCCTACCTACGGCATCCTGACATCGAACCCGAGATTTGGACTCTCATCCGTAATAATCAGGTCAAGCAAGGCATGACGATAGAGGAAGTGCGTCTCTCTTTGGGACGACCCCAACGATATGAACGGTATGCAACCAAAGTCGGGATGGTGGAACGCTGGCACTATTCGGACCGCATGGTGGTGGAGTTTGTGGACAACAGACTGTACACGGTTGCACTTGAGCGATGAGATTGCGGCTCATAGTGCCGTACAAAGAACAATAGCGAACTTGAATCAGCAAATCCAAGGCGAAATGCGATTGAAAAACAATATGAAGCAATGACTCAAAAACAAAGGTACGAAAGCATCCTGCAGTATTTTATAGAACACAACCCGAATGCAGACACCGAACTACACTACCGCACCCCATTTGAGCTGCTGGTTGCCGTGGTCTTGTCTGCGCAATGTACGGACAAGCGTGTGAATATGGTGACCCCCGAACTCTTTCGGGCATTCCCGACTGCCCAGAAGATGGCAGAACAAACTCCTGAAGAAGTCTATGAGTACATCAAGAGCGTCTCTTACCCCAACAACAAAGCCCACCACCTGGTGGCTTTGGCCAAACGTCTGGTCTCGGACTACAACGGAGAGGTACCCGAAGACTACGACGCCCTACTGAGCCTGCCGGGAGTAGGGCGCAAGACGGCCAATGTCATCTCAGCCATCGTGTTTGACAAACCGACGATGGCTGTCGATACTCACGTGTTTCGGGTTGCCAACCGCCTCGGATTGACTTACCACTCCAAGACACCGCTCAGCACCGAACGTACTTTGGTCAAGCATATTCCCTCCGAACTCATCCCGATAGCCCATCATTGGCTGATACTGCATGGCCGATACGTCTGTACTGCACGTCATCCCAAATGCACAGAATGCGGCATCTCACAGTACTGCAAGGAGTACACCAGTACCCATCAGGATGTAAAACCGGACAAACACAACACTCAATCGGAGGCTGATGTCCGGTAGCCTGAACACACTAAAGACAGGCAAAAGATAGTCAGAATACACCTAAAACCTTGTTATTTTGTACGCAATCATTGGTTATGATACAGAATTTATATTTGTTGATACAGAATTTATATGCCGATTGCAGATTTTTGTCTACCTTTGCACGTCAACAAAAATAACGTTACGCCTTCTGTAACGTATGGCCAAACAACTATAAAAAATGTAGTGGGCAACAAAAAGGACTAAGGCATTATTAATATAGAAATAAAAGACAATATATATGTCAGAACTGATGCAGTGGGACAGATTGCTGTCGACATTGAGATTCGGACGCGAAGAGCAGTCGCAGAGCCAACACGCGAGAACAGAGTTCCAGCGTGACTACGACAGGCTTGTCTTCTCCTCCCCTTTCCGACGCCTGCAAAACAAGACGCAGGTATTCCCCTTGCCGGGCAGCATCTTCGTCCACAACAGGCTCACGCATAGTCTGGAAGTGAGCTGCGTGGGTCGGTCTCTGGCCAATAATGCAGCAGTTTTCCTAGCAGCCAAATATGCCGGCGAACCATGGACGCACAAACTCCACAGCCTCGACGACATCGTAGCTACGGCTTGTCTAGCCCACGATATGGGCAATCCGCCTTTCGGTCATAGCGGCGAACGTGCCATCATCAGTTACTTCAAGGACGATGCCGGACAGCGGTTTATGGACATGGTCAATGCCCAACAGTGGTCAGACTTTACGCACTATGACGGAAATGCCAACGCCTTTCGACTACTGAGTCATCAGTTTTTGGGCCGCAGAAAAGGAGGGTTTGCCTTGACATATTCTACCTTGGCCTCCATCATCAAGTATCCGTACTCTTCGCTCGAAGCCACCGACAAGCCCAAGTTCGGTTACTTCGAATCCGAAACCGAAGCCTTTCACAAGATTGTCGACGAACTCGGACTCCTGCCTCTCGACACTACCGGCAAGCGCTATTGCCGACACCCATTGGTCTATCTGGTTGAGACTGCTGACGACATCTGCTATCAGATTATGGATATCGAAGACGCTCACCATCTCAAATTGCTAACGCAAGACGAGACCCAGGAACTTCTGCTCGGCTTTTTCGATGGTGAGACTTTGTCCAGGATAGAGGACGGACTCTCTCAACTCCATGACCAAAATGAACAAGTGGCCTATCTGCGCAGCCGTGTCATCAGCCTATTGGTCAACGAATGCTCGGCCGTCTTCAACGACAATGAGGAGGCCATGTTGCAAGGTGTCTTTGAGGGGTCGCTTATTCAGCATGTATCGCCCTCTGTAGCCCAAGCATACCAACACTGCAGCGATGTCGCATACGCCAAGATTTATCGGGCCTCCGATGTGGTCGACATCGAGGTTGCAGGTTATCAGATTATCACAGTGCTGCTGGAAAAATATCTCGAGGCCGTCCTCCATCCGAACAAGACCTATTCGCAGTTGCTGCTTGACCGAGTCCCTTCGCAATATGACATGAAGGCCGAGACAATAGCCGGCCGTGTAATGGCCGTTCTCGACTTTGTCAGCGGTATGACAGACGTGTATGCGCTCGACTTGTACCGCAAGATATACGGAATGAGCCTGCCATCGCTATGACACGGCAATGAGTATGGCAAATACGCATCAGGAACACTAAGAAACACAAATGTATAAATACACAAACACATGAAACTTACAGACATTTTATCGGACAAATTCGATGCTTCCGAATGGAAAGCCAAAGGATACGAATTGCCGAAGTTTGACATTGCAGCCGTACGCCGCAAAACTTACGAAGAGCCGACATGGGTACACTTCGGTGCAGGCAACATCTTCCGTGCCTTCCCGGCTTCGATACTCAACGACACGCTCAACAGTGGCAAATACGACCGCGGTGTCATCGTCGCAGAGAGCTTTGACTACGAAATCATAGACAAGGCCTACCGCCCCTATCAGAACCTGTCGCTCTTTGTCAGCCTGCAGTCTACCGGCACCGTCGAGAAGAAGGTCATCGCCTCTGTCACAGAGAGTCTGAAAGCTGACCCTCAGTTTACGGACGACTGGGCCCGACTGGTCGAGATTTTCCGCAAGCCCAGCCTCCAGATGATCTCCTTCACCATCACGGAAAAAGGATATGCTGTCAATCCCGCTGACCTTGAGCGCGGTTTGACCCCGGTTCTCGCTATGGGCAAGGTGGCCGCACTGCTCTACGAACGCTACCAGGCAAGCCGTCTGCCGCTGACCGTACAGAGTATGGACAACTGCTCGCACAACGGCGACAAGGTCAAGGCCGGAGTGTTAGCCTATGCCCAGAAGTGGGTCGAAACGGGCCTTGTACCTGCCGATTTCCTGGCTTATGTGCAAGATGGCAGCAAGATTACCTACCCGTGGTCGATGATAGACAAGATTACGCCCCGTCCTCACGAACAAGTTCAGGCTATGCTTCAGGCTGACGGCTTTGAGGACAACAATACCATTATCACGGACCGCAAGACATTCACCGCCCCCTTCGTCAATGCCGAAGAGGTACAGTACCTCGTTATCGAGGACAACTACACCAATGGCCGTCCACCGCTCCAACTTGGAGGCGCACTCTATACGACTCGCGAGACCGTCGACAAAGTCGAGACCATGAAGGTGACCACCTGTCTGAACCCGCTTCACACCGCCATGTCCATCTATGGCTGCATGCTCGGCTACACGCTCATCTCGGCCGAGATGGCAGATGCAGATATCCGTAGCTTTGTCCAAAAGCTGGGTTACATCGAGGCTATGCCTGTGGTTACAGACCCCGGAGTGCTCAATCCATATGAGTTTATCGGTACGGTCATCAACCGCCGTTTGCCCAATCCGTTCATGCCCGATGCGCCTCAACGTATCTCGACCGACACGTCGCAGAAGTTGCCTATCCGCTTCGGAGAGACCATCAAGAAGTACATCGCCCGAGGTCTGGATATGAGCAACCTCATCCTTATTCCTCTCACCTTGGCTGGCTATGCACGCTATCTGAAGGGCCTGGACGATGAGTGCCATCCTTTCACGCCTTCTACCGATCCGTTGCTGGAGGAACTACAGGCTATCGTTGCTCCGCTTGAAGTGGGCAAAGCTGACCAGGACTACAGCTGTCTCAAGTCGCTCTACAGCCGCAAGGACGTGTTTGGTCTGGACCTCTACGAAGCTGGCTTGGGCAAGCAAATAGAAGGTATGGTCCGTGAGCTCTACGCTGGTCCTGGTGCCGTGCGCGCTACACTCCACAAGTATGTCACTGCCCGTTGACATGCATCAAGGAGGTTGTCGCCAGATGCATCCGTATAATAGATATATGTCTGGTTGGACAAATATGACAGAAAATTTGTCCATACATATGGTTTCGCATATCGGCACACCTCTAAAAAACTATATTGTTACACATATTTAAATAAGATAACACATGGAAAGAACATGGCGTTGGTTCGGTAAAAAAGACAAGATTACCTTGGCTATGCTACGGCAGATTGGTGTCGAGGGTATAGTAACCGCACTGCATGATGTCCCCCTGGGACAAGTTTGGACGCGTGAGGCAATTCACGACCTCAAGACATATATTGAGAGTTACGGTATGCGATGGAGCGTCGTTGAGTCACTGCCCGTCGTCGAGACACTCAAGTACGGTGGTCCCGACCGTGACCATCAGATAGAGGTCTACAAAGAGAGTTTGCGCAACCTTGGACTCGAAGGTATCAAGACGGTCTGCTACAACTTTATGCCCGTACTTGACTGGGCTCGTACAGACCTGTTGCACCCCAATCCGAACGGGTCTTCCAATCTTTATCTCGACTGGGGCACGTTTGCCTACTTTGACATTTATTTGCTCAAACGCAAAGAAGCACACGAGGATTGGGCTGCCTTCTCCCAGTGTCATGCTGCTTGGGGTCGCGACCTCGTAGCCGAAGCCGATGCCATCCATGCCACAGCTACACCGGAGGGCGACCATCAGTTGGTCGAGAATATCATCATCAAGACCCAGGGCTTTGTATCCGGCAACTTCAAGGAGGACGACGAGCATCCTATCGAACTCTTCCGTGAGTTGCTCAAACTCTACGACGGCATCGACAAGGCTAAGTTGCAGGCCAATATGAAATACTGGCTCGAAGCTATTATGCCCATCTGCGACGAGTATGACATCAACATGTGCGTGCATCCTGACGACCCGCCGTACCCCGTATTCGGTTTGCCACGCATCGTCGGCAACGACGAGGATATCCAGTGGTTCCTCGACGCCGTGCCCAACAAGCACAATGGCCTGACATTCTGTGCCGGCTCGCTCTCTGCCGGCGAACACAACGATGTAGTCGCCATGGCACGCAAATATGCTGAGCGCACACACTTCGTGCATCTCCGCTCCTGTCACATCTTCCCCAATGGCAATTTCACGGAAGCTAGCCATCTCGGCGGTCGTGCCGACATCATCGAACTCTGCCGCATCTTTGAGAAGGCCAATCCTTCTCTCCCGATGCGTGTCGACCACGGCATGACCATGCTGGGCGATGAGACCAAGGGTTATAATGCCGGCTACTCGTTCCTCGGACGTATGTTCGCCTTAGGACAGGTTCAGGGTATCCTCGCTACCGTCGACCGTGAACTTGGCATTCCCTACAAGCAGCCAGGTTTCTTCGATTGAAGCTGACTCCCAATAGAGTCCTTCTATAACAAAGTTGCACTTTGCGCAAGACAAAACTCAGTTTATCTTTGCGCAAAGTGCAGTTTTCTTTCAATTGGGAAGGGCTGTTGCGTCGGTAATGCTTGCAATCAAACAGCCTGCCACTCAGTGCGATTCTGGACGGCATTTCAAATCACGGCGGCTCTTACTGATATTGACAAGATAGACGCCACTGAATACCATCACGACAGCAATGCCTTTGGTCAAATTAAAGCGGTCCATACCCAAGAGGACGGTCACGATGCAAGCCACAATGGGCTGGATGTAGTTGTACATACCGGCTACCGTGGGACGAAGGGTCTTCTGACCAACCACAATAAACATGTAACTCACGAATGTCGCTATAACTACAACGAAGAGTATGCTCCACACTGCCGGTCCCGTGAGACCAGTCCATGAGACTGACACCAGACTTCGGTAGCTGAAGGGAATCATGAAGATAAAAGCATAAGTGAACATCCACTTCATGATTGTAACAAGCGAATAGCGCTGCACGAAGTTCTTGTAGAGTACGATGTACAAAGCATAGCTGAACTGCGCCGTGAGCACCAAAGCATCGCCAACAATGTGGCGCACCCCCTCTCCTGTCGCCATCGGCACCTGGCTACTGCCGACTATCAGCAATAGCGCACCTCCGGCACCAAGTGCAATACCCAAAACCTTCTTGCCCGTAATAGGCTCTTTGAGGAAAATGGCGGCCAAGACCATAGCCCACAACGGCATACTCGTCGTAATGATAGATGCATCAGCAGGCGAAGACAAACTAACTCCAAAGATGAAGCATCCCTGATTGAAAACGATGGCGAGCAACGATGCGCCGAGCAAACGCAGATGATCTCTATGCGACACACGCTCTTGACCAGTAAAAAGCGATGCAATCCAAAAGAGGACCATAGCTCCTGCCACACGCAAATCCGTCAAAACCAGCGGCGTAATGATGCCACCTGCCATCACAGTCTTGGCAATAGGCGACATCAATCCCCATGACACATTGGCCAGCAACATGGCTCCATGGCCTTTCAGATGAGAAGTGTCCATATTCTCAATATTTTATACCGAATAAGATGATAGTCGATTAATGAAAAGACGAAAAATAAACAAAAACATAACAATGACAAAAAGACAAAGGACAAGCAGATACCTTGTCCTTTGTCTTTATCATCTATACAGAAAGTAGTAGCATTGCCAAAACGATGAAGTCATTCACCACCTTTGCATTTTATGTTCCAGTAGACGTTTCGTTTGTGTAGATATTATCACTTGATAACATCAACGCCCATCCAAGGCTTAAGCACTTCGGGCACGAGTACGGTGCCATCGGCCTGCTGATAGTCCTCAAGTATGGCAGCCACAATGCGAGGCAGAGCAAGAGCCGACCCATTGAGCGTGTGGCAGAGTTCAATCTTCTTGTTGTCGGCACGACGATAACGGCACTTCAAGCGGTTGGCCTGATAAGTATCGAAGTTGGATACAGAGCTAACCTCGAGCCAGCGCTTCTGTGCAGCTGAATAAACCTCAAAGTCATAGCAGATGGCAGAAGTGAAAGACTGGTCGCCGCCGCAGAGACGGAGTATACGATACGGAAGACCCAATTTCTGGAGCAAGCCCTCGACATGTGCCAACATCTCCTTGTGGCTCTCAGCCGAATGTTCGGGAGTGTCGATACGGACGATTTCTATCTTGGAGAATTCATGCAGACGGTTCAAGCCACGCACATCCTTGCCGTAGCTGCCGGCCTCGCGGCGGAAGCACTCGGTATAGGCGCAATTCTTGACAGGGAGATCCTTCTCATCAAGTATCACGTCACGATAGATGTTTGTCACAGGCACCTCAGCGGTCGGGATAAGATAGAAGTCATCGACCTCGCAGTGATACATCTGACCCTCCTTGTCCGGCAGCTGTCCTGTGCCGTAACCCGAAGCCTGGTTGACAACTGTAGGCGGCATAACCTCCTCGTAACCGGACTTGCCAGCCTCAGTCAAGAAGAAGTTGATAAGAGCGCGCTGCAAGCGGGCACCAAGCCCACGGTAAACGGGGAAGCCTGCACCCGTAATCTTGACACCGAGGTCGAAGTCTATCAGATTGAGGTTCTTGGCTACCTCCCAATGGGGCAACTTAGCATTAGGATATTCGGGATTGACATTCCAGTTACCGACCGTATCATGGCCAATCACGCACTCCTTGAGGCTGGATTTGACTACCCAGTTGTCCTCAGCGCAAGTACCCTCAGGCACCTCGTCGTACGGGATGTTGGGTATTTGGCAGAGCAGAGTAGTGATGTCCTTTTCAAGAGCGGCCTTCTTGTCGTCGAGTTCCTTGTTCGTATTCTTGAGTGCAGCTACTTCGGCCTTGGCCTCTTCGGCTGCGGCCTTGTTGCCCTCTTTCATCAGGGCTCCGATACTCTTGGCCAACTGGTTACTCTTGGCCAGGTTCTCGTCGAGGGTCTTTTGGGTGGAACGACGCTCCTGGTCCTTAGCGATGACTGCATCTATGGCAGCCTTTGCTCCATCGAAATGCTTTTTTTCCAGACCTGCTATTACGCGGTCGTACTGCTCGTTGATCAGTTTAAGGGTAAGCATAATATCTGAGATTTATGGATTTGTCTGACTATAAAAGATTTGTCTGACTATAATTAAAAGAGAAAAGGACAATCAAACCGAAGTCCAATTGTCCTTAATTCATTCTATCAATCGAACTCAGTTCAGAGGTTCAACTGAAACATACGACTTGTTCTCACGCTTGCGAGTGAAAACTACCTTGCCGTCGATAAGAGCATAGAGTGTGTCGTCCTTGCCCAAACCTACGTTGAGACCAGGATTGTGCTTTGTGCCGCGCTGACGAACGAGGATGTTACCAGCCTTAACGATTTCGCCGCCGAACTTCTTCACACCGAGTCGTTTGCTATGTGACTCACGGCCGTTCTTAGAACTACCTACACCTTTCTTGTGTGCCATAGTGCTTGTTTCCTTTCTTTTTTATAAGCGAAACCGCTTGGTTATGCAACGATAGACTTAATCAAAATCTCTGTAAAGTGCTGACGTGAACCTACGAGCTTGTCGAAGCCCTTGCGACGGATCTTGTGGAACACCTTAATCTTCTTGCCACGTACCTCGACCTGAGCTACTTCGGCTACTACTTTAGCGCCTTCTACAACGGGTGCGCCAACCTTGACAGCACCGTCATTGTCTACGAGAAGCACCTTTTCAAAAGTGAGCTCGTCACCTACTTTTGCGTCTGCGATATTCAAAACGCAGATTTTCTGATTCGGCTCTACAGCAAACTGCTGGCCCTGAATCTCAACAATTGCGAACATTTGTCCTTTAATACTTTAATAGTTTCTCCGCGAGGCGAGTATCCAAACATTGGGTCCTGCTTTTTATGTGCCTCAACTCGGATTCAGCGTGCAAAGATATTTATTTTCTCTAAATCTGCGAACTTTTACAAAAATACATTTGAAGTAAAAAGTCATTTTTCCCTTTTGCGTATTGATTTTACTATCTTGACTTTACATTTTGATTCTCGTTTCCTTTCTTTATCGGGTATTTTGCATTCTCCGGACAAGACATCCTTTCTACTTTTGTCCGCCCTTCTTCTCTCTGCCGAACTGGAACAAATCCGACTCCGTCCGGCAACTGTCCATAAGTTGCTGCAAACGGCGGGCAATGTCGGGATATTCGGATGCTACGTTATGGTCTTCGTGTATATCGGCATCAAGGTCATAAAGTTCGAAGACGGGGTTATCCGTGCCCACTTGAAGACGGACACCTTTCCAACGCCCTTGCCGTATGGCTTGCTTGCCACCTTGTTCATGGAGTTCCCAGTAGAGATAGGGATGTTCTTTCTGTCCGCTCTTGCCTAGCAGCGTAGGGACGGCCGAGAGTCCATCGGTCTGCAAGGGGTGGTCATAGCCGGCCAGTTCGGCAAAAGTTGGGAGCATGTCCCAAAAAGCCATCACATGCCCGTTGTCTACGCCAGCCTTGACGTGTCCAGGACAAACCATCAGCATAGGCATACGAATGCCGCCCTCATAGAGGTCCCTTTTAACGCCACGATACTCGCCGTAGCTCTTGAAGTAATCGGGATTGGCTCCGCCCTCATGGTGTGGGCCGTTATCGGAAGTAAAGACAAGCAGTGTCTGCCCGGCTATGCCCAGCGAGTCGAGCAAGTGCATAACGTCGCCCACATAACTGTCCAGACGTGTGACCATGGATGCAAACGAGGCTAAAGGTCGTTCCGTTGAACCATACGCACCCTTCTTGGCAGGATTGGGCGTAACGAAAGGCTTCTCATCCCCCACCGGTATCTGCTCGCAGTAAGCCTGATAGGCAGAGTCATGAGGCAAAATGAGTTCGGCGTGCGGCAAAGTATACGACAAGAAGGCAAAGAAAGGTTCATCGGCATGATCCCGTATAAACTGCATCGCCGTCTGATGAATAGTGTCTGCCGAATAGGTAACCTCGTGTTGGCTATAGTTTTGGGGCAGTTCGACACGTGTCTCCCCATTCCACAGGTGATCGGGATAGTAGTCGTGGGCAAGCGTCTGACAATTGTAGCCGAAGAATCGGTCAAAGCCCACCTTGGTAGGGTCGGACGAAGAACCCGGATAACCCAAGCCCCACTTGCCGAAACACCCAGTTGCATAACCTTGCTCCTTAAACATTGCGGCCATCGTGAACGTACCGTCCGGCATCGGCACCTGACCTTCCGGATCGACGCCCTTATTGCCACGCACCGAAGCATGTCCGGTATGCAGGCCCGTCAATAGCGAGCAGCGCGATGGAGCCGAAACCGCCGTACCCGAATAGCATTGCGTGAAACGCATACCCTGCTGTTGCATCTGCTTTAGGTGAGGTGTATGAATCTGCTCTTGACCATACGGCTCAATATCACCGATACCAAGGTCGTCGGCCAAGATAAAAATCACGTTAGGACGTAGCGGTTCCGTAGTCTTGCACACTTGTTTGGACGCACACCCGGTCAAGGCAACAGCAGCCCCGACCACACATCCGACACATTTGAAGTCAGATGATTTTGGTTTCTTTCTCAAGAAATTGAATGGCATATTTCCAGAAAGCCCTGAAGTTTTCATTGATTCGGTTTTCTTGTGTTGCATATTTCATCTTTTAGTTGGTTCATAACCGCTGAGCTATGTTCGAAAAACATCTTATAGCCCTCGCACAAATAGTTTAGACCAGGCTGGCAGTAGCGGTCAGTAGAGATGCGGTTCTTTGGACATTCGCCATTGCAAAGTTGCAGCCATTGGCACTCTTGGCATTCCTGCGGCAAAGCACTTGCCTTCTGCCGGCCGAAGTTGCGCTGGGCGGGCAGAGAGGCCAACTTGGCGAGATGTGTACGGGTTACATTGCCCAAGAGGAAGTTTCGATCAACAAAATGGTCACAACTGTACACGTCGCCATTCCACTCCATCACGAGAGCATCGCCGCACTCCCGTCCCAATGTGCAGACTCCGGGCACATAACCGGTCCAATTGGCCAACGTAGCATCAAAGAGTTGGACAAAGACCTGTCCGATATCGTCAAGCCGCACCCATTCGTCGAAGACACCATTGCAGAAACTACCCCATTGTGCCGGAGTTACAGACTCTGCGGTCACGGCACTGGACTGGGGGTCTCTCTCCACTATCGGCGTAAACTGAATGTACTTGCATCCTATCTGCCGGAAGAAGGCATAGAAGACTGAAGGAAAGTTAACATTGACGCTATTGACCGTAGCCATAGCATTCCATTTTGCCCCACTTCGCTGTAGACATTCTATACTTTTGATAACTTGTGCGAAGGTAGGTCCGCCACCCCTGGTCCGCCGCAGAGCATCGTGCAACTGTTCGGGCCCGTCTATCGAGACACCCACGAGCCAGTCTTCGTCTGCGAGGAAGCGGCACCATTCGTCCGTCAGCATAGTGCCGTTGGTCTGCAGACAATTGCTAATGAGGTGTCCTTGAGCATAGTGCTGCTGTATGCACACTATCTTGCGGTAGAAAGACAAAGGCAACAAGGTCGGTTCGCCTCCATGCCAAACAAAGACGACCTCCCTTGTCGGCTGAGACTCAATATATTGTCGGATAGCAGTCTCCAGCACCTCGTCACTCATCTGAAGTTTGCCGCTCACAGGATAAAGTTCCGCTTTGTCCAAATAATAGCAATACCGGCAAGCCAGATTGCATCGCGCCCCGACAGGCTTCAGCATCAGGGAGAACGGACGCAAGTATGGACTTATAGTTTTCATGGGGTATTACGGGCAAAAGACCTTCCTAATGAGGTTATAATTCAACAAAGACTTTCCAATTTGGATTATCTTTCGGCAAGAGGCCTCTTCGGTCAGAACTTATTTTCGGCAAAGACAATCAGTCGTGATGATAAGGCTCTCCGTGGATGATGGTGCAGGCCCGATAAATTTGCTCTATGAGGAAGAGGCGAACCATCTGATGCGAGAACGTCATTTTGGAGAGCGAAATCTTGTCTTGGGCTGCAGCATACACGCGGGGCGAAAAACCATACGGCCCGCCGATGAGAAAGACCAAACGCTTGAATACGGTCTGCATCTTCTGCTCGACAAAAGCACTGAACTGCCTGGATGTAAACTCCCTGCCCTTTTCATCGAGAAGGACCAGGACATCGCCGGGTTGTAGCCGGTCGAAGAGTTGGTCGGCCTCGCGCTCCTTCTGTTGCTCTTCGCTTAGACTGGAGATATTCTTGAGGTCGGGCAACTCCTCGATAGAGAAAGGCAAGTAGTGGCCTAGACGTCTCTGGTAATCAGAGATGGCTTCCTGAAAGAGCTTTCCGGTCGTCCGACCCGTAAAGACCACATGCAGTTTCATCTTATGCAGCAATGCTTTGTGAACCAGTCGAGAATTAATCAGCCAACAGTTTACCCTTGCCAATCAATAGTTTAAAAATCGACGTTTTACCAATCAATGCCTTTGCCGGCCTTGAGTGTATTCTTCATCAGCGAGCAAATCGTCATCGGTCCTACGCCGCCCGGCACGGGAGTGATGAACGAGCACTTAGGAGCAACCTCGTCGAACTTGACGTCGCCCTTGAGCTTGAAACCGCTCTTGCGCGTAGCGTCAGGCACGCGGGTCGTACCAACGTCAATCACAGTTGCGCCCTCTTTAACCATATCGGCCGTCACGAACTCCGGTTTGCCAATAGCGGCAATGAGGATGTCAGCCGAAGCGCAGATTTCCTTAAGGTTTTCGGAAGCAGAGTGGCACACGGTCACGGTAGCATTGCCGGGATAGGCTTTCTGCATCATAAGGGTTGCCACGGGCTTGCCGACGATATTGCTACGGCCCAAGACAACGCAGTGCTTGCCTTTGGTCTCGACATGATAGCGTTCGAGCAGGTCCATAATGCCCATTGGCGTAGCGCTGACAAAGCACGGCAATCCGATGGAAAGCCGACCCACATTGACAGGATGGAATCCGTCGACATCCTTGCGGTAGTCAATTGCTTCAATCACCTTTTGGCTATCGATGTGCTTGGGGAGAGGAAGCTGCACGATAAATCCGTCTATCTCCTGATTGTGGTTCAGTTCGTCGACCTTGGCAAGGAGTTCCGCCTCGGTCACATCGCTCTCATAGCGAATCAGCGAAGACGTAAATCCGCACTCCTCGCAAGCCTTCACTTTGGCTGCAACGTATGTCTCGCTACCTCCGTCGTGTCCCACCAGGACAGCGGCGAGGTGCGGTGCACGTTTACCTTCGGCCAGCATCTGTCGGACCTCGGCTGCAATCTCCTGCTTAATGGCGGCAGCAGTCGCCTTTCCATCTATCAATGTCATACTTAATATAGGTATTTTGTTATTGTTTTTCTTCCGGCACGGGTTTGTAGACGAGTTCTATGCCCGCACGGCGCAGCAAGTCTATACCGTCGGTAATCCGATACTCCTCGGCATAGACGACGCGCTTGATGCCAGCCTGGATAATGAGTTTGGCGCACTCGATGCAAGGCGAAGCGGTGACGTACAGAGTAGAACCGTCGCTGCTGTTTGACGACTTGGCGACTTTGGTGATGGCATTTGCCTCAGCATGGAGCACATAGGCCTTCGACGTATTTTCGGGCGTCTCGCAATCGTTCTCGAATCCCGTAGGCGTGCCATTGTATCCGTCGCTGATAATCATCCGGTCTTTGACCAGCAGAGCACCGACCTGACGGCGCTTGCAGTAACTGTTCTCCGCCCAAATACGGGCCATACGGAGATAGCGTTCGTCGAGTTTTTCTTGTTTGTCCATAGTCATTGTATCTGAATGTTAGTGTCTGTGGAGGTCAACGCTCCTTATAGCCTTCGACAAGACCTTTATTGCTCCTCGGCAGGCTTGACTTCGGGCCAGGCCTTTCCACTATGGAGCACTTCGAGGCCCTTGAGGTAAGTCTTGTCCGAGCTATTAAACATCTCATAGAAGAAGTTTTCATGTCCGCTCTGCCGCATGATATAGGCAATGATAAGCCGTTCGATTTCGGCACCGCTTCGGGCAAGACCTCTCGCATCGCGCTTGATATTCTTGGTTTCGGCATATTGCACAAACTTGTCGAGGAGATTCTGCTGGCGCAGATAAGTCGCCATCTCGGAGTAGTCCTTGAAGGCTGCCAGCTGTTCGCGGCGCGAGTCGCTGTACTGGAATGAGTAGGCATAGATGACACCCGAATTGATACACTTATTATAATAGGCAGAAATATAGCCCGTATCGACAGGAACAAAGATGTCGGGCATAATGCCGCCGCCCGCATACACCGAACGGCCGCCCACCGTCTCAAAGCGCAGAGAGTCGGCCAAACGGATGCTGTCCTGGTTGTAGAACTCACCATGGTTGTAGCGGTTAACGAGCTCCATCAAGTACTTGTCGCGGTCGCCCATCTCGTAAGGTTTCTGGATGCAGCGGCCTGCTGGCGTGTAGTAGCGCGACACAGTGAGACGAAGCGCAGAACCGTCCTCCAAGGGGAACTGCTGCTGCACAAGGCCCTTACCAAACGAACGACGGCCTATGATGGTGGCACGGTCATTGTCCTGCAGGGCTCCCGAGAAAATCTCACTGGCCGAAGCCGACCAATCGTCGATGAGGACGACCACAGGCACCTGCTGGAAGTTGCCGTGTCCGTCTGCATAGACATCTGCACGCGGTTGCGTTCTGCCCTCTGTGTAGACAATCAGACTACCTTTCGGCAAGAACTCGTTGACCATTTGGATACAAACCTCCAGGTAGCCACCGCCATTGCCCCGCAAATCGATGAGGAAGCCCTCGGCACCCTTGCTGCGCAGCGTTATTAGGGAAGTGAAGAACTCCTGATAAGTGTTGCGGCCAAAGTTGTCGACACGTATATAGCCAATACCGTCCGTGATGTAAGAAGCTACGACACTATTGACGGGGATATCGCCACGCGTGATATCGAAGTGAAGCACCTCTTTTGACGTAGCGCGATGAATGCCGAGTTTGACGTGCGAACCCTTTTCGCCACGCAGCGTCTTCAGGACCCGGTCGTTGTTGATGTCCTTACCACAGAATGTCGTGTCGTTGACCGTTACGATACGGTCGCCTGCTATTATACCGGCCTTCTCGGACGGTCCTCCGGCAATGACCTGTATCACCATCACCGTATCCCGCTGAATATTAAACTGAATGCCGACACCGGAGAACGACCCTTCCAACTGTTCGTTTGTCTCGTCCAATTCGGAGGCCGGGATGTAGTTGCTGTGCGGGTCCAGTTCGTCGACGATAACAGGCAGAGCGTCCTCGACGAGTTGGCGGAGGCTGATTGTGTCCACATATCGGTCGTGCAGCAAGCTGAAGAAGTACGACATCTTGGCCGTTGCCTCGTAGGACGACATATCGTCATCCGCGGTGTCAGAGACTGCATCACTATCCGTCTTGGACGAATAAAGCGCATGGCCGCCCGTCACCGCGCGGTGCTCTCCTATCAAAATACCGACGCCCAATGCTACGGCCAGTACCAGAGAAACGGCCAAAGGCCACCATATTCTGTCTTTCATAACGAAATGCTTGCTTCGTGTTTACTTTATTGGTTTATTCTCCCTGCAGATAGACCAGGGCACCTGTTTGGGGACTAAAGAGCGCCGAAGCCGGAGCCTTCTTGTTGGAGAAGAATGTGCTCGGCAAATATTCTACGCGGCCGAATTGGGCCATCTGCCAGTCGCCTTGCGCCAAGACCTGGCCTTTTGACGAAAGACTCACGCGGGCCTTGCCCGGTATGCAGTAGGCAACACCCTTCGGCGACTCCTTCTTACGGCTTTTGGCATCGGAGTCATCGGCAGACGAAGCTTTGGTCCTATTGTCTTCGAGCAAGGAGACCGATAGGCGGAACGGTTCGCCTGAGAGGTCGTCAACATCGACAAATCCGTAGTGGGTCGAGAAACGGAACAAAATCTGGTCCTTGACCGCGTCATTCGGCAGACTTGTAATGCAATGCGTTTCCTCCTTGACGACCGACACGCCCGTAAACATCTCCATATAGGCGGCTTCCTGAGCCTCTAGGTTATCCAGCACCAACTGGAACGAAGCCCCGTCGGCCGGCAAATTGTCGACCTCGCCTGTGAGGAGATTGAGACGGCTCTCGCGGATGCGGAAGATGGCGCGGGCGGCAATCTCGGCCTGCTTGGCGCGCGAACCGGCCTTGAGCAGTTCCTCGCTCATCACGTTGACGGCGCTCAGCGCCTTTTTGTCCTTCGATGCAACGGGTGCTTCCGTTACGGTGTCGGCTTGCGTGGAGGGTTCTCTATTAATGCCCCATAGGAATCCGTCGCCCGTCAGATAGAACGTCGGCAGAGAGGTGCGGGATGCAAACGTAACCCTAAACCATCGTGCCGTGTCCTTGACGACCACCGGATTGAGCGTCACCGACATGATTTCCCATTCCGTCTTCTCCTCAAGAGGTGCGTCGGTAATGCCCAAATACTTCTCGGCATACTGGGCGTAAATACCAGGCTTCGTCACCGTGCAAGTGGCCACAGCCTGCATCTGGACAGCCGTCGACGGCAGATTGTAGACGATGCCTTCGGCGCCGTCGGCCATCATGGGCAACACTTTCTGCACCTCCTGCGCGCTTGACAATGCCACCGATGACATAAACGTCACAAACAGCGCTGCTGATTTGATAGAAACTATGTGTCTCATAGAACCTTATATTTTTATATACTCTCCGGTCGGCAAAACCGCGTATTACATTATCTATTCATGAAATTATCTTTCTTTGGTCGAAGTTATTCCAAAGGGACCGTTCACGACGTCTTCGGTTCACAAAGTCTTCGCTCTACAATGTCATCGTTTGGCGAAACTGTCCGTAAAGAGCGTCCGGTTTTGGATGGACTTGCCCAAAGTAATCTCGTCAGCATATTCGATTTCGTCGCCCACCGAAACCCCTCGGGCGAGCGTGGTGACCTTGACGTCGGCAAATTCGGCGAGCTTGCGGAAGATATAGAAGTTGGTCGTATCTCCCTCCATCGTCGTACTCAAGGCCAAAATCACCTCGCGGATGGCATGTCCGGAAGGGCCGGCACTTTGGCGCACCCTCTCCACCAGACTATCTATCTGCAGTTGTTGCGGACCGATGCCGTCCATCGGCGAAATCAGACCGCCCAGTACATGATAGAGACCTCCGAACTGGCGGGTGGCCTCGACCACCATCACCTCCTTGACATTCTCCACCACGCATATCGTCGAAGCATCGCGCTGCGTATTGGAGCAGATAGAGCAAATCTCTGTGTCGCTGATATTGTGGCAAACCTTGCAATATTTCACCTCATTGCGCAGACGTATCAGGCTCTCCCCGAGTCGGATGGCCCGAGCCGGCTCTTGCCTCAGCAGATGCAGCACGAGACGCAGGGCGGTCTTACGTCCAACGCCCGGCAGATTGGCAAACTCGTCAATCGCATTGGCCAGTAGCTGTGATGGGTATTCCAAAGTTCAAATATTTTACTTATACTTGCCGTAGTCACGACGCGCACGGTCCAGTTCGCGCTTGCTGTCCTTCTCCTTGATAGACTCTCGCTTGTCGTATTGCTTCTTGCCGCGGCAGAGGGCAATCTCCATCTTGGCGAGACCTTTGGCAGTGAAGAACATCTTAAGCGGCACGATGGTCATACCCACTTCCTTCGAGTCGTTTTCGAGCGCGCGGAGTTCCTTGCGGTTGAGCAACAACTTGCGGTCTCGATGGCTGTTGTGGTTGTTATACGACCCATAGAAGTATTCTGCTATATAGGTGTTCTTTGCCCAAAGTTCGTCTTTGTCGAAGATGCAGAAAGTGTCGGTCAGACCCGCTTTACCCTCGCGCAAAGACTTGACCTCGGTACCCGTGAGCACGATGCCGGCCGTATAAGTATCGAGAATCTCGTAGTCAAAAGTGGCCTTGCGGTTGCGGACTACGGCCGTATTGTCGGCAGATTTCTTTTTATTCTTGCTATTGTTCATCGCTCAAAATTTAGAGAGAAGCAGTTCGATAAAGGCGGGAGAGAAATAAATGGAGACCGACGACACGACCCAAAAGAAGCCATTCAGTCCACGCGGGATGTTCAGATACTCGGACGACCCAATCCAAACGACATAGACAACAAAGAGGCTGATGAACGAAAGGAACTTCATGGTCGGCATGAACGAGCAGAACAGGTCGATGAGCAGCACGATGCTCATGGAGTAGTAGACAAAAATCTCCAGATTGTTCTTCTTGATGGAGGTGTCGGTCACGCGGCAAAAGAACTGCCCGATGGCAAGCATAGCCAGGGTTGGTCCGCCCACGTATTTCAACGCAAACCCCACGGCGCCCTTCATGCCGTACTCCAAGCTAAAGGGAGCATCGTAGGTGAGTTTGGAGTTGAGCAAGACGCCGTTGCCGTGCAACAGGAAGATGCACAGTGCGCCGAAAGCCACCAGAGGCCAATAGTACTTGCGCAGCATGTAGTCCGTCTGGGCTTCCGACACATCCGGCTCGCTCAGATGCCTCCATGTCTCTTCCGTATGCGCCAGGAACCCCCTGACATACCTAAAGATAATGCGCAGATTTTCTATCATACTCTATCTCACTACTTTCACTCGTCACTCTAAAATCGACTTCGGTTGCCGGTGTCGAACCTAATCGCGAAGCTTATCAGTCCAACTTATGCACGACCAGTCCGGAACGAAGTTTCGGCTCGAACCATGTCGTCTTGGGAGGCATGATGTTGCCGCTGTCGGCGATGCGCATCAGCTGGTCCATAGAGACGGGATACAGAGCCAAAGCCATCTTCATCTCGCCGCTGTCCACTCGACGCTTCAGTTCGCCGAGGCCACGCAGACCGCCCACGAAGTCTATGCGCTTGTCGCGGCGCAGGTCCTTGATGCCAAGGATGCGGTCCAGTATCAAGTCAGACGACACCGATACATCAAGCACACCGATGGGGTCGGAGTCGTTGTATGTGCCCGGCTTTGCCGTAAGGCTGTACCACTGACCGGAGAGATAAAGACCGAAGTTGTGCAGCCGGTCCGGGCGATATTCGCCGGCGCCCTTCGGCTCTACGACGAAGTGCTCGGACAAAGCCTCGAGAAACTGCCCGTCGGTGAGGCCGTTGAGGTCCTTGACGACACGGTTGTAGTCCATTATCTTGAGTTGCGACGCCGGGAAGCAAACTGCCAGGAAGAAGTTGTACTCCTCCTCACCCGTATGGTTGGGATTATGGGCAGCCTTCTCCAGTCCGACACGCGCAGCAGCGGCCGTACGGTGGTGCCCGTCGGCAATATAGAGATAAGGAATGGCGGCAAAAGCACCCGTAATCTCTGTGATGAGCGCATCGTCGTCGATGACCCAAAATTCATGGCCGAAGCCCTCAGCCGACGTAAAGTGCTCAACCGAAGGCGTTGACGCCACCTGACGGATGATGCGGTCCAGCACATCGTTATCGGGGAAGGCAAAGAAGACGGGTTCCATATTGGCATTGAGGCAACGGACGTGCTTCATGCGGTCCTCCTCCTTGTCGGCGCGTGTCAACTCGTGTTTTTTGATTACGCCGTTGACGTAGTCTTGCACGTTGGCAGCCACAACGAGGCCGTACTGCGTGCGCGTGCCCATCGTCTGGCTATAGAGGTAGTAGCAGGGACGTTCGTCCTGCTTGAGCCAGCCCTCACGCTGGAATTTGGCGAACTGCTCCACAGCTGAGTCGTAGACCTCCGGAGCGTGTTCATCGGCTATCGGAGTGAAATTGATTTCGGGTTTGATGATGTGGTACAACGACTTCTCGTTGCCCTTGCACTCATCAAGGGCCTCCTCTGACGAGAGGACGTCGTAAGGACGTGACGAGACGACAGGGGCAAGTTCTGCACTCGGGCGCAGCCCGCGGAAGGGACGTATCTTAGCCATATCTTTTTGCTGTTCTTTTATTTGAGGTACTTCTTAATCATCATATTGATTTTGCGCAGAGAGAGTGGATTGTTGAGCAAATAGCGTGCTCCCTCGTGCTGCACCCTGCGGTGCAGGGGTCGTGTGGCATACTGGGCCGTGACGATGATAGGCGTATCGGCATAGCGCTGATGCATCTGCGCGATGAGGTCATCTATCTGGATTTGTCCGGGTATGTTGTAGTCGATAAAGGCGATGTCCGGGTTGGTATCGCGGTACAGTCGCCAGTAGTCGTCGGTATTGGAGGCCACCTGTAGACGGAAGAGATTCTGGTTGTGGAACAGGCCGGACGGGGCCGAAGTCCCAATCAGCACAGATACCTGCATTCTGTCGGGTCTGCCGACGGTTTCGGTGTCCGAACGCTCAGAGTCGTCGGTGTCATCGGCATCCTCGTCGTACGCATCGACATCCGAGTACAGACCGGCATGGACAGGCAGCGTGATTATGTAGTGCAGACGTCCGTCCTGCGTCTGCTGCACCTGGATGTCGCCGTGCAAGCGCTTGGCCAGCAGGCGGCAGAAACTCAAGCCCATACCGCCCTCCGTCATGACCATATCGAGGTCGCCCGACTTGACGTCACACTCCGTGCACGAGATGCCGAAGCGCACGGTATCTGGGTCGGGGAGTTCATAGCGGATGGTCAAATAGCCGTGTTGCGTGTTGCGCATCTGGCAGTTGACGACATTCTCGAGCAAGAGGTCGAGGAGCTTGACATTGACCTCGATGGTGACGTTGTCGTAGAGGTTGGAGAAGTAGACGCGGTTGCGGTCAGAGGACTTGAGCGAATAGACCTGCTGCAGTTCGGCCAGATGTTCCCAAAGCTCGATGCGCTGTATGTGCTGCTCCTGGTTCTGGTACGAGGTACCGACCATCTGACGGGCCCGGTCGATGAGTTCCATCATGTGGGCGCCCTGCTCCTTGAGTTTGTTGACCCGCAGGAGGTGCTCCTCGCGCGACTCGTCAGCACCGCCACTGATGATGCTTCCGGCGTGTCCGGCCAAGGAGGCGAGGAAGGTGTAGAACTCCTGCATCACGCCTAGGCACGACTCCGTCTGCTGGCGTTTCTCCTGCAGCTGACGTTCCTTCTTCTCGAGGAGAAGTTTCTGCACTCTGACGCGCCTGTCTATATTGATGGCCACGCCGCGCAAGTAGACAGGACGTCCGTCGGGACTGCGCCGCACCGTCTTGCCGCGGAATCCGTACCACTCGTACTCGCCGGAACTCTTGCCGTCGGGCTTGAGCACGGCAGCCACGTTGAGCCGCAGGTCGACCTCAAACATCTTGTCCGACCTGTAGAGCGGCGAGGACTGACGCACGAAAATCTTGTCCACGTCGTCGGGGTGCACCCTTTCGAGCATGGTTGCCAACTTGATGTCCTTGTCCTTATCGTCTATCCATAGGCCATTTAACGAAGGTATCCCGAAACGCACTTTGTGCTCCGGGATATACCATTCCCACACGTATGTCTGGCATTCGTTGAGGAAGGGTTCGAATTCGTTGTTGGCCTTTGATCTGTTCATTTGGCCTTAGTCCTATTGATCTAAACCTTGTTTCTGCGGGCTTGGGCCCCGTAGAACCCCAGTCCCATTCATATAAATATTAGAATGGCCAGGAACCGAATCCAGCACACGCGGAGCGGACGTTGTGACATGGTCTTCTCCCCCGTGCAACGGTCTTCAGCACCCGGCTATTGATGGGTTTCAGTTGACACGGAACTTGTCGATGCCCTCCTTGAGGAAGCCTACCGACTGCTTGGCGGCAGCGATACCGGCATTGGAGTTAGCCTCGGCTGTCTGGGCGCCGCTCTTTTTGGGCGTGAAGAACACGCGTGTGCCGAACTTGGCTACAAAGTCGTCGGCCGTAGCGGGCTTAACATCGGCGATGTACTTGAAGTCAGGGCGCTCCTCCATCAGTTTGAGCAGACCGGCCTCGTCGACCACTTCCTTGCGGGCAGTGTTAACCAAAGTGGCGTTCTTGGGCATCGTCTTGAGCAGGTCGTAGTTGATGGAACCGATAGTCTCCTTGGTGGCGGGGCAGTGCAAAGACACGTATTGGCAGGTGCTGTAGAGCTCAGGGATAGAGGCTACGGCCTTGACGCCGGCCGACTCAATCTGCTCCTTGGTGAGGAACGGGTCGTAGGCATAGACATCCATGCCGAAGCCCAGGGCGACACGGGCCACGTTGCGGGCCACATTGCCGAAGGCGTGCAGACCGAGGGTCTTGCCCTTGAGCTCCGTACCGGCAGCACCGCTGAACTGGTTGCGGCACTGGAAGAGGAGCATACCAAACACGAGTTCGGCCACGGCATTGGCATTCTGGCCAGGCGTGTTCATAGCGACCACGTTGTGGGCCGTAGCTGCAGCGAGGTCGATGTTGTCGTAACCTGCACCTGCGCGAACCACAATCTTCAGATTCTTAGCGGCGTTGAGCACCTCGGCATCGACAATATCAGAACGGATGATGATGCCGTCGGCATCGGCCACAGCGTCGAGAAGCTGCTTCTTCTCCGTATATTTCTCAAGCTTCACCACCTCGATACCAGCGGCAGTGATGATTTGCTCCATGGCAGCCACGGCAGCAGCTGCAAAGGGCTTTTCTGTAGCGATTAAAATCTTCATAACCAAATCGGATTATTATAAACCGGTAAAACGTTCAGACTTTGTCCAAATATCTCCTGCACTTCCTTCAAAACCCGGGCTTTTCAAAGTTCAAATTCTTCAAAACTCAGGTTCTTCAGAGTTCGGGCTTTCTTTGAACAAAGCCTTTTTTGAAAAATCTTCTTAGATGGTCTTCTCGAACTCCTTCATACAGTCTACGAGTGCCTCTACGCCCTCCTTAGGCATGGCGTTGTAGAGCGAAGCACGGAACCCGCCCACTGAGCGGTGGCCCTTGATGCCGACCATACCCTTGCCCTTGGCAAACTCGAAGAACTGATCGTTGAGCTCGGCGTACTCGTCGTTCATAACGAAGCATACGTTCATGCGGCTGCGGTCAGCGGCCTCGACGGTACCGCGGAAGAGGCGGTTGCGGTCAATCTCGTCGTAGAGCATGGTCGACTTTTCGATGGCGCGCTGTTCCATGGCCTTGAGGCCGCCCAACTCCTTGTACCACTTCATGGTCTGAAGTACGGTGAAGATAGGCAGACACGGAGGCGTGTTGAACATCGAACCCTTCTTGACGTGAGTCTGATAATCGAGCATGGTGGGCAGACCGGTCTTGGTGAGAACGTTCTTCTTGACGATGACGATAGTCACGCCGGCAGGGCCTGCATTCTTCTGCGCACCGGCATAGATGCAGTCGTACTTGCTCACATCGACGGGGTGTGACATAAAGTCGGACGACATGTCACAGCACAGAGGCACACCGACCTCGGGAGTCTCGAGCATCTCAGTACCGTAGATGGTGTTGTTCGACGTATAGTGGAAGTAGTCGCTCTTAGGGTCAACGGTGTAGCCCTTGGGGATGTATGTGTAGTTCTTGTCAGCGCTCGAAGCGACAACCTCTACGTCGCCCACTAGTTTGGCCTGGCCGATGGCGTTGTGTGCCCATGTGCCTGTGTCAAGATAGCTGGCCTTGGTCTTGAGGAGGTTGAGAGGGAGCATATAGAACTGCAGACTTGCGCCGCCGCCCAGGAAGAGCACCTCATAGTCCTCGGGCACGTCGAGCAACTCCTTGATGAGTGCATTGGCCTCGTCAACGACAGCCTGGAACTCCTTTGACCTGTGCGAGACCTCAAGGATAGAGAGGCCAGTGCCTGCAAAGTTCTCCACAGCCTTGGCTGTTTCCTGAATAGCGAACGGACTCAAAATGGAAGGTCCTGCATAAAAGTTGTACTTTTTCATTTTCGAAATGTATATAAAAAGTTTGAGGATTAGTTGACTGCAAATTTAATCAAAGTTTTCGCATTGCACAAATTTAGCGTCAACAATTTGCCGTTTTCCTCTTTTTTTCACCTTTTTTGCTTGTTTTTGTCAGCACAGCATGCAATTTGGACTGCAATGGGCGAGTTTTTTGGAGATTTGCAATTAGATGCCGTTAAATTATTTAAATCTGTCACCCCACAGCGCATCGAGCTGCGATTTGAGCTTGGTCTCCTGCGCATTGGGCTGCGGATGATAGAAGAGACTCTGCTGCATGCCACCCTTCTCGACCAGGGCGTCGGGCAGATACTGCTGATAGGCAAAGTGGCCGGGATAGTCGTGTGCATACTTGTAACCCTTGCCGTATCCCTCGCGCTCCATCAGCTTGGTCGGGGCGTTGCGCAGGTGGAGCGGCACGGGCAGGTTGCCGGTCTCGCGCACAGTCTCAAGGGCAGTGTTGATGGCGCAGTAGGCGGCATTACTCTTGGGCGACGAGGCCAGGTAGACGCAGGCTTCGGCCAGGGGGATGCGACCCTCGGGCCATCCTATCTTCTGCACGGCGTCGAAGGCGGCATTGGCCAGGAGCAGGGCGTTGGGGTTTGCCAGTCCGATATCCTCGCTGGCCGAGATGACCAGACGCCGCGCGATGAAGGCAGGGTCTTCGCCGCCCTCTATCATACGCGCCATATAATATATAGCGGCATCGGGGTCGCTGCCCCTTATGCTCTTAATCATAGCCGAAACGAGGTCGTAGTGAATCTCGCCGTCCTTGTCGTAAGCCATGGGGTTCTCCTGCAACTTGGCGATGACAAGGGCGTCGGTGATGACAATTGGCGGAGCGGAAGCGCCTTTGTCTGCAGACACCACGTCGGCCGAAGATGGGTTGCGGAATTTCGAACTGTCTCCGACACCGTCACCACTTTCTGCACTGGTGTCGCCGTCATCCCTGTCTGCACCGTCCTCATCGTCCTCCTCATACTCCGGCACGTCGGCATACTCGCCGCACACGAGGTCGATGATGTTGAGAAACTTACGACAGTCGCCGCCCGCATAGCGCAGCAGGGCCTGCGTTTCCTTGACCTGCACATTGCGCCGGGAGATGACGGGGTCCTCGCGAAGCACACGGTCCAAGAGCCCCAACAAGTCGTCGTCGCCGATGGGATGCAGTGTGTAGACCTGACAACGGCTCAGAAGCGGACGGATGACCTCGAACGAAGGGTTTTCGGTCGTGGCTCCCATCAGTGTGACCACACCCCGCTCAACGGCCTCGAGCAGAGAATCTTGCTGGCTCTTGCTGAAGCGATGTATTTCATCGATAAAGAGTATGGGCGAATGGTCGGGATGGAAGAAGCTATCCTTCTTGGCTCGTTCTATCACCTCGCGCACCTCCTTGACGCCGCTCGACACGGCGCTCAGCGTGTAGAAGGGCAAATCGAGGGTCTGGGCGATAATCCTGGCCAAAGTCGTCTTGCCGACCCCAGGAGGGCCCCACAAGATAAACGAGGCGATGTGGCCGGACTCTATCATACGGCGGAGCACACACCCCGGACCGACTAGATGCTGCTGACCGATGTACCCATCCAGCGTCTTAGGACGCATTCTTTCTGCTAATGGCACCATATTATCCTGTTTTTTGTTCTTTGTCAAAAAATCCGTTTTATGTTTTCCAAAAATCTCGTTCTATCTCTATTTTCTTTATCCAAAAAGCACATTGTTTTTTCCGGATATTCCGCACTTTGTTTTCTCATTTCTTTGCCCAAATGTCCCACACGAGGTTGAAAGCCACGCCATCGTAATGCAGGGCGTCCCAGCCGACGCTCAACCCGACTTGGATGTCGTCGAGCACACTCACACCGTACGACACCTCGGTGTGGCTACGGCAACCCGTCACGGCGGCCATGTGCAACCTAACATACTCGCCCAGCCAGTCGGTAGCAAGACGACCCAGGAGCATATTGTGGCTCGACCACTCGCCGTGCACTTCCGTCCAAGGCCGTGAGGTGGAAAACTCGTAGTCGGTGAGGAGCGAAAACCATGTGAGTCCGTCGCGGATTTGCCACCCGAAACGGGCGGCATCGAAGTGGTGCATGTCGGCAAGCCCCGCCTTGTCACGCACCGGATAGAAGCCTGCCGCAGCGACGTAGCGCCACCCGCTGTGCGTGTCGGCCGCCCGAATCGTCTGCTGCACCGAGAGATTGAGACCCACGTACCGCAGACTGCCCGCGTGCGGAGCCTCTGCATCCAGGCCTGCCGCCATCCGAAGCCGGACCACCGGGCCGGGCGTCACCGCCCCGTAGTGCAGGTCGTCGCGCACATACACCCAGCGGCCAGGCATATAGCCGAGCGTAAAACCAATGCAGACCAGGCGGTCCTCACGCCAATGGAGCAAGGGGTCGCTCGTCCACTCGCCGACGTCGTGGCCACGCACAACGGGCACATTGTCGCAGCCCGCGATGCGGAAGAGGTTGCGCTTGCGGTGGTTGCGCATCTCGTTACGCCGTTCGAAACTGACGCTGCCAGCCACCTGCCAGTCGCGGCTCAGCGCCCACTCGCCCTTGAGGCCCGCGGCTGTGGACTGATACAACTTGTAGCCGTTCCAGCCAAACACGGTGCTCGCTAACGACCAAAGGCCGGCCGGCATAAGCGGCTCGTCGTCATAGTCGACCGTACGCTGGCGCACAAAAGCAGTGACGCTTCCACAGTATTCCGGAGCCAGGACATAGCGCAAGGCTACGGCACCCATCATCCGCTCGCGTGAGAAGGCGTACTTGGCCTCCATGTCCAGTTCCCAACGGCTCAAGTCAGCGTTCACATTTCCCAACGTGAACGCCGGACCCACCGTGTAGCCATCCACGAAGTTCATGCCCAGCAGGCTGCCGACACCCTGCTCAACCACAAGATAGCGGACTCCCGTGCGTCGTCCGTCATCTCCGTGAGTGCGGACTATACCTCCGCCCCCAAGCAGCATCTGAAGCCAACCCGGGCTCTCGTACTTTGAGGTCACGGCAGCTCCGAGCACATAGGGCCGGCGACTGGACTTAATACCACTTTTCGGCTCCGAACCGCTATTATCGGACCGAAGAGTGCTGGACTTAATATCACTTTTCCCTACGAGGGCCACCGTATCAGACTCAAAAGTCTGCCCCGACATTGCCAAAGGCAGTGCAAAGAGCAGACTCAACGTGGTGATAATCTCCTTATGTCGCGTCAGACCGTGTCTCACTGGCTGTCCGTACTTGGATAAACACTGCAGAACCGGTCAGTGAGGCGCTGCACATAGCGGGCTGCCTCCCATCGGGCCATAGGCAAGTCGTGCAGCAGGCAGTTGCCGCAAGCGTCGGGCGTCGTACCCGGCACCTCACCCTCGTAGTCGCGCACGAAACCGAACGCCCCTATCATCAAGTCGCGCACCACATTGCACGAAGGCGCACCCTTGAGGATGAGATAGTTGCCGGTCTGACACCCCATCGGCCCCCAATAGATGACCTCGTCCTTCCAACCGTTGAGGTTGCGGAGGTAGGTGGCCACCAGATGCTCGATAGTGTGGAGTGCACCGGGCTGAATGGCGGGTTCACGGTTGGGACGCGTCATGCGGATGTCGTAGGTCGTGACCACGCTGTCCCCTACCCTATCCTGGCGGGAAACGTATACGCCCGGCTCAAGACGGGTGTGGTCGATGGTGAAACTGGGTATCAAGTCCATGCTGTGATGCGTGCTTGTTTGTCCCGCCCGAAGCGGACTAAGGGAGATTGATGTAATATCCTGGAACGTGTTGCCCGAAAGCAACTATTCGTCAATGTGCAGCCTCAAACTCGTCGAGGAAGCGCTGGTCGTTCTCCGAGAAGAGACGCAGGTCCTTGACCCTATACTTGAGGTTGGCGATACGTTCCACGCCCATACCGAAGGCGTAGCCCGTGTAGACCTTGCTGTCGATGCCACACGAGTCGAGCACAGCAGGATCGACCATACCACAGCCCAGAATCTCGAGCCAGCCGGCGCCCTTGCACATCGGGCAACCCTTGCCCTTGCATATCGTGCAACTCACGTCCATTTCGGCCGAAGGCTCGGTGAAGGGGAAGTAAGAAGGACGCAGACGAATCTGGGTGTCCGGTCCGAACATCTCTTTGGCAAACTGCAGGAGCACCAACTTGAGGTCGGCAAACGACACGTTCTTGTCGACATACAGGCCCTCGACCTGGTGAAAGAAGCAGTGGGCGCGGGCCGAGATGGCCTCGTTGCGATACACGCGACCCGGGCAAACTACGCGCAGCGGGGGCTGCTGAGCCTGCATGACACGCACCTGCACGCTCGAGGTGTGGCTGCGGAGCACGACGATGGGGGCCTGCTGAATGAAGAAGGTGTCCTGCATGTCACGTGCCGGATGGTCGTCGGCAAAGTTGAGCGCACCATACACATGCCAGTCGTCCTCGACCTCCGGGCCCTCGGCTACCGAGAATCCCATGCGCGAGAAGATATCGATAATCTCCTGCCGGACAAGACTCAGCGGATGGCGCGTACCCACCTCCTCGGGGTAAGCCGGACGGGTCAGGTCAATACCCTCGTCCACATGCTCCTCGCTCTGGTACTGCTCGCGAAGGGCGTTGATCTTGTCGGTAGCGGCCTGCTTGAGGGCATTGAGACGCTGGCCCAACTCGCGCTTTTGGTCGGCTGCCACGTTGCGGAAATCGTTCATCAGTGCGCTGATCTCGCCCTTCTTGCTCAGGTACTTGATGCGCAGTGCCTCTATCTCTTCGGCATTGGATGCTTTCAGGCCCTCGATTTCAGCCATCAGCTCTTGGATTTTCTCAATCATATCTTCTAAATAGACAAAGTTTTGCTAAATTTCAAGTGGCAAAGATAAGAATTTTGGCCAAAACAAACAAACTTTGGAAAAAAATTGTTACTTTTGCCAAAAAGATTTGGCCCATGCCCGCCGTTTTATCAAGGTGGGCGAGCAAATCTGCAAGGACAATGGTCGAAACCCGCAAGGACGAAGGCCGAACAAGAAAGAAGAAAAGGACGAAGCAAATGGATACGCAAAGCCTCTTGGGAAGTCTCCCCTCCGACGCCGCCCGGGGCACACTGCTCGTAGGCCTCAGCGGCGGGCCGGACAGCGTGGCGCTGCTGCACCTGCTCTGCGAAGCGGGCTACAGGCCGGTGGCCACGCACTGCAACTTTCACCTGCGCGGAACGGAGTCGGACCGCGACGAAGCCTTCTGCCGCCGGCTCTGCCACGAACTCGGGGTGACGCTACTAGTACGCCAGTTCGACACGCGCGGCTATATGGCCGCCCACCACGTTTCGCTCGAACTTGCCGCACGTCAACTGCGCTACGGCTGGTGGCAGGAACTGCTACAGGCGGACTATAGCGGCCCCGCCACCTACATCGCCCTGGCCCACCACCAGGACGACAGCATCGAGACGCTGCTCTTCAACCTGATGCGGGGCACGGGCATCCGGGGCCTTACGGGCATCCCTGCCACCCACGGGCGTATCGTGCGCCCTCTGCTTCACGCCACGCGGCGCGACATCATGGATTATCTGCAGAGCCACGGCTACGACTACATCGTAGACAGTACGAACCTCGAGAACGAAGCCACACGCAATAAAATCCGCAACATCCTGCTGCCCCTCATGGAGAGCATCAACCCCACGGCGCGCCACGGCATCGCTATGACGATGGGCCACCTGCAGCAGACCTGTACCCTGGCTAACGAGCGGCTCCATGAGCTCTTTGCCGATGCCACCCGCTACTGCGAGGGCGGTGTCGAGTGGTACGAATACCGGACCACGGACCTCAGCCTCTACCACTACTGGCAGGAGATGCACCCCCGGGGTCGCATCAAGGGCAACCTCTTCTACACCGAGCCCGACGCGGAGCAACTGACCCGCCAAACGTGTCCCTACCGCGAGGAGGTAATCGAGACACCACTGCCGCCATTCAGCCCCGAATACGAACTCTTCGACGCCGACTGCGTACGACTGCCGCTGCACTGGCGCCACTGGCAGGAGGGCGACCGCATCCAACCCCTGGGCATGCAGGGCTCCAAGCTGGTCTCGGACCTCTTCACCAATGCCCACTTCTCGCCCGTCCGCAAACTCACCACATGGCTCCTCACCGATGCCTCGGGCCGCATCCTTTGGGTCACGGGTCTCCGCGTGGCCGAGTGGTGCAAGGTGACCGGCCAAACCCGCAAGGCCATCAAAGTAAGTCGAAAGGACCACTGACGGTCTCTGCTTTGGTCAAAGGCATCCAAGAGGCTTTGTCAGAAACAAGTTTCAAGAATATTCTTCTGGTCAACGGGTATCTGGAGCGCTTTATCCGAAATATCCCCAAATCCAACCCTATACATAACACAACACTATGCACACCCGCCGTCTCCTTCTTGCGCTTGCCGCAAGTCTGCTGTCCCTCTCTGTCGCCCCTGCACAGCCAGCCCCCCGTCCGCCGCACTTCGACACCTCCTATCCCGACGTGCACGACCCCGTCATGGCCGTGGGCGAAGATGGGCGGTATTATGTCTTCTCGACGGGCTTGGGCATCCAGGTGATGTCGAGCGCCGACCTGCTTGAGTGGCGGCCCGAGCGACCCGTCTTCGGCCGCGACGAAATTCCAGCCTGGGCCACCGACTCCGTACGTGGCTACCGTGGGCACACCTGGGCGCCCGACATCAGCTATCACGATAGCCTATGGTACCTCTACTATTCCTGCTCCACCTTCGGCCGCAACGGGAGCGCCATCGGACTAGCCGTAAGCAAGACGCTCGACCCCACCTCGCTCGACTTCGGGTGGACAGACCGCGGACCGGTCATCGTATCGCACAGTCACCGCGACAATTGGAATGCCATCGACCCCAATCTCGTCTTCTCCCGCCAGGGCCGAGGACGCAAGGCACATGAGGACAAGCCCTGGCTCACTTTCGGCTCGTTCTGGGACGGCATCCAACTCCTCCCGCTCCAGGATGACCTCCAGACTCCTGCCGCTGCGCCGACCACCATCGCACGGCGCATAGGACGGTACCGCACTTTGGCCGAAATCGACAACCCGGAGCACTACACCGTGGAGGGGCGCGACACCATCCAGGCCGGCGACAATGCCATCGAGGCTCCCTACATTATCTGGCACGACGGCTACTACTACCTCTTCGTGAGCCAGGACTACTGCTGCCGGGGGCGCAACTCGACCTACCGGACGGTGTACGGCCGTAGCCGGAACATCGAAGGGCCATACCTGGACCAGCAGGACTACGACATGGCCTACGGTGGCGGCACCCTGCTCGTGGGGCCCGACGAGCGCTATTTCGGCATCGGCCACAATGCCGTCTGCGCCCTCCCCGACGGGCGTTGGCTCCTAGTCTGCCATGCCTACGACAGCCGACACGGTGCACGGGCGAAGCTCTACATTCGCCAACTGCAATTCAATCGTCAGGGGTGGATTGTGCTAAGCGAAGCACAAGACCGCTGATTCTTTCACACTCACAACGCAAAAATAAGCCGGAATTCTGACATCTCGCACTCACACCGTCAGCGTTTCGCCAACCACGAGAGTATCCAGCACCAGGGGCGCGTATACCTGAGCCGGATGCGGAGAGCCCGACGGCACATAGCTCTCATCTCGCGCCGGTAACTCTCCGGGTCGGCAGGCATGCACACGTAGCGGGGACCGCGACCCGCGATGTCGGTGCGCTGCATGGCAGGATGCTCGGGAAGGTCAAAGACCGTGGCCGTGCTGATGATCTGCCGATTCATATCAGACTGCGTGCCACAGTGTAACCCCGAGCCGTCGAAGCCGAGATTGCGCACCAACGACACGGAGGGACGAAGTTGCAGATGTCCGGTCACGACCTGGTAGGTTGTCCACTTGACATCGCCCCATGAGACGCCCTGGCGCAGCATCTCGACGAGCTGGAAGTAGTTGAAAGGATAGGCCACAAGCAATTTCCTCGACAATCTCCGCGAACGGACGATGCGCACGAACAGGTCCTGTCTATCGACATAACTGTTGACCTCCCGGTCCTTGTGCTCCCAGCGCCCCATTCCGTATTGCGCACAATCGTAGGTCAAGAAGGTGCCTGCCGTGCCCGTTTCGTAGAAACCCGGACTGATGTATCCGCACACCGACATGATACGTCCGTCATCGCGGTAACGTTCCAGTGCTTTGTCCATAAAGTCGAGGAAACAGGGCGAGAAGACATTGTCGTCCTCAGTGTAGATATACGCATCGTAGTGCTCTAAACAGTACTCGGACAAAGCACGACTATTACGCTCAGGGCCGTAATTGCTCTCCCGCTCCAAGACGGTCACTTTGGCAAAACCCATGATGGATGGCAGCCAGGACTTGATTTTGACGAATCCTTCGCGATAGGAATCACCCTTTGGGCCAGAAGGCAAGGCGTCGAGGCCGATGACAAGTTCAGTCTTGTCGGCATGAGTGCACTGCCGGAGGGACTCGACACAAGCCTTGAGATGCTCGTAGCGGTTGAGCGTAGGGATGCAGACGGGATAGTAGGTCATTGTGGTATGTGCTTGGGTGAAACAATAGACAAAAACAATGCTGCTTTTTGGGCGAACTATGCTATTTGTTGGGCGAACATTGTGCGATGTAATGTGAAAACTTCGTTTTTTTCGGCAAGATTGGTCTCAATCGCCGTTGTAGAACTCCAGAATCTTGATGCGCATCAAGTACTCGTACTTGGCCTGCAGTGCGTCTTGGCTGGCTTGCTGCATCTTGGTCGCAGCCTGCTGGAGTTCGTAGCCGGTGCCCTTGCCAGCAGCATAGCGTTCGGCCTCGTAGCGGTAGGCCAGGGAGGTCGAGGTGGAGGCAAGCTGGGCAGAAGTATAGTTATCGCGGGCCTTGACGGCGTTCCAATAGGCCTGCTGGATCTCCTTGTTGAGCGACTGCTTGGCCTCGTCGAGGGCCACATTCTGACTCTCGATGCTGAGACGCGACTGGCGAAGGGCGTTGCGCGTGGAGAAGCGGTCGAAGATGGGGATGCTGAGCGAAAGACCAAGATACTCCGAGCCGTTGAGGTCGAGCTGGCGGGACAAAGAGGCGTTGTCGCCTCCGTAGAGATGGTAGTAGCTGTTGCTGTAGGAAGCGGAGAGTGACAGGGTGGGCATGTATCCGCTGCGGGTGGCCCGGAGAGAGTACTTGCTGCTCTCGAGGTTGTAGCGGGCGGCCAGAATGGCGGGATGCGTCTCCAGTGCCCGCGTGAAGACCTCGTCGGCAGGCATGATACCCGAAGCCAAACTGGCAGTATCAATATCAAGGATGGCAAAGTCCTCGACACTACCCTCCAGGTTGAGCATCTGCATGAGTTCGAGGCGGGCCAGGGTCTCGTTGCCCTCAGCCTCGGTAAGCGAGAGACGGCTCACGGCCACCTGCGCCTCGGCGGCAGCGACCTCCGACTCCGGCTTACGGCCAGCCTCGTACAGCGCATAGGCATCGGCGAGAGCCGTCGAGTCGAGTTCTACCTGACGACGTTGCACACCCGTCAAACCCTTGTAGTAGAGCGCGTTGAGATAACAACTGGAGACCTGTATACCCACGTCGAGACGAGCCTTGTCAAGACTGGCGAGAGCGGCTTCGAGCTGGAAGCGCTCGGCACGCACCTGGTTGGGGATGCGGAATCCGGTGAAGACCAGCAACGAAGCTCCGACGCTGAAGCTGGTCTGTGCCGATGTCTGGTCAACCGTTGAGCCATCACGCCCCGTGCTTCGGCCGAAGCCCCAACCCTGCCCCAACGATGCGCTCACGTCGGGCAAACGGCTACTGCGGGCCGTGCTCAAAGCGATGCGCTGCGTCTCGGCAGCGATGCTCTGCTGACGCACCGTGGTGTTGTGGCCGAGGGCGTAGTCGATACACTCCTGCAGACCCATGGTCTGGGCCTTGGCCGAAACCGCACCCAAGACCGGCACAATCGTCAAGGCTACGGCCAAAGCGGCCGCGCCGACTGGGGAAGAAGAACGTTTCATTGCAGGTATTGCTTTTTACTTTCTTATCAAAATTTCTTATTAGAGGCGTCTGCCCCACTAATGGCTTCTATGCCGATAGTGACTTCATTTTCCGATAGTTGCTTCTTTGCCAAATATAGAGAACTTCTCCTCTGGACAGGAAGGCTTTCACGCCGGACATTCTCTTTTGCCTTTACTCTCGGTTATTCTTCAGTCTTTTCGTTGCCGCGCAGGGACATGTCGTCGGTGACGCCCTCGGCAATCTCGATGTAGATGCCGTCGCTGAGGCCGACCTGGACGGGAAGGCGCTCGAAGGTCTGCGGCACGGCGTCCTCAACCGACGTGAGACGATAGACGAAGACGGAGTCGCCCTCAAAGTGGACTGCAGCCTCGCGCACGGCCAACACGGAGTCGCGTCGGGCCAGTTCGATTTCGCCGTTGGCGCTATAGCCCGCACGCACCGTGATGGTGTCTGGAATCTGGGCGGCTGCTTTGATTTCGAACATCACAGCGCCGTTGCTCTCCGTTCCCTTGGGCGAGATGTACTCGAGTGTGGCAGGAAGCTTGACGCCCTGTATGGCGCCGATGCTGAGCTGCAGGCGCATGCCCGGACGCATCTTGCCGACCTCGGTCTCGTCGATGTTGCCGCGGAACACGATGTCGCCCATATCGGCCACGGTCGCTACGGTAGTGCCCTCGTTGTAGGAGTTGGCGTTGATGACCGAAGTGCCTATCTTTACTGGCACATCGAGCACTGTGCCGGTGATGGTGCTGCGGACGATGGTAGTATTGATTTTGCCCGAACGCTTGCTAATTCCGTCGGTCACGATGTCAAGCGCATCCTGAGCGGCCTGGGCGTTCTCACGCGCCTTGTCGAGCGTGTTGCGGCTCTGCTCGTACTCCTCCTTGCTGACCACACCCTTGGCATAGAGACCCTCCACGCGGGCATATTCGCGCTCCGTCTCCTCGAGCGTGAGTTGTGAGGTACGCACCTGGCTCTGCGCCGAACTCAAGGCCGACATGTCGGGGATGACGGCCACGCGGGCGATGGCGTCGCCCACCTTGACCTTGTCGCCGGCCTCGACGTAGAGTTCCGTCACAATGCCCTGTATTTGGGGCTTGATGTTTACCTCGTCGCGGGGTTCGACCTTGCCGCTGGCCACGGTGCTCTTGACGATGTCGCGCCGGCTAGGCGAGAGGATTTCATAGACCACTTCGGCAGGCTGCGACTGCTGCCACAGGAAGTAGAAGGTATAGAGGACAAAGAGCCCCACCACGCACCACAGCGCAATCTTCAAATACTTTTTCATATCTCAGTTCGTTTTTTGTTTTCCAAAAGACAACTTGTTTTCCAAAGACAATTTGTTGTCGTTTCAATCATCGCGCAGGGCGTCGATGGCCTTGATTTTCATCGCACGCCAGGCGGGCATCAGGCCGGCCAGCACGCCGCCGAGGATGACGATAACGAAAGCAGCCATGGCCACGGCAAACGACACCTGGGGGTCTTTGATGCTAAAGCCGTCGTCGCCCCCAGCTGCAGCCCGGGCCTCGATGACACCGCCGGCCACACGCAGTATCCAAACGCCGGCCACCAGTCCGCACATACCCGCAGCTACGGTGAGCACGATGCTCTCCGACACAATCTGTGTGAGGATGACGCGCGGCTTGGCCCCCAGCGCACGGCGTATGCCTATCTCCTGGGTGCGCTCTTTGACCGTGACGAGCATGATGTTGGAGATGCCTATCAGACCCGCCAGCAGCGAACCGCACCCCACTATCCACATCAGGATGTTGAGGCCCGTCTGCAGGGAGAACATCGGCTTGAGTGACTCCGAGCAGTCGAGGTCGAAGATTGCCATCTGGTCGTCAGGATGCACAAAGTGGTTCTCCTTGACCAAAGCCAGAATCTTGTCGCGGCTCTCAGTGACGGGATAGCGGTCGTGGAAGGAGACGCACATCACGCCGACCTCGTCGTGCTGGTTGTAGGTCTGCTGCATGGTCGTGAAGGGCATGATGACGGCCTCGTCGATGTCAATCTGAATGTTAATCTGGTCCGTGTATTTCTGCACCACGCCGATGACAGTGTAGTAGATGCCGCCCACCTTGAGCTGCTGGCCGCTGGGGTCGCCGCCTTTGGGGAAAAGCGACTTGTAGACGCGCTGGCCCAACACGCACACCTTGCGGCTGTCGCGCACATCGATGTCGTTGAGATAGCGCCCGTAGAGCTGCTCCTGCGGAATGACGTAGTAATAGTCGGGCAGCGAACCGGCCAGTTGACAGGTGTACTTGTAGTCGCCCGCCACGGCATCCTGCGTCCGGACCACATTGATGGGGACGAGGTAGCGGAGCTGGCACGAGAAGTTGTCACGCATAAGGGCCAAATCGGCGTCTTCGAGCGTTATGTTGCGCCCTTTGGTAAAGCCCTTGTAGCTCTTTGACGTGTGGCTGCCGATGACGAGCAGCGTATTGCTCGGGAAGAGCTTGATATTGCCGATGATGCCGTTGCTGATGCCCTGTCCGAAGCCCACGAGGAGCATCAGAATCACGAGGCCCCAAAAGACGCCGAAAGCCGTCATCAGCGAACGCCAGCGGTTGCGGCGAAGGGTCTGCCATATTTCTGTCCAAAACTCTCTCATAGTGTAGCCAGTGCTTCAACGGGTTTGACACTCACGGCCCTCTTGGCCGGCACATAGCCCGCTATCATGCCAGCCACGACCATGACGAGCGTGGCGGCCAGGACAGAGGCGATGTCAACGGTGGGATGCAGAAATATGGACTCCTCACCCGACTCGGCAGCCGATGCGGTGAGCAAGGTGTCGATGAGCTGGGTCAGTCCGATGCCGCACAACATACCCACGTAGCCGAAGAACACGGTAATGGCAACCGACTCCATCAGCACGAGCGAGACGATCTGGCGGGGCCGGGCACCCAGGGCCTTGCGTATGCCGAACTCATGCGTCCGATCGCGCACCGTAATGAGCATGATGTTGGAAATGCCCATTACACCGGCCACCAACGTGGCGATACCTATCAGCCAGATAAAGAGCCTCAGACCCGAGAAGATGCTCTGCGTGGTGAGGTAGTGGCTATAGGTGTTCCATATCCAGACGGCGGTCTCCTCGCTGGGGTCGAAGTAGTGACGGCGCGCCAGGGCCGCAATGACCGAGTCGTTGAAAGCTTCGTTGGCCTCGGGCGTGTCGAGGTCTTTGACCACAAGACGGAGCTCGTTGTAATGGCCGTCGGGGCGGTAGATGGAGCCCATCGTGGTGATTGGGGCAAGAAAGTCCGACTCGGAGTCCTGACTCGAGGTGTGATAGAGGCCCACGACGCGGAACGGGATGTCGTTCAGCTCGACCCACTTGCCGATAGGGTCGCCACCAAGCAGTTTGGCGGCATCCTGGTCGGCCATGATGCAAACCTTGCGCTGCTCGCGGATGTCCATCTCGTTGAGCGTGCGGCCCTCGCACACCTTGTAGCGGGCTCCGCTCAAATACGAAGGATAGACGCCACAAAGACGCACCGACATGTAGTCGCCGGCATACGAAACTCGGACGCTGAGCCGATAGGAAGGTTGCAGGGCGTCGATAGTGGCCGGAAACTCCCTACGGAGCATGTCCATATCGTTCTGGTCGAGGTGAATTGTGCGGTATTTGGGCAAGCCATTGCTCGCCGTCGAGGTGAAGCCGGGATAGAGGTCGACGACATTGACCGCCTCAGACGCGAACATCTCCTGCATGCCGTGCAGCAGGCCGTTGCCGGCGCCCAGCAGCACGATGAGCATAAAGATGCCCCATGCGATACTGAAGCCCGTCAAGGCGATGCGCAACTTGTTGCGGCTCATCGAGATGTATACTTCGAAAAGTGAATCCAATATCATTGTCTTACGGAGTTTGGCCCACTTGTTTTACTATATTTCAATTGCTTCGGCTCGATCTCTCTTCTAACAAGAGACTTCATTTTCCGCCCTTTGCAGCAATATTTTTCCCTTTGCAAAAGCCTTCACAAAAAAATCTCTCAAAACTTTTGCCTGAAAAATTGCTCAACATTACTCAACGATAAGGCCGTCCTTGATGTGTATAAGGCGGTCAGTCTGATCGGCGATGTCCTGGTCGTGGGTCACGATGATGACGGTCTTGTGCTGGTCGCGGTTGACCGACTTGAGCAGGTCCATCACATCCTGCGTGGTCTTGCTGTCGAGGGCGCCGGTCGGTTCGTCGGCCAGGATGATGCGGGGTTGGGCTATCAGAGCACGGGCGATGGCCACGCGCTGCTTTTGTCCGCCCGACATTTCGTTGGGATAGTGGTCGCCCCAGTCCTTGAGTCCCACCATATCGAGATACTCGAGTGCCATGGCGTTGCGCCGCTTGCGTCCAACACCCTGATAGTAGAGCGGGAGGGCGACGTTCTCAATGGCGTTCTTGAACGAGATGAGGTTGAACGACTGGAAGACGAAGCCGACAAGGCGGTTGCGCAACTCGGCGGCACGCGTCTCGCTCAGGTTGTGAATGAGGTGTCCGTCGAGCATGTACGTACCCTCGTCATAGTCGTCGAGGATGCCGAGTATGTTGAGCAAAGTCGACTTGCCAGAACCCGACGCGCCCATGATGCTCACCAGTTCGCCGGCATCGATGTGCAGGTTGATGCCCTTGAGCACATGCAGCGGCGAGGCGGAGTGGTAGGTCTTGTGTATGTTCTTTAGGTCAATCATTTTCGTTACTGTTGTCGTGGCCGTGCGTCTTGCTTCCCCGTGGCGCCGGAGTTTCCTGATCCAAGAGCCGGATGCCGGTCTCCTCGATGGTGATGCGCTGCTGCTTGTAGAGGGCGCCTACAGCCTTTTTGTAGTTCTTCTTCGACATCTGCAGTTGGTCGGCAATGTCCTCTGGGTCGCTCTTGTCGGTGAGCGACAGGAAGTCCCCATGCAGGTGCAGGGCACGGAGCACGGCCGACTCGGCCGAGTCAATGACCTGGCGGTAGCCCATCGGCTGAAGCGAGAGATCTATCTTGCCGTCCTCGCGCACGCCCTTGACCCACGCCTTGAGCCGTTCGCCTACATGCACGTCGCGGAATATCTGGTTGGTGTAGATGAGGCCGGTATGGGCATTCTCGACGATGACCTTGTAACCCAGCGGCGTGGGACGCCACACCAGGACTTCGACCTCCTCGTTGGGTTCGTACGGAGGCGGCACATTGTCGAGATGCTTGTCCAGTCGGCCCGTCCCTACGATGCGGCCCGAGATGCGATCCACATAGATGTAGATGATGTAACGGCGGCCGGCCTCCATCTCGCGGGGCTGTTCGCGGTGCGGGATGAGCAGTTCCTTCGACGTGCCCCAATCGGCAAAGGCGCCGACCTCGCTGACCGCACGAATCTCAAGCGACGCAAACTCCCAAACCTGGGCGTAGGGATGCTCGGTGGTGGCCAGAAGCCTGGCCTCACTGTCCTGGTACACAAAGCACCGCAACTTGTCGCCCACACGAGCCGACGACGGCACATACTTGGCAGGCATAAGGATATCGACACCCTCACCATCGCTCATATAGACGCCGAAGTCAACCTCGCGGGCCACTGTCAGCTCATTGTATTTGCCTAACTGAACCATTCTCTTTCTTTAAGTTTTTTGTACTCGGCTCTGGGTCTTCTATTCGTAGTCCCGAGCCTTGTACGTTCGACATTATCTATACGTATGACCCGAGGACATTGTGACAACACTTCCCCGAGTTTTTTCATTTTTATTTACTATAGTCAAAATTAGTGCGGCAAAGATAGCAATTTGCCGACAAAAGACCAAATATTTCCACAAAAAACGAAATCTCCGCGCCCAGGATGTAACAAGCAGACAAAATTTGCTTATCTTTGCGTGGTACAAAAAACAACGAGTATACGGTTATGGCAATGCAAATTACAGATCAGAACGCGTCGGAAGTGCTGGCCAGCGACAAGCTGGTAGTCATCGACTTCTGGGCCACCTGGTGCGGTCCGTGCCAGAGTCTCTCCCCTACCATCGAAGCTTTGGCCCAAAAGTACGAGGGCCGCGCCATCATCGGCAAGTACAACGTCGACGAGGGCGAAGACCTCACCGCTCAGTTCATGGTGCGCAACATCCCCGTGCTGATTTTCTGTAAGGGCGGGCAGCAGGTCGGCAAGATTGTGGGCGCCGTAAGCCAGGCCACCATCGAGGCCGAAATCGAGAAGCATCTCTAAGTTTCAATAACAACATATTTTTAGTATTATGGAAATTAAGAATTATGATTTCAAAGGCAAGAAGGCTATCGTGCGCGTAGACTTCAATGTCCCCATCCAGGATGGTAAAATCACTGACGACACCCGTATCAAGGGCGCTCTCCCAACCCTCAAGCTCATCCTCGAGAAGGGCGGTGCTCTCATCATCATGAGCCATATGGGCAAACCTAAGGGCAAGGTCAAGGCCGAACTGAGTCTGGGTCAGATTGTTGACGCCGTAAGCGCCGCTCTGGGTGTACCCGTCAAGTTTGCCAAGGACTGCGCCAACGCTGACGCCGAGGTAGCTGCCCTCAAGCCAGGCGAGGCTCTCCTGCTCGAGAACCTCCGCTTCTATCCCGAAGAGGAAGGCAAGCCCGTCGGAATCGAGAAGGAAGATTCCGCATATGACGCCGCCAAGAAGGAAATGAAGGCCAAGCAGAAGGACTTCGCCAAGAAGCTCGCTTCTTACGCCGACTGCTACGTCATGGACGCCTTCGGTACCGCTCACCGCAAGCACGCTTCTACAGCCGTTATCGCCGACTATTTCGGAGCTGACGACAAGATGCTCGGTCTCCTCATGGAGAAGGAAGTGGCTGCCGTCGACGCTGTGCTCGGAAACATCAAGCGCCCGTTCGTAGCCATCATGGGCGGCTCTAAGGTTTCGTCTAAGATTGGCATCATCGAGAACCTCCTCGGCAAGGTTGACAAGCTCATCCTCTGCGGCGGTATGACCTATACCTTTGCCAAGGCTCACGGCGGCAAGATTGGCAACTCTATTTGCGAGGACGACAAACTCGACGTAGCTCTCGGAGTCGAGGAACTGGCCAAGAAGAATGGCGTTGAGCTCGTCATGGCTCCCGATGCCATCTGCGCCGACGCTTTCGACAACAACGCCAACAAGAAGGTTTGTCCTTCCAACGACATCCCCGACGGATGGGAAGGCCTCGATGCAGGTCCTGAAGCCCAGAAAAAGTTCGCTGCTGCCATCAAGGGCGCAAAGACCATCCTCTGGAACGGTCCTGCCGGTGTCTTCGAGTTCGACAACTTCTGCGACGGCAGCCGTGCTATCGGCAACGCTATCGCCGAGGCTACTGCCGAAGGTGCCTTCTCCCTCATCGGTGGCGGGGACTCTGTAGCTTGTGTCAACAAGTTCGGTCTCGCTGACAAGGTGAGCTACATCTCTACCGGCGGCGGCGCCCTGCTCGAGGCTATTGAGGGCAAGGTTCTCCCCGGCGTAGCTGCTATCAAGGGCGAATAAGACACTCGATTGTTCCGCCATTATAGGCGAATAAAGACCTTGGCTGAAGTTCAACAAAGGATGCAAGGTCCTTGACCGAAAATTCTTAAGGGATTAATAAGGCCTTTGACTGAAACTTCAACCAATCGAAAACCGAAAGACGGGAGGTAAACATTACGTTTGCCTCCCGTCGCACTTTTCTGATTTCTTAAGATTATTGCGCTTGTTGTTTTTTTGCGTTTTTGGTTGATAGTTGTGCCTTTGTGTTGTGGCGCTTTGTTGGGTGTGACGCCTTTGTGAGTTGTGCACTCTATTGGTTGTTGCGCCTTTATTGATTTTCCAAGACTATTAGTCAGATGACTAAGGTTTGCAGTGTCTTAGCTGGAGTTGTGGCTCCGTGAAAAATAAAGACCGACCGGAATGTTTTAAAGAACCGGATTATTGGATTCAATTTAAACGGATTGTTTATTCCACAAAACCGGAAATATAATATTAAAAATTCGGTTTCACAAACGAAGTTATTCTATAGGTGTTTTGGCCGGATGCGCCTCAAGCCAGACTTTCAGATTGCCGAGCATAGACTCATGAAAGCGGAATTTCTCCTTGAAGCCCCATCCGTGTCCGCCCGTCGGGTAGATAAGCATGGCACAATCGCAACCCTTGAGCTGCAGCTGTGAGTAGTACTCGACAGCATTGGTGACCGGCGGCACGGTACGGTCGTCGCTGGAGAGCATCAGGAGCGTGGGCGGCGTGGTCTCGCGGCTAATCTGCTGGGCCGGAGAGTAGCGTAGCACGGTGTCTGCGTCCTGAAGTTTGTCTCCAAGCAAGTGCTCTGACGAGCCGCGATGACCCTTGGTCGGGTCCATCGAAATCACGGGATAGACAAGCACCGAATAGTCGGGCCTGGATTCAGACGGAGCTATCGTGCTCACCGTAGCGGCCAGATGTCCTCCGGCCGAGAATCCCATAATGCCGACATCGTGTGGATTTACGTGCCACGAAGCGGCGCTGTCGCGCACCGTCACGATGGCCCGTTCGACATCGCCCACGGGCAGTTTGGGGTTGCCTTCTGGCAAGCGGTATTTGACCACGATGCAGGCCATACCCTGCGCATTGAACCACGAGGTCCACCAAAGCCCTTCGTGCTGGAAGGCGAGGTGCGAATAGCCGCCTCCCGGACACATCACGATGGCTTTGCCCGTAGGTTGCTCGGGCAGGAAGACGTGCATCTCCGAAAGGCTGTCCGCACTGTTGGGCAGCACCATCTGACGCGCGGTCTGAGCCTCAACTTGCCACTGGCCACCCACAAGAGCAGCCAGCAGCATGAGGATTGTTTTGCTTGTTTTTGTCATAATAAAAATTATTGCTCGACAACGGTCTCCTTGTCGTGCTGGGCAATTAGTTTCTGCTGGAGGTCGGTCGGACAGAGTTCATAGCTGGAGAACTTCATCACGAACGAAGCAGAACCCTGCGTCAGGCTCGACAACGTGGTGGCGTAGTCGGACATTTCGCTCAGGGGCACTTTGGCCTGAAGCTTCTGGTAGCCGGCTTCGGCTTCCATGCCTACGATGAGGCCACGGTGGTTCTGCAGGTCGCTCATCACATCGCCCATGCGGTCGGCGGGCACAAAGACCTCGACATCGTAGATAGGTTCGAGAATCTTGGGTCCGGCCTGGCGGAAGGCCATGCTGAAGGCGTTGCGTGCAGCGAGCATGAACGAAAGTTCGTTGGAGTCGACGGGGTGCATCTTGCCGTCATAAACTACGACACGCACGTCGCGGGCATAAGACCCTGTCAACGGACCTTGCTCAAGACACTGCTGGATGCCCTTGAGGATGGCCGGCATGAAGCGTGCGTCGATGGCGCCGCCCACAACGGAGTTGATAAACACCAGCTTGCCGCCCCACGGGAGGTCTATTTCATCCTTGCCCTTCATCGTGACACGATACTCTTTGCCCTCCAGGTTGTAAACCACCGGATCGGGCATTCCGTCCTGATAAGGCTCGACGATGAGGTGCACCTCGCCGAACTGACCTGCACCGCCCGACTGCTTCTTGTGGCGGTATTCGGCACGTGCGGCCTTGGTGATGGTCTCTCGGTACGGGATGCGCTGCGGGGCGAAGTTGACCTGAATCTTGTCCAAATTCTCCAAACGCCACTTGAGCGTGCGCAGATGGAACTCGCCCTGGCCGTAGACCAGAGTCTGACGCAACTCCTTGCTCTGCTCCACTACCCACGTCGGGTCTTCGAGGCGCATGCGCGTCAAGGCCTGCATCATCTTCTCGGTGTCGGCCTGGTTGACGGCAGCGATGGCGCGGCAGTACTTCGACGGCGGGAACTTGACAAAGTTGAACTTGCAGTCGTTGTCCTCGCTGTTGAGCGTATTGCCCGTGCGAACATCCTTGAGTTTGACCGTACAGCCGATGTCACCGGCCTGCATGGCCTCGACCTTATCGCGGTTGGCGCCCGAGCAGACATAGAGCGTTGAGAGGTGTTCCTTGGTGCCGCGGTCGGCGTTGATGAGGTCGTCGCCTTCGTGCACAGTGCCGCTCATGACCTTGAAGTACTGCACCTCGCCAATGTGCGGCTCGACACCGGTCTTGAAGAAGAAGAGACTGGTCGGACCGGCAGCGTCGAGCGGCACGGCTTCGCCACGGGTGTTATGTACGACAGGCATCTCGTCCACGCGGGGCACGACATTGCCGAGGAACTCCATCAGACGGTCCACACCCATGTTCTTGCCTGCACAAACGCAGAAGACGGGGAAGATGCTGCGCGTCACCATGCCCTTGCGGATACCTTCGCGCATCTCGTCCTCTGAGAGATGTTCGGTCTCGAAATATTTCTCCATCAACGCCTCGTCGTTTTCGGCGGCTGCCTCAATGAGGGCCTTGTACATCTCCTGGGCCTTGTCGTGCTCGGAGGCTGGAATTTCCTCAACGGTGAGTTTGCCCGACTCGTCGTAGGTCAGCAGCTTCATCAGGATGATGTCTATCAGCTGGTGGAAGTGCTCGCCCGTCTGAACCGGATACTGCACGGGCACGACTTTCGAGCCATAAGCAGACTGCAGACTCTCCAGGACGGTGTGGAAGTCACACTCCGGGCTGTCGAGCTGGTTGATAAGGAAAATGACGGGCTTCTTCAGTTTTTCCGTATAGCGGAAGTGGTTTTGCGTGCCGACCTCAGGTCCGACGGCGCCGTTGATGAGCAAGATGGTGGTATCGGTGACCGACATAGCCGTGATGGCCTGTCCCACGAAGTCGTCCATACCCGGGCAGTCGATGATATTCAACTTCTTGCCGTTCCACTCCGTGTGGAAGACGGTACTGAATACGGAGTATCCATAATTCTTTTCTACCGGGAAGTAGTCACTTACCGTGCTCTGCTGCGTAATACGTCCTTTACGGGCAATCTGGCCTGACACATACAAAAGAGTCTCGGTCAAGGTCGTCTTGCCCGAACCATCATTGCCAAGGAGGGCAATGTTCTTAATCTCGTTCGAATTATAGACTTTCATAAGTACTTAGTTTATTAAGGTTGAATATTGCGTGTTTACGTGTTTGTATTTCTATTTGCGTTGTATTTCGATTTACGGGTGTATCTCGATCTACGGGTGTTCGTTTCATGTATTATTTTCAAGGTACAAATGTAATCACTTTTTTGGTATTGCAAGCGTCTTATTCCGAAAATTTGGGCTTTTTATGCTAAAAAACATATTTTCATTTTGTTTTTCCGGTTTTTTATGCCGCCTTCGTCCGTTTTTCGCCCCCCGAATTTTGCTTTTCCGTCAAAAATCCCTACCTTTGCACTGCGGTCCGAATCTGGCTTCGCCGGCCATAATCCCACTCGCTATTGGGCAACGGCGAACCGGGCTTTGTCCCTCACCGGCTTCGGCCCTGCTTTCTTCCGTCTCTCACTCTTATACCCGATTATGGTTCTTATGTCTCTTCACCCAAAAACTTCCGTTTACTCCCGGATTTCCATATGCACTCAAACCGCCCGTCACTCACGGCTCCGGCGTCTTTTGGCCACAATGGCTCTCTCGGCCATGACCTTATCCCTCCATGCCGACATCGTGACGGCGCCGTGGATTGCCATGCAGGTCGACGACTCCATCATCGTCCCTCTCGTTCACGCCCCCTTCATCAAGAAGACGTTCGGCACGAGCAAACCCGGACTTTACACCCTGGCGCAATTCCGCAAGGTCTTCCGGCTCAAACGTCACCATAAGGTCACGCAAGCCCGGCTGCAGGTGTGCGGACTGGGGCACTTCGAATGCTCCATCGATGGGCAAAAGGTGGGCGACCACTTCCTCGACCCCGGCTGGTCGGACTACCGCAAGTCAGCCGAATATGTGGAGTTTGACGTCACTGGGCTGCTCACCGGTCCCTCCGCCGCCAAGCGCACGCACGTCATCGGCGTGATGCTGGGCAACGGTTTCTACAACATTCCGCGCGAAAGGTACGTCAAACTCCTGGGCTCGTATGGCGCGCCCAAACTGAAGCTCTCGCTGCTCGTCACCTACGCCGACGGCTCGGTGCAGGAAGTGACCACCGGCAACGACTGGCGTGTCTCGCCCAGTCCCGTCACCTTCTCGAGCATCTACGGAGGCGAAGACTACGACGCCCGCCTGGAACAGGACGGATGGGACCGCGACCCAAAGTTCGACGATAGCCATTGGCAAAGGGCTTTGACCGTAACCCCCGCCTTCGAACCGCGCCTTGTGCGCCAGGCAGGCACCGAACTGAAGGTGGCCAAACGCCGCAGCGCCATCCACATTGTCCAGACCGGACACGGCACATGGATCTATGACTTTGGCGAAAACCTCTCCGGTATCATTGCGCTCCGCGTCAAAGCCCAATCCGGAGGTGTACCCGCCGGCCGCACCATTCGCATTCGCCCCGCCGAACTGGTCAAGGGGAACATCGACCAACTGAAGTGGAACTTGCCGGATTCGGGCCAAAGCTTCGTCAATGGAAAACCTCAAAAGGCAAACGCCACCAACCTACAGCTAAACCAGAAGGTGGCTTCACCCTACTGGTTCGAGTACACGACAAGTGACAAGAACGGACAGAACTGGGCACCGCGCTTCACCTACTACGGCTTCCGTTACGCAGAAGTGAGCGGCATGAGTCCGGACAGCATCGAGCTCGAGGCGCTGCACACCACGAGCGTCACAGCACTGAGCCCCGTTGGTTCTTTCCATTGCTCGAACGACACGCTCAACCGCATACACCGGCTCATCGACAACGCCATCCGAAGCAACCTGGCCAGCGTTCTGACCGACTGCCCGACGCGCGAGAAACTGGGTTGGCTGGAGCAGGACTACCTGATGCTTCCCTCCATCTTCTGCCTCTACGACATGCGCGCCCTCTTGGACCGCCAGATGCAGCAGATGGCCGAAGCCCAGCTTCCCAACGGACAAATGCCCACCATCGCCCCTTACTACACGGAGTTCGGCTGGGGCTTCGACGACAGTCCAGAGTGGGGTGCTGCTTTCATCCTCGCTCCCTGGATGCTCTACCGGCACTATGGCGACACAACGGCCATACAGCGTTACTACCGGCCCATGCAGGACTACATACACTATTTATACACGCGCGCACGTGAGGAGAGAAACGCAAGTGTCGAGAGCGCTGATACGGCCACCAATGATAATACACACGCGCGCGAAGAAGACTGCCTTGGCACCATCACCAAGCCCCGCCACATTCTGGCTTACGGCTTGGGCGACTGGTACGACCTCGGGCCAAAGGGACCGGGATATTCGCAGCTGACGCCCAATGGTCTGACCGCCACAGCCACCTACTACGAGGAAGTGTGCACGATGGCCGAAATGGCCCGTGTGCAAGGCTTCGACGACGACGCCACACGCTACGCTGCCTTGGCCGACAGCATACGTGAGGCTTACAGCCGGCGTTTCGCAAGTTGTACGAGCCAGACGGCCCTCTCGATGGGCCTGACCCTCGGACTGCTGCCCGACTCGCTCCGCTCTTGGGCCAAGGAAATGCTCCTGCATGACCTACATTCCGCACACACTACGAGCGACGCCAAGGGAACCAAACACTGGCGCACACTACTCACCGCCGGCGACATCGGATTCGTTTACCTGGTGCGGGCGCTGGCCGATATGGGCGAGCACGCCTTGCTCATGCAGCTCTGCACCGACTCAACCATACCGGGCTACGGCATGCAACTGGCCAAAGGTGCTACGGCCCTCACCGAGTCGTGGCAAGCCCTTGACAATGTGTCGAACAACCACCTCATGCTCGGCCACATCATGGAGTGGCTGTACGGCTACGTAGGCGGCATCCGGCAAATCTCGGCTACCGACTACATCGTCGACCCCGTCACTACCCTACCCGGCATCACTTCGTGCTCATGCACCTACCCTACCCCCTACGGCGTCATTACGGTGCATTGGCATCTCGACATCAACGGCAAGGCGCTGATTGAAGTCGATGCGCCTGACGAGTGTAAGGTGCGAAGGGTCGAGACGACCGAGTGAATAACAATCTTTTGGGCCAAATGAAAGAATGACTCAAGCCGAGTGAAGAATAGTTTTTGCCCGAAACCGAGCAAAAAGCAACTTCAATCCCAGCAAGAGGCAGGTCCGACGCACAATTTACAAGGGGTAAAATGCGTAATCAAGAAAGAAAAGTGAGTTTTTCCGGCTTTTATTTGGATATTCAACCGGAACACACTATCTTTGCATCGGAATCAGGAAACTGGTTCCGGAGAATCGGATATGTAGATCGGGAAACTCATCGTTAAAAAAAGAACCGGGGAACACCGTTAGCTGAAGGCGGGCTACCAGCCTGGCCGACATCGGAAAGAATCACGCTCCCACCCCACACGGAGTAGGAAAACGCATTTGCATGGATACCACCGTCCAGGACAGACCCTTTGGTCGAAAGGCAGATTATGGATGCGAAGCGGACCCCAAATCGTACATATAGGAGTTTCATCACGTCCTAAAAAACCGGTTCTCCTTTTTTTGCCCAATAAGAAGAAGCCCGAACAAAATCACGGGCTTTGTCCATATACCGATAGACCTCGGTCCATATATAAAAAACAAACACCGAAATGAAAAAACTGCTCTCTCTTCCACCCAACCTCGTAGGGTGCTTCCACGACGTGACTGGCTACAGCCGCGACGAATGGTTCTGTACCAACGACCCCATCGGACAAAAACTGGGTTCGGGAGGCGGCACGGCGTGGACCGTATCGGAAGCACGCCGCAGCGGATTCCTGCAGGAAGGAGAGCGGTGCATCATCGTCCATGCCGGTGGACAAAGCCGACGTCTGCCGGCTTATGCTCCGTCGGGCAAAATCCTCACCCCAATACCGGTGTTCCGCTGGAAGCGCGGACAGAAGCTCAGCCAGAACCTGCTCGACCTGCAGCTGCCTCTCTACGAGCGCATCATGCAGAAAGCTCCCGCGTCGCTGAAGACGATGATTGTAAGCGGCGACGTCCTGATACGCACCAGCCAGCCGCTGCAGAACATACCGGATGCCGACGTCGTCTGCTACGGACTTTGGGTCGACCCATCGCTGGCCAAGAACCACGGCGTCTTCGTCTCTTCCCGACAGAACCCCGACGTGCTCGACCACATGCTGCAGAAGCCTTCGGTCGAAACCCTGGGCAAGTTGGTCAAAGACAACTTCTTCCTCATGGACATCGGCGTGTGGCTTCTCTCCGACCGCGCCCTCGACCTGCTGATGCAGCGCGCTGCACCTTCGGCCGAAAGCAACGGCTATCCGTCCACCTACGACCTCTACTCGGAGTTCGGACCTGCTCTCGGTGCCCATCCCGTCATCACTGACCCCGAGCTCAACGCCCTTTCGGTGGCCATCCTTCCGCTGGAAGGCGGCAAGTTCCACCACTACGGCACTTCGCCCGAGATGATTTCGTCGACATTGGCCATACAGAACTCCGTCACGGACCAGCGCGAGATTATGCACCACGACACGAAGCCGCACCCCAGCATCTTTGTCCAGAATGCCGACATCAAGGTCCGCCTCACCTCCGACAACACCAACCTCTGGATAGAGAACAGCTGCGTCGGCCCGCACTGGACGCTGAGCCGCAACAACATCATCACGGGTGTGCCCGACAATGACTGGATGCTCGAACTGGGCGAAGGGCAGTGCGTCGATATCGTCCCGATTGGCGAACGGCAGTATGCGGTGCGTCCGTACGGCTTCAGCGAACCACACACACCCGAACTGCTCGACCGGTGCGGGTGCCAGGGTGTGCACAGTCCGCAGACGGAAGCCCGCATCTACCCCGTGGTCGACAACACGGACGATATGGCCAAAGTGCTGCTCTGGATGCTCGGCGGACGTATTTCCAACGACGAAGGCAGCGAGATGTCGGTCGAAAGGTACAAGCAGGGCCGCGCCCTTTGGGAAAACGCCCGCAAGATGACGGCCGATGAAATCTCGGCCTACGCCAACCTGCACCGGCTGACCCGGCAGCGCACCGCCTTTCGCGCGCACAACTGGCCTCTTCTGGCCAAGAACTACGAGCGCAGCGTGTTCTATCAGGTGAACCTCGACGATGCCGCTCGCGAGTTTTCGGAGATGAAACTGGCCATGCCTGCACCCCTCGACGAGACGGCCGCTCCGCTGACGCGCATCGGCGACGCCATGTTCCGCGCACGACTCCACGCTCTCAACGGTGACAAGCGCGAGGCAGCGGAGCAGGAGGCCAAAGCCTTTGCCATGATGCGCGAAGGCCTGACCGCCACGGCACGTCAGCCGCAGCACCCCCATCTGAGTGTCTATGCCGACCAGATTGTGTGGAGCCGTTGTCCGGTGCGCATCGACCTGGCCGGAGGATGGACCGACACGCCTCCCTATAGCCTTATGGAAGGTGGCAATGTGGTTAACATCGCCATCGAACTGAACGGTCAGCCCCCACTCCAGGTGTACGTCAAGCCCTCTAAGGAATACAAGGTCACGCTGCGCAGCATCGACCTGGGCGCCATGGAGGTAGTGACCACTTATCAGGAATTGGCCGACGTCAACCATGTCGGTTCGCCGTTCTCGATACCGAAGGCAGCGCTCCTCCTGGCCGGGTTCAACCCGGCATTCTGCCAACAGAAATATTCGTCGCTCGAAGCGCAGCTCAAGGACTTCGGCTCGGGCATCGAGATGACCATGCTCTCCGCCATCCCGGCCGGTTCGGGGTTGGGCACTTCGAGCATCCTGGCCTCGACCGTGCTGGGCGCCGTCAACGAGTTCTGCGGACTGGGCTGGGACCGCTACGAGATTTCCAACCGCACGCTGGTGCTCGAGCAGCTCCTCACCACGGGCGGTGGCTGGCAGGACCAGTATGGCGGCGTCGTGCAGGGCGTCAAACTGCTGCAGACCCAACCGGGCTGGCATCAGCAACCCCTCATCCGCTGGCTGCCCGACACGCTGTTCACCGCTCCCGAGTACCAGAAGCTGCATTTGCTCTACTACACTGGCATCACGCGGACGGCCAAAGGCATTCTGGCTGAAATCGTGCGCGGCATGTTCCTCAACTCGTCCACGCACCTCGACCTCCTCGCCGAGATGAAGCAACACGCCATGGACCTCTACGACGCCATCCAGCGCGGCGACTTCCAGCAGGCCGGCGCCCTGGTCCGCAAGACCTGGCAGCAGAACCAGGCCCTCGACAGCGGCACCAATCCTGCGGGCGTACAGGCCATCACCCGCCAGATCGACGACCTGTGCCTCGGCTACAAGCTGCCCGGTGCCGGCGGAGGTGGCTACCTCTACATGATAGCCAAAGACGAAGAGGCGGCCGCACGCATCAAGAACATCCTCAACGGCAACCCGCTCAACGACAAGGCACGCTTCGTCGATATGACCCTTTCGCACAAAGGCCTCGAGATAAGCAAGAGCTAAAGGCGCTTGCCGCTTGGGTTAAAACTGGAGTTCCGGCGGATTTTTTCGCCAAAAGATTCCGGCGGGATTTGCGCAAAAAATAGAAAATACAAAAATACAGAAAAAAACAGAAAATACAATAATTTGGAATCGGCAAAACTTAACCTATATGGAAAGAATTTATATTGTAATGCCAGCTTATAATGAGTCGGCGAACATTGCTGATACCATACACACATGGTATCCAGTAGTGCAGAGGCTCAACCAAACGTCACTGGGGGGGGGTACATTCGCGTTTATGCATAGCTAACGACGGGAGTAAGGACAACACCTTCTCCATCATGCAAGAACTGAAAAGACAAGAGAATCTAGAATACTTTGAACCGCTTGACAAGCCCAACTCAGGGCATGGTGCCACGGTCTTGTATCTCTATCGACATGCATTGGAAAACGGAGCAGACTACGTTTTCCAAACGGATTCTGACGGACAAACGAGTCCCGAAGAATTTTGGCAGATGTGGGAACACCGCACTGACTACGACTTCCAGATTGGAGACCGCAAGGGACGGGAAGACGGGTTGAGCCGAATCTTCGTGACGAAGATATTGCGTTTGGTCGTATGGCTGATGTTCCACGAATGGGTCGTGGATGCCAATACTCCATTCCGTCTTATGCAAGGCGAAAAGCTAAGAAAAATCATGGAAGTAATACCTGAAGATTACTTCCTGTGTAATGTTGCCATCTCCGCAATAGCCGTAAAATGGCAATATCGCATCAAATTCTATCCTATCACATTCCGGCCAAGGCAAGGTGGAGTCAACTCCATCAATATGAAGCGGATAATCAAGATAGGCTGGAAAGCCCTGGGCGACTTCCACCGAATAAATGCCAATCTAAGAAAGGTCAAGCAATGAAGAACCTTATACTCTACGGCATTATCGGCAGTTTCACATCCAGCCTTGATTTTGTTGTTTTTATGCTACTCTCCAAATGGGTTGGCCTTTACTACCTCATTGCGAACGCCATATCCGTATTAGTAGGCATCACAACAAGTTTCTGCTTAAACCGGACTTATAATTTTAAGGTAAAAGACCGCACAAAGCAGCGCTTTGCGATATTTTTAACCGTCGGTTTGTGCGGTTTATGCATGAGCAACCTCATCCTTTGGATAGGAATAGACAAATTACACGGCGATAAGTTGCCGGTAAAACTGACCAGCATCCTACTCGTGGTATTCTTCCAGTTCCTTCTCAACAAATTCGTAACCTTCAAGAAAAGTTAAACTTATGAATTTCAGAAAATTATTCTGCATAAAGCCATGGCATATTATGGCACTGATATTTTTCGTGACTGTGCTCTACATGGCCTACTATCAGATAACCTACAGTGCATTGTGGTACGATGAGTCGGGCCAGTTCTGGATTTCAGCAGGACTCAACCATTACTCCGCCCCTAACTCTCCTTGGGGCGGACTCCATGACATTTGGGTCAACAACTATTCATACAACTTGGACCCAGGTGGCTTCAGTCTGATACTGCGTGCATGGATGTCCATTGCGACCAACGAATGTTGGCTTCGAATGTTGCCCCTGACTTTCCTTGGCATTTATTTTGTCTTTTTGTACAAGACCATCATGTTGCTCACGCACAACAGGTTGGTTACGCTAGCTGTAATGTTGTTGAATATCACGCAGCTGCCCGATGATTTTACCTATAAACTTTTATTCGTCTGTATAACAGACCTCCGTGCCTATCCGATGGAAATGTGCGGTGGCATCATCTTCGTATGGATGTTCCTTAAGTGGAATATCTCGAAAATCAGGACTTTGTTAGCGATGTCATTGGTGTTATGCTTCTTCTGCACGTCAAGATACGGCTTTATTGTTGCGTCTTTTGCTTTTTCATTGCTTGTAATGTATTATTTATACAAATCGGAAAACAATCTGCGCAGTTGGGCCTTAAAATATGCAGCATACGGGTTGCCGCTCCTGTTGTGCGTCGTTGCCATCTACTTCTTGTCCATGCAATATCAGAATGGCGATGCACTAAGAGTCTACTACCTTCCATATCTAAGGACCGAACCGAGACTACTCATAAAGTCGCATATATCATGGGAGTTATATTTCGTGATTATCGTGTATTTATTCACCCGAAAGAGCATGACCATTGAAATGAAGAAATATTTTCATTGTGTCATATTTTTGGGCTTTACATTTTTCCTATTGTCACTATTAGGATTGTATCCTTGGCATTGTCAGAGAACAATCACAATGTACCTTTTTGTCTACAATGCAACATGTATAACTATTCTGTCTTATTTATGCAAATATAAGTACGTTCCTCTTCTTCTCTGTCTTTTAATTGGTGCCAATAGTATTAGCTACCGTAGGATACTGATTCAAGGACGAGATTATAGGAGTAGTAGTGCAAGAGAGCAAATAGAAGAAATCAGTGAGATAAGAAGGTTATATCCGGACAAAAAGGTTTTTGTCGATAGGTTTATTAATCCCGATCTCCGTTATGCTTGCGAATATAGTACTATAAAGGATTCTCTCAAGCATGTGTATGGAGAGAATCTTGTGCTACACAAGGGGGTGAAACATTGCATCAAGAAAAAATCTGCGTTTGATGAAAACAAAGTAGTTGATTGGTTCGTTTTAGAGAGATTTGAGGAAAGTATGGAAGGTTGCGACCTATTTGTATTTTCAGATGCGCTTTTTGTAGCTATGGATAAAGGTTTCAAGAAGTTTGGCGACTATAATTATATCTACGTGAGAGAATAAGATTTTGCGTACTATTCTGCAAAACTTTGCGCCATGTGTCTAACTCCGGCGCAAGAAAACCACTCACAAAAAATCAGCAAGACGGACCTGCATGCTTTCGTGCGAAGTCCGTCTTGCTGATTGACAATATCGTCAATACTCTTCCTCGTTGAAGAAGAAGTCCTCCTTGCTCGGATAGTCGGGCCACAGGTCCTCTATGCTTTCATAGACCTCGCCTTCGTCTTCCATCTCCTGAAGATTCTCGATTACCTCCATCGGGCAACCGCTGCGGTTGGCATAGTCGAGCAGTTCCTCACGCGTTGCGGGCCATGGAGCATCCTCGAGTTTCGTGGCCAATTCAAGTGTCCAATACATGTCAGTTGTTTTTATGGTTGTTTTATAATATTGCTTTTATTATCTAATCTGGTTTTTGACTCAGAACGAGACGACATAGTGCTGCTTGAAGAAATGCGGCCGACGTATGGCCAGGCCGTAGTCGTAGAGGTCCATGGTGACCTCGATACGGTCGCACTCGCACACCCCGTCCCAGAACTGCTCGAGCTGGTGGCCAGGCTGAATGCCGCGCACGAAGAAGAGGCTCTGCTCGTGCGTGTGCTGCTGTATCCAACCGAGGAAGACGTGCGGGTCCATACCGTCAGGCAAACCGTTCACCACAACCATATCGGCCACATAGTCGTCGGGGAGGCCGGGCAGGCTTTCGGCAAAGCCCACGCGGTTCAGGCTGCCGTGAAAGGCCGTCAAGTGCCGTTCCGTCTCGCCGCGCTGGCAGGCTGTAGCAACCGAGGTGACCTGGTTGTGGCTGTCGACCAGGAGCAAGGGCAAGAGCGAGTAGCCGCCGTCGCATCCTATCTCGAGCACCGTGCGCACGCGGAATCGGTTGGCCAGGCGGAACAACAGGCAAGCCACCTTGAAGGGAAGCACGCCCCCTTTTGGATAGAGGCGGCGCATGCGCTGGTAGGCGTAGTAAGCGTTGCGTTCCTCGATGACCTCGGTGATGACGGCATAGGCAAAGGGTGAATGCACGCCATAGCCCTTGCGGTGCTTAATCTTGCGCACACCCTTGCGGATGTAGTCCTTGAGTTTACGTCTTGTGCGGGCACTTATCTTTTTCACAGTCTCAGCGTTTTAAGGATGGATGTATAGAGACCGATGGCGTCGCGTATCTCCTGCTTCTCGATATACTCGTCGGCCGTATGCGAACGGGCCGAATCGCCGGGTCCCATCTTCAGGCTCGGGCAGGGCAGCAGCGCCTGGTCGCTCAGTGTGGGCGAGCCGAACAGCGTCGCGTCGGGAGCCACGGCCAGTATGGCCTGGAGCAGAGGATGTTCCGTGTCGATGCCCGACGACTGCAGGCGCACTGTGCGCGGTTTGAGTTCGACGGGAGCCACAAGGGCCTGCAACTGCTCCACGATCTCGTGGTTGGTGTACATGTCGGTCGTACGCACGTCGGTCACGAACGTACAGATGTCGGGGATGACGTTGTGGGCCTCGCCGCAGCTTATCATCGTTGTGGTCACCTTGACCTGGCCCAGTGTGGGCGATGTTTTGGCAAAGCGGTAACGGCGCAACTTGTCGATGGCGTCGAGGGCAATATAGAGGGCGTTGATGCCTTCCCCGCGGGCCGTATGACCGGACTTGCCGTGTGCCGTGCCGTCCATGACCATCAGGCCCTTTTCGGCCACAGCCACCCTCACGCCACCGGCCACGCCGGGGTTCATGCCGGTCGGTTCGCCCACCAGGGCCACGTCGATGTGCGGCAGCAGAGGCAGGGCTGCGGCGATGCCGTTCTGACCAGACACCTCCTCCTCGCACGAAGCCAGGAAGACGAGGTTGTAAGGAAGCGGCTCACGCTCCAGCTGCAGAAAGGCGTGCATCAGCGACACGAGCGAAGCTCCGTCGTCGTTGGCGCCGAGGCCGTAGATGCGGTCGCCCACCTCGGTGGCGGCAAAGGGGTCGTAAGTCCAAGAGTGCACGGGGCGCACCGTGTCCATATGCGCATTGAGCAGCAACGTGGGGCGGGCCTCGTCAAAACCGTCGGCCACGAGCCACACATTGTAGCCCGAGCGATAGACTGGCACCGAGCTGGCCTGCTTCAGATAACCCTCGATGAGGTCGGAAACGGCCTGCTCGTCGCGACTCACCGAAGGGGTCGCAATCATCTGCTTCAAAAGGTCGATAGCAGCGTCCGAAATGCTCACATGGGTTGCCATAAGTCTATAAATTTGGGCGCAAAGATAGCATCTTTTTGACGAAAAGCAACATCTTATGCCACATTTTTTGCATTTTCTGAAAAAAAATTCCTAACTTTGCGGCCGGATTACTCCGAAACAGAAGCATTAATCACTAAAAACCGACCATTTGTGATTACCATCGAACAACTGAAAGCCGTACAGGAACGGCTGTCAGACTTACACCGCTACCTCAACATCGAGGAAAAGAAGATACAGCTCGAGGAAGAAGAGCTGCGCACACAGGCGCCCGGATTTTGGGACGACCAGAAGGCTGCCGAGAAGCAGATGAAGGTCGTCAAGGGCCTGCGCAGCTGGATTGAAGCCTACAACCATTGCAAGACGGAAGTAGACGAGCTCGCCACGGCCTTCGAGTTCTACAAGGAGGAACTGGTCAGCGAGGCCGAGGTCGACTCACAGTATAAGAAAGTCACCGACATGTTTGAGGACGTCGAGCTGAAGAACATGCTACAGAGCGAAGAAGACCACCTCAACTGCGTGCTCAAGATTAACGCCGGAGCAGGCGGCACCGAAGCCCAGGACTGGGCCGAGCAGCTGCAGCGTCTCTATATGCGCTACGCCGAAGACCACGGCTACCGCGTCACCATCCAGGACCTCGTGGAGGGCGACGATGCCGGCATCAAGTCGGTCACGCTCGAGATTGAGGGCGACTATGCCTTCGGCTACCTCAAGTCGGAGAACGGCGTGCACCGCCTGGTGCGTGTCAGCCCCTACAACGCGCAGGGCAAGCGCATGACGTCGTTCGCTTCGGTCTTTGCCTTCCCGATGATTGACGACAGCATCGAGGTGCAGATTGACCCGGGCAAGCTGACCTGGGACACCTTCCGCTCGGGCGGTGCCGGCGGCCAGAACGTCAACAAGGTCGAGTCGGGCGTACGTGCCCGCTATATGTACACGGACCCATACACGGGCGAAGAGAAGGAACTTCTCCAGTCATGTACCGTGACGCGCGACCAGCCGAAGAACCGCGAGATGGCTCTCCAACTCCTCAAGTCGCAAATCTACAACATCGAGATGGAGCACAAGCGCGAGAAGCAGGCTGCCATCGAGGCCGGCAAGAAGAAGATTGAGTGGGGCTCGCAAATCCGCTCGTACGTCTTCGACGACCGCCGCGTCAAGGACCACCGAACCGGCTACCAGACCTCCGACGTCAACGGCGTCATGGACGGCAAAATCGACGGCTTCATCAAAGCCTACTTGATGGAGTTCGGTGGCAACTGATGTGCGCCTCGCCTAGAGCAAATCACGGCATTCGGAACAGAACGAAATCCCGGTAATATATAATCCGCAGGAAAGCCAAGTGCCTTTCTGCGGATTTTATGTTTGCTACGGACATCGGGGTCGTTACTGGCCGGCAAAACCCATTGCTGGCCGGCAGAGCACATTGCGGTACGGCAGAACCTATTGCTATCCAACGGGACCTATTACTATCAGTAAAAACCGTTACTGTCCGCAAAACTAAAAAGGCCTATGAGGGAAAAGGTTGCGGGACGAGTCTAGACAAGTTCCGGGCCGCTCTTGTACCACACTACTTCGAGCCAAGCGGACAGTAGGACAGTAAGACAGTTAAAATAAAAGGTACCTGCTAAC
>CAVGQN010000003.1:0-76894 GCA_963631395.1 bacterium
CAGTTACAGTTCGATTTTCCGCAAGTTGAAATTCAAGAACAACAACTAACGTGTTGCGTTTTCGTTTGCGCTTGACGGGACAAAAAAATGTTTGAATTTTGTTAATACAACCATAAGATATACAATTGTTTTACAATGCATCACACATTTCTAACGTTATTTATACCAAACTATCTGCATGGTGACAATCAACTGCGTATACTCAACGTGACTAGATGCCGATAGTATAAACAGATTAAGGCTTGGGAAACCCCCAAGCCTTAATCTTACGTGTTGCGTGTTTCGTTTTGCGTTATGCGTTACACATCAGTCGCTTAGAACGTCCACTTCAGAGCCAGGGTCGGGTTGAAGAAGAACGGCTGGGCGTTGTAGGTATTGTAGATGAAGTTGTTCGAGATCTCCCACTCCGTACCTACCGAGAGGTTGACATCCTCCATGCCGTCGAGGGTGTTGAAGTTGTACCAGAGCTGTGGCTCGGTAATCATGACGAGCTGGCCATGGCCGTTGCTCTTCTCGCCGCGCCAGAAATCGATGAAGCCGGAGAAGGTCAGCGCCTTGTCGGCAAACGTGGTGCTCCATACGCCCGTCAACTGAACGCTGGCATAAGGGCTGGTGTAGAAGTAGCTCTTGAAGTACTGCTTGTACATGAGCTGAACGCTGTAGGTGGTCGAGAAGTCCTCGTTGTGACCGTTCCAGGCGGGACCGATCAAAGCTGCCTGCTGGTAGCTGCCGCTGCGTGCGCTCAGACCGCCATCGTACTCGACGTGAGCAGCAAAGCCCTTCTGGCCGATGTTGAACTCACGGCTGATCTCGGTGTAGGCTGCCTCGGTGAACTTGCGGCTGAAGTCGACATCGACGAAGTAATACCAGCTACCCCACTTGTCGGCCTTGAAAGCCTCGTAGGTCAAGGTAACCTTTGGACGGCCGGCTTCTTCGTTGGAGTACATGTTACGGCCGAAATCGTAGTGCAACTGGAGGTCCTGTGCAAATGAAGGAACACTCATGAGGGCTAATGCCACTACACTCAAAATGCTTTTTTTCATAATGAATTAATAATTAAATGGTTGATAAATGTAAGTTGTTGAGTTGTTATGTTGTTGTCAAATACAGAGCACGACGTGCAGACGGGTCTCGAAGCGGTCGCCGGTGCGCTGGGCCGAAAGCGTGAAGCGCCCCGCATAGATGAGGGCAAGGCGCCGGCGGAGTATCTCCATCCCTACCCCACGCCGCTGCGGCTTTGACTTGGAAGCGCTGTCTTTTTGCCCAAAGTCCCGGTCGAGCCGCTCAGGGCTGTCGTCAGCGGGCAGATTGTTGCTGCTCTCGTAGTCGAGCACGCCACGGGCCACCTTGAGACTGATGCGGATGGCTCCGGGTTCGGTCAGGCTGCCGCAGTGCTTGAAGCAGTTTTCGACCAGGGGGAGCAGGAGCAGGGGCGCGATGGGCTGCCGGGGGTCGTCGATGTCGCACCTGTAGACCAGCGTGGCGGGGTCCGTCATGCGCAGGCGCTGCAAGGCAAGGAGCTGCTCGAGGTGGCCGGATTCCTCGCCGACGGACACCGTGGTGCGGCGGTTGCTGTAGGTGAAGTAGCGCATCAGCTGACTCAGGTCGCCGACGGCCTGCGAGGCGCGCGCCTGGTCGAGCCAGATGAGGGCGTCGATGTTGTTGAGCGTGTTGTAGAGGAAATGCGGATTGAGCTGGCTGCGCAGCACCTGGTTCTCGATTTGACTCTTGCGCAGGCGCACCTCGTCGCGGCTTTCGCCCCTCACTACGGCCAGCAGTCCGCACACCACGAGCACGGCACACAGCACGTAGGCCACACCACTCTGCACATAGACCGACAGGGCCACGCCGACCACGATGACGGCCCAACACCTGACGTAGAGCCATAGGAGGTGGCGGCCCGTGTAGATCTGCTGTACAAGCCAGCTGTCGTCGTGCCACATGCGGTAGCGCACCCACAAGTTGACGGCTCCGACCACTATCAGAAAGATAGAAATCAGCAGCCCCAGCACCAGGAAAGTCTTCGGCAATATGTCTGTCAGAGTGGTCATGTCTGTAGGGTGTGCGCTATAGGAGTGACTTTGTGGCGCCCGGGCGGAGTGTGACGCGCCACTGGCACTTGCCGCAACTGAGGCGGAGTGTGGCCTTGTCGCTACGCCGCGAGGTGACCTGGAGCGAGGTGACCTGGCCGTCGCGCCATGTGAAGCTGACCTCGAAACCGCCGCGCACGCACAGTCCGCGCACACTACCCGCGGCCTGCCAAGCCTCGGGCAAGGCGGGAAGGAGCTCGGCCTCGGGGGTCTCGCCCGGCCGGTAGTCGGACTGGAGCAGCATCTCCATCACGCCGGCACAGCCGCCGAAGTTGCCGTCAATCTGGAACGGCGAGTGGGCGTCGAGCAGGTTGGGATAGGTGCCGCCGCCATTGCCCCGCGGGGCGACGTACGACAGGAGCATCCGGTAGGTCTGATAAGCGCGTCCGGCATCGTGCAGACGGGCCTGGAGGTTGACGCGCCAGCCCGTGCTCCAGCCCGTGCTCTTCGGGCCCTTGATGTCGAGGGTCTTGGCGCAGGCAGCGGCCAATTCGGGCGTCGAGCCGACCGTGATGTGATGGCCGGGATAGAGGCCGAAGAGATGGCTCTGATGGCGGTGCTGCGGGTCCTCGCCCTCCCAGTCGTGATAGAACTCCTGCAAGTTGCCGCGCGCGCCGATGCGGTAAGGCAGCAAGCGGGCAATGGCGGTCGAGAGCGTGTCGCGGTAGGCGGCGTCAAGGCCGAGTTCGAGGGCGGCGGAGCGCGTGTCCTCAAGGCACTCGCGTATCATGGCGATGTCGGCAAAGCCGCCGTAGAACGTAGCGCCGCGCACACCCGACTCGGGGATGAGGTAGCGGTTCTCGGGACTGGTGCAGGGCGAAGTCATCAGGTAGCCGTCCTTCTCGACCATCCAGCCCAGGCAGAAGTCGGCCGCACCGCGCAGCGCGGGATAAGCCCGGCGCAGGAAGTCGCGGTCCATGGTGAACGCATAGTGCTCCCAAAGGTGGGTGGAGACCCAGGCGCCGCCCATATTCCAGCACGCCCAGCTGGGGTCGCCCGTGCGCCGTCCGACGGGGTTGGTCAGCCCCCAGATGTCGCTGTTGTGACCCAGACACCAGCCCTGCTGCACGCCGTAGTAGTTTTTGGCCGTCACGGCACCCAACTCGGGCAGGCTCTGCACGAAGTCGAGCATGGGCCGGTGCATCTCGCTGAGGTTGCCCACCTCGGCGGGCCAGTAGTTCTCCTCGAGGTTGATGTTGGTCGTGTAGTTGCTGCTCCACGGCGGCAGGAGGTGTTCGTTCCAAAGGCCCTGCAGGTTGGCGGGAACGCCCTCGGTGCGCGAGCACGAGATGAGCAGGTAGCGGCCGAACTGGAAGTAGAGTTCCTCGAGGTCGGGGTTGTGCTGTTGCAGGGCGCCGTACTGCTGCAGCTGCACGTCGGTGGGCAGGGCGGCGATGGCCGGGTCGGTGGTGCCGAGGTCGAGGCTCACGCGGTCGAAGTAGCTGCTGAAGTCCTGGACGTGGGCCTGGTAGAGGGCGTCGAAGCCCTTGGCCGAAGCGTTCTCCACACGCGACCGGGCCAGCGTCTTGTAGTCGCGCCCTTCGCGCACGGGGTCGTTGTAGCGGCCGTTGAAGCTCGTCACGCACGAAACCACGACGAGCGCCTCGGTGCAGTCGCGCAGCATCAGCGCCTGGCCGTTGAGGCACTCCACGCTGCCGCCGCCCACGGGGATGGCGCGCACCAGGGTGCGGAAGTGGATGCCCCGCTTGGAGTCGAGCTGGTATTCGCTGCCGGCGTAGTTGGGCGAAGAGGCGTAGGCCGTGTAGCCGTCGCAGATGAGGTCGGCAAAGCCCGCATCGGAAGCCTGGCACGAGGTCTCGACGGGAAGCAGGCTGCTCAGGCCGATGCGCTCGTTGATGTGCTCGCCGTCGGTGGCCTTGAGCCGGATGACGAGGACACTGTCGGGCGCGGAGACGAAGCAGGTGCGCTCCTTGTGGCCATAGCTGACGCGCGCCGTGGCTTCCCTAAGGGTCAGGGTGCGCTGATAAGAGGCCGACGCCTCGCCCGTATACTGATGGCTGTCGAAGTCGGTCAGGAGCAGGTTGCCGAGGGGCTGGTAGTTTTGCGTATATTCACCCTCAACGGCCTTGTACGCCTTGTCGGCCTTGGCGTAGTCCTCCTCGTCCAGATACGAGCGCACCTCGGCCAGATGCTTCCATGCGTCGGGCGAGTAGACACGGTCGGAACAAGGTTCGCCGGTCCAAAGCGTGAGGTCGTTGAGCGAAAGCCGTTCCTCGCGGATGCCGCCGTAGACAACGGCGCCGAGCGTGCCGTTGCCGATGACGAGGGCTTCCTCGAAGTGCCGGGCGGGCCGGTCGTAATGTAGCTTCAACTCTTCTGCCATAACCGGTACTGCACTGCCCGTCCAGAGCGCCGACACGAGGCTCAGTGCCGAAATTCCGGACAAGACCGATGAGAGGGTTCTTCTTTTCATTCTTAATCCTTATTTTGCCCCCGGAGCGGCGTCATTACCCACGAAGTCGGCTTCGGACTGACTCCTGGTCTCTTCGGCCGTGCTTATCGACTTGGGCATTATGGCCTTGGGCGGCATGCACTCGGAGCGAAGCACGTCGAGCACGGGCTGGTCGAGGCCCGAGAGCACGGCGCGGTCCGGTCCGGACACGTCCATGACGATGACTTCGTTCTTGCCCTTCTTGAGCCAGCAACCGGGCACGTAGAGCGTCTGCTGAGGACCGACGTTCCAAAAGCGGCCCAGGCAATAGCCGTTGACCCACACCAGACCTTTGCCCCAGGTGCTGAGGTCGAGCCAAGTGTCGCCCACGCGGCGCACGTCGAAGGTGGCGCGGTAGTAGCCGGCCTTCTCATACTCGGAGGCAGCCGCAGGCATGCGTGTGGGCGAAGGGTCGAGCTGCATGTCGACGTTCAAGCCGGCCTGGGCAAGCGGGGCGTAGTGGCGGCTGCTGACGAAGTCGTACGACACGGGCAGCAGCCGGACATCCCAGTGGCGAAGGTCGTAGGTGACCTCGGCCTCGCGGACGGAGGTGTGGATGCGCACTGACTCGCCTATGCCCTTGCGGTCGAGGATGAGCTTGCTGTAGTTGATGCGGCCCATGGCCTCGACGAGCAGCGTGAGACGTCCGCCCTCGGGACAGGCGGGGATGCGCAGGGTGCGGTCGTCCTTGTTGCCGCGGTAAATCTTGCCTATGGTCTTGCCGTCGATGAAGACGGTCACGTAGTCGCGCGCGTCCTTGATTTCGAGCCAGCCCTCACGGTCGAAGGCGGGCAGCTGGCAGCTGTAGATGACCGAGCCGTAGCCCTGGCCGAAGTGCTCCATGTTGTGCACCTTCTCGCTCCGGATGGCCTCGGGCAGGTTGGCTTGAGCAAAGAGCGGGGCGAACTCGGTCACCTCGAAGGGAGCGACTTTCACCACGGGCTTGGCCTTGGGCACGGAGGGCAGCTTGGTGTCGGAATACTTCTGCAGCAACTCGCGCAGCTGGTAGTATTTGGGCGTGGCTGCACCCTGCTCGTTGATAGGGGCGTCGTAGTCGTAGCTCGTGCAGTCGGGCGAGAAGTGCGTGTTGTTGGCGCCGGCCCACTGGCCGAACGAAGTGCCGCCGTGGGTCATGTAGAGCGAGAACGAAATGCCGCGCTCGAGCATGTCGCCGATGCCGCTGACCATCTTCTCGGCCGGACGCGTCTGGTGGGGTGTGCCCCAGCCGTCGAACCATCCGCTCCAGAACTCGGAGCACATCTTGGGCGCATCAGGCCGCATTGCGCTCACCTTGGCAAACTCCCGGTCGACGTTGGCGCCCGTGCCGAAGTTCATGGTCCACAGCAGGTCGTCGAGGGCATTGTCGGTAAAGTTGCTCGACCAGTCGCACTGGAACATCATCGTGCCTTCCCACCCGGCAGCGCGCAGCGAGTCGCGCACGGCCGAGACGTAGGGCTTGTCCTTGGCATAGGAGCCGTATTCGTTTTCGACCTGAATCATGAGGATGTTGCCGCCGTTCTCGAGACGAAAGGGAGCCAGCTCTTTGGCCAAGGCACGCTCAAAACGGCCCATGGCCTGCATGAAGTTGGGGTCGAGCGAACGGAGCTGCATGTCGTCGTGCTTGAGCAGCCACCAGGGCAGTCCGCCCATCTCCCACTCGGCGCACACATACGGACCGGGGCGCACGATGACCCACATGCCGTTCTTCTGGCAGAGGCGCACGAAGGCGGCCACGTCCTTTTCGCCCGTCGTGAAGTCGTAGACGCCCTCCTCCTGCTCGTGCAGGTTCCAGAAGACGTAGAGGCAGACGGTGTTCATGCCCAGGGCCTTGCACATCTGTATGCGGTGCTCCCAGTAGGGACGAGGAATGCGGGCGTAGTGCATCTCGGCGGCCTTGACCACGAAGGGTTTGCCGTCGAGGAGGAAGCTACCCTGGCCCTGCTCGAAGGTGTGGGTCTTAACTGAAGGTTTGGCTACGGCCAGGCCGCAGAGGGCAGCCAGCAAAGCCGCGAAAAGGTAACGGGTCGGTTTCATCGGTACGGTGTTTACGTGTGCGGGTTCTGTTGTCTTGTTGTTTTGACAAAAAATCTTGTCTGTTCTTTGATATCCCAGACAAAGTCTTTGTCTTCCTTATATCCTGGGGGCAAAATTTCTTGTCCGGATACTTTGGAAAAAGCCATTTGTCTTGATATCTTGGGCAAAAGTCTTTTATAGATGTGTGCGCAAAGTTAGGCAATCTTTTCGTAGCGGACAAATTTTTACGGACAAAAACGGAACAAATGTACAATTTTTCCCGTTTCACAGCGTTATTATGGTACTATGACGCGCATCCGACACTCTTGTCTACTCCTCCCCGCCCTGCTCGGGGCTTGCCTTTTGTGCCTGGGACTGACCGCTTGCCGGTCGGCCAAACTCAGCACGGCCCTGCAGGAAATGGAGCGCGGCGAGTACTACAAGGCTTCGCAGACGCTCAAGAAGGTGTACCGCAAGACGGACGCCAAAAGCGAACGCGCCAAGCGCGGCGAGGTGGCCTGGTACATGGGCGTGTGCAACGAGAAACTCATGATGCCGCAACAGGCCGCTTCGGGCTACATGAATGCCAGCCGCTACGGTTGGGCCGACTCCACGCTGCTGCTCCGCACGGCCAAGGCCCTGCACCACGCGGGCAAGTACACGGAGGCCGTCAAGTACTATCAGGAGCACCTCAGCCTCTACCCCGACGACGAGGAGGCGCTGGCGGGCCTCAACGGCGCCAGTCAGGCCGCCCAATGGAAACTCGACGGCAGCCGCTACGAAATCAAGCGCTTCCCGCTCGTCAATAGCCGGAGGGCGGAGTTCAGTCCGGCCATCTGGGGCGAAAACGACGACGAACTCTACTATACCACCAGCAACGACAAGGTGCAGGGTGACGACGTGAGCAACATCACGGGCACGAAGTACTGCGACATCTGGGTGACCCGAAAGGACGAAAAGGGCAAATGGCAAAAGCCGGAGTCGGTGGGCAGCATCAACACGCAATATGACGAGGGAACGCCCTGCTTCAGCACCGACGGACAGACCATGTACTACACCTGCGCGGGTGGCGGCGACGGACTGCCCGGCGCTCCCCAAATCTACGTCTCCAGGCGCAACGACGCCTCGTGGGCCAAGGGCACATTGCTCAACATGCTGGGCGACACGCTCTCGACCTACGCCCATCCGGCCATCAGCCCCGACGGCAAGTGGCTCTACTTCGTGAGTGACATGACGGGCGGCGAGGGCGGCCTCGACATCTGGCGGTGCCGTATGGACGACGGCACGCCAGGCATTCCCGAAAACCTCGGCCCGAGCATCAACACGGCAGGCAACGAGATGTTCCCCACGTTCTCGCCCGACGGACTGCTCTACTACTCGAGCGACGGCAAGGAGGGTATGGGCGGCCTGGACCTCTACAGCGCACGCCTCGACGACTGGGGCCTGTGGCACGTCGAACACCTCGGCGCACCCATGAACTCGGCCGGCGACGACTTCGGAATGACTTTCATGCACGCCACGCAAGCCAAACAGGAAGGGTGGTTCAGCTCGAACCGCAACCACGGCAAGGGCTACGACAATATCTACTCGTTCGTCCTCCCCTCCATCACCGTGACCATCTCGGGCACGGTCTACGACACGGACGGCGAACCGATACCGGAGGCCATCGTGCGCGTGGTGGGACGCAACGGCATGAACTTCAAGTCGGTGACCAAGCCCGACGGCACCTACGACGTGCGCATCGACCGCTCGACGGAGTATGTAATGATGTCGGGCCGGACGGGCTACCTCAACCGAAGCGCGCAGTTTACGACCGACCCCGAGGAGGAGGACGCCAACTATGAGGTGGACTTCTACCTGCCGCCCATCGCCGAACCGGTCATGGTGGACAATATCTTCTACGACTACAACAAGGCCACGCTGCGCGAGGAGTCTTATCCCGCCCTCAACGACCTGGTGGCCCTGCTTAACGACAACCCCTACTGCACCATCGAGCTCTCGTCCCACACGGACCGCGTCGGTTCGCAGGAGTTCAACCTCGACCTTTCGCAACGCCGCGCCCAGTCGGTGTGCGACTACCTCGTGGTCCAGGGCATCGACCCCGCCCGCCTCAGTCCGGTGGGCTACGGCAAGTCGGAGCCCGTCATCGTCGACGAGAAGCTGGCGGCCAAATACGACTTCCTCCCTCTCGGCCAAACCCTCGACGAACCTTTTGTCGACTCTTTGACCCCCGAACAACGTCAGGTGGCCGACCAAATCAACCGCCGCACCGCCTTCGCCGTCACTAGCCTCACCTTCGGGTTGTAAGGAATTTCGATTCTAGAGAATTTTTCACTTACTGGGATTTCCTCGATAGTTCAACGAAAAAAGAATATAATCAAATAGAGCTGAGTCTTCGATAATGAAGATTCAGCTCTTTTTATTATAAATTTATGAGAAAATCAAATTATAATCTTTGAGAAAAGCGTTTGCCTTACGGCAGAGGCAGGATGCCCTCCCAGCGGACGTCCCAGTTGCCGTCTTTCGGCCACCCGGGGTTAGGGCCGAGCTGGCAGTTGTCCCAACCTGCACACATGAGGGCAACGGCCGTGAGGAGGCCACCGTTGCCGGGCAGGTAGAGGCGGAGGCGCGAGTCCTGGTAGTTGTGGCCCGACACGAGGTAGGTGTTGGTGCGCTGGCTGCCAAGGAGGACGTTAACGGCCATCTGTGGTTCACCGAGGCGGACGGCGCACATGGCCGTCATCGGGTAATCCCAGCCCCAGGTCTTGCCCCAGTTCCAGTTGTCCCAAACCCAACGCAGCGTGTTGCGCATGATGTCCTCGCGCACCAGCGGACTCTTGGGGAAGATGCCGAGCGCACCCAAGACGGCCATGTGGTCGGACGTGAGGCGGATGTCGCGGAAGGTGTCTTCGCTGTCCTCGCTGGCCGTGTAGAGGTCGCCGTACTTGGGCGAATAGATGCTGTCGGTGATGTAGTGGAGCGGCGAGAGCTTGTCGCGCAGCTCGTCCCAAAGCATGTCCTTCATGCCATCGCGGCGCTGACGCCATTGGTTGGCAACGCCCAGGGCAAAGTGCCACTGCGAGAGTTCGAAGGGCGGATTGACGGTAGTCGAAGCCTTGAGCGTCTCCTGGGCGGGAATGGCGCCGCGCAGGATGTAGCGATTGGGCAAGGTGTCGTAGTCTGCAAAGTCGGCCATAAACTCGGCCGTCTCGCGCACCAGGTCGTAGTAGCGCTCCTCGACGGCAGCGTCGGTGTGGTCGGCCAGATGGGCACGGCGCACCAGTTCGGCGAGGTAGATGTAGTGGGGCTGCTGCCAGATCAGGAACGAGCCCGTGCTCGACGGCGCCTCGAGGCCCGACGGGTCGGTCATCTTCATCCAACGCACACCCTCGAACCCTTGTCGGCGGGCTATCTGACGGGCCACGGGCTCGACGCTATCGTACCATTGCAGCGAGCGCTCGAGCAGCTCGGGATGGCCATAGAGGGCAAACTGAGCCTGGTGCCACCAAATCATCTCGAGGTGGAACTTGCCGAACCACGAGTTGTAGGTGAGACCCGTCTCCTGCGGCGGCGTGTTGCCCGCACAGTTGACGGCCAGCAGATATTGGCTCAACACGACGCGGCGCTCCAGCTCCTTGGCTTCGGGCGCCTTGCAGTGGCTGAAGTCGACGATGCCACCCTTGTACCAGTAGTTGTGCCAATAGGCCGTAGCAGCCTCGAGGTTGAGTGCCGTATTGCCGCGGGCCGAAGCCTTGCTTCCTTCTTTATTCGAAGTTTCTTCATTTCCTTCTTTGTTCGAAGCATTGCTTCCTTCCTTATCCGAAGCATTGCTTCCCTGTTCCTTCCCCTGCCAAAGGCAAGTGAAGGCGAAGCGGCCCGTGGTCGGGGTGAGCAGCACGCGGTTAGGGCCGATTTGGCGGATAGAAGCCCGGCACGAGTCGAGGTCGATGCTGAGCGTGTAGCTGTAGTCGTGGAGGGTGGCCTGGTCGAACTCGTCGTAGACCTCCACCTGGGGGAAGCGGTGTTCCACCTCGAAGTGTGCGCCCTCCTCGCCAGCGTCCACCTGCCGGCAGACCGTGGAGTGCAAGGCGGGGTCGTCGATCCAAAGGCAGGCGTCGTCGGAGTGTCCGCCCGTCGGATAAGGCATGCGGATGACGATGGGCCGTGGACTCTCGGCGTCGATTTGCACGGCAATCATCGACAGCTCGGGATGTGCGCAAGTGCGAACCGTCATGGGCGAACCGGCGAGCTTGTAGCTCGAAGTGATGATGCCCGTCTCGAGGTCGAGTGTCTGGCTGATGTCGGTCACGGCGCTTTGGTCCGTACCCTCGGGCAGATAGAGGCCCACCGTACCGAGATGCAGGCGGTGCGGATTCTGGCGGAAGAAGTTGATGGCCTCCTTGCGGCGCATGACGGACTGGAGCGCTGCACCGCCCGCGCGGCGTGCGGCAGCCTCTTCGGCCTTGCTCACCTGCGAAGCATAGAGTTCCTTGTGTCCGCGCTCAAAGTCCTTTTCGACCAGGGTCTCGGAGAAGCGGAATCCATTGGTGTTGGCAAAACTGTGCCAGCCCCAGTCGGACATGGTGCCGAGCGGAACGCCGTGGCTATAGGCTTCGGGAAACGTCTGCAGACCCGTGGCGTCGACCGTGTAGGCGAGGTGTCCGTTGCCCACTGTCAGCGACGAGAGCGAGTCGAGCGACGTGATGTGGGGGGAGTTGCGCTGTAGGAGGGCGTGGCGGTCAATGGGGCTGCTGGCCGAAGGCGACGAGCAGGCCACGAGGCTTGTACTTGCCACAAGTATAAATAGAAAAAGGGAGTGTTTCATACGTGGGATGGTTATAAGAATCAGCAATTCAGTGAATGAATGAGAGAATCAAGAAATGAATCTTTGTCAAAGAATGGTTTTTGTCAAAGAATTTCTTTCTCAAAAATAGTCTTTATCAAAGAATGTTTTTTACCAAAAAGATTTTTTTCTCTTTAAAGTAAAAACCTTTTTTCCAAAATCAAAGAACTTACTTTGTAAAAAGAAGCCAGTGCCACCCTCCAAACGAGCGGCACTGACTGAATGGTTGCGCACGATAATCAATGGTGGAACAGGCGCACGCCGGTGAAGACCATAGCCATGCCGTACTTGTCGGCCGTAGCGATGACATTGTCGTCACGCACCGAACCGCCGGCCTCAGCCACATACTCCACGCCGCTCTTGTGGGCGCGCTCGATGTTGTCGCCGAAGGGGAAGAAGGCGTCCGAGCCGAGGCTTACGCCGCGCAGCTGCTTGAGCCATGCTTTCTTCTCGTCGAGGGTGAGCACTTCAGGCTTCTCGGTGAAGAAGTTCTGCCATGTGCCCTCGCGCAGCACGTCGTCGTGTTCCTCCTCGCTGATGTAGACGTCGATGGTGTTGTCGCGGTCGGCGCGCTTGATGCCTTCCTTGAAGGGCAGGGCCATGACCTTGGGGTGCTGGCGCAGCCACCAGATGTCGGCCTTGTTGCCGGCCAGACGTGTGCAGTGGATGCGGCTCTGCTGGCCTGCTCCGATGCCGATGGCCTGTCCGTCCTTGACGTAGCAGACCGAATTGGACTGCGTGTACTTGAGCGTGATGAGGGCGATGACCAGGTCACGACGGGCCTCGGCGGGGATGTTCTTGTTCTGCGTCGGAATGTTCTGGAAGAGGGCCTCGTCGTTGAGGTCGATTTCGTTGCGGCCTTGCTCGAAGGTAATGCCGAACACCATCTTGCGCTCGACGGGAGCGGGCTTGTAGTCGGGGTCGATAGCAATGACGCAATACGTGCCCTTGCGCTTGCCGCGCAGAATCTCGAGGGCTTCGGGCGAGAATCCGGGAGCGATGACGCCGTCAGAGACTTCGCGGTTGATGAGCTTGGCGGTGGCCACGTCGCACACGTCGCTCAGTGCGATGAAGTCGCCGAACGACGACATACGGTCGGCACCCCTGGCGCGTACATAGGCGCAGGCCAACGGCGAGAGTTCATAGTCGTCGACGAAGTAAATCTTCTTGAGCGTGTCGGACAAGGGCAAGCCGACGGCGGCGCCGGCAGGGCTGACGTGTTTGAACGATGTGGCGGCCGGCAGACCGGTGGCGCGCTTCAGTTCCTTGACGAGCTGCCAGCTGTTGAAGGCATCCAGCAGGTTGATGTAACCCGGACGTCCGTTGAGCACTTGGATGGGAAGCTCCTGGTCCCCCTCCATAAAGATTCGTGACGGTTTCTGGTTGGGATTGCAACCGTACTTCAGTTCCAGTTCTTTCATATTATATATAATGTGTAGTTTTTATTTATATATTATTTGTGTCGTATTATTTATCGTGTAGTATTCTATATTGTGTTTTTGTCAAAATGCTTGTTCTGTCTAAAAGCCTAAGGCCGTTTTTGACCGAAGGGGCTTTCTTTTTCGGGCAAAACTTCGAAAAGCTTTTGGTCAAAGATTTTGTCAAAATGCCGGGTCCTGGCTGAGCGGGCCAGACTTGCCGAATTGGGCTGCCTGCTCCTCCCCGGCGTAGACCTTGCACCAGTAGTCGTAGTGGTTGAGGCCCTCGGTGATGATGCGGTTCACGGCTTCGGGCGAAAGTTTCTTGATGAACTTGGCCGGCACTCCGCCCCAAAGTTCGTTGGGCCCGATTTCGGTGCGTCCGAGCACGAGGGCGCCAGCAGCCACCACCGAGCCCGAGCAGATGTGCACGCCGTCGAGCACCGTAGCGCCCATGCCTATCAGCACATTGCTCTCCACATGGGCGCCGTGCACGCAGGCGTTGTGACCGATGGTCACCCCGTCGGCAATGCGGATGTCGTTGTCGCCCAGCGAGGTGTGCAGACAAGCGCAGTCCTGCACGTTCACGCGGTTGCCAAGCCGTATTTTGTTGACGTCGCCACGCAGCACGGCACTATACCAGATGCTGCAGCCTTCGCCCATCTGCACGTCGCCGATGACGGCCGCCGTCTCGGCCACGAAACATCCCTTCCCGATTTTGGGCGTCACTCCCTGTAGTGTCTTGATCATTTCCGAATTGTGTGTAGAGATTGTGAGCGGTGGGCGCTCACCCTTACTTCTTTCGGCCCGAGACCCGAAAAAGCGCTTGGCTCGATAGGCCGGGGCTCGAAAAGTGTGGCAAATGTACACAAAAATACGCGAACGGACAAATTTGTGACGCATTTTGTTTTAAACCTTTCCCACATTGGCAGGTCATAAAGCCAAATTGCAATGCACCGACCATGTTTTTTCCATCCAAAACACCCGCAATGAGTTTACGCCGCGTTCTCTCCGCCGCTGTCCTGTGCGCCCTGTGCTGCCAGGAGGCTTCCGCCTACATCAACGTCAAGGGCCGCCTTGCTTCGGCCACCGACGACTCGCCCCTCGTGGGCGCCACCGTCCGCATGCTCCTTTTGCCCGACTCCACCCTGCTGGCCGGCACCTACACCGACGAGAAGGGCGAGTTCACGCTCGCCTCGAGCCGCGTGTCCCCCTCGCAGAAGAACAGCCCGAAGGTACTCGTCGTGTCGTCGTACATGGGCTTTCAGACCACCCAGAAGCTCATCACCGTGCGCGACAGGACCAAGACCTTCGACCTAAAGGACGTCTACATGCAGGAGGACGCCCGCATCCTGGGCGAAGCCCTCGTCAGCGCCACCCCTCCCCCGATGCTGATACGTGAGGATACGGTCGAATACTACGCCGACAGCTACAAGACGCAGCCCGACGCTACGGTCGAGGACCTCATGAAGCGCCTGCCCGGCGTGGAGGTCAGCGAGGACGGCACCATCACGGCACAGGGCGAGACGGTGCAGCAAATCTACGTGGACGGCAAGGAGTTCTTCGGCAGCAACACGCAGGTCACGACCAAAAACCTCACGGCCGACATGCTCGAGTCTGTTCAGGTGGTCGACATGAAGACCGAAGAGGCGCGCCTCACGGGCATCGACGACGGTGAGCGGCGCAAGGTCATCAACCTCAAACTCAAGCCCAAGATGCGGCGCGGATGGTTCGGCAACGCCGCCGGCGCCTGGGGTCTGGGCGACGGCATTGACGACCGCTTCGAGGGCCGCGGCATGATCGGTTACTTCAGGGGCAATAGCCAAAACGCCCTCGTGGCCAACGGCAACAACACCAACAACGCGGGCTTCGGCGACCTGGGCGAGATGGTGCTCGGCAAAAGCTCCATGCGCGGCAACCGGCAGAGCGGACGACGCGGCGACGGCCTCAACACGTCGTGGAGCGTGGGCCTCAACTTCGGCTACGACGAGGGTAATCGCATGCGCGACCAGGACACGCCGCTCAGTGCCAACGGCAACGTCATGTACGGAGGCAGCAAGCAGGACGAGGAATCGAAGAGCCATAAGATCAACTACCTGAGCTCGGGCAACACCCTGGCCGACAACTACAACTCGGGCTTCAACAAGAGCCAGAACGTGCAGGCCGGACTGAAATTCGAGAAGTCGTGGGGCAACATGGAGGAAGGCCAGCACCGCGTGCAGCTTTCGCCCGAATTCGGCTTCAACTCCACCCGCACCGACGACTATTCGGACAGCCACACCTACTACGAAGCCGACTCGACCTACATCTCGCAGACGCAGCAGCGCAACAACATGGAGCAGGAGGGCTTCTCCTACGGCATGCGCGCCACCTATAGCTTCGCAAAAAACACCGCCCGCGGCCGGCGCCGTACCAGCATCCGCCTCAACTACTCGGGCAACAACAACGACGGCGACCAGTTCACCCGCGCCTTTACGACCTACAGCGACTCGTATGTCGACTTCGACCGCTACGGCGACGTGACGCAGCACACGGACTACACCTCGCGCGACACGCTCATCAACCAGTGGCAGGAGGAGCGCCAGCGCAGCGAGACCTACGGCATCCGGCTCACCCACGTCGAGCCTATCGTCGAGGGTCAGTTTGTCGAACTCTCGGCCGCAGCCAGCCTCTCCAACCGCTACCAGAAGCAAATCTACCACTTCTGGGACAGCGACACGCAGGCCTGGAGCGACAGCACGGGCGGCAAGTCGAACGACGACTACAACAGCGACACCCACACGCGCAACGTCAACTATACGATCACGGCCAGCTACCGCATTAGGTCGGAGACCTCCAACCTCTCGGTGGGCATGGACCTGCTGCCCCAGTCGCAGAAGTACACCGACAGCTACGACCACTCGCGCGACTACACCCGCCACTACATCAACTACTCGCCGCGCATTGAGTACCGCTACAACTGGTCGCGCAAGAAGAACCTGCGCATCGTGCTCAACGGACAGACCCAGCAGCCGTCCATCAACCAGCTGCAGGCGCGAAAGAACCAGACTTCGGCCACCCACATTCGGCTCGGCAACCCCGACCTCGACCCGTCGTACTCGGCCCGCTTCGACGCCCGCTACCGCGCCTTCGACGAGGAGACCTACGCCACCATCGAAGCCGGACTCAGCGCCAACGCCAACTTCAACAGCATCAGCAGCAAGCGCTGGTACAGCGAGGACCTCAGCTCCGACACCACCATAGCCGTCAACATAGGCGGCATCAGCAGCTGGAACGTGAACGGCAACTTCCGCGGCTCATGGCCCTTCTACGACAATATGTGGTACGTCACGGCCAACACCTCGCTCGGCCTCTCCGAAAGCCAGGGCTACGCCTCCATCCGCAACACCGACTCGCGCATCAACCACACGCGCAACTACAACGGCAACGGCCAGGCAGGCATCGCCTACCGCGGCGAGAAAGTCAACGTCGAACTGCACGGCAACTACAACCTGCAGTACAGCGAGGCCACCATCGTCACCTCGGGCAACCTCGGCACGACCCACCGCTTCGGCGCTTCGGCCCACATCACGGCCTACCTGCCCTACGACTTCACGGCCAGCAGCGACTTCAGCTACACGGCCCGCCGCGGCTACAGCGCCGGCCTGACGCGCAATCAGAGCATCTGGAACGCCCAGCTCTCGCGCTCCTTCCTCGAGAAAAAGAACCTCACGGCCTTCGTCAAGGTCTATGACATTCTGCACCAGCGCACCTCGGTGTCGCGCTCCGTGACGGCCACCGCCCTCGTGGACCGCGAGACCACCGTACTGGGCCAGTACTTCCTCATCGGCGCCAGCATCAAGTTCAACAAGATGGGCCAGCGTGGCGGAGGTCCCCGGCCCGACCGCAACGAACGCGCACCCCGCATGGAGGGCGGCCGCCCCAACAGCCAGAACGGAGCCGGCGCACCCCGCCCGCGTGAGGACGAACCCGGCGGCGGCATGATTATGTTCTGACTTTTTTACAAAAAGATGAAGAAAACGGGAAGTAAAACGGCAAAAAAGCCATTTTACTTCTTTTTTTTGCCCCCTGCGGCCCCGCAAGTCAAATATTATCGCTATATTTGCGCTTGTACTTACAGCCACGCTGGCTTCGGCGCTTATCCCGATAACCCGCAGATTCCGGCGCTTGTACTTACACCCGCGCAGGCGGGATACTCACTCCTAATCGACACTACCGCCATGTTCATGGTCAAAGATTTCGGCAAAACCGCCATCATAGCCGGCGACCGTCACCGCATCAGTTTCGGCGAGCTGCTGCTTCGCATCACACAATACAAGGACGCCGCTCCCGTGCAGGCCGGTGACAGGTGCGTCATCCTGAGCGAAAACCGCGAGGGATGGGTCTACGCCCTCTATAGCATCTGGCAGAACCACGCCGTGGCCGTTCCTGTCGACGCCACCTCGACGGCCCACGATGTGGCCTACATCCTGCGCGACGCCACGCCCGCCTGCATCTGGACATCCCGGCAGAAGCTCTCTCTGGCCCAGGAAGCCCTCGCCCAGGCCGGGCTTGACATCCCCATCCACCTCATCGGCGAATACGAGCGCGCCGCCATCCCCGAAGGCACCGTGCCCGCCGAGGTCGACCCTTCGCCCGACGACCTCTGCCTCATCATCTACACCTCGGGCACGACGGGTTCTCCCAAAGGAGTGATGCTCACCTTCGGCAACATCATTTCGGTGGCACACTCCGTGAGCGTCGAAGTGCCCATCTACCGGCACGACCTCCGCACGCTCATGCTCCTGCCGCTCCACCATATCCTGCCCCTCATGGGCACCATCGTCGCCCCGCTCATGACAGGCGGCGGCATCTGCATCTGTCCGTCGCTCTCCGCCACCGACCTCATGCAGACGCTGCAAGGCGGCGAGGTCGGCATCATCATCGGCGTGCCGCGCCTTTGGCAGACGGTCTACAACGGTGTGATGAAGGTCATCAACGCCAATCCCCTCACCCGCGCGGTGTTCTGCGTGTGCCGCTGGCTACAATGGCGCTGGCTGAGCCGCCTCGTGTTCCGCAGCGTGCAGACCAAGCTGGGCGGACACCTCGTCTACATCGTCAGCGGCGGCGCCGCCCTCGACCGCGAGGTGGGCGTCGGGCTCAAGACGCTGGGCATCGACGTGCTCGAAGGCTACGGCATGAGCGAGGCAGCTCCCGTGCTCGCCTTCACCCGTCCCGACGACATCAAGCCGGGCAGCGTGGGTAAACCCATGCCGTCGGTGCAGGCCAAGTTCGTGGACGGCGAACTCTACTGCAAGGGTCCCAACATCATGCGAGGCTACTACAACCGGCCTGAAGAGACGGCCGCCATACTCGACAGCGAGGGCTGGCTGCACACCGGCGACCTCGGCTACTTCGACAACCACGGCCGCATCATCATCACGGGCCGCAGCAAGGAGATTATCGTGCTCTCCAACGGCAAGAACATCAACCCCGCCGAGATTGAGCACAAGCTGGAGCAGTACACCGCCTACGTGAAGGAGGCCGGCGTCATCCAGGATATGGATATGCTGCGCGCCATCATCGTGCCCCAGCCCGCGTGGGCCGAAGGCAAGAGCGACGACGAGATAGAGGAGACCCTCAAGCGCGAAGTGCTCGAGGACTACAACCGGCAGTCGGCGCCCTACAAGCACCTGATGAACGTCTTCGTCTTCCACGGCGACCTGCCCCGCACCAAGCTTGACAAGCTGCAGCGCTTCAAGCTGCCCGCCCTGCTTCTGAGTGGCGAGCACAAGGACGAGCGCGCCGAGGAGGTCATCGTCGAACCGGCCTTCCCCGAGTACAAGGTCATCAAGCAATACATCTGGAGCGAGAAGCACTGCGCCGTGCATCCCACCGACCACATCGAGACCGACCTGGCCTTCGACTCGCTCGACATGGTGGGTCTGCAGGAGTTCATCGAGCAGACCTTCGGCATGCAGCTGCCCGCCGACCGCATCACGCGCTTTGCCAACATCACCGAGATGGCCACCTATGTAGCCGACTACAAGACACGCATCGAGGTCGAGAAGACCGACTGGCACCGCATCCTCGGCGAAGACACGAGTGCCCTCGAGCTGCCCCAGTGCCGCCGCTCGGGCGTGTTCTACACCAAGCTGTTCAAAGGTGTCTGCCGCCTCTACTTCCGCCTCAGCGCCACAGGCCTCGGGAACATTCCCGACAACGGGCCTTACATCCTGGCCGCCAACCACCAAAGCTTCCTCGACGGCATGTTCGTGATGTCGTACCTCTCCAGTCCCACCATCCTGCAGACCTACTTCTACGCCAAGCAGGACCATGTGCGTCTGCCCATCGTCAAGTGGATGGCCGCCCGCCACAACGTCGTCGTCATGGAGCCCGGCAACCTCAAGAAGTCCATTCAGACGCTGGGCGAAGCGCTCAAGCTGGGCCGCAACATTATCATCTTCCCCGAGGGCACCCGCACCGACGACGGCACGGTCAGTACCTTCAAGAAGACTTTCGCCATCCTCGCCTCCGAACTGCATGTGCCCATCGTCCCCGTCTGCATCAAGGGCGCCTACCAGGCCATGCCGCGCCACACCAAGGTGCCCCGTCCCTACCGCGTCTCCGTCCACTACCTGGAGCCTATCCAGCCCGACGGACTCACCTACGACCAGCTCTCCGACCGCGTGCGCGACAGCATCTCGCGCTGCCTGTAGGTTGAAAGTTTAATTCGAAAGCTTAACTTGAAAGCTTAATACGAAAGTTTAAGTTGAAAATTAAAGTCGAAAGTTTAATATGCGAATTTAGGGCTGACACTTCTCACGAAGAATCAGCCCTTTTTATATAAAATAATATCGGTCAGTTTGTTTCCCGAATAACCCTTGAGTCTCAGTTGGGTTGAGCGACCTGGTTTCTCCAAAATACTTTTCCAAAAAAACCTTTCTCTATAAATCCTTTTCCAAAAAATCTTTTTCCAAAATCTGTCTCTAAAACCATTTCTACAATCCCATTTTCCAAAATCCTTTTTTCAAAAAACCTCTCCAAAAAATCTCTCCAAATTCCTTTTTCCAAAACACTTTTCATTCCCAAAAACTCTCCAAAACCTTTTCCAAAAACTTTCACTATCTCACGAAGCGCACATCCTGAACATGGTTACCCACATACATAGGCACCATGTCTGAGGTCAGATACCAGCCCGGCTTCGAGGGCATGTTGTCGCAGATAAGCCGGCCGTTAATTTTCAGACCTTCGAAAGTCACGTTCCTCACCTGACTTTCGTCACTGAAGCCGTTGATTATGGACAAGGCCGGAGCCTGAGCGCCATAGTAGCGGACGTTGCGGAAAGTCACGTTCTCCACCCCTCGTCCGGGGGCCGAGCAGTACTTTTGGTTGTGGCTCACCTTGACCTGCAGGATGCTGCCGCGGTCTATCTGTTCGATGCGGATATTATCGAACGTCACGTTACGGACCAGGTTGTTGTCGCCGCAATTGATGGCCAGGCAGCCCTGATAGTCCACTTGCGGTTCGCTTTGACAAAGGATGTCGATATTCTCGTAGCGGAGATTCTCAATGGTGTCGCCACGCTGGCTGTTGCCGTGAATGCCGATAAAGATGGGGTGCGCCACATCGGCCCAAAGCGTGCTGCCCCGCATCGTGACGTTGCGGGTGTCGCCGCTGAAGCCCCCGCGGGTGGCGTAGGCCGTAGTGCAGTCGTCGCTATTGCGGCAGAAGACGCGGTCGAACGTCACGTTTTGCGAGGCAAAAACATTCATGCCGTCGCCCCACTGCGGATGCGAGATGCTGCGCACATCGTGGATGGTGACTCCGTCGCTCCCTCCCACGGGGCATTGGCACACGGTCATTCCGTCCACCACCACATTTCGGCTTCGGTAGACGAGGCAGCCGCCATAGCCCATGGCCGTGCGGGCAATGCCGCGGCCCAGGATGCTTACGTTCTCCACGCCGTCGATCAGGAATGTGCCCGTAAAGTAGCTGCCTGGAGCGAGATAGACGGTCGTTTTGGAAGCCACGCGGATGGTGTCGGGCGTGTAGAGACCAGGGGCATAAGCCACAAACTTGCGCCGTTCGGCCTTGGCTTGTTTTTTGGCTTCTGCCAAAGAGATTGGAGGCCTGGACGTGAAGAGCAGCAGGTTGTCGGCGATGCTTCCGTCAAACTCCACGCTCACGTTTTCGGGCTGGAAGAGCATGAACTGCAGCGTCGAATCGTTGACGTGGTTGGCAATGACGCCCTTGTAGTCGGGCCGCACGCGCGCCGCCGCATACTTTCGGCCCTTCGTCACCACGCGCACAAACACATCGCCCTCGAAGTCGAATACGGCATAAGAGATTTGCGAGCGGCGGTGGCCCGTCTTGTCGCCGTCGGCACAAGGGGCATTGACCGTAGCCGTGTAAGTGTCAATCTTCGTCCATTCCCGGCCGCCACGGGGCTGCACATAGACATCATAGTCGTGCTGGAGCGGAGCGCCTTCGGGGGCCGGATAGGCAAACACCCGGTGCAGTTGGGCGGGCTCCTTCACCTTCGGTTTCCTGCCGTCGAGCACCATTCGGGTGTAGGGCATGCTCAGACCCTTGCGCCCGACATAGTGGTCGTAGGGCAGTCGGTAGATGTCCCAAAGGCGGCCGCGCCCCATTTGTCCCGGTGCGGTCCAGTTGCCGTAGAGGCCCGTGCAGTCGGTCCATTGGGTGAAAGGCACGTCGTAGCCCAGATTATAGCGGGCCGTATATTCGAAGCCCTTCATCAGCCGGTTGTCGAGAGCGCCCCAAAGGTCGTCGCCCCGTTGCCACGCCATCTCGGCCGTCTGCGCCAGCGCTTCCAGTCCCAGTTGGACGTGGTTCTGGTCGCGTCCCGTCTCCTGGCATTGGCCCGTCGCGCCGATGTAATGGGGCAAAGAGCCATTGTCGAAGGCGTGGAGGTAGTAATCGACCGAAGCGCGGTAGAGTGCACTGTCGTCGAGAAAGATGGCGCAGGCCATGCGCATGCGGTTGACGATGGCGCCCCAGTTGCCGTTGGCGTAGGGCGATTCGGCCTCGAACTTGTCGAGAACGGGCAGCCACACACGGCGGACCATCCGCTCCCATTCGGCCGTCTTGTGGTCCTTGAGCAAAGTCATGGCGTGCACGAGGTCGAAGCCCTGGATGGTGCAGAGCGGGGCGTCGTGGCCGTCGATGGCGGTCAGCGTTCCGGCGTAGGCATTGACGATGCGCAGGGCGGCGTCGGTCTTGCCTGCCGTGGCGAGGTCAAGAGCCGCCTTCATGTCACGTTCGCTCCCTCCCTTGGTGTTGCGGTACTGTCCGTCGCGGGCTATCACGGTGTAAGGCCCTGCCATCGTGTATTCGTCGTTTTGCGCGTTGGCAGAGGCGGTGCACAAGAGCAGAAGCGCCAGCAGATGGTGTTTCAGCATAATCCTTTCATGTAATTGGTTCTTGCAATCGGATTTTGCAATCGGATTTTGAAACTCATTCTTATCTTTCTTGCATTCTGTCAATATTCTCTGCAATCGGTTCTTGCAATCGGGTTCTTACAACTCATCCGGACTTTCAATTATTTCCCGTTCCAATACTTGATCAGGCGCTTGAGTTCTTTCCTGGTCACCTGCACCACAGCTCCGTGCTTTTGTTCGGAGAAGTTGGTACGGACGAATGGTGACTTGCCATCGTCGAAGTAGCCCAATGGTGTGAAGTGTTCGAGGTCGGTGGTCTCGACAAAGTAGAAATTGTGTGGGTTGATGGAGTAGCGGTCTTGCATCAATATCCATTTCTGCTCGCCTAAGCGTTTCCACAACATGGGTGCCTCGTGACTTTGCGGCACTCCATCATCAAACGGAATAAAGGCGTAAGGTCAGGTAAGAGAGTCGCTCACGGCATGGCGTGGATGACCGTGTTCCGTGCAGAACAAGTGGTACTTGCCGTCAAAACGCGTTATATCGGAGTCGATAATATGCTTTGTGATATTGCCGTTGGCATCCTTCGGACCGGTAACGAGCACTTGTGGTTCGGAAGTCATGTGAGTGAAGTCGTCGCTCATATAGACATAGCGGATGTGGTTACGTCCGCGCTGGAAACGGGTTGTGAAGTGCATGAGTATGCGTCCACCGTCGGTGGCTATCATTTCCGGAGCCCAAACGCAACCAACTTCGCTCCAGGGCATCGGTTTGCCTTCGGTGTCCACCTCGCCCGTTGCGCAGATCAGCGACGAGAAGTCGAGGTTGGTGCGCTGCCAATGAATGAGGTCCTTGGAGCGTAGCAGCACGAGTCCGCGGTTGTTGCCCCAATCGTACTTTTTGAAGTCGCGTTCCCATTCGGTGTCACGCAGTCCGTCGCGTTTGGCGAAGACGTGGAGGTCGGTCATGGCAGCACAGAACATGCCGTCGGGCGCACGGAAGATGTAGGGGTCGCGTATGCCTTTCTGCACGGCAATAGTGTCGCCTGCCATGATGGGCTTGTCATCATTGAATGCTGTCCACGAGTAGCCATCCCACGAGTAAGCCATGTGCAGGCCATGATCTGCGTCCTTGTGGTAAACCATGACATAGCCGGCCATGTCTTTCTCTTTCGGTTGCTTTTTAGTCTTTGCCTGCACGGGTGTCATGATAACGAGGGCGGCAAGCATCGCCCAAAGGGTTGCTTTTTTCATAATATTATGTGTAAGTCTTGACAAGTTGAATAGGTCTTGATAACTCAAGTTGAATAAGTCTTGTTTCACTCAAGCGTTTCTGTCGGGCGCAGATTTTTGCTGCGCCTTTCCCTTCCGGCGCGGGCAGTTACCTGACCTGTATTTTCTTTCCGCCCACGATGTAGAAACCGGGAGTGAGACTTGCTTCATCTACGCGCTGGCCGTAAAAATTGTAGATTGCATCTGTGCCTTTGCCTTCGTTGTCGGCACACACGCTCCCGATGGCCGAAGGGTCACCCGTCATGCAGCTTGTAGGACGGCGGTCTGCAAGAGTCTTCACCTCGTCGGCGGTGAGGGCAGTGTTGTAGATGCGCAGATTGTCCATATAAGTGTTGGTCATGTAGGCATCGCCAGAGAACGGCGAACGTCCGAGCCAGTTGCTGGTCAATGCGTAGCCGAAGGCCGACGGTTTGGTCGAGATAGTGGCAGTACCTTTCTCCATGCCGTCCACGTAGATGGTGGCGGTTGTGCCCTTCTGCACCAACGTCACAGTGTGCCATTGGTTGACGGTGAGGGACGAAGCCGTCTTGCACTGCGAGGCCGTTCCGTCCTTGATTTCGTAGTACCAGTTGGTATTGCCGGCGGCATTGACGAGCGCCACATATTGCGTCGTGCCGTTGCTCAAGGCCCACGCCCAGCAGTACTTGGATAGTTGGTTTGGCGTAGTGACGCACAGGTCGAGCGAAATAGTGTAGTTGGCTTTCAGTTGGCTCATCACCTCTGTGCCCAGGGTTTCGCCCAGGTCGATGTAGCCCTGACTGCTGCCCGTATAGGCAGCCCAATTGCCGTCATCTAGATATCGGCGCTCGGCCGAACCGGCGAGAGTGGCGGGATAATAACCCATAGAGTCGGGCAATAGTCCGCTGCTGTCGGCCGGAGTCTCAAAGTCCTGGTAGTACAGCAGTCCCGTAGTGGGGCGGCTGTCGTCGCTCACCTTGAGGTTTATTTCCCGCACGCTTACGGCACCGCCCTGTCCCGTCACGGTAACGGTGAAAGTCGTGTCGCTCTGTATCAGTCCCGTAGTGACCGTGGCGGCCGTCGAGCCATTCCACCACTGCCAGGAGCAGAAGTCCAGTCCGCCGATGGCGAGGGTCGCCCTACTTCCCTTAGGCACACTGGCCTTGGTGGTGCCCACGGGGGCATTGTTCACGGTGATGGTCGTGGTGAAGTTCTGGACGGGGTGGCTGTCGCCCAGCGAGGCGATGGAGAAAGCCTTTTGCGACTTGACGCCGCGGGCGTTGGTGTAAGTGACGCGGTACACATAGCTGCGGCCGGTCTTGATGTCGATGGTGCGCGTCGTTTCGCCCGTGTTCCATTGCCAAAGGCCCGTGTCCTCCTCGCCGTCGGGCAGCACGGGCGTCAGGGTCATGGTCTTGCCCGCCTTGGGTGCGGCCGTGGTGTTGTTGGTGGTGTATTTGTTGATGTGGCCGCCATACTCCGACATCTTGATTGTGCTCGTGCCCACCTGGATGTAGCCCGACAGTTCGGTCGGCACCTCGTCGGCGGGGCAAAGCTGGCGGTCGAGTGTGTGCATCAGCACGTTGAAGCCCAGCTGGTCGTAGCCTCCGCTGGTGCTTCCGCCTCCGCCTCCGTCAATGCCCATCTTCTCGAGCACCTGCTCCGAGTAGGGCATGGTCACGCCCTTGATGCCCTCATAGACATGGACGACCGTTTGCCAGCAGGGGCGTATCTGCACGCCGAGGCAGGGAGCCGTCATGGTCCAACAGCGGCTGTCTGTGTAGTAGATGCCGTTGGTGCCGTACATGTAGTTGGTCCATGGCAGGCCCTCCACGCTGAGCACCTGGGCGGCTGTGTATTCTATGCCGGCGGCCAGGCGGTGGTCCATATAGGAAAAGAGGTCGTCGCCCTGGTTCCAAAGCAGGTAGGCGATGTCGACGGCCAAAGCCATGGCCATGGCGGGGTGGCCGGTGTCGCGTCCGCTCTCGTTGGTCTGTCCGAGCTGGCCGTAGGCGCCCGTCTCGAGCGGGCTGTCGGCGGTCGTCACCACGAGGTTGCCCAAGTATTCGGTGAGGCCGTCGTTCCAGATGGCCGTCTGTCCGTCCAGGTCGCCGTGGCCCGTAATCTCGTGCAGCGTGCGGTTCTCCCGCCAGGTGCCGCACTGGTCGCGCTTGATGAACGAGAGGCCCTGGTTGTAGATGAAGACGTCGTCGCAAAGCACGCCGATGGAGAGCACGCACAAGGCATTGCAGAGGCCCCAGTTGCTCCAGTAGTGGCCCGGTGCCTGCCACCACTTGCCGCTGTTCTCCCAGGTGCCGCTACGTGTGCGCAGAAACCATATCGATGTTTTGTACCACACGCCGAGCATCCACTGGCGGAACGCCTCGAAGTCGTCGCGCTCCCATCCCTCGTAGTCACGCATCAGTTCGGCGGCCTGAGCGAACTGGTAGCCGTAGAGGCCGGCGGCGAGCGAGAGGTTCGAGTCGCCCGTGATGGTCTTGGTGGTCCGTGCCCAGGCGTTGAGGATGCGCACGGCGGTGTTGGCGCAGGCGTTGTTGTCTTCTATCTTCCAGCGCAGGGCGTTCTGATAGGCGGCGCAGGCGTCGCGGGCGGCCTGCATGTAGTTCTGGTCCGTACCGCCGCGCACCACGGTCTCCTGCGGGTTGCTGTTGTAGCTGGAGCTGGCGAAACTCGAGGTCTTGAGTTTCTGATAGGCCTGGGTCACGCGGGTGTTGCCAGCGGCTATCTGTGCCCTGACGCGGTCGAAGTCGGCCTGGCTGTGCAGGCCGCCGGGGTGCACAAAACCTCGGTCGGTGTCATAAGACGTAGCCTCGGCACCCGTATTTAAGGTGACGTCGCTCTGTCGGGCGAACATGGCCGCACTGCAGAAGGCGGCGCAGAGATAGATGAAAATCTTTTTCATGAATATTATTGGTTTGCGTGGTTGATTGTTGCGGTATGCGCTGCAAAGGTCTGCATTACCGTCCGAAGCATGCGCCCCGATACGTCCGAAAGTTTGTGTCCGAAACGTCTTTATGCAAAAACGGACGTTTGAAGCATACCGTTCGGGACGTTTGGAGCACATCCGCGCCGGACAGATGCAAATATCTGCGGCCCGTTGTTTTGCAATCCGAAAAAAATGCCTACCTTTGCCGAGTCAAACCACTCGACATCGTAACATCATGCACAGACACCATTTCACAGCAGCCCTTCTCTCGCTCGCCGCGCTCACCCTAGGCGCGCAGACGCGGCAGTGGACGGTCAGCGACGGACTGCCCGCCAACGAGGTGCACCAGCTCGTCGAGTTGCCCGACGGACAGATGCTTGTGGGCTGCGAGGGACTGTACTGCCTCTCAGAGGGCGAAGCATTCGTGCCCGTCGACTACGACCGGCAGCAGGCCGTCGCCCTCCCCCGCTTTGCCGTGCGCTACGGACACATGTGGCAGGGCGACTCGCTCCTGTGGCTGCACGACCTCTACCGGCTCTACCTCTTCGATGCGCGCACACGGCGCTTCCGCAGCGATGCCGCCCGGATCGCCGATGCTCCCGCCGTCCGGGCCTTTGCCGCGAGCGAGGCTGGCCTCGCCCCCGTCGACGACATGCTGTTGCCCGCCATCGACAGCCTGGGCCTCGGCCGCAAGTGCACGGCAGCCACCCGCGACCGGCAGGGCGGCTTGTGGATAGGTACGCGCGAAGACGGCATCGTCTACAGGTCGCCGCGGGTCAACGTCCCCCTAACACTGCGCAACGACAGCCTTCTGTGGCTAGCACGCGGCGCCCTCGGCAGCCGTAGGCCACTGCCCGTGCTGCCCTTCCGGCGCATAGGCTTCACCTGCGACCTGCCCGACGGACGCACACTCGTGGGCCACGACATGAACCGCCTGAGCTACTGCCTATCCGGCACCGACAGCATCCGCTCCATCGCCCCTGCACGCCTGTCGGACTTCCGCAACATCGTGGGGGCATGTCCCGTCGACTCGGTGCGCGTGCTGCTCTATGCGCAAAACGGCGTGGCCCTGCTCCACACGGGGGCCGACACGCTGGCCGACTTCGCACCCGCACGCCACATAGCGCCCTACACGGACAAATACAACTGCGTGCTGCCCGACCGTGACGGCAACCTCTGGATAGGCACCCAGAACGGCCTCTTCGTCGTCACGCCCGCGCCCGTGTGCGAGCGCATCGGCGGACTGGCCAACCACTGCATCCGCAGCCTCGTGCTCGATGCCTCCGGGCACGTCTGGGCGGGCACTTCGTGCGGCCTCTCGCGCATCACGCCCTCGGTCATCAACTACGGGGCCGACGACGGCATTCCGCCCGTGAGCATGATGGAACGGGCCGCCTGCCTCACGCGCGACAGCCTGCTGGTCTTCGTGCACGGCTCGCACTGCACGGTGTTCCGCCCCGAGTGGCTCACGGGGTCGTGGCCGCCCCTGCCCGTGCGGCTGCTGTCGGTCAGCGCGGGCGGCACCGACAGGCCCTTGACCGAAGGCACTGACCTCACCCTGCGCCACGACGAGAACCACATCGCCCTGCTCGTCTCCACCCTCGACTACGCCCACACGGCGCCCTCGCGCTACCGCTGCCGGCTCCTGCCGCTCGAGACGGACTGGAGCGAGGTCACCCCGCAGCGCGGCTCGGCCACAATCGCCTACACGGCCCTGCCCCACGGCACCTACACCTGCGAGGTGCAGGCAGCCACCCCCGACGGCGACTGGACCGGCAGCACCCGGCTCACGTGGGTCATCCGCCCGCCGCTGTGGCTCACCTGGTGGGCCAAGAGCCTCTATGTCGCCGCCGCCCTGGCCTTCGTCGCGGCCGGCATGGCCCTCTACGTGAAGCGCAAGCGCCGCCAGCTGCAGCGCGAAGACGACGAGCGCGTCAACCGCCTCTTCGAGCTGCGCGCCGAAGCCCGTCACCAGTTTGCGGTCCACACGCATGTCGACCCGCAGAAAGTCGGCCTGACCGCCGACGAGGAAGCCTTGATGGCTCGGCTGCTCCAGGTGGTGGGCGAGCACCTCGACGACAGCGAGTACGGCGTCGACCAGATGGCCCAGGACGTTGCCATGAGCCGCTCCAGGCTCTACGACCGGCTGCGCGACATCCTCGGCATCTCGCCCGCCGACTTCATCCGCGATGTGCGGCTCAAGCGCTCGGCCCAGCTCCTCACCGACACGCCGCTGCCCATCGGCGACATCGCGGCGCAGGTGGGCTTCGCCACGGCGCGCAACTTCTCGCAGCAGTTCAAGCGTATGTACGGCATGCTGCCCACCGAATACCGCGCACAGGGCATCGGGCGCTCGGGAACAGACTAAGGCTCCGCTCCAGGCGGCCCTGCAGATGGTCTGGGGCACTATTTTGGGGGTGAAGGGCAAAATTTATGCCCGAAGATTTGGATATTGTAAGGAAAGTCCTTATCTTTGCCCCGTCGGACGTTGCTGAGGCACCCTTCGAGCACACTCCGTTGGGCTTGTCGATGCGTCCTCGGCTGCCACCGCTACCGGTGCGCCGTCGGCCGTCCGCACCATCACACCATTAACCCTTAAACCTTTTTTACTATCATGGTCAATCGTTTCATACTGAACGAGCTCTCCTATTTCGGAGCCGGCTGCCGCAAGGAGCTGCCCGGAGTCGTCTCACGTCTTGGTTTCAAGAAGGCCCTTGTCGTCACCGACAAAGACCTCGTCAAGTTCGGTGTCTGCAAGATGGTCACCGACGTCATGGACCAGGCCGGCATCCCGTACGAAGTCTATAGCGACGTCGTGCCCAATCCTACCGTCACCAACGTCAAGAACGGTGTGGCTGCCCTTGCCAAGAGCGGCGCCGACTTCCTCGTTGCCGTGGGCGGCGGTTCGAGCATCGACACGGCCAAGGGCATCGGCATCGTGACCAACAACCCTGAGTTCGCCGACGTGGTGAGCCTGGAGGGTGTAGCCCCGACCAAGAAGAAGACCGTTCCGATTATCTGCTTCCCCACCACGGCGGGCACTGCCGCCGAGACCACCATCAACTACGTCATCATTGACGAGGAGAAGCACAAGAAGATGGTCTGCGTCGACCCCAACGACATCCCTTACTGCTCCATCGTCGACGCCGAACTGATGTACTCGCTGCCCAAGGGCACAACGGCCGCAACGGGTCTTGACGCCCTCACTCACGCCATCGAGGGTTACATCACCAAGGCTGCCTGGGAGCTTTCCGACATGTTCGAGATTGAGGCCATCCGCCTCATCAACAAATACCTGCGTCTGGCTGTCTTCGACCCGACCAACCCTGTGGGCCGCGAGGGTATGGCCCTGGCCCAGTACGTGGCCGGAATGGCCTTCTCAAACGTAGGTCTCGGCGTTGTGCACGGCATGGCTCACCCGATGGGCTCGCTGCACAACATCCCCCACGGCGTGGCCAACGCCATCCTGCTGCCCACCATCATGGAGTACAACGCTCCGGTGTGCCGCGACAAGTATGTCGAGATTGCCAAGGCCATGGGTGCCTACAAGGAGGGAATGACGAAGATTGAGGCCGCCCAGGCTGCCTGCGACGCCGTGCGTCAACTCGCCATCGAGGTGGGCATCCCGCAGCACCTCTCCGAACTCGGCATCTTCGAGAAGGACATCGACGCCCTGGCCGACCAGGCCATCCAGGATGTCTGCACTCCGGGCAACCCGCGCAAGGTGACCCGCGCCGACATCGTCGCACTGTATAAGAAGATTTTATAAATTTTCTGCATAAGGAATTGTTTATGTTATAAATTATTACTGTCCGATAAACTTAAAAAGGATACCGGACAGCAATATTATTTATTAGTTTGTGCAAGAACAAAGATAACCATTTAGGCTGATACTCGCAAGAAGCGTCAGCCTTTTTCTTTAAATCTAAAAAGTTTTACCGGATAGCAATAAAACTAAATCTCTATTCGCCCCGAAAGGCATTGAGGGCATCGATGACAGAGGTCACGTCTTGCGGCGACAGGCTTTGGTTGCACGGCAAGGAAAGCTCTTGACTGGCGATGCGCTCGGTGATGGGGAATGAGAGGTGCCGCCACTCGCTGTAGGCCTGCTGACGGTGCGGCGGGATGGGATAATGTATCTGCGTATGGATGCCGAGGTCGGCAAGATACTGCTGCAGAGCATCGCGCCGGGGAGACAGGATGGGATAGATGTGGTAGACATGCGGGCCTTTGGCCATGGGCAGCGTGATGAGGGGCGAGACTATCTCACGACTGTAGCGAAGTGCCATCTCACGGCGGCACGCATTGCAGTTGTCGAGGTCCTTGAGTTTGAGACGGAGCACGGCGGCCTGCAACTCGTCCATACGGCTGTTAAGCCCCTTGTAGATGTGCACATACTTGCGCGACGAACCGTAAAAGGCTATGCGGCGAATGGTCTCTATCAACTCGGGATCGGACGAAGTGACGGCTCCGGCATCGCCCAGTGCCCCAAGGTTCTTGCCGGGATAGAAACTCCACGCCTGGGCCGTGCCGCGATAGCGGGGCGACACGCCATGACTCTGTGCACAATCTTCTAGCACGAGCAAACCATTCGTATCGGCTATCTGCATCAGAGCGTCCATATCGCAGAGCTGACCGTACAGATGGACGGGAAGCAAGGCACGGGTCCTGGCCGTTATGGACGCCTCTACCCTGGCGGGATCGAGCAACCAACTCTCTGCATCGGGCTCGACAGGCACGGGTACAAGCCCGTTATCTGACACGGCAAGAATGGACGCAATATAGGTATTCGCTGGTACAATAACTTCATCGCCGCGCCGCAACCGTCCCATCTCAATCCATGCCCTCAGCACAAGGCGCAAGGCATCGAGCCCATTGGCACAAGCCACACAACTCTTGCTGGCCTTGCCCCCATCGCCGGCGTCCGTATCGGCATCCGTATGAGCGTCGGACAAACCGCAGTAGCGCGCCCACTCCCGCTCGAACGACGACACCTGGCTACCAAACAAATACCAACCGGAATCAACCACCCCCGACAGGGCTTTCTTCAGGGCCTCGGCGTAGGGCGCATTGACTGCATGTAAATCAAGATACGGAATCATAAATGTGTTGCGTTATGGGTGTTGGGTTATGTGTTTTACGTTGCCGTTCGGAACAAGTATGTGTTGCGTTTTACGTTTTGCGTTATGAATGTCACGAAGGCCGAAACAAAACAGAATATATAAAACGCAAAACGTAAAAGCACTTACGCCATTCTTAGAGGTCTATACAATATCCTTCATAGACCACACCGCGGCCTCCGAAACTCTCCTTGAAGTGGATGAGCGACTCATTGAGGATGTGACCACCGTCTTCGTTGGAGGTACCGAAGTCGAAATAGCGGAGCCGGGAGTCGGCGCGGCAGTCCTCGAGAAGCGTCATATAGAGGAAGTCGAGCGCACTGGTGTGACGTCCGGCCGGAGTGGACGCGCTGTACTGGACGTGCATCACCTGGTCCGTGCGGAAGAGGACGACGCCGCCCTCGGCTTCGCCCTCGGCATTGCGCACCAGACAGCAGAGGATACGGCCCGGAAAAGCCAACTGCAACCGCTCCATCTCGTCCAACGTGTGGACCGGCGACGCCCCGTGACGCGACAGAAGTGTGTCGGTCAGCATGGGCCAGTACTCAGCCAACGAAGCCTCGCGGTCGACAGTGTAGCCACCCCTCAGTAGGCGCGCATGGACATTGCGGCGGCAGTATTCGGCCCGGATGCCCGCGAAATCGGAGTGCAGGTCAACGGCCGACGAGAGGTTGCGGAACTCCGTCCTCGCCCCCATCCGCCAAAGGAAATAGACGTCCTCGCCGGCAGGCTGACGGTGATAAACAGACGGCACGGGCTTGTAGTGGACGGCGCTGAAACCGGCCGAGCGGGCGTGGTCGACAATGAGGCCGAGCATGGCCGACACATCGGCCGACACGGCTCGAGGCGCCAGGACAAGTCCGCCGTAGGTCAACCCCTGATGCGAATAGAGCTGATGGTCGCACTCGTTGGCGGGCAGGACGGCAAGCAGCCGCTCCTTATCGTCGACGAACAGCAGACTGTGGTCGTGGAAATGGTCGGCATGATAGTCCATGTAGGCGCGCTCGAAGAGGAACGTGCCATCGCGCGACTCACGCACAAAAGCATCCCACCGTTCGCGGTCAGCGGCGGTATATGGCCTCAAATGTATCATACTCTCTGATATAATCCGACTCGTCGAACTTCTGACTGGCCAACACCATGCAGACGGCGCCGCTCGAGAAGTCGTCGAGTGTGCGCCACACGCCGGTCTCGACAAGCAAACCCTCCCACGGATGGTTAAGCCGGAAGGTCTCGACACGTCCGTTGCCGTCGTCGAGGGTCACCTCAAACGAACCGCTCACGGCCACAATAAACTCCAGGCACTCTCTGTGGGCGTGTCCACCCCGGCTCTCGCCTCCAGGCACGTCGTAGACCCAATAGGTACGCGCTATGTCGAACGGCACATCGGCATTGCCCTCGGCCACCGTCAGGTTGCCGCGCGGGTCAAAGTGTTTGCTCAGTCCTATGATTCTGCCAAAATTCATGACTCTCTATGCCTCTTTTTATATGGTGTTTTTCTTCTTCTTTTCAGCCAAACACGGCCCTATCTTTTCAGCCAAAGCTCAGGATTTTCAGCATCGGTCTTGCCAAAAATCCAGAACATCAGTTCGGCGCGCTTGCCGTCGATATCGCTCTTGACCTTGCCGATACTCTGCCGCATCTTGACCTTTTGGCCCTCGGTCACATGACAGGCCGACAGGTTGCTGTAGACGCTCATATAGTCGCCGTGGCTGATGATGATGGTCCAGTCTTCAGACGACTTGGCCACACGCTGCACTGTGCCGTCGAATATGGCGCAGGCATGGGCATCGACGGCCGTGGAGAGCGTGATGCTGTAGTTGCCGTCCTTCGAGTAGTGCGAGAGGAAGGCGAAGTTGGAATCGACGGGATAAGGCATCTTGCCCTTGTTCTGACGGAACGTGCCCGTCAGTTGCTGCACCTCGGCCGGCGAATAGACGTTGCCGCGCCCCTTGCCCGAACCTTGGCCGGACTTGGCGTCGGTCTTGCCCTTCTTGCCGGCATTGCGCTCGGCAGCGAGACGTGCGGCCTCGGCCTTCTTGCGCTCTTCGGCAATGAGCCGCGTGATCATCTGCTGGATCTGACGCTGGCGTTTGCGGTCGCGAGCAAGCTCGGTTTTCAGTTCGCGCTGACGCTTCTGGAGCTGGGCGAGCGATTCCACCTGCCGCTGCTGTTTGCGGGCCAGGACGTCGCGCTCCTTCTGCATGCCGGCGTAGAGTTGCTCGCGCTCGGCGCGCTTCAGAGCCAGTTTCTCTTTGACCGACTCGGTAGCCATACGCTGGCGCGCCAACTCGTGGGCTTCCTGTTCGCGCCAACGGCTGTACTGACGCAAGTAGCGTATGCGCCTGAAGCTCTCCGTCACGTCGGCTGCCGACAAGATAAACAGCCACTCGTCGTAGCCGCTCCTCCACTTGTAGAGATGGCGCACGGCAGCCGCATATTTGTCCTGCTTGCCCTTATACTCGCGCGTCAGTCGAGCCACGACCCTGCGCAGCGAATCCTCCTCCTGCCTGATGCTCTCTATCTCCATCTGCATGGACTGAAGCAGAGCCAGGCGCTTATTGATTTCGTCTTCGCGCAACTTGATGTCACGGCTTTGGCTGAGCACCGACTTGTCGTTGTCGGATATCATCCGCTCAGTGGCAGCTATCTGCCGGATCAGTTCTTGCTGCTGCTTCTCGTACTCGGCGCGGCTGAGACGCTTGGTTGGGGCGGTGTTGGGTGTTGGGTTTGGGGTTTTGGTTTTTGGGGTTGACGTTGCAGAAGCGTTTTGCGTTTTGCGTTTTACGTTTTGCGTTGCCGATGTCTTGGCCTTGGCTGACTTTGCCGCAGTGCTTTGCTTGGTGGTTGAAGTTGTCTTTTTGGCCGACGAAGTCTTGGTTGCCGTCTTTTTGGCCGGCGTCTTGGTTTGGGCAAATGACACCGGGGCGGCAAGCAGGAAGGCTCCGACCAAGAATGTGACTATGATGTTCAGGAATCTCATTTTTTCAGACAATCAAAAAAGGACAGTCGAGTCAGGAAAGGCAACAGGGGCAAAAGCCGGCGGCACAGGACAACGGGCTCAGTTCTTCAGTTCCTTGATGGCCTTGATCATTTCGGCAATCGTGACCTCGCGATAAGCGGAGGTGGGTTTGAAGGCATTCCACCCCTTCTTGCTCACAGCCACCGAACTCAAGGACAAATTCACCGAGACGCTTTGTGAGCCCATTTTGCCGCTCAGCACCTCGGTACCAGGCACAGTGCCCTCACCCACCGCGACGGGGTTGCTATAGGCGCACGACACAGTCGCGCCCTTTACGGGCACACTGACAGAAGTGGCCGAGAGGTTGTCGCTGCGGTCGATGGTGTAGGAAAGCGTGTACTTGCGGCTCGAGAGGCTACCCTCGAGCGTGCCGTCGTCGTGTTTATCCCAAGCGAACTGCCGGAAGTCGCCGTCAGCGGCTTCGCCTTTGCCCGGCACGAAGATACGGCCCAAGAGCAAGGCTTCGACAGCCTCCAGTTTTGCCTCATTCTCCAGGCCAAGTTTGGCAATGGTCTCGGACAGGGGGAGGATGGTGTAGATTTTGTCGAACTTGTCGACGACGGTCACCTGGTCTGGTGTGGCCTCGACACGGGCCACCTCGATGCCGAACACGGTGGCTGTGAGGCACAGCCACTGGCCGTGATGCACATACATGCGACCGCTCAGGCTGGTGCTGCCCATCGTATACTTGGCTTTGGCCGACAGGTACTGAAAATCAAAATTGCGGTCGAGGGCGGTTTCGTAACGCTGCTTGGCAGCATCGAGGTCGGCCTTGTTGAGCGTAGATTGCGACGAACGGCAGGCGGCCATCAGCACGGCCAGCACGGCCACACTCAGCATCAGAGTCAGTTTCTTCATATTCTTCATCATATACTTTTCTGTTTTACGGTTCTTATTGCTTTTGTATATTGCTTTTGTATGTTTCTTTGTCCTTACCTTTATATATATGTTGCGGATATATATGCCGGGGACTTGGCTATAAGCGCACTTTTGTCCATTCTATTCGCCCAAGGCCTTGAGGATGGCGTCGTAGTGCAGCACCAAGGTGGCGTCGGGATTGTCGCCGGCCTTTTCAAGGGCTTTCTGCTGGTAGATTTTGGCCAAAGTGTAGTTGCCCTGCAGATAGAAAATCCAGGCGTAGGTGTCAAGATAAGTCGCCACATCGGGATACTGCTTGACGACCTTGGCCGCCATCGATTCGGCTTTCATCAGGTCCCCGCCACTGGTGCAGAGATGGTAGGCGTAGTTGTTAAGCACTGCATAGTTGCGCTCGTTGTAGACCAAAGCCTTGTCGTAGCAGGCGTAGGCCTCGGATGGATTGCCGAGTTCGCTATAGACATCGCCCTTGTACCCCCAGATGGTCGACAGGGTGTAAATCTCGGACTTGTCGATGTGCTGCAGGGCATCGTCGTAGCAGACCAAAGCGCTGTCGAGCTGATGGCGGTTGGTGTAGGCATAAGCCGGCATCAGGTAGGCGTCGGGCAAAGTGGGATGCAGGCGCCGGGCGGACTGGCCCAGCTGAAACACCGTAGGGAAGTCACCCAACTGTGCGGCAAGGGTCAGGGCATGCGACCAATAGCGGCTCTCGGAGGGCTGCAAGTCGACGGCAAAGCGCATCTGCACCAGCGCCAGACTGTCCTGATGGATGGCCGACAGATAGTCGGCATGGAGGTCGTAAACCTGATCGGATGTGGGATGCATCGTCGCCACGGTGACGAAGAGCGAGTCGGCCTCGGGCAAAGAGATGGCGGTCGTGTCGTTGGCCAAGGACTTCTCTTTGGCCACCTTCTGAAGGGCGGTCTTGAGATATTCGGTCAGGATCTTGATTTTGGTGTCGATGTCCAGGTTGGCATTGAGCAAGGCGCACTGCACCAACGAGTCGGCTGCCTGTTGGTTGCCGGTCACGCTGTAGTAATTGGACTGGGCAATCCAAAGGTAAGCATTGTCGGGGTCGATGCGGGCCGCCTCATCGTAGGTGTGCTTGGCCTGCGGGAGCATGCCCGACTGCATCTGCAGGTCGCCCAAACGGATGCGGTACGAGATGTCGTAGGGGAACCGCTCTATCAGCTTCTCGTACTCGCGGAAAGCCTCGTCGGTCTTGCCCTGCTCCTTGAGGATATAGAATTTGTGCAGCGTCAGGTTGGGGTTGATGCCGTCCAGTTCTTCGATGCGGTCGAGGGCATGAAGACACGAATCGAGCTGCTCGCCACGGAGATAGAGTTCGGCCAAAGCGTAGCAGGGTTCGCTCTTGTCGGGATAGATGCGCTGCAGACGTTCGTAGCAAGGGATGGCAAGGTCAAAGCGGTGGCGGTCAGTGTACTGCTCGCCGAGTTCGCTGCTGTACCAATAGTTGGTCGAGTCAAGGCGCGCTGCCAGTTCGGCGTCACGCAAGCCCAACGGATTGCCCTCGCTCCGGTACAGTCGGCTGCGGAAGTAAAGGGCCGGAGCAGACAGACTGTCGACGGTCAAGGCCTCGCTGACTAGCCGCATGGCCTCGGCGGGCTTGTCTTGCAACTGCATGGAGAGCGCCTCGAAATAGAGCGAGTCGAACTGCAGCTGCTGCTCGCGCGTCAACGTGACCGGACACAAGGCTGGCTGTCGGTCGGCAGTCACCGCGTCCTGCACCTTGGCCTTATGTCGGGCAAAGGCAGCCGGCTGGCACAAGGCCAAAACGACGAGCCACAAGTGTATCTTATTCATCTGCTTTGTTGTCTCTATCTTTCTTTTCCGCTAAGATGCTTTACTCTTGCTCCGGTCCAAAATTCGAGCCCGGACAATTGGTTTTCAACATCTTAGGCTATAGTCACATACATGCCTTCGCTAACCAAAGGCGCCACATATCCAGCCATTTCCTCATGGCTCACACGGACCAAATCAGGCTCGGGCGTGGGGCGGTCCAGGCTGTAGACCATAATCTGATGGGGCCGAATCTCGCGCATGAGGTCTTGCCAGGCGGCCACCTCTTCGGGCGTGGTGTTGTCGACCTTGTGCCCGCCATGCATACCGCGCACGAACATGGTCTGCACGATGAGTTGGCCACGGAAAGCCTTCATTCCCTCGACCACGGTGCGCACACTGTAGTGGCTGTCTTGCGGCTGGTTGATAAGCCGGACGGTCTCGTCCCGCCCGCCGTCAATCTTGAGGATGTTGTTGTCGACCTTGAGCAAAGCGGCAAACACACTGGGGCGGCCTATCTGCGTGGCGTTGCTCAAGACGCTGACCTTGACGGCCGGATAGTACTTGTCGCGCAGGGCAAGCGTGCGGTCGATGACCCGATCGAAGTCGGGATGTAGCGTCGGCTCGCCATTGCCGGCAAAGGTGATGACGTCGAGCGCTTCGCCCGCCGAATGCATGGCCTGCAACTTGGCCTCGAGCTCGGCCATCACTGCGTCGGCCTCGGGAAACTTGCCGCCCCGATGGTCGGCATTCCAGCCCACCTCGCAGTAAAGACAATCGAACGAACAGACCTTGCCGTCCTTGGGAAGCAGGTTGACACCCAACGAAATGCCTAGACGACGACTGTGTATCGGGCCTACGATATTGGTGCTGAAGATATCGGGTTTATCCATTGTGCATACGTAAAAATCGGGACAAAGGTACTAAGAAATGCAGAAATAACCAAAAATATTTGTATGTTTTTGAAATTTGACGTACCTTTGTGCGCTCCGGAGGGAAACAATCGGACGACAGTGCCGCCGGAGTTGTTTCCAACACCGGGCTCACACCGCTATGAAAGAATTCATACTCAATCAAACGAAAAGCGAAAACGCCATCCTCATCGGTCTGGTCACCAAGACGCAGAACGAGCAGAAGACCAACGAATATCTCGACGAACTGGCCTTCCTGGCCGACACGGCCGGAGCGGTCACCGTCAAGCGTTTTGTACAAAAACTCGACACCCCCAACAACCGCACCTATGTGGGAGCAGGCAAACTGCAGGAGATTAAAGAGTTTATTGAACGGCGCAACGAGGAGTACAAGCAATACCAGGCCGACTACAAGGAGTGTGTCGACAATGCCCGCAACAAGAAGGAGGCCGACGAAGTGCCGCTGCCTCCCGACCCGCGCGTGGGCATGGTCATCTTCGACGACGACCTCGGACCCAAGCAGCTGCAGATACTGGAGGCGGAACTGGGCGTCAAAATCCTGGACCGAACCTCGCTCATCCTCGACATCTTTGCCAGCCGGGCCAAGACCGACACGGCCAAGACGCAAGTAGAACTGGCCCAATACCAATACCTGCTACCCCGCCTGACCGGACTGTGGACGCACCTGGAGCGACAGAAAGGCGGCATCGGTATGCGCGGACCGGGCGAGACACAGATAGAGACCGACCGACGCATCGTCCTCGACCGTATCTCGCTCTGCAAGAAGTGGCTCGAACAAATTGACCGGCAGAAGGCCACTCAACGCAAGAACCGCGGCAACCTGGTGCGCGTGGCCCTGGTGGGCTACACAAACGTGGGCAAGTCAACACTGCTCAACCTGCTGGCCAAGAGCGATGTCTTCGCCGAAAACAAACTCTTCGCCACCCTCGACACGACGGTGCGCAAGGTCATCGTAGACAACCTGCCCTTCCTGATGTCGGACACGGTAGGCTTCATCCGCAAACTGCCCACACACCTGGTGGAGTCGTTCAAGTCGACCCTCGACGAGGTGCGCGAAGCCGACCTGCTGGTGCATGTGGTCGACATCTCGCACCCGCAGTTTGAAGACCAAATCAAGGTCGTCGAACAAACGCTCAACGACGTGTGCCGCGACACTACCATCCAGGACGAAAGGGTCAACGACCGCAACGGATACAACCGCAAGGACAAGAAACAGTTCGAACGCGACCTGCGCGAACGCGGACACGACAAGCCGATGCTGCTCGTCTTCAATAAGGTCGACAACTATCACTTCGTGCCCAAGGACGAGGACGACCTGACCCCTGCCACGGCTGAAAATATCTCGCTCGACGAACTCAAGAAGACGTGGATGGCCCGTATGAGTAACAACTGCATCTTCATCTCGGCCAAGACGGGACAGGGCGTCGAAGAACTGAAAAGCCGGCTCTATGAGATGGTAAAGGAAATCCACACAAAGCGTTTCCCCTACAACAACTTCCTGTTCCAGTACTACGACGACCTGCCTGAATCCGAGTCGGAAGAGTAAAAGAACTCGGGGAAACTGAATGTTGAGGAAGTCAAAAAGTCAAGGTCCAGGAAAACTGAACTATTGAGAAAGACATGAAGTCAAAGCCCGGGGTTCTTTGAGCTCAAGAATATTGAAGAAGTCAAAAAGTAAAGGCTTGGATTTCCCCGAGCACAGGAATATTGAAGAAGTCAAAAAGTAAAGGCTTGTGGGGGGTCCCAAGCCTTTACTTTTATCTTATTCTTGACTTAATCGGCATTGATGTTGCGCTTGAAGACAAGCACAGAGCGGGCGGGAATGTAGACCTTGAGCCAGCCCTTGCCGTCGGCAGCATAGAGGGGGTCGGACTGGGTGCGATAGGGCGCCGAGGCCGAGACATTGCCGAAACCGCCGTAGTTGGGATCGTCGCTATTGAGCACCAGGTTATACTCGCCCTCACGGCAGAGGAAGCCGTAGTCGGTGTAAGAGCGCTGCCCGTCGAAGTTGAAGATGAAGAGCAGACGCCGGCGCTCGAAGGCGATAACGTGGTCGCCGCGGTTGTCCCAGATGGGGATGATGGGCGACTCGTTGAAGTTGTACACACTGAGGAGGAGCTTGATGCAGTCGCGGTCCCAGTTGTTGAGGAAACGGAAGTTGAGGTCCTGCCTGTCGACGAGGTCCCACTGGCGGCGTGCGTACTTGTAGCTCCAGCCGTTGCCTTCGCGCGGGAAGTCTATCCACTCGGGGTGGCCGAACTCGTTGCCCATAAAGTTGAGGTAACCGCCGTTGATGGTCGACATGGTGATGAGACGAATCATCTTGTGCAAGGCAATGCCGCGATGCACGTTGAGGTTCTCGTCGCCTATCTTGAAGTGCCAGTACATGTCGCTGTCTATCAGGCGGAAGATGACGGTCTTATCGCCCACCAGGGCCTGGTCGTGACTCTCGACGTAAGAGATGGTCCGCTCGTCGGGACGACGGTTGGTGAGCGTCCAGAAGATGTCGGTAGTGTTCCAGTCCTCGTCGCGCTTCTCCTTGAGCAGCTTGATCCAATAGTCGGGGATGCCCATGGCCAGGCGGTAGTCGAAGCCCATGCCGCCGTCGGTGAGAGGCGAAGCCAGACCGGGCATTCCGGACATCTCTTCGGCAATGGTGATGGCTGTCGGCTTGAACTCGTGTATCATCTTGTTGGCCAAAGTCAGGTAGCAGATGGCGTCGCCGTCCTCGTTGCCGTCGAAGTAATCGCCATAGCCCGTAAAGTCCTTGCCCAGGCCGTGGTTGAGGTAGAGCATGGAGGTCACGCCGTCAAAGCGGAAGCCGTCAAACTGATAGACGTCGAGCCAGTACTTGCAGTTGGAGAGCAGGAAGTGCAGCACCTCGTTGGAGGCGTAGTTGAAACAGAGACTGTCCCAGGCGGGATGCTCACGGCGACCGCCGGAATAGAAGTACTGGTCGGGCTGTCCGCAGAAGTTGCCGAGTCCCTCGACTTCGTTTTTGGCAGCATGGCTGTGCACGATGTCCATGATGACGGCAATGCCCATGCGGTGTGCGTCGTCGATGAGGTGCTTGAGCTCGTCGGGCGTACCGAAGCGGCTCGAGGCTGCAAAGAAGTTGGTCACATGATAGCCGAACGAACCGTAGTACGGGTGCTCCTGGATGGCCATAATCTGTATGGCCGTGTAGCCGAGACGATGGATGCGGGGCAGGACGTTGCGGCGGAACTCCTCGTACGTGCCTACGCGCTCCTCGCTGGTGGCCATGCCGATGTGGCACTCGTAGATCATCAGCGGGTTGACCTGCGGCTTGAACATCTTGCTGAAAGCAAAGCGATAGGGCCGTGCGGGTGCCCATACCTGTGCGGAGAATATCTTGGTCTCGGGGTCCTGCACAACACGGTCGGCCCACGCCGGGATGCGTTCGCCCGAACCGCCGTCCCAATATATCTTGAGCTTGTAGAGGTCGAGGTGCTTGATGCTGTCGCCCTTGAGGACTATCTCCCACACGCCGCCCTTGTTCAAGCGGCGCAAGGCGTAGTCTTTGGACTCCTGCCAGTTGTTGAACGTACCGACCATATAGATGCGCGAGGCATTGGGTGCCCACTCGCGGAAGTACCAGCGGCCGTCTTCGCCCTTGTGCAGGCCAAAGTATTCGTAGCCGGAAGCCATGTCGCTCAGGCTCTTGCTCTTACGGGTGAGTTCGTGCTCCTTCCAGAGCTGATACTTGTAGCGCCCTATGATGGCGTCAGAGTAGGGTCGGAGATAAGGGTCGTTGCGGAGCAGACGGAAGGATGTCGGCGAGAGCCAGTCCATCCACTGCCGGATGATGTCGTCGTTGTTGGTGGCGAGCACGGCGTTGGCACTGGCCGGATAGGCTGAAAAACGGCGCTGCCGCAGTTGCGGATGCAGGTTTAAGTTCATAGGTCGTAGGGTTTTGTTAGTTGAATCTAAAAGTCGAAGGTTTTGATGATTTGTTCTAAATAAACGATAGTCGGGGCATCCGGATTGTTATGTCCAAACGCGTGCCCGCGTATCTAAACGGCGTATCAGCGTCTGACCTTTTGGCTACGAGAGCCGGGGTCGGACGCTGACTGAAGCACGTGCAGCAAGGGGTCAAAACTTAACCTTGACGATGACCTTGCGGAACTGTCCCTCAGCGATGCAGGGCTGATGGCCGTCCTCAGGGAAGAAGATGGCAAATTGACCCGGCTGGACGTTGAGGTAAGTCTGTGCTTTGTCGTAATAGAAGGTGATGTCCTTCTCGGCATTGTACGCATCGCGCGGCTCCTTGAGCTCGCAGGTGGGCGTATAACCCATTGTCTCGACGTGCTCGAGGGCTATCTGAATGTCGATATAGTCGCGGTGTGTCTCCATCTTGGCCTCAGCCTCGGTCTTGCCGGTCACCTGCTGGTAGTTGACAAAGAGGTTCTTGCCATCAAGCATAATCTTGCCCGGCTCGAGCTTGGAAAAGTCGGTGTTGCGGACAAACTCAAATGCCTGATGGAAGGCGGGATGCAAAGACTCGTACTTTGCGCTGTTTTGTAATGAATCTAGAATCATAACGTTAAGTTGTAAATAATATGGTGTGCGTTGTGCCTCCGGAAGCACTAAATCTCTATCTTAAAACTTAATTCTAAGTTCTAAATCACTTTCGCGGTTCTTCGTGCCTGGGCTGACGGGCGAGCTTGTCGATAAACCTCTTCTCGGCCAACTGGTAGCTGTAGAGTTGCTTGGGCGTCAAGACCTTGGCAAACTTGAGGAGATACTCCTGCTCGAGCTTGGTGTCCTCGATGCGCAGGGAAATATCATCAAAGACGGCCTTCTGATAGACGCTGTCGGGAATGGCCTCGCCGCTCTGATGCCGACGCACCAGACCACGCTGAGGACGGTACTTGCGCATAAGCTGACCCTTGGCCTTCATCATCTGCCGGTAAAGCGGCACAAACTTGGCCGAATCGGCTGCCGGGAGCTGCATCTCGGCCATCAGGAAACGGGTCTTTTCGGCCATAAACTGCTCAAACGACGGCTTGGGCCGACGTGGGGCAGCCTGGTCCTCCTGAGCCAGGGCAGGTGCGGCCGTCAAGGCCGAAAGCATCAGGCAAACTAACAATACAAAGTGCTTCATAAGGCTATCAATATATGTCACAATAGAGGTCGTAGAGGTCGTAATCGTTGACCGACTCGACCATAATCTTCTCGGCATCGTAGACGTCATGACTATCGTCGGTCGTGGTCTCTACGCTGGCCATCATGTCGGTGGCTACAGGCGCCTCGCTACCGGTCACACCGTGATAGACCACACCTCCAATGGCCAATACCAGGACGGCACAAGCGGCTACTGCCCACCTGCGCCACATCGGTACAACCACACCGCCACGGGTGTGACTCTCTGCATTGAGACGACTCTGTGCGGCAGGGGCTCCAGCCTCAAGCGCCTTTTGGCTCTCATAGCGGTCGACCTCCTGCTCTATACGCGCCTGCATCTGCTCGAAGAAGCCCTCGGGCACTGTCATACCGGCCTTGCCTCGCGCGCCGGCGCTGTACTTTATGTCTTCCATCCTTTTCATAGCGTTCGGATTTTTACACTCTTATGAGTGTGGTTGTGTCGAAAGGTTTAAAAAATATGTATATTTTTCTTTATTATAATATGTATATTTCTCTTCTTTGGCTACTTCCTTGCTGCATGTTTGGCAATTTCCTTGCTTTCTATTTTCTATTTCCCTGCCTCAGAATGATGAGCCTGAACAGGTCGGCCATGTCAGTCGTCGAACTTGCGGAGATAGGCTGCAACACGCTCGGCGGCAAAGTGGTAGGAGGCCTTGAGCGCGCCGACCGACGTGCCCAGTATCTGCGACATCTCTTCGTAAGGCATTTCGTCAAAATAGCGCATATTGAAGACCTGACGCTGCTTGGGTGGCAGCAAGGCTACGGCCTCAAGAAGATGACGCTGGGCTTCGTCGCCGTCAAAGTAGCCGTCGCCCTCCACCTGGCTCATGGCGTAGCCCTCGGGGTCGTCCTGCATTTGCTCACGCTCGGCCTGCATCTTGGTGAGGAAGGTGATGGCCTCGTTGTGCGCAATGGTGTACATCCACGTCGTGAGACGCGAATCGCCACGGAAGCGGTCGAGGTTTTGCCATATCTTGAGCAGCGTGTTCTGCAGCACGTCGGCTGCGTCATCATGGCTGATGACCAGCTTGCGTATCTGCCAGTACAATTGCTCCTGGTACAGGCTCACTAACCGAGAGAAGGCCTGTCGCTGGGTCTCGGGGGCTCTCAGCTCTCGTATCAGCTGCTCTTCGTCCTTGTTGTCAGTCATTTCCTTTAGTTTTGCCACAGATATTGAGGAATGTGCAGTTGGTGCAGTTTTCTGCTTTGCCGGTTTGCCGGAAGGGCACTGCGGGGTCGAATATCTCGTCTATCATTGCGCCGAACACGCGTTCGAAGTCGTCACGGATATCATCGAACCGCCGTATGGGCCGGTCTTCGCCAGGTCCTGACGGCTGGCCGTCGGCTCCTACAGGAATCTGCCTGCAGCGAATGACGGTCTCTGCCTCGCCTTCCCGCCCGGACAGGAAGCTGCGCGTATAGTAAAGGTGCGGCTCAATGCGGCCTGCAAGTCGCTGAAGGTCCGCCCGAGTGAGGCTGAGCCCCTGGAGAGCCGTGTCGTCCATTCTCTCGAGCATCAGACAGTACATCAGCACCTGCATGGCGTCGGGAGCGCAGCCGCCACCATCCCGGCACGCAGTCTCAAGGTCTGTGACGAGTGTACGCGACTTGTTGCTCCCGTACCTCGGACTGCCGGTCTTGTAGTCGACGATGCGCAGCGACTCCTGCCCGCTGCCGTCCTGAGCCATGACGACATCCAAACGGTCGTAGTAGCCCTTGACGTTGACGGCAAGTCCGGTGGGCGTGGTGTAGGTCAATGTGTATTTGCCCTCGGAGGTCACGTACCTGAACGGAGCAACCGCGAGGTCGTGACGGAGCACGCCGCAGACGCTGTCGAGGATGATGCCGCAGACCAGTTCACGGTAGCCGAGGTTCTGCTGCCCTCCACCCTGCTGCCGGTCGTAAAGCGAACGGATGTCGGCCAGGAGAGAGTTGGGATGGTCCAGAACCTCCTGCAGGTCGCGACGTTCGACCGTGTGCCCGACATAATGGTTGTAGTAACTCTGCAACGTGCCGTGCAGAATGGTGCCGAAGGCATTGTCGGCCACCTCTTCATTGAGTTCGTCGCTGACATCGAGATGTTCGACGGCCGAAAGGTAGAAGCGCAACGGACACGAAATATAGGTCTTGAGATTGGAGGCCGTGATGTAGCGACCGGTGTCGCCCCGGGTGAAGGCCCGCAGTTTGTCCATGACGACATTGTCCTTGACAACCGTAACTTCGTACGGCTCTTCGGACAGCACCGTAACCTCGGGACTGCGGTCGACGAGATGCGCCCCCTCCGACAAGTACTGCAACTGCATGAGGTAGCGGCTCTGCTCGCCGCTCTGCATGCCCTCGGTGCGACAATCGTAGAGGAAATGTATCTCGCGCGCACGGGCAATGAGACGGAAGAAATGGTAGGCGTAGATGTCGTCGCGGTGCTGCTGTGTGGGCAAGCCGAAGGCTACGCGCAGGGTGTTGGGGATAAAGGAACTCTGCGTGGGTTTGGCCGGCACGGTACCTTCGTTCATGGAGAGGATGACGATGCGCTCGAAGTCGAGGGCACGCGTCTCCAGCACGCCCATAATCTGCAGTCCGGCCACGGGTTCGCCACTGAAGCTGACGGTCTGCCCCTGGGCAAGTTTCTGAAGCAGATGCAGCAGCGTGTTGCGGTCTAAAGCGCCTTCCATGTGGGCCGCCTCGACCTCATCGGCCAACTGCCGCAGGAGGTCACGGTAGGTATTCAGACACTCGAGGTCGAGGGCGTAGGGCTCTTGCTTTTCTTCCTCTTGCTCTTGTGTTTCTTTCTCCTCGGTCTGCAAGCCCTTTTTGCCCGGGTCTTTGACCGAATCTCCCTCTTCGCCATTTTCCCGCAGCGCAGCATAGAGCGACGACAGGAGGTGGTCCAGATACGCGACGGTCTCGGCAATGCCCTCTACGGGCCGGAAAATGGCCTGCAGCATGGGGCAACCAGCCATCTTTGACATGGGCACCTGATAGAGCTGGCGACCCAGAATCTGGTTGCGCAAATCAGCGCAACGGTCGGGTTCCAGATGCGTCAGGTAAGAGTGCGCCAGGATGGGCAGCACGGCTTTGTAATAGAAGGACGGCTCGGAACCGTCTTGCCGAATCGAACAGGCATTCTGCAGGGCGATGACGGCGTCAATCAAAGCTGCTGTCTGCGTGGACTTGAGACTGTAGCCCATCGTGACATTGTAATCGTCGTACTCGGCGGGAATGGCGTGGAGCATGGGGCTCAGCAGCTTCTCGTCGGGCAGGATGACGGCCGTGTGAAGCGCATCCATACCGCTCCAACCGCGCAGTATGACCGAAGCTTCGGCAGTCTGCCCCACCGAACTTGGCACGGCCATGCGCGTCATCTGGCGGTCTGCGTCGCTCACGACGCCGGCCTGCATCTCCTCGTCGGTGAGGGCGTTGGGAAAACTGCGCAGGTTGTCGCGCACGAAGTCGAAGTCACGCGTCCTCGGGTCGCCATAGTCCCAGCAGAACTCTGCACGGCCCTTCTCCTTGAGCCAAGTCAGAAGCCTCCGCTCTGCCTCGTCGATAGCCGTAATGCCCACGAAGACGACACGCCCCGGCAACTCGTCCAGACAACGCTCAAGGGTGGGATCACCCGCCTGGATGCGTTCGACAACGTCACGCTGACGCATGCCCTCGTAAGCCAAGCCCTCAGCATTGAGCGCCTGCCGGAAGGCACTGTACACGTCGTACATGATGGACCAGGTCTGCACAAACGACTCTTTGGCCGGATAGCCGTCAACGGACTCCAGTCCGATATTGCGCCAGAAAGTGCGCAACACAGCAAGCGTCTCTTCGTCCAAACCGCCGAAGACCTGGTTGAGGTCCTTATAATCGCGCACGTTGTAAAACACCTGCCGGGCATCGGCCAGATACTTGTCGACATCGTCAAAGTCGCGCATCAGCATCTCGCCCCAATAGACGAAGTCGCCAAAGTCTTCGGTCACCGTCTGGCCCGCCGGCAACTTCTGCTGCTTGACCTCGATGTAAGCATGATAGAGCCGGAAGAGCAACGCCGTGCGCCCAGGCACACGCAGTTGTGAAAAGAGCCCGAACAGGTCGCCGATGGTCTGCATGGACGGCGCGATGAGCGGACGCTGCCCGTTGAGGTCGTTGAGGTACTTGCTGAAGAAAAGGCCAGCCCTGCGATTGGGGAAGACGAACATGCTGTCGGCTATCTGCAGATAGTCTACGCTACCCTCCGTAGTGAGGGGCAGCGGGTCGAAATAGTGTCGCGCTACGGTCTGCAGAAATTCTGTCATCGTCAGGTGTTTGCGGAAAGGGTTTCGGCTCGGAAAGCAGGACAATTTGCTCTAAAGCTCACCCTAAATATGCGTGCAAAGTTAAGTTTTTAATTGTTGCCAAACAAATTTTCGGGCTTTTTTTTGTATTTTAAGGCAGTAATAACTAAATTTGCGGCACAATGATGTAATTATGGAACTAGAATACCGCCCCTTTCCGCTCCAGTTGACGCACACTTTCACTGTGGCCACCTGCTCGCGTTCTACCACTCCCGACGTGCTGGTCCAAATCTCGCACGACGGCCTCATCGGCTACGGCGAGGCCTCTATGCCTCCCTACCTGGGCGAGACCACGGAGAGTGTGTGCAATTTTCTCCGACAGGTGGACCTCTCACCCTATCACGACATCGCGCAACTGGACGAAATACGGGCCTACACAGACAGCATCGCACCCGGCAACTGCGCCGCCAAAGCCGCCGTTGACATCGCCCTGCACGACCTGCTGGGCAAAGTGCACGGCCAGCCACTACACCGCCTTTGGGGACTCTCGCCCGACTTTGACCTCCCTACCACCTACACCATCGGCATCGACACGCCTGAAATGGTGCGCACGAAGGTGCAAGAGGTGGCAGGCCGATTCCGCCGGCTCAAGATCAAAGTGGGCGTACCCGGCGACCGCGCTCTGGTGCAGGCCATACGCGATGTGACTGACCTCCCCATCACGGCCGACGCCAACCAGGGGTGGACGGACCCCGCCCAGGCCCTCGACGAAATAGAATGGCTGGCGACACAGGGCTGCATCATGGTCGAACAACCCCTGCCTAAACACGACTTCGCACAGGCGAACTGGCTCAAGGCCCGCTCGCCTCTGCCCATCATCGCCGACGAGTCGATACAACGCCTCACCGACCTGCCGCGCGTGGCCGAAGCCTATAGCGGCATCAACATCAAACTGATGAAATGCACGGGCCTGGGCGAAGCGCGACAGATGGTGGCCGAAGCCAAACGACTCGGTCTGAAAGTTATGCTTGGCTGCATGACGGAAACGAGCTGCGCCGTCAGCGCCGCCGCCCAACTCGCCCCCCTCGCCGACTACGCCGACCTGGACGGCAACCTCCTCATCAGCAACGACCCCTTCAGCGGGATGCAAATCTCGGACGGCTACATACGTCTCAACACCCTCCCCGGCATCGGTGTCGTGACGAGAGGATGCAATGCGGGTCGTTTTTATTAATCCGCGGAATTTAGACGGATTTTAAACGGAATCGTTACGCATCAAATTATTTTTTCATTCGTCAAATTCGTTCGATTCGTGGTTTATATTTTCTTGATTCACAACAATATCCGCTTTCTATGTTCAAATCCAAATAAAATGAGATCCGTGTTCATTAAAAAACAGGCCGCAAGGCAACATAAAACGTAAAACGCAAAACATAACACACGTCATGCTTTCTTCCCTCCTCTCCTTCCTCGACTCATCGCCAGTCAACTTCTACGCAGTCGCCACGTTCGAAGAGCGACTCGCCGCTGCAGGTTTCCGTAAGCTCGCCGCCGACGCACCCATGCCCGCATTGCGTCCCGGCGAACAAGTTTATCTGACCAAAAACGACTCTTCGCTCTATGCCTTCCGCATCGGCGAAGCTCCCCTGGCCGAAGCGGGACTCCGACTGGTGTGCGCTCACTGCGACAGTCCGACGTTCCGCATCAAACCCAACCCCGAGATGAAGGGCGAGGGCAACATCGTCCGCCTCAACACCGAGGTGTACGGCGGCGCCATCCTCTCTACGTGGTTCGACCGGCCGCTCTCCATAGCCGGCCGCGTCATGCTGCGCAGTAAAGACCCGCTCCACCCACTGACTCAACTCGTGCGCATAGACCGCCCGCTGCTCACCATACCCAACCTGGCCATACACTTCAACCGCGAGGTCAACAATGGCGTCAAACTCAGCCCGCAGAAGGACATGATGCCTATTCTCGGCGTCATCAACGACCAGTTGGAGTCCGGACATCTGCTGACCGACCTCATCGCCAAACAACTCAATACAACGGTCAGCGAAATACTGGACTTCGACCTCTATCTCTACGACACCACTCCGGCCATGACTATCGGCCTGAACAACGAATTCGTGCAAAGCGGACGCCTCGATGACCTCTCGATGGTGCACGCCGGACTGGAAGCTATCCTCCATCCCAAGAAGAGTCCGGGCAAGGGCACGCAGGTGTTGGCCGTCTTCGACAACGAAGAGACCGGGAGCGGCACAAAACAGGGCGCTGCATCGCCTTTCCTCCGTAGCCTCGTCGAACGGATCATCGCAGCTCAGGGCGGTTCGACGGACGACTTCTATCGCTGCGTGGAACGCTCGTTTATGGTGAGCGCCGACAACGCTCACGCCTGGCATCCCAACTACTCCGAAAAGTACGACCCCACCAACCACCCCGTGATGGGCGGAGGTCCCGTGGTCAAAGTCAACGCCGCCCAAAAGTACGCCAGCGACGCCGACTCAGCCGCCGTCTTCGTCGAGGTGTGCCGCAGGGCCGATGTGCCTTGCCAACGCTTTGTCAATCATAGCGACATAGCCGGCGGAAGCACGCTGGGCAATATCCTCACAAGCAGTCTCCCCCTGCGCGGCGTGGATATGGGCAACCCGATATGGGCCATGCACTCGGTGCGCGAAACGGGTAGCGTCGCCGACCACCTTGCCTGCATCAAGGCTTTCGCAGAGTTCTACGGCCTCTGATTGCACTCCAGGCAACCACCGCAGGGAGAATAAAGACCTCGAGAAGGCGGGCAAAGGCATCGAGAGAAGGCGGGCAAAGACGCTTTTCCGTTTCCGAAAGTGCAATTTGCATAAAAAGTTGCACAAAAATTTGGACGTACGAAAATAAACGCGTAACTTTGCACGCAAAATCTAATAAGCGCGCTGGCACCATCTGCGTGCAGGTAACTGTCAAATGCGTCAACGCTAACCAATATTCCTATACAACAATGGGAGACAAAACTAAAGTCACTATCTACGACCTCGCTCAACGGCTCGGCACAACGGCTTCGACCGTGTCACGAGCCCTGCAGGACAATCCGCGCATCAGCGTCAAAACCCGCGAGGCCGTCAAGAAGATGGCACGCGAACTCAACTACATCCCCGACCCTGTGGCTCACCACCTGCGCACCGGCCGCGGCAATGTGTTGGGTATCATCGTACCCCGTATCGACCGAAACTTCTTCGCTTCGATCATCAGCACTTTCCAGGCCGTGGCCCAAAAGGCCGGCTACCAAATCATCATCGCCGCCAGCAACGAGAACGCCGAAGAGGAACACGCTGCCCTGCGCGCCATGATACAGAAGAAGGTGGACGGCATCGTCATCTCGCTCTGTGTCAATTCGCCACAGCCCACCGAATACGCCGAACTCTGCGCCCAGCACCACATCCCGCTCGTCTTCTTCGACCGCTTGCCCATCGATAGTCAGGCCTACGACACGGTGTCGAACGACAACTTCCAAATCGGTTACGATGCCGTCTTGCAACTGCACCGGCGCGGTTGCAGCAAGATTGGGCACTTCTCGGGCCCACAGACGCAACGCTCCTATATCGACCGGTTCAGAGGCTACCGCCAGGCTCTCGAAGACCTGCACCTCGAGTACCGCCAGGAGTGGAATATTCCCGCCATCACAATCGAAACGGGTTATGACGCCGCTCAGAAGATTCTGCAGATGACCGACCGACCGGACGGTATCTTCTCCGCCGGCGACTTCCCGGCCATCACGGCTATGGATACTTTCCGCAAGAAGGGACTGCACATACCCGAGGACATCGCCATCATCGGTGTGGCCAACGAACCTTTTGACGCCTACCTGGCTACGCCCCTCTCTTCCGTCGGACTCAACCAACAACGCATCGGCGAAATTACGGCCAACATCATCCTGGCCCGTATCAAGGACGACGAGAGCAACGCCGAGTACGAGTCGCCCGCGCACATGATCGTGAAGCACGACCTCTTCCTGCGCGAATCGTCTATCTGATCTGAACGGTCGTCGGACAACCGGACATTCCGTTTTTGCAGACAAACAAGGCAAACAGACAACCCAAATATCAATAAACCCAAATAATTATTTTTAAAGAAGTATGAAAACAAACTACGAACTCCGTTATGCATCGCATCCCGAGGATGCCAAACATTACGATACTGCCCGTATACGTAAGGAATTTCTCATCGAAAAAGTCTTTGCCGCCGATGAGGTCAATATGGTCTACTCGATGTACGACCGTATGGTAGTGGGCGGCGCAATGCCCGTCAGCGAAAAGCTCCTGCTGGAAGCCATCGACCCGTTGAAGGCCGACTTCTTCCTGACTCGTCGCGAAATCGGTATCTTCAATGTCGGAGAGGGCGCCGGAATCGTCTCCATCGAGGGCGAAGGCGACTTCGAACTGGGCTACAAGGAGGCACTCTATATCGGCCGCGGTGACCGCAACGTCACTTTCAGCAGCAAGGACAGCTCCAAGCCTGCCAAGTTCTTCTTCAACTCATGCACAGCCCACACGCACTACCCCACCCGCAAGGTGACAAAAGCCGAGGCCAACATCCTCAAGCTCGGTTCTATGGAGGGCGCCAACGACCGCGTCATCAACCGTATGATTGTCTCTCAGGTGCTCCCTACCTGCCAACTGCAGATGGGTATGACCGAGCTCAAGCCGGGCAGCATCTGGAACACGATGCCTGCCCACACCCATAGCCGTCGCATGGAGGCTTACTTCTACTTCGACATCCCCGAGGACCAGGCCATCTGCCACTTCATGGGCGAACCTCAGGAGACCCGCGTCGTTTGGATGAAGAAGGACGAAGCCGTCCTCTCGCCCGAATGGTCTATCCATAGCGCAGCCGCTACGCACAACTATACTTTCATTTGGGGTATGGGCGGCGAAAACCTCGACTACGGCGACCAGGACTTCTACAAGGAGACCGAGCTGCGCTAAGTCGCACCGTCTGCCGGTCAAGGTTCTGACCCCGCAGGACAATAAAGCAAAACAAATAACCCAAATATCAATCAAACTAAATTTCAATACAATGACATCTTTGAAAGACTTCTCTCTCGAAGGAAAGAATGCCTGGATTACAGGCGCTTCTTACGGTATCGGTTTCAACATCGCCAAGGCTTTTGTTGCCGCCGGTATTAAAAACATCATCTTCAACGACATCAACGAAGCTGCTCTCCAGCGTGGTTTGGACAACTACCGCGAGGCTGGCATCAAAAACGTCAAGGGCTATGTGTGCGACGTAACGGACGAAGTAGCCGTTGCCGCTTTGGTCAAGACTATCCACGAGGAGGTCGGCCAGATTGACATCCTCGTCAACAACGCCGGTATCATCAAGCGTATCCCAATGCACGAAATGAAGCGCTCCGAGTTCCAGCAGGTCATCGACGTCGACCTGGTGGCTCCGTTCATCGTCAGCTCGGCCGTCCTGCCCGAAATGATGGAGCGCCGCGAGGGCAAGATCATCAACATCTGCTCGATGATGTCCGAACTCGGTCGCGAGACAGTGAGTGCCTATGCTGCAGCCAAGGGCGGTCTGAAGATGCTGACCCGCAACATCTGCTCTGAGTACGGCGAGTACAACATCCAGTGCAACGGCATCGGCCCCGGCTATATAGCCACTCCTCAGACGGCTCCTCTCCGCGAGCGTCAACCTGACGGTAGCCGTCACCCGTTCGACAGCTTCATCTGCGCCAAGACTCCTGCCGGACGCTGGCTCGAACCCGAGGAACTCGGCGGACCTGCCGTATTCCTCGCCTCTCACGCCTCCGACGCCGTCAACGGCCACGTCCTCTATGTGGACGGCGGCATCCTGGCCTACATCGGCAAGCAGCCTAAGTAATCCCTCATTCCATATCTGCGCTAATGAAGCACATACATTACATGCTCCTGTGCATGGTCGCCGGCGCACTCTCGCTGACGGCCTGCCACAAGGAGACGCACATCAAGGTCACCAACGGCATCGGCTTCGAACGCTGCGGCGAACTGGTCCGTGCTGACGTTGACCTCACCGGCAGCCACATCCTCGTCGACGAACAGGGCCGGGAAGTCAACTACCAGACTGTCCCGGGTGGCATCGTCTTCCAGGCCAATGTGCCAGCTTCCGGCTCCAGTGTCTATACCTGGAAGGAAGGACAACCCTCCGACTTCGAACCTCTGACCACGGCTTTCTTCCTCGGTGACCGTCGTAAGGACGACTTCGCTTGGGAGAACGACAAGGCCGCTTACCGTATGTATGGTCCGGCCCTGCTCCCCGAAAATCCTTCCAGCGGTGTGGACCTTTGGCTGAAACACTCGTCTCAACTTACCGCCGACGCTATGTACCGGCAGGAGGAGGGTGGCAAGCCCTACCACATCGACTACGGTCTCGGCATCGACAGCTACAAGGTGGGTCATGCTGCAGGTTGCGGTGGCGTTGCCATCGTGAGCGGTGGACAGATTTGGCCGGGCGGCCCGTTCAGCAAGTACGAAATCCTGCAGGAAGGCCCGCTCGAGACCATCTTCCGCCTGGACTACGACAGCGTACAGGTGGGCGACAAGGTCCTCCAGGAGTCTATCAGGATTACGGTCAGCGCCGGCGCGCAGGTCAATAAGGCCGAGGTTACCTTCAGCGGAGACATCGCCGACGACATGCTAGTGGGCGGCGGCATCTTCCTGCACAATGGCGCAGGAGAGCTCAACAAAGGCACGTACAAGGACATTACTTATCTCACCTACGGCGAACCGGCCACTTCCGACCAGGGCATCTACAAGATCCACGAGGCCCAGGGCATCGACGCCTCGACGCTCGACTTCGGACGTAACTTTATCAGCGTCATCCTGCCGGGCACCAAGGAGGTCGGCCTCTACGGCGACACCAAGGTGCTGCTCAAGCCATACAAAGCCGGCGACACCCTCACCTACTACTTCGGCGGAGGTTGGAGCAAACGCGACTACACCACCGACGGCGAGTGGGAAAATGCCACTCAAAATACGGTTTTGGCCCTCGACATGCCTCTGAAGGTCACAATCGAATAAGGGCTGGATGTCAAAAAAAATACCGCGGGATGCGCTCTGCACCTCGCGGTATTTTGTATTTTATTGTGGCTTAGAAGTTATCCGTATGAACCTCGAAGTAAGACTTCGGATGAGCGCAAACGGGACAAACCTCAGGCGCCTTGGTGCCTACTACGATGTGCCCGCAGTTGCGGCACTCCCACACCTTGACCTCGCTCTTCTCGAACACTGCAGCTGTCTCGATGTTGTGCAGCAGCGCACGGTAACGCTCCTCGTGGCGCTTCTCTATGGCAGCCACCAAACGGAACTTCTTGGCAAGTTCGGGGAAGCCTTCGGCCTCGGCCGTTGCAGCAAATCCCTCGTACATGTCGGTCCACTCGTAGTTCTCGCCGGCAGCTGCGGCAGCCAGGTTTTCGGCGGTGTTGCCGATGCCGTTCAGCTCCTTGAACCACATCTTGGCATGTTCCTTCTCGTTGTCGGCCGTCTTGAGGAAGAGCTCTGACATCTGCTCGTAACCTTCCTTCTTGGCTACCGAGGCAAAGTAAGTGTACTTGTTGCGGGCCTGTGACTCGCCTGCGAAAGCGGCTTCCAGATTCTTCTCGGTTTGCGTGCCTGCATACTTGGTTGTCTTCATAGTTGTACTTTTTTTTGAGGGTTGATACTTGATTGTCTGTCGGGCGAGGCCGGCTTGTGTCCTTGCGTCCGGCTTGATTCGTTCCGACGGTGCAAAGGTAAGGCAATATTTCAACATCTCAAATGTTTTTTTGGGAATGCCGATGGTAAATTATGGAAAGTCACGTATTATTTTCCATAAATTTCCATAAAATACCATCCACGTCCCGGGATTTACTATTGTATTTTGCCAAAAATAACCATACCTTTGCGTCGACATTCCGCCTTCAGTCTCCGGTAGCGGAAGGAGCGGAACGGTGGTCGAACGAAAAACAGCAACGATATGCACGAGAAGATTTCTACCCTCACCAAATACACGACGGTGTGCGACACGCCCAGTGGCATCGGATTCCAGATAGAGCACATGCCCGAGTTTTTTACTTACGATACGGACAACGTCAAGCCGCACGTACACACCTTCTACGAAATCCTTTGGTTTCAGGAGGGCGAAGGCACGCATACGGTCGACTTCACGGACTATCCGGTGCGCCAGGACTCTATCTTCTTCCTTTCGCCCGGACAAGTGCACCACTTTGACGGGAACAAGGACTACCGAGGCGTGCTGCTCAAGTTCTGCACGGACTTCCTGAAGGACGAAAAGGCCAACGAAGACATCTTCATCAAGTACAATGTCTTCAACACGTTCGACTCGGCCCCGTTTTGCACCATCCCCGACCCCGGCATTGCCGAACATTTGGCCACATACATCCGCATGATGGAAGAGGAGCTCGCCAACAGCAACACGTTCGGGCACCTGGACATGCTCCGTTCTTTGGTCAAGATCTTCCTCGTCACCGTGCACCGCTATGGACAGAAGGACGGAAGCGTTCACCTCAACACGGGCAAAGCTTCGCATCGGCTCTTTGTCCAGTTCCGTCGCGTGCTCGAGCAGGAATACGACACGCTGCACACGGTCAGGGACTATGCCGACCGGCTCAACGTCTCGCAAAAGACGCTCGGCAACTGCGTACTGGAATGTTCGGGACAAACGCCTCTCTCCTACATCAACCGCCGCATCATCCTCGAGGCCAAACGCCTCCTGCGGTTCACCAACATGATGATTAAGGAGGTTTCCTACCAGCTGGGCTACGATGACCCGTCCTACTTTGTCAAGTTCTTCAAGCGCGAGACGGGCTTCCTGCCCTCCGACTTCAAGGAGCAGCAGGATTTGCACAAAGCCGACACGCTGCCCTGCAGGACGGATTCCTGCAACACGGAAAGAAAATAACTTTGACCGATATGAAGAAAGCAATCGTAATGGGAGCCACCTCGGGCATCGGACTGGCCATAGTCCGGCAGCTCTGCGACCGAGGTTGGCAAGTAGGCATCGCAGGCCGACGGCAGACTCTCCTGGAAGAGATAGCACACAACCATGCCAACGTGATCGCCCTGCGTCAGATAGACGTCACGCGCGAGGATGCGCCGCACGAACTCTTGTCCTTGATTGAAGACATGGGCGGCATGGACCTGTATTTTCACAGTTCGGGCATCGGCTTCCAAAACCCGCAGCTCGACGCCGACAAGGAGCTCAACACCGTCATGACCAACACGCTCGGATTTACGCGTATGGTCATCACTGCCTTCCGTTACTACGAGGAGCATCCGGAGCGGGAAGGCCAAATAGCCGTCATCAGCAGCATAGCCGGCACACGCGCACTGGGGGCTGCCCCTGCCTACTCCGCCAGCAAACGCTACATCAATCATTATCTGGAGTGCCTCACGCAACTTAAGCACATCAAGCACATGGTCGGGCTCTCCATCACCGACATTCGCCCCGGATTTGTCCGCACTCCTCTCCTCTCCGACGGAGGCAAGTACCCTCTCCAACTGAACGTGGACGACGCCGCACGGGAAATACTGAAGGGTGTGCTCAAAAAGAAAAGCATTGTGACTGTCGACTACAGATACCGCATCCTGGTCTTCTTCTGGCGCCTCATACCCAGATGGCTCTGGATTCGGCTTCCAATCGTTTCAAAATGAAGACAAGACCCAACAGTGCAGCCTCCAGCAGTAGTGTCTCCAAAAGGGTGGGGTACCAATACATCTCCCCTCCTGTCAGCACGTCCTCCAGCCCTACTATAAGCCTTGCCACCTGCCGCAGCCACCAGGAGACGACCTCAAGCGGCAAGGTCCACAACATCGGACACAAAAGTACGGCTACCGCCATATAGACAAACACCGGAACCAAAGGAACTGCCAAAAGCCCCTGTAACCAGCCCAGCAACGGAACTTGGTGAAAATAGTATGCACAAATCGGAACCGTAAATATCTGCGCCGATACAGACAACCAGAACATCGAAGCACACCACCGTCCTATTTTTTTAATCGTGGAATATCGTTTTTCTGCAGGAAGTAATTTACGAGAATGGCGTCGCTTCTCGACCATCAATGGCAAGAAGGCCAGAATGCCCGCCGTAGCCATAACACTTAACTGGAACCCCACATCAAAGAGCAACGTCGGTTGGCAAACCAATATAATAAAAGCAGCAAGCCACAGGTTGTGCCAACCCCACGCATCACGGCCACACACTGCCGACACTTGTGTCAAACTTATCATAAGACCTGCGCGCAATGCTGAAGGCGGACTCCCTATCATGACGATGTAGGCCCATAGCACAGCCAGTATGACTATGCGCAAGACATATCCCACCTTTACCTCATTGAGATTTATCAGAATGGAAAGTAAAATCAATGGACGGAAGAGCAAAAAGAGCAAAGCCCATATAATGCCGATGTGAAGTCCAGAAACGGCAAGGATATGACTCATACCTGCCTCCCGAAACGACGTCTTCATCCCTTTGTCCATCTCTGCTTTTTGGCCAAAGAGAATCCCCACGGCCAGTTGCTCGGTCTCAGGTTCCAATCCCGCCGAATGCAGACGCTCCACACAAGCTCGCAAGACCCGCGACTGCGTGGATTTCTCTTTCTGCCGCTCATTCCCTTGACCATCGGACGTGTAGAAACTCTCCGATGCCAATATGCCAAAAGCCATAACGAGAAGAAGATAGGACAAAACCTTGTATTTCGTCACCATCCATGCAAAAAAAGCGACCGAAGCCACCACCCATCCCACACGGGGAGAGAATAGCAGTCCGGTCAAAAGACCTGCAATCCACAACAAGAGAAGTTTTAACGCCATACCATGTCTTTCTTTTGCAGGTCAGAATTGCATTACATTAAAAAATGACTATAAGGTATTCTACAAAACGCTCATCATCCGACAAGTCAATGACGGGCCGGAATCAATGCTTCACACCTGCGCGTCAAATCATTAACACACAACAACGTCAAATCATTGATACATGACGGCACGCTTCTTCCAGATATAGAAGAAACCAGGTTTGCGCGTGCGGGCTTGCGTTCCGTTGAGGTTGTAGCAGTCCTTTTGTCCGGAGCGCACGGAGACACGGTTCAGCGAGAGGTAATCGCCAGCAGGTTCGGCTTCGGTTCCTGCCAGCTGTGCTTCGCTCAGGAAACCGATATAGCTGATGACGACGGGCTTGGCACTGGCCTTGGCCGTAAGGCCGAAGAGCGTGCTGTTGGCATTGTTGGCGGTGGTAAGCACCCAAGGGTCGGACGAACAGTAGGTGGTCAGTCCGGACTTGCTAATGTCCCAGACAAGCTGCACGCGGCTATCGGCCAAAGTACTGACGGAAGTGGGAGCCACCTGGCTTCCGGCATTGGCGCCGTTGAGCCACCACAGATAGCTGCAGCCTGTGCTTGCATTGAGATTGGTGCCACGTATGACGAGATACTTCTGTGCCGCCGTCACCTCATACTGACTGTCCGCCCCGAACTTGAGGCAGATGTTGTTGGTTCCGCTTTGTGTCAGACTGACGGCATTGGTGGTCGTGTCGCACGAGATGCGGCTCTGCGACACACGTCCGGCATCGCCACTAAAGGCCCAATCGGAAGCTTTATAACGATAGGCATAGTCAGACGGCTTGTGGTCCTTGACCAAACGGATGTAGTAAAGTCCGGGGTTGAGTGTGGTGCCGGAAGCCACTATCCTTACGGTATAGGTGCTGCGCGTCTTGCCGTCGGCATCGAAGGCGAGACTGCCCAAGGGAAGCTCTGCGTTGTAGAACCCATTGCCGTCGGCCTGCAATGTCGTCTTGGGCACGGTGTAAGTCTGAAGGAGTGTGCCGTTGACATAGACTGAGCACTTGCGTCCCTGATCGGCAGTCGTGTAGCGCAGGATGAGAGCCAGGTCTTTGGCCTCGGGCTCTTTGTTGCTGAGCACTATCTCTATCCATCCGTTGGCCTTGCTGTCGCGGTAGTCTTCGCCCAAATAGGAACCGTTGTTGGAGTCGGTGCTGTAAGTGACCACACCGGCCTCGGCCTGCTGCTGGCCGACATCGACCTTGTCGACGGTGCGCAACTCGAGCTTGTGGGCCTCGAGTTCGGCCTTCGCCCACGAACTAGCCGCATAGCCTGCATAGGTCTGCTGATACCAATAGGTCATCACACGGCTGTGGTGCAACTGATAGAAAGGCTCGAGGGTGAGTGACGTCCATCCGTAGCTGGCTGCAGTGGTGTCGTTGCGGCTCACGTCGATGGTAAAGCGGAGACTGTCGCCGTCCTGCCTGATGCGGCTCAGGACCTCGCTGCGGTTGCCTATCAACATCGGCATGGTGCCGAGAGCGCACTTGGGCGCATAGCTGTCGGGAGCGTGCCCCATTCGTTCGCCAAGCGCATACTCATGCGAGAGAGCTTCGTAGGCCAGTCCGCTCCCGTCGCCATCGGTCACACTGGTGGTGCGTGCAGAGAGGAGCAGCGGGCCGTACTTGAATGCAATGTAGTCCGACAGTCCGGGACAAACCTCGTAGCGCAAAGACATGGGGAGAGAAACGCTTACGACATCACCGGCCTTGAAGTCGGCCTTGTAGTAGCAGTATCCGCTTCGCTCCGTAGCCTTGACTTGCTTGCCGTTGTGGCGGATGGCAAAGCCCTCGCCCGCCCACGACGGACGGCGTATGGCCAAGGTGTAGCTTCCCGCACGGTCGACGGTAAGCCGTGTGGCCTGCTCTGCGGGGAAAGCCGTCTGCTGCGTGATGCCGAAGACGGGGTCTTGCAATTGCGAGGCTGTGAAGAGATTGACATAGAGCACACTGTCGCCTGCATGCGTATAGACGAAATGCCCGTACTTGGAGTGGTTTTCCATACCCGTTCCCACACAGCACCACATGTCTTGGTCTATCTTGCTGTAGATGCGATAGGACTGCGGACGCAGTGGGGTGAAATAGACATATCCACCTGTCAAGGGGTCTTGCGTCGAGAGAATGTGGTTGTACATCGTCCCCTCGTAGAAGTCGGCATATTTCGCGTCGTGATGCGTGTCGAAGAGCGTCTCCGAGAGTTTGAGCATATTGTTGGAGTTGCAGCTCTCCGGTCCGTTGGTCTCGTCGATATAACGGTTGCCGTAGGCAGCCCCGATAAAGTGCTCGTTGACGGAGTTGCCGCCGATACATACCGTACGGTTGTTGGCCACATTGGTCCAGAAGTTGTCGGCCGACTTGCTGTAGGCAGTGGCGCCGGCGTCTTCCTGGGCGATACGGGCAAAGCCGATGTACTTGGGCACTTGCGTATTGGCGTGCTTGCCGTCGAGGAAAGTCGTCGACAGCGTCTGCATGCCGGTGACCATCGTCTTGTGGCTGTAGCGCTTGGCAGCAGTGAGATAGGTCGAGTCGCCGAAGAGCCGGAAGGCGTCGATGAGCGTCTCGTTCATGCCGCCGTGCTCCGTGTCGAGCACGCTCTGCATTTGGGTTTCCGTGAGTTTTGCCACTACGTTGACGCTCCAGTCGCAGAGTTTGCGGTAGAGCTGGGCAGCCACAGTGGAGCGGCTGTAGCTTGCGTCGTCGGCAGTGTAGAGAGCGATGTCGCGGAGTCCGGCCAGCACTTTGTGTTCGCAGTAGAAAGGCACCCAACCGCGCACGTTCTTCCATTTGGTCAGACTGCCCGTATACATGTCTTGCCACACGTCGTTGAGAGGCTGGCCGCCTATATAGCCATAGAGGCCCGTCTTGTCGGCATCGAAGGCGTCCTGACAATCCTTGAGTATGGGCAGGATATAGTCTATACGGGCCAAAAGCTGCTGTTGCACGTCCGTGTCGTGACAAGCGGCATAAGCCAGGGCCAAAGCCGTAAGATAATGGCCGCCCACGTGTCCGTCGAGACGGAAACTGCCGCTGCCCCAGTTGGCGTGATTGGGGTGTTTGGTCTCCCACTGACAGTAAGGGCTGGCGGTGTCGGTCGTGGCCGAAAGTCCGGCCTGGCGCACGAATGGCGTAAGCAGGCGGTCCACGTCGTAAGCCAGCAGATACCGGACATTGAGGTCCTGGGCCGTCTTGAGCGGTCCGTCAAGCAGTGTCACCTGCTCCAGGTCAAAATGCTGCGGGTAGATTTCACTCTGTGCCCTCAAGCTGCCACATGCCAGCAAGACCACAGACAAAGCAAGGCAAGAAGTCTTGGAAGATGTCTTCATAAAAATATTAGGTTTAATATTGATGTCTTTTGATTGCAGACCTTAGTCTAAAGCAAAGCCGTCCTTTTGTCCAAAGACAAAACAAGCTGCAGAGAGTTCCCGAAGGAATCCCTGTAGCTTGTATGTAGGGCGTAAAATCAGAATTCGGCCGACTTGGGAGTACGCGGGAACGGGATTACGTCGCGGATGTTCTGCATACCCGTCACGAAGAGGATAAGGCGCTCGAAGCCAAGACCGAAGCCGGCGTGCGGACAAGAGCCGAACCGGCGCGTGTCGAGATACCACCACATGTCCTTCATCGGGATGTGGCGAGTCGTAATCTCGTTCATCAGCTTGTCGTAGCTCTCCTCGCGCACCGAACCGCCGATGATTTCGCCTATCTGCGGGAAGAGAACGTCGGTGCCCTGTACGGTTTCCTCCATCTCCTGGCCGTTGTAGACGGGCTTCCGGTCGTCTATCTTCATATAGAACGACTTGATCTTCTTCGGATAGTTGGTCATGATGACCGGCTTCTTGAAGTACTCCTCGACCAAGTAGCGCTCGTGCTCCGAAGCCAGGTCGTCGCCCCACTCGCATGGGAACTCGAACTTCCGGCCGTCGCGGATGGCCTGCTGGAGTATCTCGATACCCTTGGTGTAGGGCAGATGGACAAAGCTCTCCTTGAGCACACCCTCGAGACGCTCTATCAGAGTCGGGTCAATGAGTTTGTTGAGGAACTGCAAGTCCTCCTGACAGTGGTCGAGAGCCCAGCGTACGCAATGCTTGATGAAGTCCTCCTCGAGTTCCATCAGGTCGTCCATGTCGTAGAAGGCCACTTCCGGTTCGACCATCCAGAACTCTGCCAGGTGGCGTGGGGTGTTGGAGTTTTCGGCACGGAACGTAGGACCGAACGTATAGATCTGGCCCAGGGCCGTAGCGCCGAGTTCGCCTTCGAGCTGACCGGAAACGGTGAGAGAGGTCATCTTGCCGAAGAAGTCGTCGTCGTAGATGATTGAGCCGTTCTCGTCCTTCTTGAGGTCGTAGAGGTTTTTGGTCGTCACCTGGAACATCTGTCCGGCGCCCTCGCAGTCGCTTGCCGTAATCAGCGGAGTATGAAAATAGTAGAAACCATGCTCGTGGAAATACTGGTGGATGGCGATGGCCATGTTGTGACGTATGCGCAGGATGGCGCCAAAGAGGTTGGTACGCGGACGCAGATGGCCTTTCTCGCGAAGGAACTCCAGCGAATGGCCTTTCTTCTGCAACGGGTATTCGTTGGGGTCGCAATCGCCCAGTACCTCGATGGTCGAAGCCTGAATCTCGCACGACTGGCTTCCGCCCTGGCTGGCCACCAACTGACCGACAACCTTGATGCAGGCGCCCGTGGTGATGCGCTTGAGCAGAGCCTCGTCGAACTTGTCGGCATCGGCCACAATCTGGATGCCGCTCACGCAGCTTCCGTCGTTGAGTGCGATGAACTTGACCACCTTGTTGCCGCGCATGGAGCGCACCCAGCCGCACACGGTGACCTGCCGGTCCAACTTGGCCTCCTTGAGGACAGTGTTTATTATCTCACGTTTCATAAGATACTCCTCAATCTGTTTTATGAGTTTATTTGGAAATGCTATTATCTTTCGTAGAGTAATGACGAGCACGGCACAGAGTGTGTCGTGCTGTCATGGGGTAGTGAGGGAGATTTATTCGAAAGCTCCCATCTTGAGCATGTTGACCTCCTGCTGGGTGAGGTGACGCCAGCGGCCACGTGGCAGGTTCTTCTTGGTCAAACCTGCGAAGTAGACACGGTCCAGCTTGGTGACACGATAACCGAGGTGCTCGAAGATACGGCGCACGATACGGTTCTTGCCCGAGTGGATTTCGATGCCGACCTGGTTCTTGTCGTCCTCGTTGGCGTAGGCGATGGCATCGGCATGAATCATACCGTCCTCCAGTTCGACGCCGGCGGCTATCTTGGCCAAATCCTCTTCGGTCACATCCTTGTCGAGCCAAACGTGATAGATCTTCTTCTTGACATACTTGGGGTGTGTCAGCTTGGAAGCGAGGTCGCCGTCGTTGGTGAGCAGGATGACACCTGTCGTGTTGCGGTCCAGACGACCTACGGGATAGATACGTTCGCGCGAAGCGTTGCGGACGAGGTCCATAACGGTCTGACGGCCCTGCGGGTCATCGCTCGTCGTGACGGTGTCCTTAGGCTTGTTGAGAAGCACATAGACCTTGCGCTCGAGGCTTACCGGAGTGTCGTTGAAAGTGATGCTGTCCTTGCGGGTCACCTTGGTGCCGAGTTCGGTAACGACGTTGCCGTTGACCTTGACCGAACCGTTCTTGATGTGCTCGTCAGCCTCGCGGCGTGAGCATACGCCGGCATTGGCCAAATACTTATTGAGGCGCAACTCCTCGTTCGGATCGACGAGAGCGTCGGTGTACTCGACGGGACGGTGAGGATTGTAAGCCTGCTTGCGGGCACCCTGGCGGCCGCGCTGTGCGTAACCGTTGCGGTCATATCCGCCTTGCTGCGGACGACCATAGCCACCCTGCTGACGGCCATAACCGCCTTGCTGCGGACGACCATTGTATCCGCCCTGCTGAGGACGGCCATAGCCACCCTGCTGCGGACGGCTGTTGTATCCGCCCTGCTGCGGACGGCTGTTGTATCCGCCCTGCTGCGGACGGCTGTTGTAACCGCCCTGCGGACGACGCGGCTGATAACCGCCTTCCTGCTGCGGACGGCTGTTGTAACCGCCCTGCTGCGGACGACGCGGCTGATAACCGCCTTCCTGCTGCGGACGGCTGTTGTAACCGCCTTCCTGCTGAGGTTTGCCCGGTGTGGCCGACGGATCGGCGGGCGATGACTGGTAGCGGTTGTAGCCTGTGTGAGGAGCCGAAGGCCGCTGATAGCCACGGGCCTGGTAGTTGTTGGGACGGGGCTGATAGCCTCCGCGTGAATACGAAGGTGCGCCACCGTTGTTGTCCTGGCTTTGGTAAGACGGACGCTGATAGCCACTCACACGCGTAGTTCCAAAGGTGCGAGGTTGGTAAGGACGGCCGTACGACTCTTGGTCCATGTTGAAACGGCCTTGTGTTTCGCTGATACGACGACGCTTCTGTTGTGGTTGCGGCTGGTCCCCGCCTGCATTCTGCGGAGTTTCAGCCTGTGGGTTTTGATTCTCTTCCATGATTGATTGACTGTAGTAGTTTAAGTCTGTTTTTTGGTTAATAAAAAATTTTTAAATACCGGTATAGTTACCAGGAGCCAGTGCATGCAATTCTGCTTTCACAGACTCCGATATATTCAACGTTTCGATAAAATCGCTTATAGTCTCGGCGTTCATGCCCGTATTGACGCGGGTGAGTGCCTTGAGCGTTTCGTAGGGTTTGGGATAACCTTCGCGGCGCAGTATGGTCTGGATGCCTTCGGCCACTACGGCCCAGGCGTTGTCCAAATCCCTGCGGATGGCTGACTCGTTGAGGAGGAGCTTGCGAAGGCCCTTGAGTGTGGAGGCCAGGGCGATGAGCATGTGGCCCATCGGCACGCCGACATTGCGCAGCACGGTGCTGTCGGTCAGGTCGCGCTGCAGACGGCTGACGGGCAGTTTGGTGGCGAGATGCTCGAGTATGGCGTTGGCAATGCCGAGGTTGCCCTCAGAGTTCTCGTAATCGATGGGGTTGACCTTGTGCGGCATGGCCGACGAACCGACCTCACCGGCCTTGATCTGCTGCTTGAAGTACTCCATCGAGATGTACTGCCAGAAATCCTTGTCGAGGTCGAGGAGCACGACATTGATGCGGCGAAGGGCGTCAAAGAGGGCTGCCAGATTGTCGTAGTTGGAAATCTGAGTCGTCCACTCCTCGCGCTCGATGCCGAGTTTGTCGTGAAGGAACGAAGCGGCAAAGGCTTTCCAGTCGCGGTCGGGATAGGCGATGTGATGGGCATTGAAGTTGCCGGTAGCTCCACCGAACTTGCCGCTGACGGGCACTTGCTTGAGCAGTTCGAGCTGTTGACGCAGACGATAGACAAAGACCATAATCTCCTTGCCGAGACGTGTCGGTGAGGCAGGCTGTCCGTGTGTGCGGGCCAACATCGGGATGTCCTTCCACTCGTCGGCATAAGCGGCGAGCTGGTCTATCACCTCCTGCAGGGCAGGAATATAGACCTCGTAGACACACTCCTTGATAGACATCGGGATAGACGTATTGTTGATGTCCTGGCTGGTGAGTCCGAAGTGAATGAACTCCTTGTACTGCTCCAGGCCGAGCTTGTCGAATTCCTCCTTCAGCAGGTACTCGACAGCCTTGACGTCGTGGTTGGTGACGCTCTCGATGTCCTTGACGCGCTGGGCATCGGCGAACTGGAAGTTCTGGTAGATGGCACGGAGCTTGGCAAAGCAGTCTTTAGGCACGGAGGCCAGCTGCGGCAACGGCAATTCGCAGAGGGCAATGAAATACTCAACCTCCACGCGTACGCGGTAACGAATAAGTGCATACTCCGAAAAGTAGTTGCTCAGCACCTCGGTCTTGCTATGATAACGTCCGTCTATCGGGCTCACGGCCGTAAGCGGGCTAAATTGCATTTCCATATAAAAAAATAACTACAAAATATATTTACAAAATCTTTGATTCGTTTTTTGTCTATTTTTGTCTATCGTCCGGATTCCTTCAATCCACAACACATTTCTTTCGTCCGGATTCCTTGCACACGCTTGGCGCTTCGACACAAGCAAGGTTCTTTCTTCAAAAGTTCAAAAGCAAAAAAGTTCAAAAGCAAAACTATTCTCTCTTTCTCTTTCCTAAAAACTATCTTCCTCAAAACTCTTCTCTTTTGAAACACTCTTCTTTCAAAGCTCTTCGCTCTTCTCTTTGAAGTCCTCTTCTTTCAAAGCCGCAGTCAGGTTTTCTCAAGGAGAACTACGTTTTCCGAAGGTCAAAACCATGTTTTCTCGAATGCAAAATCAAGTTTTTCGTCTGACAAACATGTTTTTCTTCTGGGCGCTTAGGCTATTTCTTCCAGAAGCGGAAACCGGCATTGACCGAGACAGACGACAGGCGGCTGTTGCAGTCGCACACGACGCTGGGCAGGAGACCGCACTGATAGGTCACACTGAGAGCGAGATGACGCCAGTCATAACCGAGGCTGGCCTGGACGCCGAGGTTCCAGTTGCGCACGTCGTCGGGAGTATCGATAAACTTGTCGATAAAGATACCTGCACCCACCGACACACGGCTCTTGGGCGAAAGGGCGAAAAACCGGCGCATCTGGCTTTGAAGCTCTATCATATTGATGCCGGCTTCAACCGTTTCTTCGGGTCGGAGTATGGCTCCGTAGCCAAGCCCGTTGTCGTAGTAGAAAAGATGGTCGCCACCTTTCTGCTTATAGAAAAGGCCGGCCTGTACACCCCACTTCTTGCTCAGCGCCTGGTCCCAAAGGAAACCTACGTTGAAGTAATCGTGCGTATTGGCCCACTTCTCGCTCTTGCCGTAGTATTTGCTACTCAGCGAGACGGACTGCTCGTTCATCCAGCTGTGTTCATATCCGGCAGTCAAGGTGAACGTAGCTCCACAGAAGTAGTTGGCCTCACGGGCCTCACGGCGAGCTTGTTCCTTCTTCGAAAATTTCTGGGCATAGAGGACAGACGGTGCCGTCACTGCCAAAAGCAATATAACCAAGAGGACTTTTCTACACATACCTATAAAGACGCGCGCGAACTTAATAATGATGAATGACAAAATCGGGTAGGACACATTCCTATCCAGCCGACGGATGATTGATGTAATAATGTGAGTAAGAAGACTCTGCTGCACAGCAGAGCATTCTTACCCTATCTTTTGGAAGCGAATTACTTGCCGCCTATCTTGTCTGCGATACGGCCTCCGATGATACAGAGGGCTACACCGAGCACGATAGCTACCAGGCAGCAGACGAGTACTGTGTTGTAAGTGCCCTTGTCAAGCTCAACGCATTTGAAAGCGATGAAAAGGACTACAGCAGCCAACAGGATAAGGACAGAGCCTCCGTATAGTTTCAAGAACCTCATAGTGGTTGTATGTTTTATTATGGTTGTTTATTTTGTTATTTATGCTGTCTAATTTTCGGCAAAGTAAATGCTTTTTTCGATAGGTTGTTCATTTTTTCGCAAAAAAAAGTGCTATTTCCTGATTTTTCCCATATCTTTGTCCCCGAAAGCAATACTTACAAGGCTTTTTTGTCAAAAACAACAACAGAATTCTGTGCCGGAAAGGCGAACAATATTTGTCGGAAAGGCAACAGATTATTTGTCGAAAACAAAGAAAACGAACGAGACTCGCCATGGTAATATTATACCTTCTCTACGAGGTGGCTATATTCCTACCTATATTCCTCACGCTGACCATATTGTGCAGCATCATCACCTACATAGGTTGCATGATTGGGTTTGGCCGATGGGCCGGATATTGGCCGGGTGTCGTTTGGGCCAAGATAGTCTGCTACATGGCGCTGTGTCCCTATAAGGTGAAGGGGCGCGAGAAACTCGACCCGCGGACGTCGTATGTCTTCGTAGCCAACCACCAGGGGGCTTTCGACATCTTCCTGCTCTATGCAGCCTTGGGCCAGCCCTTCCGTTGGATGCTGCGCAAGGGCATCCGCAAGATACCTTTCGTAGGACTCGCTTGCAACAAGGCTGGCCACATCTGGGTCGACGAACGGGGCGCTACAGGTATGATGCACACCGTGCGACAAGCTCTTCAGACGCTCCGTGACGGCATTTCCATCATCGTCTTCCCGGAGGGCACACGCACCAAAGACGGACACATGAGCCGCTTCAAGAAGGGAGCTTTCACTCTTGCAGCCATGCTCAAACTTCCCGTCGTGCCCATCACCATCGAAGGTCCCTATCAGATTATGAAGAAGGGCACCGTCCTGGTTCACTGGCATCGGATGACGCTGACCATACATGACCCGCTTCCGGCTGTCACCCGCTCAGAGGGCACGGACAACGGAGTGATGCGTCTCATGTACGACTCTCAGCACATCATCGCCGGCAGTCTCGGCGAGCCGCTCATGAAGCGCCCAGAACCTGCCACGACTACGGACAAAAGTCCGACTGATGAAAAGAAAACAGACGAATAAGTTTTATGAATTGAAATAAATAGATAACAATTTTTACACTTTAGAAACGAAGGCCCGGCCTCTGCGTGAGCAGCGACCGGGCTATTTTTTGACGTCACACGATGCCCTGCGCCTGAAGGGTCTCGAGAAGAGCGTTGGGCTGATTGGACCCGATGAGGATGCTGGCTTTGACTCCGGCATTCTGGCCCGCCTCGACGTCGCGCTGGCCATCCCCTATCATATACGACTCGGCGAGGTCGATATTGAAGTCACGGGCGGCCTGCAGCAAGAGTCCCGGTTTGGGCTTGCGGCACGGGCAGTCGCATTTGTACTCGGGTCGTTCGCCCTCGAAGCCCTTGTCCGTGTGGTGAGGACAGACGTAGATGGCGTCGACGAAGGCTCCGGCCTTGCCCAGTTCCGTCTCCATCCTGTCATGAATGCGCTGCAACTCCTCGAAAGTGCACTCGCCGCGGGCGATGACGGGCTGATTGGTCACGACGATAGCGAGATAACCGCTCTTGTTGATGGCCTTGACGGCCTCGGCGGCGCCCTCTATGAGCGTGAACTGCTCGGCAGAGGTCAGGAAGCCCGTCGTGACGTTTAGCGTGCCGTCGCGGTCCAGGAAGACTGCCTTCTGTTTGTTCTTGAGGTTGCGGGCGTGTACCTTGCCGCTCTCTATGTCGCGCTCCGTCTCGTAGTAGCGGTCGGGCGTGCCCATGTCCTTGATGTACTCGGGCGTGTCGTAGGCGTAGATGCGTCCGCTCGCGATGTTGGGTTTCAGCACATCGCGGTCGAGGTCAATCTTGTCGGGCGTTTCGGGATGACGGGGCACGAAGTTTTTCATCGTCTCCCTCAAGAGTTCGGGCGAGATGATTTCGATGCCTGCATTGACGCGGTTCTTATAGTAGGTACGCTCGTCTTCCTTGGCCATCCAGCGAATGACTCTATGCGTGTCTGCGGGCATTCCACCCGGCACCTTCGGGCCTTCTATCTCCGTCACGAGCAGCGAGCTGTCGTACGGGTGGCCGTTGGGGTGCGCCACAAGGCTTGCCCACGCCCCGTGCTCTTTGTGGAATGCAATAAAGCGATTGAAGTCTACGTCGATGATGACATCACCGCAAAGGAGGAGAAAATCAGAATTTAGAACTAAGAACTTAGAACTTAGAGAACCTCCTTCCGTTTGGCTCTCTCCACTAGGCACTTGGTTCTCTCCACCAGACCCTTGGCCCTCTCCACCAGACCTTTGGCTCTCTCCACCAGGCTCTAACCCTGCCATCTTGAACAGCGCGCCGGCCGTGCCGAGCGGGTGGTCTTCGACGAAGTATTCTATCTTGACGCCCCACTTGCTGCCGTCGCCGAAGTACTCGCGTATCTTGTCACCGAGGTAACCGATGACGAGGATGATGTCGGTCAGTCCGCAGGCCTTTAGGTTGTCTATCTGATGCTCCAGGATGGGCTTTCCGCATATCGGTATCATGGGCTTGGGCACATCGCTCCTCACCGAAGCAATGCGCGTACCCTTGCCTCCTGCCATAATCACTGTTTTCATAGTTTGATGTTCCATACGTATTTTTTTATCGAACACGGATTGAACAGATTCTATGGCACACTCCGTCCAATCCGTTCAATCCGTGTTCGTTTTTTAATATATATCTGTGTTCTAGCACGACATCACCCGAAGAACTTCTCTTCCAACATTAAACACAGACAGTGGTAGACAGGGAGGTGAAGTTCCTGAATGCGGTAGGTCTCGGTCTCGGGTACGTGGATGCAGACGTCGGCGAAGGTCTCGAGGCGGTTGGGATTCTGACCTGTGAGGCCGATGACCTTGAGACCCTTCGACTTGGCGGCTACGGCGGCGTAGAGCACGTTTTGGCTATTACCCGAGGTGGAGATGCCGAGGAAGACGTCGCCAGCCTGGCCCAGTCCGTTGACCTGCTGGGCAAAGATGAGGACGGGCACGACATCGTTCATGAAGGCTGTGGTGAGCGAAGGTTCGCCGACCAGCGAGATGGCGGGGAGAGCACCCTGCAGGTGCTCGGCCAGCACGCGGCCCATCTCAGGGTCTATCTGCATAAGCCGGTCAATCTGTGCGGCGTATATCTTGCGCTTGAGCTTAAACTCCTTCATCAGTTCACCGACGATGTGCTCGGAGTCGGACGCCGAACCGCCGTTGCCGGCCACGAGCAGTTTGCTACCCGACCTGTAGGCCTCCTCAAGTATCTGATAGGCTTTGAGTATCTCCTCCTGGCAACACTCCAGCTGCGGATAGCGTTGCACCAAAGTCTCAATGTGTTTATTCATGGATTATCTTATTTGTATTGCACATTATTCAATGATGAAATGTTATCGGTCGGATAAATTTTCCAACCATGTGCACCACCATCGGAGAATTGAAACGGCATCACGAAGCCATTGAGCTTCTTCAGGGCCTCTTCCACCTCCTTCTTTCGTGTCGGCTCCACCACGAACATGATGAAGCCTCCGCCGCCGGCGCCGCTCACCTTACCCGCTTTGGCGCCGGCCGACATAGCCACGTCCATCGCCTCCTGGATGATGGGGTTGGTGATGTTGTTGGCCATCTTCTTCTTGTTTTCCCAAGCCTCGCGCAGGATGTCGGCAAAGCCGTTGATGTCGCCCTTGAGAATGGCAAGTTTCATATCCTTGGCACTCTGCTTTATCTTGTGCATAGCCTCTACAGCATCGTTCTCTCCCTTTGAGGTGTTGGCCTTCTGCTCTTCGATAATGGCGGCACTGCTGCGGCTCTTGCCCGTAAAGTAGAGCAGCATGCTGGCCTCCAGTTCGTCGACTATCCAGCGCTTGATCTTGAGCGGGTTGACGATGACCATATCGTCCTGAAGGAACTCCATATAGTTGAAGCCGCCGAATGCCGCCGCATACTGGTCCTGCTTGCCGCCTGCCAGGCCGAGGTCCTTGCGCTCTATCTCGTAGGCCAGGCGCGAAATCTCGTAGTCGCCAAGGGGCAGGCTGAGCCACTCGACGAAGGCCTTGAGGATGCAGACCACCATGGTCGACGACGTGCCGAGTCCGGAACCGGCGGGGGCGTCATTGTAGGTGGTGATGCGGAAGGAGCGGGCGCCCACCTCGAAGTCCCTCACCACGCGGTTGTACACGCCCTTGATGAGGCTGGCCTCCCCGTCTATCTCGAGTCGCTCTGCCATCGGATAGCTCTTTTGACAATGGGCATCGATGGCATTGATGGCGATGCAGCCGTCCGAGGTTTCCTCGATGGTGCAGTAGGCGTAGAGGTTGATGGTGGCGTTGAGCACCAATCCTCCGTAGATATCGCTATAGGGCGACACGTCCGAACCGCCTCCCGCCAGTCCGAGGCGCAGCGGAGCTTTACTTCTTATAATCATGTTAATGTGTTACGTTTTGCGTTATCTGGACTCTAGGCACTAGTCTCTAAAAGGTCTAGGCACTAAATTCTAAGTTCACTACGTGCTCATTTTCCCGCCATGGCAGAACTTTGGGCAAGCTTGGTTCTGCTCATTTGGCTTACGAAAATGTTCTAAGTTCTAAGCTCTAAGTTCTAAGCTCTAAGTTCTAAGCTCTAAGTTCTAAGCTCTAAACTCTTCATGCCGTTTCCTTGCCGCTACGGAGCACCTTATAGCAACGCCACCCGTAGAAGGTGATGAAGACGAAGCAGACAAGGGGCAGGATGTAGCTGAAGTTGACGCTCGGCAGACCGGCGATGATGTGCTCCGGACCGCCCGCATCGATGATGAAACCCTGCAGCGGAGGGAATACCGAACCGCCCACAATGGCCATCACCAGGAAGGCTGCGCCAAAGGTAGAGTCCTCAGCACGTACATTCTCGAGGGCAATGCCGTAGATGGTGGGGAACATCAGCGACATGAAGAAGCTGATGGCTATCAGACAGTACAAGCCCGTCATGCCGTCAATGAGTATAGTGCCGGCCGAAGCACAGGCGGCGCCGATACCGAAGATGAAGAGCAGCAGGCGGCCATTGAAGTAGCGCATCAGATAGGTCACAATGAAGCGGGCCGACAGGAACATGCACATAGCCACGATGTTGTAGGTCTGGGCCGTGGCCTTGTCGATACCGAGCCGGTCGGCGTATTGGATGATGAAGGTCCACACCATAATCTGTGCAGCCACGTAGAACACCTGTGCAAACACGCCCTCACGGTAGATGTGGTTGTGCCACAAACGGCCGAGCGACTCGCGGGCAGGAACATGAGCGGAGGTGCCGGTGGTGTCAGGCATCCGCTTGCAGGCAATGATGACGAAGACGATGAGCACCACGATGCCGATGCAGACGTAGGGGTCGCGTATCACGGCCAGGTCGTGCAGACGTATCTCAGCCTTCTCCGCCTCACTGAGCGAGTAAAAAATGATGTTGCCGGCCTCGTCACGCCGATCGCTGATGAGATTGGGCAGTACGATGTGGCTGGCTACGGCCATGCCGCACAGCGAGCCCATGGGGTTGAAGGCCTGCGCCATATTGAGACGGCGTGTGGAGGTCGCCTTCGAGCCAAGCGAAAGGATATACGGATTGGCCGTCGTCTCGAGGAAGGCCAGACCGAAAGTCAGGATATAGAGGGAAAAACAGAAGAACGTAAAGTTCTGATACGAAGCAGCGGGTATGAAGAGGAAAGCTCCAACGGCATAGAGAGCCAGGCCCAGGAGCACGCCGCTCTTGTAGCTGTACCGCCTGATAAACAGGGCTGCGGGAATGGCCATCGTGGCGTAGCCTCCGTAGAAGGCAAACTGCACCATCGAGGCGCGCGTGGCCGAAAGCTCCATCACCGTCTGGAAGGCGGCCACCATCGGGTTGGTGATGTCGTTGGCAAAGCCCCAAAGGGCGAAGAGACTCGTGATGAGCACAAAGGGCACCACATAGCTGACGCCATTGTAGTGCAGGATGGGTCGTGTCTGTTCTGTTTTCATTGTACTTTGACTTTGTAATATTTTTTTAGGGTATAAGACTTGTTGCGGTTTGACGCTAGCGTGTTTGGCCAAAGCCATCTTCTGCCTGAACAAAGAGCCTTCTGACTTGCCGGAGCACACAGTCTGCATGTGGGCCGAAAGCGCCTTCTGCCCGGCCAAAGCCATCCTGCCCGGAAGCAACGGTATTGGACCGATAGCATAGGAAACCGGCGGCAAATATAGCGAAAAATAACCGGGTAGACAAAATTTCGTACAAAAATTGGGGTAAATTCGTACATTTTTCACCTTATCGCCTTGCACAATCATAATAAAACCCATACCTTTGTGCCACAACTTAGATTTTATACTGTTTATTTGATACCGTCATGCATATAGTCGACCTCATCGTCTTTCTGGTGTGTACAGGAGGAATTGTCCTGATGGGCATCCTCTTCTACAAGCGGGAAACCAGCGCCAGGAAGTTTACCAACGCCGGGCGCAACATACCCGGATGGGTGGTCGGCATGCTGGGCATCATTGTGGCCCTGGCGCTGGTGAATGTCGACAGCATACTCGGTGCGTGGTGGAAGCTCTCGAGCATCTTCTCGGGCGGTATGCTGGGTCTCTTTCTCCTGGGCTACATCTCCCGGCGCGCCCGTGCCGTACACGCCCTCTGCGGCGTGCTGAGCGGTCTGCTCGTCATCGCGTGGATATCGGCGTGGCACTGGCTGGGCCTCCCCGACCCCGGTCTGCACGAATACCTCGCCATCGTGCTCGGCACGACGACCATCTTCGTCGTCGGCTTCACGCTGAGTCTGGTTATGGCGAGAAAATGACTTAGTGCCTAGAGTCCAAATAACGCAAAACACAACACGTAAAACACAACACGTAAAACATAACACGTAAAACACAACACACATTATGTCTCACTATCCAAAAATCGGTATCCGTCCCACCATCGACGGACGTCAGGGAGGCGTACGAGAAAGCCTCGAAGAGAAAACCATGGCCTTGGCCCATGCCGTAGCTGACCTCATCACCGGCCATCTGAAGAATGGCGACGGCAGCCCCGTGGAGTGCGTCATAGCCGACACGACCATCGGACGCGTGGGCGAAAGCGCCGCCTGCGCCGAGAAGTTCGAGCGCGAGGACGTCGGCTCAACCATCACCGTGACCAGCTGCTGGTGCTACGGCTCGGAAACTATGGACATGGACCCCAGTCATCCGAAGGCCGTATGGGGCTTCAACGGCACAGAACGCCCGGGCGCCGTATATCTGGCCGCCGTGCTCGCCGCCCATGCACAGAAGGGCCTGCCCGCTTACGGCATCTACGGCCACGACGTACAGGACTTGGCCGACAACAGCATTCCGGCCGATGTGGCTGACAAGATACTGCGCTTCGCCCGTGCCGCCCAGGCCGTAGCCACCATGCGCGGCAAGTCGTACCTGAGCCTCGGCAACACCTGTATGGGCATCGCCGGCTCTATCGTCGACGCCGACTTCCTGCAGCACTATCTGGGCATGCGCACGGAGTACGTGTCGCTCGTCGAGATACTGCGCCGCGTGGACTTCGGCATCTACGACCACGAGGAGTTTGACCGCGCCATGGCTTGGGTCGAGCAGTACTGCAAACCCAACGAAGGCCACGACTACAACGAGGACCGTCCGCTCTTCCCGGGTACGCCGATGACGACCTTCAACGGCAAGGGCAAAGGCAAGAACCGCGAGGAGAAAGACCAGGACTGGGAGTTTACGGTCAAGACAATGATGATTATCCGCGACCTTATGGAGGGCTCGCAGAAACTGCTCGACATGGGCTACAAGGAGGAGGCCATCGGCCACAACGCCATCGCTGCCGGTGTGCAGGGTCAGCGTCAGTGGACGGACTACAAGCCTAACTTCGACTTCCCGGAGTCTATGATATGCTCCAGCTTCGACTGGAACGGCGTGCGTGAGGCCCGTATCCTCGCCACCGAAAACGATTCGCTCAACGGCCTCTCCATGCTCTTCGCCCACCTCCTGACCAACCGCGGCGTGATGTTCTCCGACATCCGCACCTACTGGAGCCCCGATGCCGTAGAGCGCGTGGCCGGCAAGCGTCCCGAAGGTCTCGCTGCGGGCGGCTTCATCCACCTCATCAACTCGGGCGCCACGACGCTCGACGCCACGGGTGCCATGACCGACGCCGAGGGCCGTCCCGTCATGAAGAGCCCCTGGGAAATCACTGACCAGGATGTCAAGGCCTGTCTCAAGGCCACGAGCTGGATGCCCGCCGACCGCGACTACTTCCGTGGCGGAGGCTACTCGGCCCACTTCCTCTCACGCGGCGGAATGCCGATGACCATGATACGCATCAACCGCGTAGCCGGACTCGGTCCCGTGCTGCAACTCGCCGAAGGTTACTCCGTCGACCTCGACCCCGCCGTACACGAAACGCTCGACAAGCGTACGGACCCAACATGGCCTACCACATGGTTTGCACCGCGTCTCGACCCGACGAAGGATGCCTTCAAGGACGTCTATAGCGTCATGAACTGCTGGGGTGCCAACCATGGAGCCATCGTCTACGGCCACATCGGTGCCGACCTCATCACGCTCTGCTCTATGCTCCGCATTCCGGTATGCATGCACAACGTCGCCGACCGCGACATCTTCCGTCCGGCCTGCTGGAATGCCTTCGGCATGGACAAGGAGGGCGCCGACTACCGCGCCTGCCAGAACTTCGGTCCGCTGTACAAGTAATCCGGTTCCCTACTCCTAACTTATAAACGCTTTCCCCCGAAGGTCCTTTGCCGGTCCTCCGGGGGAAACTTTTACTTTGCGCGTCAGCCCCCCTGCCCTATCTTGGGCACATCCTTTTGCCGCTGCACCCGTGCAGCCAGGGAACAAAGGGCCAACAAGGGGCTTATGAGGGAAAAGCGGACAGACGGGCAACGTGAAAGGCAAGGTGTGGAGCAAAAAAGGAAGAGCCAATCGAAGGGGCAAAGAAGAGAAGGACTAGTGAACACCAGGACCCACTTCCCTTTTAGGCCTTGACTGTAGGGAATATAATCCCAAAGACTGTCTCAGTGTCTCAGTGTCTCAGTGTCTCAGTTAAAATTAAGGTACCCTACTACTCCGTTTTCTCTTTATTATATATATTAATAT
>CAVGQN010000004.1:0-76228 GCA_963631395.1 bacterium
GGTTGGCCGGCGTGAACATCACGTACTGTCCGCCTCCGTCCACCATGGCCTCGCCCGTGAGCTGAAGGTGACAATTCGTCCGATTCGTCCGATTCGTGGTTCCATTCTTACTTGTTTCGTTTTCTCCCAGGAACTCCTTGCTGTAGTTTTTGTCCGAAAAATTTTGCTTTTTCATTGTTTTTTGAGTGTTTGGTGAGAGGGGATATCGGATTGTTGAGCTCTTTACCATGGAATATCTTCCTCCTTCCGCCACTCGGGGGTTAATAAAATGTGTCAGCGTTAAAACGCGGTGCAAAGGTAGGGCGGCTGCCGGGAACAAGCGGGAAAAAAAGTCGCCCGATTTTCCGGAAAAAGGCATTCGGATGAACCGGGATGAAGCAGGATGAACCGGGATGAAAGATTTGGCGGAACCGGGATGAAAGACTTCGTCGGCAAAAGGCGGAAAAAGACGGCAGGGAGCGTGAAGAAAGGCAGCGCGGGAGAGGGAAAGAGACGTCGAAGAAACGTGTGCGGACGGGCAAATCGGGCGGCAAGTGTTAAAATATGGGGCGGGGATGGCATAATTATTGCCGATATTGCGATGTTGTACCGAAAAAACATTACCTTTGCATCAAGGAAAAAGCCGGAAGAAATTAAAAGGAGAAAAGCAATGACAAGAAACATACAACAAGACAAAGCGGTGTTTTTGTCGTTCTGCATAGAGCAATACGCAAAGGCAAAAGGCCTGCCGACGGACGATGTGGTGAATCTGTTCGAGCAATATGGCATCGCCGAGCATTTCTGCAAGTTTTATGAGGTTCTTCACACCCAAGGAGGAGAGTGGCTCGTGGAAGAAATTGACGAAATGATAAGCAAAAGAAAAAGATGAGCAGGATATATCACGGAAGCATCGAGGTTGTCTGCAACCCCGAAATACGTCAGCCCAACCGCTCTCTCGACTACGGCATGGGGTTCTATGCCACCACCTCACAAGAGCAGGCGGAAAAATGGGTCAGGCGAAAAATGGACGAACGTAAAGTGTCTGTCGGCTATGTGAGCGTATACGAATTGGACGAAGACGCAATCAGACATTTAGACACGCTCGTGTTTGAGAAGCCAAACGAAGAATGGGTGAATTTCGTGATGAAAAACCGCACCGAACGGGGGTTTACACACAATCACGACATCGTTTATGGCCCGGTGGCGGACGACAGCGTATATACGCAATTCACGCTCTACGAAGGCGGCATCATCAGCATGCCGACTCTCATTCAGGAACTGAAGACCTACAAATTGGTTGACCAATACCTTTTTCACACAGAGAAGGCGCTGGAGGCTATCCGTTTTGTCGAATCAATAAAGATTGAGCTATGAGCACAAAAATAACGCAGGACAATCTGTACATGCTGTTGCCCTGCAAGATAGGGTGGCTTGCGCCATGGCTTTCCGAAGACATGGGCATAAGTTTGACCGAAGCGATGAGCCGCATATACCATTCCGGGCTCTACAAGAAACTGTCGACCGAGAGCACCAAATACTGGCACCTGGGGCCGGTGGACTTGTATAACGAACTGAAGGCAGAATTAAAATTAGGACGCTCGGTTAAAGTAAAGACGCCGAGTGCCGACCGACCCGGTTGACTGACCTCAGTGCACATCCGGCCTGGTCATGGCCTCGTGGATGCGCTCTCCGGTTTCGCGGTCTTTGGCAATGCCCCACTTGCTGTATTCCGGGACGAGAGTTTTTGCCTTTATCGCCACGCCGTTTGCCAACCGGCGGACAGCCTTTTCGTCGCCGTATCGGACGAGCCCCAAACCAATCAGGGCGCGCACGAACGCCGTAGGTTCGGCCCCGGGCTTGACGGCCCCCAGCCCGCTGCCGACGGCCATAAGCAGGGCTATCGCGGCGCCGCTCCCCAGGTCGATTACGGCCGCGGCATTCCTGATGGCCACGCGCGAGTTGAACTGCTGTTTGCCTGACATGGCTTTGGGCGGCTTTGCCCAGAACTGATTTGTCAGCACCCGGTCTATGGCCTTGGCGCACTCGGTCGGGATTACCCCTGTTTCCTTTGTTCCCGTCGGCTTCTCGCCTCCGGTTTTCTTTGTTCCCGTCGGCTCCTCGCCTCCTTTTTTCTTTGTTCCCGTCGGCTCCTCGCCTCCGGGGACAGTTACATTGTTGACCACGGTCTGATTGTCGTGGATGTCGAACATCTTGCCGATGGTCACGGTGCCCGAGATTTGGATTTTGATGTCTGCCATAATCGTCTTGATAGCCAGTTCAGTTGCCAGGCTCAGTTGCCAGGTTCAGTTGCCTATGTTGACCTTGCCGTTGCCGTGTATGTCGTTGACCCGCTCGATGTGCACCTGCTGGCGGGCCAGGCCGTCGAGCTTGTCGTAGAGCATGTCGATGGGCTGCTGATAGCGGTAGCCGTGGGCGGCATTGTACTTGTTGAACACGAGCAGGACTTCCTTGACCGTGCCGGCGCCCGCCTGGTCGGCCATGCCGGCGATGTCGGTCATGAACTGCGTGACGTGCCCGCACTCTTCGTCCTCCATCTCGCGGAGTTCGTACTGCAGCAGGTTCATGCGCTTGCCCTGCATCCAGCGCTCCTCTTCCTTGTGCAAGGCCGCTTCGAGCAGGGGGAAGTAGAGCGGGTGGTCGGACCAGCGTGACAGGATCCGGCTGATGATGGGCCACGCGTCGACGTCCTTCCGGCTCATGCTCACTGCCAGGATGATGAACGTGGCCACCACGCCGACGAGCATGGCGTCTTCCTCTTCCTCAGCCTCGCCGGCGAGGTCGTCGAGCTCGTCGTCGATGCCTTCCAGCACGTTGGGGAGGGAGAGCAGGGTGGCGGCCAGCCGCCGGGCCGCGAGGAAGCACTCGACGTGCGTGAGCGTGGTCTGGCCCTCGTTGTGCTCGTGGCGCAGGAAGTCGCTCAGGAGTATATACACGTCGTCGAAGAGCAGCTTGCGGCGTTCCGTCCGTGTCTGCTCGGGGTCAAGATGCACCAGTGTCTGTGTCATGCTGTGTCGGTGTTTGTGTCGGTTTTTGTGTCGGTGTTTGAGTCCCGCTCGACATCCTGCGATGTGCGTTTCATCATGTCGAGCATTTCCGTGATTTTTTCTTCCGCCTGCCGCAGGTCTTCGTCGGTAGCCTCCTGCTTGTTCTTCTTCCTGTGCGTGAAGAGCATGTCGAGCAGGTCTTCGTCCAGTTCCCTTTGCACCACCTTGTCGGTATCCTTTTCGTCGCTGTCCACCGTGCAGCGGAAGGAAGTGCCGTCCCTGGTCACCAGTTCGACGGGTGAGTTCGATGCATAGGCTAAGGTGAGCATGTTACGCAGGAAGGAGGAGGTATAGTCCAGGCGTATGACCCCGTTCCTTTCTTCGGGCATCAGGGTGTACATGTTCCGGTACTTGTCCTGCTTGGCGGCAAGAGCCATCTTGAGCATCGGCTGCATGAGCGAATCGTCGTAATACGGCTTGTCCTTGAGCTCTTCCATCCGGGCCAGGATTTTCTCTTCGGTCATGTCCGAAACGCCGAATCGCAGCAACTGCGCGTTGGCCTGCTGCATCTGCCAGACCTCCAGCAGGTCGGCGGGATAATAGAAAGGCAGTATTTCCGTCAGGTAGAAGTGCTCGCCGTAGAGCGCCCGGTGGAAAGTGCGCTGCATGATGTCGGCCAGGCGTTTGGGCGAGCTGAAGGCCTTCGGGCGGTTCTGTATGGCCACGGTGCGCAGCCCCTCGCGGTTGTCGAAGACGACGAAGCACGACGGCTCGTCCTTGGCCACGCCCTTTCGGAAGTTGTTTTCGCAGTCTATTTCGCCCGGGTTGGCTATCTGCATCACGACGATGTCGCGGTTGCACTGCAGGTGGCAGATGCGGTGGGGGAAGACCTTGACCTTGGCTTCGCCCTTGTTGCCGCCTTCTGCACTGCCTTTTGCCGCGCTGCCCTTGCTGCTGCCTTCTGCACTGCCCTTTGCCGCGCTGCCCTTGTTGCTTCCTTTGGCTTCGCTTGCCTTGCCGCCTTCCGCGCTGCCCTTTGCCGCACTGCCTGCCTGCTGCTGCCGGCTTGGGGGAACCAGCTCGTCGAAGGTGACGGAGCCGTCGCTCTCCAGGAGGGCGGCCAGGTGCTGTTGTCTTTGCTCCCAGTCGCAGGTGCAAAGTTCGTAGTGGAATCGGATGTAGTAGGTAGCAAATCGTGCCATGTTGCTCTCCAGTCAGTATTTTAGTGGGTCAATATCTGCGGTTTTTATGGGTGATGAGCCGCAAAGTTACTGCTTTTATTCGATACTCGCAAGAGAATGGCCCGGAAAAATTTGAACCGTTTTCAGATGTCATTGACTTTCACAATCATAAATTTGAACTCGACAGATGTCGGAAACCGCCCGACCTTAGGCTGAACGCTTGAAGTCGGGCGGCCAGGTGCTGTTGTGATGATGGTTGTCGAGTCAAGATTTTCCATTGGATTTATGCAATCCTTGAAACTTATTGAACAAAAACGCAATGTTTGCGACAAATATTTCATCATTTGTTCTTTATTCTCAAACAATAACCGTATATTTGTGGTCAAATAACAAAGGAAAAATGGCAAATAAAGACCTCAATTGCATGGCGAGACTACGGCCCTGCACGGAGAGATAAAGGGGCTGGACGACTTCGAACTCATTACGTTTTTTAGTAATCAGAAATCAATCTATTTAGAGTATGACAAAAAAAGAATCCCTTCAGTCGTTTGAAGAAAAAAAGATACGTTCCGTATGGGACGATAAAGAAGAGAAGTGGTATTTCTCCGTAGTCGACGTGATTGAGGCCCTAACCGATAGTGCTGACCCCAAGCAGTATCTAAAGAAGATGAAATCGAGAGACCCTGAGTTAGGCAACAACTGGGGTACAATTTGTACCCTGGTTCAGATGAATGGTGCCGACGGGAAAAAGCGACAATGTATGGCTGCTGACATGAAAGGCATCTTCCGTCTGATACAGTCCATTCCCTCGCCCAAGGCAGAGCCATTCAAGCGGTGGATGGCACAAGTCGCAAGCGCTCGCGTGGAGCAAATGCAAGACCCGGAGCTCTCTATCGACCAAGCCATTGTCGACTACAAACTTGTGGGCAACTACTCTCCCGACTGGGCTATCGCATTCCAGGAAGGGACGGTGAAGCATGTCTACTTCGTGGCAGAGACCAAAGGCTCTATGTCGAGCATGGACTTGCGCGACATGGAGAAAGGCAAGATAGCCTGCGCCGAAAAGCTGTTCGAGCAACTCTCCACTGCCAACATTAAGTATGGCAAGGTGGATAGCTTCGACACATTGATGGATTTAGTGAAATAATATACATGGACCTATCACGCCACTTTTTATTGCTCTAAGGCAAAGCAAAAACTTTTCAAATCGACTCGCCCTTGACTTCCACAATCATAAACTTGAACTCGATAAATGTTGATTACGGTTCTGCGACGGGACGGACGGAGAAGCCCTTGTAACGGGAGAGATCGTACTGGTTGCACTCGCTACTGTCGAAGGTGAGGCTGTACGCGTAGCCGTATTTGGTACCGAGCGAACTGGACCAGTAGTGGCCGTACGAGCCGTTCTTGTAGAGGCCCCCATCGTCGCGGAAGCCCGAAGCAGGGAGAAAAATTGAATTGCCGTTCGAACCGGTAACTTTGTAACCGTTAACAGAAGAACCAGAAGAGGTGGACATGCTGGTCCAGGTCCAGGTGGCCCGGCTACGGAGTTCTGCGAACTCAGCCTTGGTTGGCATACGGCAAGAGTCGCCCCAGTTGACATAGGCGGCATCATCATTCTTATCCAAAACGGTCTTACTATCGGAGGATTTGTACTTATACAGGTTTGAATAGGATGCACCATATTTGTACGAACCCCAATTATAATATTTTGTAGGTTTCGTTACGCCCCAAGCATAGTAATTGCCATCGTCAGCAGCAGTCGCTGCACCGATGTTGGTCTCTGCCCAAAGCAGACCGCTCGGCAAATTGAGGTCGATAAACTTGTGGCCGTTGATAATCTTATAATCCGGACGTGTCTTTGCCGAAACAACGTTGACATAGAATACAGCATTTGCCAACTTCACATAGGGTCTGAAATAGTAAGTGGTGCCGGAAATCAGGGATTCCAATGTAAACCTATAACTTCCCAAATCCCAACCCAAAAGAAGGCAGTCGTCTTCTATCGTAGGAAATGCATTATCCTTTGAGTAGCACACACCCACTTCGGGAGTAACAGAAAGCTCCTTGACGTTTGATTCTGATGACAGCACCACAGTGCAAGTGACAGTAATAGAATTCGTTGTGGTACTCTCTTTGTAATTGCTTATTGTAAACAGTTTGTCGGCATCGATATTGAACGTGGCATAGTCTACTGATGAAACCCAGATGGCATTTATCTTGCCATTATTGCCCACCACAAACATATTCTGTTGGGCATTGGCCAACTGCGTCGACATCAATATGCCGACCAGCGCCATGTATAATTTTCTTATTTTCATTGTATATTCCTATTTTTTTCAAAAAAATCGACGTGCCTTCGGTGCATAGTGAAAGAGCGCCTTCGGCGTAAGGTTTCAGAGATGCGCATTTAGCGCATCTTAGGGTCTGCGACGGGGCGGACGGTGAGACCAAAGTAACGGTAGTATTTGCTCCGGTAGTGTTTGCTACTGCTGAAGTAGAGGTAGCACGCGTGGTCGGAGAGGCTGGAATAGAGCGTGCTGGACCAGTAGTTGCCGTCAGAGCCGTGACCGTCGAAGCTCCCATAGTAGCGGCCGCCAGAGGCTGGAAGTAAGATGAAATTGCCATTCTTGACACTGGTGACTTTGTAACCATGGATGGAAGAACCGTCAGAGGTGGACATGCAGGTCCAGGTCCAGGTGCAGTTGTCCGAGTTACGGAGTTCTGCGAACTCAGCCTTGGTCGGCATACGGCAAGAGTCGCCCCAGTTGACGCAGGCGGCATCGTCTTCGGGATCAAGAGTGGTCTTCCCGTCTGAAGAATTGTATTTTGTCAAGTCGGATGAAGATGTGCCATGCTTGTAGGAAGACCAAGAGTAACTTTTTGAAGTCTGAGGTTCTGTCTCACCCCAAGCATAGTAATTGCCGTCATCAGCAGGTTTCTCTGCACCGATGTTTGTTTTAGCCCACAACAGTCCGCTTGGCAAGCCAAGGTCAACGAACTCGTGCCCATTGACATAAGTATAAGTCGGCTTCTTCTCAAAAGTTGTTTCACTTTTGACATCACCATAATACACGACACCATTCACCTTGACATACGCGCGATAATAGTAGGTGGTACCGGCATCAAGACCGTCTAGATCGTCTATGCAGAAAGAATATCCCGACAACGACGAGCCTAACTCTATTTTGTCGTCAGCTATCGTTGGATGCTCATTCACGTCAGAGAAGCAGACGCCGACTTCGATGGGTTGCACAAATGATTTGTAATCATTTGACTTGAATGCCACTTTGAACGAGGCAGAGAACATTTCGTTTGTTATCTCAGTAGCGTCACCATAGGTAAAGACGAAGATGTCATTGTCGAACGTCACCTTATTGGCAGTGTATGCAGCCAAACCGCCCGACTTCAAGTAAACATAAAGCGTCTGCTGGGCTGCAGCAAACTGCACAGAGAAAAGCACAGTAAGCAGAATGGTGAGAATTTTCTTCATAGTCATTCCTCATTATTCCTTCAACAGTTTGAAACTCACACCGCTGCCGGTGCTTACTACATATATTCCGGTTGGTGCACTGCCGAGGTCGACACTGGCGCAACCGGCATTGTCGGCTTTGGCTTCCCCGACCTTACTGGCGCCGACGGAGAACACGCAGACGTGCTCTGCCGCTTTCAGCCCGCTAACGGTGATTGCGCCATCCTTGTAGCTGAACACCGGACTGGCGGCTGACTCGGCATTGACTTCCCGGATGCCCGTCTCGAGGTTGTCCTCGAAATAGAACTTTTGCACTTCGTCGAAGGTGTAGCTGACGGCATCCGATGCAGTCGACGTAACCGTGATGCCGTCAGTCGCGATGGCTATCTCCGGCTTGGAGGCAAAAGTAAAGCTAACCTTTGTCTGATTCTTGAACAAGATGGTTAGGCCTGATGTTGTCTCTGCCATACAGACAGATGCAGCAGCCAAAAGGAATGTGAAAAGTAATGGCTTTCTCATACACTTTGCGGATTAGATTATTTTGGCACAAATTTACAGATATTAACCATCGATAGCTCAAATATGTCACAATATTTTACTTTCTGGGGGGGGATTTCCGCATGTTTGTGCCCATTTTGCAACCAACGAGCCTCTTTTCCTGAGCATTATTGGGCTGTTTCCCTTCGGAACAAAGGGCGACAACAACGTGCGCGGCCACATCGGTGCGGAGATGAACAACAAGGCAGAGGCAGTGCTCCTTATCGACACGAATGCCTCCAATCCGGACATCAGCGAGGTAAAGCCGCTCTACAACCGAGGAAAATTTAGCTTATTCATTGCCCGTTATTTTTCCCGTTGTTTTGCGCGAAGTGCCATTTTTACCCCATTTCGCGCAAAATAGTGGCGGATTATTTTGCGCGAAACGCTATTTTTACTACCTTTGCAGCAAAATAAGCGAATGAGTATGGCACAGAAAATCATCGGACGCGAAGCGGAAATCAAAGAGCTGCGCGCACTTTACGAAAGCAATAAGCCCGTGTTTGCCGTAGTCTATGGCAGGCGGCGTGTGGGCAAGACATTCCTGGTGCGCGAACTTTTCGAAGACAAGTTTGCATTCTACCACACAGGTCTGTCTCCGATAGAGATGTCCGGCGACAGACTTAAAGAACAGCAACTGAGCAATTTCCACTCCAGCCTCATACGCTACGGCAGCCAAAGTTCCGCCGTTCCGCAAGACTGGTTTGCCGCTTTCGACGCCCTCATCACACTGCTGGAAAGCAAAGGCAAAGACAAGCGGCAGGTGGTGTTCATCGACGAGCTGCCGTGGATGGACACGTCACGCTCCGGCTTCATCACGGCCCTCGAACATTTCTGGAACGGCTGGGGAGCAGGACGCACCAACCTGATGCTCGTGGTGTGCGGCTCGGCCACATCGTGGGTTTCCGACAAGCTGCTCAACAACAAAGGCGGCCTTTACGACCGCACGACGGACGAAATAAAGCTGCGCCCGTTCACACTTGGCGAATGCGCCAGGTACTACGAGAGCGAAGGCATCGTAATGTCGCAGTACGACCAGCTGCAATGCTACATGGCAACGGGCGGCATACCTTATTATATAAGCATGCTGCAAAAGGGGATGAGTCTGGCGCAGAACATCGACCGCATGTTCTTTGCTCCCAACGGCAAACTGGCGCAGGAATTCGAACGCCTCTATTCGTCACTCTTTACGAATGCCGACGACTGCAAGAAGATTGTGCGCCTGCTGGCAAAGAGCCGCCAGGGTTACACGCGCAAGGATATCGTAGTCATGACCAAACTGCCCGACGGAGGCGGCATGAGCGCCACGCTGAAAGCCCTGGAGGTGAGCGACTTCATCACCTCGTACACGAAATACGGCTATCCGCGCCGCGAAACCTACTACAGGCTGACTGATTTCTACAGTAAGTTCTACCTCTCCTTCATCGACGGCAGGCGCACGGCCAACGCGACTTTCTGGCAAGACAACATAGGCACGCCCGAACTTACGGCATGGCGGGGCTTCACGTTCGAAGCGCTCTGCTTCTACCATCTGCCGCAAATAAAGCAGGCGCTTGGCATCAGTGGCGTGCAGACCGAGGCAAGCCCGTGGAAAAGCCGCAAGGAGAAAGATGGAGCTCAGATTGACATGGTGATAGACCGCGCCGACCGAATCATCAACATCTGCGAAATGAAGTTCTCTGACGACGACTTCTGCATAAACGCCTCAACCGACAAGTCACTGCGCCATAAGCTCTCCACCTTTGCCGAGGAAACCCGAACAAAGTCTTCGCTGCACCTCACCCTCGTCACGACCTACGGACTGAAGCCCAACGAATACTCCAGCCGTGTGCAGAACGTCATCACCATGGCCGATTTGTTCAGATAAGGCAATTTCTTAGCCCAAAACTTTGCCCGAGACTTTGCCCGAGACTTTGCCCGAGACTTTGCCCGAGACTTTGCCCGAAAAAAGTCTTGTCGTTATCGGAAATCTTCTTCTTGCCATTAACGACGTAACCGCCGATTGGGCGGTAAAAGTGCTGGAGATATCCGTATTTTGATTATTATTCATAGCAAAATGACGGTGTGCATATTCGGTTTACAAGAAATTAATTGGCAAATTTGCCAATTTAAAAAATAAAGCTCTACCTTTGTGCCAGATTCCAATATGTGGCGACAACACATTAAATACGGCTGGGATTATTAATGTTTTTAATAATTAAAGAACACAATTATGGAACCCAAAACAAAAGTAAGGTGGGTGGATGACAAGCGTCTCTATGTGGATACTCCGCAGGGAGACGAATTTATCATCGGCTTCCCAGACTCAATCCCCTTTAAGTGTCAGCAACAGGCACCGTGGTTTGAGGTAGACAAAATCGTTGCGACCCTATTTGACCAATACTACAAAGGGGATGCAAGTGTTATTATGGGAGAAATCAGCAGACAGCTGTTGATTCAACGTGTCGGGTCAATCTTCTCTTATCATGCCTACGACAAAGAGTCGGTTTCGAAGGAACGTGTCCGCCTTGGGCAACGTATCCGTCAACTCCGTGAGTCTAAAGGCATGGATGCGAAGCATCTTGCATTTTATGCAGGTATAGATGCCGCCAATCTTTGCCGCATCGAGGCTGGCAAGTATTCTGTCGGATTTGACATACTTACCAAGATCGGCTATGCATTGGGTATGGAACTGGATTTTGTCGAACCTCAACAACATTGATGCCATGGTGAATATAGATGAATATACTCGCGAGGTAACTTGTGAGTACAAGGGTGAATTGTATTCTGTTCGTGACAACGGAGCAGTCTTAAGACATGCCCGGGAGGGAAAGCCGACAAGACCGTTGGACAATAAATGGACATTCGGCAGGAAGAACGAGAAAGGCTATATGATGATAAGCAATCATAGAGTTCATATCATCGTAGCAACAGCTTTTGTGCCCGGCAGAAAAGAGGACAAGGTGGTAGACCATATTGACACAAACCGCTGTAATAATAGGGTGGAAAATCTGAGGTGGTTGACACCTTTGGAAAATGTTCTTCTCAACGAAGTGACTCTAAAGAGAGTGACCTATCTTTGTGGAGGCGATATCAAAAAGTTTATCGAAAATCCTTCTTGTCTGCAAGATTTGACTGGTAAAAACCAGGATATCATGTGGATGAGAACGGTGACTGCCGAGGAAGCCAGACTTACTTGGGAACGCATATCACAGTGGGCAAGAAGACCGATTTCGGCATATCAACTACCACTGCCAAAAGTGCCAACCAAAAGTTTTGAAGAGTGGTTAGGTAATCATGACATCAAGGAGGTGCAATCAAATACGTCCGAATGTTTTACAAATCCAAAGGTATACGATTTTGAAAAAGAGCAATCTGCTTCAGAGATAATTTCGACAGACCATCTCACTTCACAAGATGAACAAATAGAAGAGGAAGATGAGTGGGACAAGAAAGAAGTCTTTTTTTATGAGAAGAATGAATCTCTGACTCCTTGTGCACTTCAAAAGCACTTTTATGAGAAGATGAGTTTCCCTCTTTGTCCGAATGATACTAATGGAGGTCTTGATGCATATGCTGACAAACTGAGCATAGGAGAGATTGCAGCGCGAACGGAGCATGGCGAAGAATTTATAATATTGTCATGGGGATGGACACTAAAATTGGATGCCATTCAAGTCGTGATTCAACAAAATGAACTACGATATTACATGTACATTTCTCTTGAAGGTGAAAAGTATTTTCATTTTATTAAATATTATTACGAGGAATCTTGCCGTTTTTGTGGTTCGCAAAACGTGCTTCAGTATGGCGGAAAAGCATTATGCGATTTCCCTCTTTGTCCAAAAGACGGAAATATAACACTCGAGGAATATGCTGACCTTCTTAAAAAGGATGTAATATTTGAAAAGAATCAATATGGCAATTACTGTGTTATAGATCAGGAAATAGTGCGAAATGAAGGAGAAGAACCCTATCTATTGGTTGCACTGAGTGCACCCAATGAAATCAAACCCTACGGCGATGCTCGTGTCTATGTGAAAAATGGTAAGGTAATCCACAAAATAGAGAAATGTTATTTTGATTATAACACTTTGCAGAGACGATTTTGTGCGATACGAGGGCAAGAGTGGACCGGCGAAGATACAATCGATGATTACTGCTAAACAAGTTTGGCCGATTGTTTCCCATCAGCGGCAGTTGTCAAAATTTCTTTGACAACTGCTTCTCAGCGTGATACGTTCTCTGCCGACGCAAGGCCGATGCTTCTTATTGGCCTTTGTTTGCCGAACTTTTTCCGTCAGAACGACAGAAACATAGATTCTCCGGGCTCGAACGGAAGCAGGACGGCGCCATGGCGGAGGCGGACGGTGCGGGTCTTGCCCGTGGCAGTGCGCAGGACGCGGACGCGGACGGGCGCGTGGCGAAGGCGGATGACGGCCGTCTGCGGCTGCGGCGAGATGTTGGCGATGAAGAACACGTCGCGCCGGCCTATGCGCTTGTGCGTGTGGACGAAGGTCGAGTCGGCGCTGAGGGCACTTTGAGAAAGGGCGGAGTCGGCGGCACTTTGCAAGGCGACAGTGTCGCCGGCGGCCGAGACGGTAATGTCACGCACCACGTCGCGGCCCGAGGTGAGGATGCTCACGCCGGCAGCCCGCAGCGAGTCGATTTTGGCTTGCGAGGCCGGCGAGACGTAAATGCCATCTTCCACGATCAGCGCCTTGTAGCGTACGCCGTCGGGGGTGGAGAGACACGGGCCGTCGTCACCGTGGGCGATTTGAATCCGGTTGCGCAAGCCGTCGCCCGTGCAGACGTCCCAGTCCAGCTGGCCGATGTCGGGGGGCAGACGGTGGGTGAGCGTCTTCATGGGGATTTCGTCGCCCAGGTAGATGAGCGCGTCGGGCGCGGCCTGGCCTTGCTGCAGCACCTGCATGGAGCGGTTGAGCGCACGCCACACGGGCTTGAGCGCTTCCCACTGCGGGTTGGAGCGGTTGACGGCATACTCGCGTCCGGCCACGTAAGGCGCAGTCGGCGCGGCCAGGGGGATGTGAGGCGTGGCACAAACCACGAGTTCCTGGGCACCCATCGAGAAGGCGATGTCGGCCACGCGCTTCAGCCCGAGCGGCGTGTCACGGTATTCGGCGTCGGTCATGGCTTCGGCCGAGGCAATGGGCTTGCCGTACAGGTGGGCGGCCGACGAGCAGTCCTTGACATCGTAGGCACCTTGCTGCTGATAGGCCCAGAATTCGCCCTGCGGCTTGTCGACCGAACGCTTGACGCTGATGGCGTCGCCCGTGATGCAGAGCGCATTGCCGATGGCCTGGGCCGTGAGCGTCAGTCCGCGGTCGGCGGCCAGCTGGCGGAAAGTGCCGTAGTAGCGTTCGGCCATAAGGTCGCTGATGGTCGTGCGCAGGTCGCGGAGCACGCGGTGCGTGTCTTGTACTGACCCGACCACACAGCCGGCCAGGGCGGGCAGATAGGGGCGGAGGGAATAGCCGCGGCGAGCCTCAAACTCCTGGGTCATGAGGGGCGTCCAGTTCTGCGCGCCGGCCTCGTGACTGTCCATGGTCACGCCCGTCACCGGTATGCCTTTCGCCTCGAGGCTGTCGAGGATGGGCTGCATGTAGTTGCGCCAGTGCAGGGCGGCGGCTTCGGCCGAGAGCTTGTCGCACTCGTAGCCCAGCAGGTTGGCCGGGCCGTGCTTGGTGCGCGCGCCGGTCAGCACGGCTGCCAGGCGGAGGATGTGCCATTGGCCTTCGGGTGCAGACCATGTGAGCCGGCCGTCACGGATGTAGGCCGAGAGGTCGACAACCTGCGCCGTGTCGATGACCTCGCCGGGTCCGTAGTCGGGCGTGAGGCTTCCCTCTGTGAAGTCGCTCTGCAGGGCGGCCCATTCCTCCCAGTGGTCGAGTTTGGCTTCCGGTCCGACGCTCCAGCTGCGCACGGGCGTGCTGCCGTCGGCCGGGAGGATGCGGAAGAACCGCGACGAGTCGGCAGCGAAGGCGTGCGTGCGCCACGGCCAGGCGCCCTGACTGCTGTAGAAGTGCTCGAGCCGCACGATGTCGTGCCAGGCGATGCTGTCGTAGCTGCCCTGCAGCGTGCCGGCGTCGGGCAGATGGACGAACTTGGCGCCCGAGAACGTGCCCCTGGGACCGGGCATCTGCATGGCGCCGTTGCGGCCTTTGCCGCTGGGCTTGTAGCGGGCCGTGATGTGGCGGGCCAGGCCGTCAGTGTGGGCGGGGAAAGCCAGGCAGGCGATGTCGGCCACATAGCCGTCCTTGCCCTCGATGCGGGGGAGGGGCAGGCTGAGCCTTTGTCCGCCGCTGACGACGGTGTCGGCATAGGCTACGCGCTGCATGGCGTGGGTGGGGTCAATCCATCGTCCGCCGGCCACGTAGCCGGGCGAGATGTTGAGCTCGAAGGTCAGTCCGGCTCCGGTGGCAGCACGCGCCGCTTCCTCCAGGTGCTTCCACCAGGCGGGCGAGAAGCCTGCGTCGGCCTTCGACGCGTCTTTGCCGTGCGTCTGGTCGTAGTACACCACTCCGCCGAAACCAGCTTCCTTCAGTGCCTTGACGTCGGCGGCAATGCCCTCGCTCGTAGTCGCCTCGTAGCCGAAGAACCACCACGTCTTCATGCGCGGTTCGCTGTTGCGCCCCGCGGCACTGGCCAGGCCCAGACTGCAGAGCAGGGTGCAGGCCAAAGCCTTTCGGCCGATAAATTTTCTTTGCCAAAAACTTTTCCCAAAACTTTGCTCGAGACTTTGCCCCAGAAAAGTCTTGTTGTTATCGGATAACTTTCTTCTTTCCATTGACGATGTAGATGCCCGGACGGAGTTGGCCGGAGGGGTTGCAGGGACGGCCCATCAGGTCGTAGACGGTGACGGGGGCCGAGTCCGTATCCGCGGCGATTTTCTCCAGGCCCGTGCTGCCCGGCGAGCCGGCATAGATGCGCACGGTGGTCAGATTGTCCACGCCCGAGGCAGTGCCCATGAGCACGTAGTCGCTGCCCTGCCGGTAGTAGACCCTGGCGTAGCAGTGCGTGCCCGACGCGGCCGGACGGAACGTGTCGTTGGCCTTCACGAGGGTGCCGCTCAGCGTGTAGGTGCCGGCAGCACCGGCAGGCAGGGCGGCATTGGCCGTCATGGTGGCGACGGGTGCCGTGGAGGTAGCGGTCTTGAAGAACTGCACTTGCAGCTGCCCGCTGTAGCGGCCCGACGTGTTGGAGAGCGCAACGTCGAACGAAGCCGCGCTGCCCACAAAGAGCGAATCGCCGTAGGCGGCATCGGCCTTCAGTGCCGGCTTGGCTGTCAGCACGAGGTTGGACGAGAGCGTCTGGTCGCCGACGACGGTGACGGTGGGCAGGCTGCCGCCGACCTCAGTCATCTCGCTCGACGAGAAGTCGGAGGGCCAGAAGTAGAGGTCCATGGCGCGCTGTCCGGCTTCGCTGAACGTGACACCGAAGGTCACCGTGGCCGACGAAAGCGCAGGGATGGTGACGATGTCCGACTGCGCCCAGCAGGTGTCGCCGGCGGAAAGAGCCAGCACGTAGCGGCCGCAGCAGGTGGCGTCGTTGCCGTTGGTGATGCGGCACGTGATGGTCTGCTCGCTGCCCGTGCGGAGCGTGTCGGTGCCGAAGTTCCAGTCGGAGGCCGTGAGCGTCAGGTCGGCCGACGGGAGGGTGAAGTAGGCCACGGAGTGGGAGACGGAGCACTGCCAGCAGGCCGGCCGGTTGGCGTTGCTGCGCACGAAGCCTATGCTGTCTTTGTTCGTGCCTTGATATTCCCTGGTCATCAGATAGACCTCGTACGAGCCGCTCTCGAGCGAACGCGGAATTTTGACGGGCAACTTCCATGAGGTATAGTAGCCGTTGGGGACGGACAGGGTGTCGCTGTACATGGCGACGGCCTTGGTCTTGCCGTCACGGACGAAGGCGAGGCCGAAGTAGCCGACAAACGGCTCGTCCATGAAGTGGAAGATGTTGTTGACCTCGATCAGCGCATTTTCGCCCAATTTGATTGAAGGCTGCGAGATGGTGCAGGCCGTTGTGCCCTTGGAATTGACGGGCGTGTAGTAGCGGCCTCCCGTCAGACGGCCGGCAGGGGCGAGCTGCACCAGGGCCATCTGGTCGTCGCAGAACTTGAAGGTCATGGGGTTGAGGACGGCGATGTCGTAGTAGCCGTCGTACGTGCCGTACCAGCCCCAGTTGGCATGATAGAGGCCCGAGGCGTCGATGCCGTCGAGGATGAAGCAGTGGCCGCCCATGGTGTCGTCGTTGCCGCCATAGATGACGGGCCGGCTGTTGGCCAGCTCGTTGCGCAGAATGGTCTGCCACTCGTCGTAGGTGTACTGCGAGCGGCACAGTGCCTGCACCAGGCCGTCGTAGCCGAAGTGCCTCTTCACGGCCGTGTGGATGAAGCTCAGGGCCGACGACGAAGCGTCTTTGCCGTATTGCATGCTGACGGCCACGCCGGCTTGGTAACTGAGTTTGGCCACCTCGTTGAGCTGCGCCGGCGAGTAGTCGGTGTTCGGGTCATACTGGTCGAACATCAGCGAGTAGTCGTAGGTCTGCTGGCTGAAGTTGAGCGTGACCGACGGTGCGTACGTTCCGCCCTCGTAGGTCTTGCTGCCCGTGCCACGGGTCGGATACCGGTAGAAGTAGAGGCACTGCGCCAGGGCTGTCGCCACGCAACCCGTCACGCAGCGCGTGTCGCCGACCGAGGGGCAGAGGCGGTTGAAGGGCGTGCCTTGTCCCCAGGCGATGTCGCCCAGAAGCGGTGCAATCGGCGTGACCGTCGCATCGGCCGCTGCAGTGGCCAGGGTCACCTCGGGGTGGCTCTCCAGGTAGGCTGCTGCCTGGCCGATGTTCTCGAGCCAGTGCTGGAAGCCTACGGGCATCAGCTCGGCATTGTAGGTGCCGCTGGGGCTGTAACCAATCACGGGGCGCATCCGGTCCGTGCCGCTCACCACGGCAAAGCCGTCGCCCTGGCTGTCGCTGAATATGTAGTAGGGGACGAGCGTGCTGCCGGCTGTGGCGCTATCGGCTGACAAAGACCTTGCGGCAGGGGCAAGGGCCGGGGCTTCGGCCACGACGGGGTCACCGAGCAGGCCCTGGGCTATCTGGCGGGCGTCGGCCAAGCTGCGCTGGTCGGCATACGCACTGCTTCCACCTGCCGTGAGGAGAAGGAGGGCGGCAGTGACTTTGACGATGCGGGTTCTTCTATCGTTCATCAGGATTGTTATTTCTTTCATCAAGACTCTTCTCGCTTTCATTAAGGGTTGTTCTTTATCTTTTATCAAGACCTTTGCCCTTCATCAAGCTTCTCTTGCTTTTATCAAGACTCATCAAGTCTCGCTTTCATCAAGCTTCCTCTTGCTTTTGTCAAGATTCATCAAGTCTCGCTTTCATTAAGGGTTGTTCTTTTTTATTATTGTGCGCAAAAGTAGCGTATTTTGCCGTAATGACCAAACGGAACGGCATTTTTCGGCCGAAAGTTTTGCTTTTTGTCCGTAATATGCCTATATTTGGCCGCGCAAAACATAGTAAAAAAAGAAATGGAACGATTCCTGAACGACAACGAGGTGGGCCGTGAGACGGGCCGTCTGCTCGCCGACCGCGGGCTCAGTCTGGCTACGGCCGAAAGCTGCACGGGCGGCACCGTGGCATCGATGGTGGCAGCCGTGCCCGGAGCGTCGGCCTACTATCGGGGCGGCGTGGTCAGCTATGCGGTGTCGGTCAAGGAGGACGTGCTGGGTGTGACTGTGCGCGACGGCGTGGTGAGCGAAGACACGGCGCTACAGATGGCCCGGGGCGTGGCACGGCTGTGCAAGGCCGACTGCGCGGTGGCTACGACGGGCGTGGCCGGTCCGGGTCCGTCGGAAGGCAAACCCCAGGGCACTGTCTGCGTGGCGGCCGTGTGGGGCGAGAGGGCAGTGACCAGAACTTTCGCGCTGAAAGGCGACCGCGAGGCTGTGATTTTGCAAAGTGCAGATAACGCTTTGAGACTTTTGTGCCAACTCATAGCCGGGAAAGAGAAAGAAAACCGCTGAAAGATTTGGCCGGTAAAGGAAAATGCGCTTACTTTGCACCCTGTTTCGGGTAAAGACGGACCGAATCCGACCCGGGGGAAGTGATGCGCCTCTGCGGGAGAAGCAAGTCCGGCAGCCGGAAACAAGCGATTTTAACTCATAACAATTAAAATCGGATATCCCGCCCTTCTGTCAGGGGTTTCCATTAGTCCGGTTTTATAAACAAAAACGAACAACAATGTCTAGAATTTGTCAGCTCACTGGTAAAAAGGCAGGAAGAGGAAACAACGTCTCACACTCCAAGCGCCGCACAAAGCGCCTGTTCAATGTGAACCTGCAGGTGAAGAAGTTTTATGTTCCGGAACTCGACGACTTCGTATGTCTGAAGGTTTCTGCCGCAGCAGTCCGGACTATCAACAAGAAGGGTATTTCAGCCGCTCTCAAGGAGGCTGGTTATGTAATCGGCTAATACAACTATGGCAAAGAAAGTAAAAGGCAACCGCGTACAGGTTATCCTCGAGTGCACAGAGCAGAAAGCCTCGGGTGTTCCGGGAATGTCTCGTTATATCACTACCAAGAACCGCAAGAATACAACCGAGCGTCTTGAGTTGAAAAAGTATAACCCATTCCTTAAGCGTTACACAATCCACAAGGAGATCAAGTAATCCCTTTGGACATCATTAACCATAAAAAAACGAGTTGAACTATGGCAAAGAAAGCAGTGGCCTCTCTCCAGACAGGTGAAGGCCGTACATTCAGCAAAGTGATCCGTGTGGTAAAGTCTCCAAAGACCGGTGCTTATGTCTTCGAGGAGGAGATGGTTCCCAACGACAAGGTAAAGGAAGCTGTTGCTAAGTAAGTTACATTTCCTACAGAGAAATAGAATACAGACTGACCACAGAGAGGCTTTCGCTTCCCCTGTGGTCTTTTCCGTTTAATCCAAACCGTCACGACTATGGGCTTTTTCGATTTCTTCAAAAAGGAGAACAAGGAGACCTATGACCAGGGTCTCGAAAAGAGTAAGCAGAGCATCTTTGACAAGCTGACACGCGCTGTGGCCGGCCGCGACAGGGTGGACGACGACGTGCTCGACGCTCTCGAGGAAACGCTCGTGACCAGCGACGTGGGCGTCGACACCACGCTGCGCATCATCGAGCGTATCGAAGACCGCGTGGCCCGCGACAAGTATGTCGGCACGGGCGAGCTGAACCGCATCCTGCGCGAGGAGATTACGGCCCTGCTGTCGGAAAACGGCCAGACGGACCTCGACGGCTTCAGCCTGCGCCCCGACATGAAGCGTCCCTACGTGATGCTCGTGGTCGGCGTGAACGGCGTGGGCAAGACTACCACCATAGGCAAGCTGGCCTACCAGTTCAAGAAGGCCGGCAACAAGGTGGTGCTCGGTGCCGCCGATACCTTCCGCGCCGCCGCCATCGACCAGCTCAAGATCTGGGGCGAACGTGTCGGTGTGCCGGTCGTGTGCCAGCAGATGGGTTCTGACCCGGCTTCGGTGGCCTTCGACGCCGTCAGCCATGCCCTCAAGGAAGGCGCCGACGTGGTCATCATCGACACCGCCGGACGTCTGCACAACAAGGTCGGACTGATGAACGAACTCGGCAAAATCCGCAAGGCCATCACCAAGGTCGTGCCCGACGGAACGGTCGACGTGCTGCTCGTGCTCGACGGCTCGACGGGCCAGAATGCCTTCGAACAGGCCAAGCAGTTTGCGGCTGTGACCGACGTGACGGCGCTCGCCATCACCAAACTCGACGGTACGGCCAAGGGCGGCGTGGTGATCGGCATCAGCGACCAACTCAAGACGCCCGTGCGCTACATCGGACTGGGCGAGGGAATGGAAGACCTGCAGATTTTCAACAACAAGGCTTTCGTCGACAGCCTTTTCGCCGAAGGAAAGTAAAGTCCGCGCGCCTTTAGCTATAAAGTTTTGTCTATAAATTCCTTGCCTTTTTTGGTAAAAAATATTGGCTTATAAAAACTTGCCTTCGGCTTCGACAACTAAATTATGGTCAAGAACAGAATAGATCTGATTACGCTGGGCTGCAGCAAGAACCTGGTGGACAGCGAAAGGCTGATGGGCCAGCTGGCTGCCTGCGGTTACCGCCTGCATCACGACCCGGAAGAGCCGAGGGGCGAAATCGTCATCGTCAATACGTGCGGTTTCATAGGCGACGCCAAGGAGGAAAGCATCAACACCATACTGGGCCTGACCGAACTGAAGCGCAAGCACAAGATTGGCCAAATCTTCGTGATGGGCTGCCTGAGCGAACGCTACCGCAAGGAACTCCTGGCCGAGATACCGGAGATTGACCGCCTGTACGGCAAGTTCGACTGGAAGCACATCCTCGACGACCTGGGCCACAAGTGGGACGACTCGCTGCGGTCGAAGCGCTTCCAGACTTCGCCCAGCCACTATGCCTATGTCAAGATAGCCGAGGGCTGCAACCGCAACTGCGCCTACTGCGCCATACCCATCATCACGGGCAAGTACAAGAGCCGCCCCATGGAGGATGTGCTCGACGAAGTGCGCCGGCTGGTCGATGGCGGCGTGCGCGAGATTCAGCTCATAGCCCAGGACCTGACGGGCTACGGCCTCGACCTCTATGGCCGTTACTGCATCGCCGACCTGGTGGAGCAAATTGCCCAAGTGCCCGGCGTGGAGTGGCTGAGGCTGCACTATGCCTATCCCAACGACTTTCCGATGGACTTGCTGCCGGTCATGGTCAAGTATCCCAACATCTGCCGGTATCTTGACATCGCCCTGCAGCACGCCTCTGACCATGTGCTGCACCGCATGCTGCGCCGCATCACGCGCCAGGAAACCGTCGAGCTGCTGGCCGAAATACGCCGGCAAGTGCCCGGCATCCACCTGCGCACCACGCTGATGGTCGGTTTCCCGGGCGAGACGGAAGAAGATTTCCAGGAACTGATGGACTTTGCCCGCGAACAGCGCTTCGAACGTATGGGCGCCTTCGCCTTCTGCGAGGAGGATGGGACTTATGCCGCCCTGCACTATAAGGACGACGTGCCTGCCGACGTGAAGCAACGCCGGCTCGACGACCTCATGGCGCTGCAACAGGAAATCTCGCTGGAGGTGCAGACGCAGAAGGTGGGGCAGACCCTCCGCGTCATCATCGACCGGCAGGAGGGCGAGTACTATGTGGGCCGCACGCAGTACGACAGCCCCGAGGTCGACCCCGAGGTGCTCATTCCTATCGAGTCACTGCCGCTCGAGCCGACGGCCGCCGACGACAACGTGAAGAGCCACATCGCCCTCGAGACCGGACAGTTCTACGACGTGCGCATCGTCAGCGCCGAGCCTTACGAACTCGTCGGCAACGTGGTGCTGTAGGTTTTGACCAGAAAGATTCTGGTTTGAAAAAATGTCTTGAAAAGCCTTTGACAAAAAAGACAATGGTTTAAGGTCTTTTGCCAAAACTCTTTGAATATAAGATTCAGAAAAATTCTGAATTTCTTCTGGTAAAAAACATTTTGGTCAAAAAGATAAAGATTGAAAAGGAATTTCTGAAACGGAAACTAAAACAACCTGAGCTATGAAAAAGAAAATGGGAAGAGTGCTCGGAGCGCTCGTGACGGTACTGTTTGTCGGTTCGCTGGCCCTGCCGGCTAAGGCGCAGACGCAATTCCGCGCCCTGACGCACGACGAGGGTTTGGCTGCAGCCAAGAAAGAAGGCAAACTGCTGTTTGTCGATTTCTACACCACCTGGTGCCCGCCCTGCAAGATGATGTCGCAGAAGGTTTTCCCGCAGAAGGAGGTCGGCGACTTCATGAACAAGAATTTCGTCAACATCAAACTGGATGTGGAGAAAGACACCGAAGGCGCGCCCTACGCCACCAAATACCAGATTTCGGCCGTCCCGACTTTCGTCATCCTCAATCCGAAGACGGGCAAAGTCGTCTACCGTCTGTCGGGCGCTATCTTCGACGGCGCCGAGTGGGTCAAGACACTGACGGAAGCCCTGCCGAACTGACGGAAGCCCTGCCGAAATAATTCCTTTATTCACGGCATTTACAGCGCTTCGCCTATGTCCGGCCTCCGTCATTTGCGGTGGCCGGATGTGCTGTTTATTTGCAATAGTTAGGTTGAGGCCGGAGGTAGGCTTCGCTCACTTGCGGCGTGTGCGCTTGCCCGTAGCGGGACGTGCCTTCTTGCCCCTGAGCTGGGCAGCCTTCGGGTTGACGCCTTCCACACGGCGCTCCTTGAGCGTGCGCGCAGGGTTAGCCAGGTTGCTGTACACGTCGGTGAAGGTCTTCGCCCGGCGCAGTTCGTCGCGCTTGGCTTCTTTCGACGCCAGTGCCTTCTGCGCATCCTTGACGGCTGCACTCTTGGCCTGCTTGTCGGCTGCACTGTGGCCGCGTGTCTTGATGGCTGAAGCTTGCGTTACGGCTTGCTTCAGCTTTTTCATTGAGGGCGCTGCCGATGCATTCTTTGCCGTTGTGCTCTTTGCCGACGTGCTCTTGGCTGTTGTGCTCTTGGCCGACGTGCTCTTGGCGGATGCACTCTTCGCTGTCGTGCTCTTTGCTGTTGTGCTTTTGGTAGTTGCACTCTTGGCGGACGCGCTTTTGGCTGACGCGTTCTTTACCGACGTGCTCTTGGCGGCCTTCTTTGGCCCCTTGCGTAGTAGCTTGCTTTTCGGGTTCTGCATAAGGGCTTCCTGCTTTGCTTTCTTCTGTTCGTTGTGCTCTATCCACCAGGGCTGGACTTTCTCGACCGTTTCGGTGCCGCCTATGGCGTTGCCGCCTGCCAGGGTGGGTTTGACCAACTGACCGTCCACATACACCTTGTCGTGCTCGGTGTCAATCTGCATGCCGATGTGGGCGGGCTGGCCGTTGATTTCGACGCGGCCGGTCTCTATCAGTTCGTCTACTTCGCGGCGGGAGCAGACTCCCATCTCGCTCAAGTATTTGTTTATGCGTTCCAGTTTGTTCATTTTTCTGTAGTAAACGGTTATTTTCCGCTATTTCGCGGGCAAAGTTAAACAATATTTTCCAAAATAGCTTATCTTTGCACCAAAAATTGGAAATCGCTGTAGTAAATCAGCGCGCAAAAATGATTTTGTATGATTAAGAAGATAAAGCTCTACCTGTTTTTTGTCCTGCTTTTCGTGGTCGGCAAACTGGCCTTTATGGTTTACCACGGCGACGTGTTCGATGCCTATCCGGCCATACAGTGGTTTTCGGTCATCATCCACGGCCTGCCCCACGACTTGACTTCGGCCGGCTATCTGATGGCCTTGCCTTTCCTCCTCGAGATTCCCTACATCTGGATTACGGGCAGCTGGCACAGGCGCTTCATGCGCTTCTGGATTCGACTGAGCGTGCTGCTGGTCGTGGTCAACTATTTCTCTGACCTCTTCCTCTACTCTTACTGGGGATTCCGGCTCGACAAGACGGCCGTGTTCTATCTGTTCGACAATCCCGTCGACTGCCTCGGCCAGGCTCCCTGGTGGATGCTGCTGCTCGCCCCCGTGCTGATTTTCGCCTTCTGGTGGGTGCTTCAGAACCTCCTGTGCCGGCTCTATCCTGACCGTCAGAACGGTAGGTCTATCAGCATGGACCGGCTGGGCGTGAGGTGGAGAAACACGCTGGTGGCCATCCTGCTGTGCGGCGTGCTTTTCATCCTTATCCGAGGGGGCGTGACGACTTCGACCATGAACGTCGGTAGGGTGTATTTCAGTTCGGAGATGCCCTTGAACCACGCCGCTACCAACCCCTTCTTCAGTTTCTTCAAGAGCATAACGGAGGAGCAGAAAGATTTTGCCCGTCAATACCGCTTCATGGCTGAAGACGAGTTGGACCAGGCTATTGCCGAGATGAACACGCCTAGGGTGTGCACCCCGGACAGTGTGGCCACAGATTCGCTCTCTGCCGCTGACTCGCTCTGCGTCGCCCGTCTTGCCGGCCTTTCCGCCGCGCCGAGTGCCGCCGACTCGCTGCACTGGCTTGATTCGCTCTCTGCTGCCGGCCTTGTCAGCCTGCCCGACTCGCTCTCTGCTGCCGACTCGCTGCGCTGGGCGGATTCGCTCTACACCGCTTTTGCCGCAACACCGGCCAATCCCTTCCCCGACGGAAAGCTGCTCAACGTCGACCGCCCGAATGTCGTGGTGCTGATTTTCGAGAGCTTCTCGGGCGCAATCTGCACGGGCGTCAATCCCGATGCCGACCCGAGCATCATGCCCAACGTGGACCGTATGTACGGCAAGGACGGCATAGGCTTCACCCACATGTTTGCCAACAGCTTCCGCACGGACCGCGGCGTGGCTGCCATCATGGCTTCCTATCCCGGACAGCCGACCAACTCGGTGATGAAGGACCAGAACAAATGCAACCACTTGCAGTATTTCAGCAAGGCGATGAAGGAAGAGGGCTATCGGCTGCACTTCCTCCATGGCGGTGACGTGAACTTTACCAACATGAAGGGCTTCCTGACCTCCGGCGGGTTCAGCGAAATCACCGGCGACATCGACTTCCCGGTTTCCCAGCGTATGTCGAAATGGGGCGTACCTGACCACCTGATGTTCAACTGCCTCTACGACGAGATGATTGGCGACACACTGTCCGACAGCCCTTATCTGAAGATTATGCTGACGCTGAGCAGTCACGAGCCGTTCGATGTGCCTTACCGTCATTTCGGCAACGAATATGTCAACAGTATCGCCTACACGGACAGCTGTTTCGGCAGTTTCGTCAGGAAACTGAAGAGGACGGAAGCCTGGGACAATCTGCTCATCATCGGTGTGGCCGACCATGCCTACGGACAGTATCCGGCAGGGATGCAGAACCACGAAATCATGCGCTACCGGATTCCGATGTTCTGGACGGGCGGTGCCATCAAAGCTCCGGCTACCATCGACACTTACTGCAGCCAGACGGACCTGGGCGCGACTTTGCTTACGCAGCTGGGTATCGACTGCTCGGATTTCAACTTCAGCAAGGACATTATGAACCCTACCATCGGCCACTACGGCTTCTACGCCTTCAGCGACGGCTTCGGCTTCGTGACCGACAGCGTGAGGTATATACAGGACAATGCCAAAGACGGCCAGCCGCTCTCCGGCAGCCACGACCCGAACGGTACGGCCGAAAGATGGGGCAAGGCCTATCTGCAGGCACTCTACGATGACCTGGCGAAACGGTAATTCCGCATCAGGTCCTTCGAAATGACAGTCTGTGAATCTGCAAATCTGTAATCCGCGAAATCGGAACCAAACGGAACAGAAAAGAAGAACCAAGCGGAACCAAACGGAACTTACCGAACTAGTCGGAACAGAAACAAGAAAGGGGAGGCAAAAAACCTCCCCTTCATTATTTGTTTGTGTAATCAGCAGATTCGCCGCTTCAGTGGAATTTCTCCTTGGCCTTAATCGATAGAAGTCAGAAGCTTGCTCTGCGTGAAGGCTGGTCAGCAGGCCAAAGCGGCAAGGCCGACGCCGGCAACGGAAATAATCAAAGCCAAAGCGTAGCATGCGATGGCTACGATGTTCAGCACACCTATATACTTGGCAATATACTTCACGCTGGAGAACATTTCGGCCAGCTGCTGGTTGTCGTCGTTGTTGCAGGCATTGCGCGACTGCTGTATAAAAGCGAACGCCTTTTTTAGTACCGGTATGTAGACAACGACAATAATCAAGTAAACGATGCCAATGATGGTATTTGTTATTTCGCCGACAAACAACATCACAAGACCCAAGATAACCAACAGTCCCATTGCGCAACACGACACAATCGTCAGGAACTTAATCCACTTGACAGCCGACAGAAGGTCGCTCTTCATTCCGTCTGTGATGGTCAACTGATGATTGTCTGCACTGTAGTTCTTTTCAAAATTTGCTTCCATAATCATTGGGAGTTTTAAGTTGTTGTAAAGATATAATTTTGGATTTGTTAAAACTTAATTTTGTTACTGTAAGACTTTAATTATATTATTGTTAAAGTTTATTTTTATTATTGATGAAAAGTTTAATTTTGTTGTTGTTAAACTTTAATTTTGATACATCCCCGTTTCGTTTTTTACCAGTCTAGCAGGATGTGCTCTATCAGGCTGGCGCTTGCTCCGGCCGAACCGGTGTGCTGCATGCAGAACCCGGCGTTGCGGTTTTTGCTGACCTTGGCCTGCAGGAAGACCTCCGTCTGGAGCTCGGGCGAATCGGGCTGCGACAGCTGGGCGTTGGTCGTGGCCGTGGCGGTCAGCGTCGTGCCTTTGAGGCTGAGTGTGACCGTGCAGGTCGTCCGGTAGCAGACGGCGGGTTGCGGGTCGGAGATGGCCTTGACGATTCCGTTCTGGTATTCCATCAGCTGGAAGACACAGGCGTGGTCGTAGTCAGGTGTGCGCTGGATGCGCAGGGCATAGCCCGACAGCGTCTTGGCATCGAACTTGATGCAGATGTCGAGATATTGGCCTGTGGCACTGCCGAAACCCTGACCGGCCGTCTTGGCAGGGGCAATCTTAACTTCGGCCTTCATGTCGCCGGCTTCGTCGCGGGCCGGGGTATAGAAGCAGCGTGCGCCTTTCGAGGCCTGGACCAGACCTTTCTTCTTGGCACTTCCGTCCACGCCGTAGCCATAATACCAGGCGTGCTTGGGTTCGGGGGCCCAGTAGTAAGCCTCCGTGTCGATGGGCTTGTGGGCGTCGAAGGTCCACGTGCCCGGAGCGATGATGGGCTGGTAGCCGACCGGGATGTCGTGGAAGTCGGTGGAGTGCCGTTTCTCGTCGAAAAGAATGTTGGGCACTTGGCGGGCCGTTATCTTCTCGACATACTTGACCAGCACAGGTGTACCCGGCTTGGTGTTGGCCAGCGACGGGGTTATCAGGGCAGCTATGCGGCAGTCTTTGTCAGCTTTGCTCACCGTATAGAGTCCTTCGGTCTGCCCGAAGCCATGGCGTATGGCGACGGTATCCGAGAGGTCGTCTTTCGTGTACCGGTACCACGTGACACGGGTCTTGTCCTGGCTGCCTGTGGCGTCGAGGGCATATTGCAACTTGATCCCGTTCTTGTCGGCAACAAGCGAGGGCGCGGACGAGAAGGCGGGAGCAGGGTTCAGAAGCGGCTCGACGTAGAGCCGTGTGCAGGCCGTGATGCCCGAAGGCAACGACGCTTCGACGCAGACTTCACTGCCCGTAGGCATGTGGTTCTGCGACGTGACGGTGGCTGCGAGCTGGCGGATGTTGGAGAGTTTGAGCGTGGAGGCGCTCTTCCAGGCTACGCTGCCGTAGACCATCTCCCGCACGCCGTCGGTTGTTGCTTCGTAGCCGCCCCAGCGCATCAGTGTGCCTTGCAGCTGTCGTGTGTCGCCTTCCGGAGCCAACTCGGTAGCTCTTTTTGCCATGCCTTCGGTATTTCCACCATTGGCGGTTTCTTTTCCACCATTGGCGTTTGCATGGCCGCTTCCGTTGGCTGCATTGCTTTCGTCAGAAACGTCTATCTTCATATAGATAGGCAGACCGGTTTTGGCTTCGGCGGTTTGCAGGTCTAGACCAAGCGGATTCCAGCCGTCGTTGCCGGCCAGCAGGTTGGGGATGGTGAAGGCGTCGTAGAGTTTCTTGCCCGTGATGTCAGTCGCCCCTTTGAGCGTAAGCGGATTGCCGTTGAGCGTGATTTGGCTATAGTAGCACGAGGCATCGTTCTGGCCATAGCTCGGCAGCACTTCGATGGGCAGTCCGTCGGTCTGACGGATGGCCGTACGCAGCAGGGTGAGTCCGCCGTGCGATTTCATGAAATACTGCGTCCCCGTCACGTGCGTGTCGATTTCGCTGTCCATGATGACGGCGCCGTAGGCCGGTGTGCCCCAGAACGGCTTGCTCGAGTAGAATTCGAAATGGCACTGACTGTAGACGGCCGAACCCTCGAGAGCATCGTCCGTACACTCCAGGTGACACTTGGTGAAGAGGGCACGGCGGGCACCGCTGAACGGGCAGAGGTTGAGGCGGCTCACAAAGCGGCAGTTGTCGGCCCAAACCCTGTCGGCACGCGTGTGTATGAGCTGGGCCTGTACGATGGCCTTGCTGCGCTTGCTGTGGTTGAGCAGCGGATTGCGGGGGTAGATGAGGTCGACGGAACAGTAGTTGCCGAAAGTGATGTTGTGGGCTTCGATGCTCTCGGCGTCAATGCGCAGCATCGTGAAGTTGCCGATGGCGCCTTGCGTCTGTCCGCGGTTGCAGGCCAGGACGACGTCTTCGGGCTGGTCGGACAGTCCCACCAGCTTCAGGTTCGGATAGGCAATCTCGTAGCCGTAGGGTGTCGACACCTTGTCGCCTTCGTTGCGTATGGCGGGGTCGTTCGGATTGTCCACCCAGTAGACGCCCGGCGCGATGTACAGCACCAATGTGTCTCGGCGCGGCGTCTTGTTGATGGCGGCAAAGGCGTCCCGGACCGAAGTGAAGATGTAGGGCGACGCGTTGGCTTCTTGCTGGCTCAAGTTTTGGTCCAGCAAGAGGTGATATTGGTCAGTTGTGACTCCCGACAGCGGCTGTATCAGCATGCCGAGAGCCATAAACACGGCAGTAAGTTTCATGATGAATCTTTTGTGTGGTAGGGGGATTTGCCCCATGCGGTGGAAAAATTATTCCCTTGTGTCGGGATTTTTTCCTCAAGCAGTTGGAATTTTTCCTCGTGTAGTTGGGATTTTTCCTCATGCAGTTGGGTGTTTTCCTCATGCAGTTTTGGGAAAACCCAGCGCGGTTTGGAATATTTGCCCCGTGTGGTTGGAAAAATTGTCCCGCCTGTACCGGGAAGAGGCTTATGCCTGTTCTTCGCCTGTGGTATGAGATTCTTCCTGACTTGGGGCGCTGGCCTGAGCCGGGCTCTTCAGCAGTTCGAATTGGTCGACGAAAATCTCGGTCACATAGTGGCGGGTGTTGTTGGCATCCGTCCATTGGCGGGTGCGTAGTTTGCCCTCCAGATAGACTAGCGAGCCTTTGCGTACCTGGCGCTCTATTCTTTCGGCGATGCCTTGCCAGGCCACGATGTTATGCCATTCGGTTTTCTCTGGAACTTCTTCGCCCGTGCGCTTGCGGTAGGCACGCTCGGGGGTAGCTAAAGGGAATGAAGCGCAGACGGTGTTGTCGTCGGTGCGGCGTATTTCCGGGTCTCTTCCGACATTGCCCAGCAGAATTACTTTGTTAACAGCCATAGTACAGATCTCCTGAATTTATTGTTTTTTGTGGTTAGTGCCCCGTTGCCGGGGACGGTTTTGGTTAATGCCCCCGTTGTCGGGGACGATTGATTTGCGCTCCAAAGGTAGTGAGAAAAATCCGATTCTGCAAAGACTTGGGGTCATTTATCTTCAAAAAATGCCGAAAAACGCGCATTTGCTTCAAATATCGGTTTCGGAACGGCCTTTTTCTGCCATTCTTCCCACGTGATGCACTCGTAGTCGGAGGGCAGACGGTCCGGCTCTTGGTCGAGCTGGACGATGTGGAAGTCGCACGTCAGCAGCTGGTGTGTCAACTGGTGCCGCAGGGTGAAGGCCGGAGGCTGAATAACACTCGAGTTTTGGCTACCAGCCGAAGTCTGAAGACTGTTCGAGGGTTGAAGACTGCTTGAGGTCTGACAATTTTCCGAGCCTTTCCATGTGCTTGAGGAAGTCTTGCAAGTGTTTGAGAAAAGCGGAGTGTTCGATTCTCCGTCTTCCTCCACATAGTATTCCCACAGTCCCTGCCAGATGTCGCCCTTGCCCCGTCTGTGCACCCACAGACAATCCTTATATTTTAAAAGGTAGTACCGCAGGTGACGTTCCCGGATTTTCGTTTTTCCGGCTTTGATGGGCCGGCTCTCCACATGGCCGTTGGCCAGGGCCAGGCATCTGTCTGCAAGGGGGCAGTCTGCGCACGAGGGCGACTGTGGCGTGCAGAACAATGCGCCGAATTCCATGACGGCCTGGTTGTGCTTCGCCGGATGAGCGGGGTCGAGCAGTTGGTTGGCCAAATCCTGAAAAGCCCTTTGTCCGGCAGGCGTGTCGATGGGCGTGTCGAGGTCGAAGAGACGAGCCAGAACCCGGTACACATTGCCGTCCACAACGGCCATCCTTTCCCCGCCCGCGAAACTCGAGACGGCAGCGGCCGTATAGGGGCCGACACCCTTGAGCCGGAGCAGCGAGCCGTAGTCGGAAGGGAACTGTCCTCCGTATTCGTCCATGACCTGTAGGGCGGCGGCGTGCAGGTTGCGGGCGCGGCTGTAGTAACCGAGCCCTTGCCAGAGCTTGAGAACCTCGTCTTCCGAAGCCGCGGCCAGATCGGCGACGGTCGGGAAGCGCTTGGCAAAGCGCAGATAGTAGTCCATGCCCTGGGCCACGCGGGTCTGCTGTAGTATGACTTCTGACAGCCAAATCTGGTACGGGTCGCTGGTTTCCCGCCAAGGCAGGGTGCGCTTGTTCCGGTCGTACCAAATCTGCAAAATAGCGCTAATTTCCATTCATTTATTGCGTTTCAGTTGGCAAATCTACTCGTTTTGGCTGCAAAGTTAAGGTTTTTTCAGAAAAAACACCAACAAATAGTTGTGCTTTTGGAATAAAGTACATACCTTTGCAAGCCAATTTCACTGAAATTACATAAAATAACAACATAGAAAGAAACGAATATTATGACAAAGGCAGAAATTGTTACCCAGATCTCCAAGAGAACTGGTTTGGACAAAGATACTGTGCTGGCTGTGGTCGAACAGATGATGGCGTCTATCAAAGACTCACTCGTAGATGGTGACCCTGTATTTCTGCGCGGTTTCGGCAGTTTTATCATCAAAAAACGCGCTACCAAGACTGCACGCAATATAAAAGCGGAACGTTCCATCGTTGTTCCGGCCCACAACATTCCGGCTTTCAAGCCCTGCAAGAGCTTCGTGGCTCGCGTGAGCGGAGATGTCGATGTTGAGGACGAGGAATAATCTGCTTGTCAATTTCGGATATAGTTTAATTCTAAAAAAATAAGGAAATGCCAAACGGTAAGAAGCACAAGCGTCATAAGATGGCAGTTCACAAGCGTAAAAAGCGTTTACGCAAGAACCGTCATAAGCATTGACCAAGAGCATAACGCTCTAGTAAGAGGCGTTGAATAACAGTAGCGCCGACCAAGTATAGGGGTGCATCAAGTATGCACCCCTTTTCGATTGAAATCACAACATAACGCATGACACGAGAAGTCATCATAGATGTACAGCCGAAAGAGATTACGATAGGACTGATGGAAGACGGCCGATTGGCCGAATACCAGCGGGACTGTCAGGACGCATCCTTTTCGGTCGGCAATATCTATTTGGCCCGGGTGAAGAAACTGATGCCGGGGCTTAATGCCGCTTTCGTCGATGTGGGTGGCGACAAAGAGGGTTTCCTGCACTACCATGACCTCGGTCTGCACTTCGCGACGATGGCCAAATTCGCCAAGCAACAACTGTCCGACCGCAGGCATATGCTCGCGCTCCAGGACATGGACGTCGAGTCTGACTTGCCTAAGGAAGGAACTATTGCCAACATCCTCCAGGCAGGCCAGGACATACTGGTGCAGGTTTCGAAGGAACCCATTTCGACCAAAGGCGCACGGCTCACGGGCGAAATAAGCCTGCCGGGACGATTCATGGTGCTGATGCCGCTGCAAGACAAGGTCTCTGTCTCGGCCAAGATAAAGTCGGCGGAGGAAAAGAACCGTCTCAAGCAGATTGTCAACGAGGTGCGTCCGCGCAATTTCGGCGTCATCATCCGCACGTCGGCCAAAGACGCCCAGGCCGAAGAACTGCAGGCCGAGTTGGCAGCGCTGATGCGCAAATGGGAGGGACTGGTGCGCAAACTGATGAAAGGCCAGGTGCCTTCGCTCGTCTACGAAGAGATTAGCCGTCCCGTGGCTTTGCTCCGTGACCTTTTCGACCCTTCGTTCGAGAATATCTGGGTCAACGACACGGCCACCTACGAGCAGATTAAGGACTATGTCAGTCTGATTGCGCCTGAGAAGGCCAATGTCGTGAAGCTCTATAAGGAAGAGACGCCTATACTCGACAAGTTTGACGTCACGCGGCAGATCAAGTCGTCGCTGGGCAAGACGGTGTCGTGCAAGGCCGGCGCCTACATCATCATCGAGCATACCGAGGCCCTGCACGTCATCGACGTCAACAGCGGCCACCGCAGCCATCAGGCCGATGCGCAGGAGGAAAACGCCCTGGCCGTCGACATGGCTGCAGCCGAGGAAATAGCCCGCCAGATGCGGCTTCGCGATATGGGCGGCATCGTGGTCATCGACTTTATCGACCTGCAGGACCCGACCCACCGCGAGACGCTCTACAAGCACATGAAGGAACTGATGCAAGGCGACCGCGCCAAGCACAACATCCTGCCGCTGAGCAAATTCTGCCTGATGCAGATTACACGCCAGCGTGTCCGCCCCGTCATGGACATTCAGACCGCCGAGTCGTGTCCCGTGTGCGGTGGCCTGCACGTCATCAAGCCTTCGATACTGTATCCCGAGATTATGGCCTCCAAACTAGAATGGATGAATACCCAGTTCAAGTTGAGGCGCTTCTATCTGCATGTCCACCCCTTCGTGGCTGCCTATCTGCGCAGCGGCGGTTTCCGTTCGTGGTGGTGGCGTTGGAAACTCAAGTATGGTTTCCGCTTCCATCTCGTCACTGACCAGAGCATGGAGGTTCTGCAGTACAAGGTGATGGACGGCGACGGCAACGAAGTGAACTTGAAGCAACCCATCGACAATCACGTCTGAGGGGATAAAGGATAATCACGGGAAAGGTTGCTTCTAAGGAGAAAAAAGCAAAAATGTTTAAGCGGAATTAAGGTATTTATATTAAGGAAAGAACAAGGAAATCATGTCCAGGATAGAACTTCACAACGCCTTGGGACGCATGCCTCAGAACAGGATGGCTGCTCCCGTCGACTTCGCACTCGGTGAGGGCGAACATATCGCTATCGTTGGTCCTAACGGCAGCGGAAAGAGTAGCCTGGTGGATATGCTCGTCGGCAAGAATCTGCTGATGCAGGGAAGCATTGACTATGATTTCGGCCCGGGTACCAAGCCTACGGTGTACGGCCACATCGTGCAGTTGACTTTCGAGGATGCACTCGGGTCGGTCGAGAAGCCGTATTACTTTCAGCAGCGCTTCAACTCGCAGGACCGCGAAGAGTCGCCCCTAGTCAGTACCGTACTGAAGCGGGCGCTCGCTTCGGGCAACGTCTCTGCTACGGGACTTTCGGCCGACGACGCCCGGGCTGCCGGTCACGGACTGACCCATGACGAGGCAGTGGCTGCCGGCGCCGAAGACGACTCTGAGTTTTTGGCCAATCCGTTGCTCGACACCTTTATGATGCGGCCGCTGCTGCAGAAGCGCATGGTGCTCCTCTCTAGTGGCGAGATGCGCCGCTACCAGTTGTTCAAGTACCTCATCAAAAAGCCTAAGGTGCTCATCGTTGATAATCCGTTTATTGGCCTTGATGCACCGATGAGAGACCAGCTCGATGCCTTCTTCCGGCAACTGGTCGAGAGCGGCGAGGTGCAGATTATCATGGTGCTCTCCATGCTCGACAGTATTCCTTCGTACATGACCCATGTGGTCTGCGTGGCCGATATGCAGGTCGAGCCCAAGCAGACGCGCCAGTCTTATCTGGAGCATTTGCCCGACTTCAGACGTTCGCCTTTGGCTCACTTGTCGGATGAGCTTGTACGCCAAATCGAGGACTTGCCCGTGCATGGCGTGGCCGACTTGACCGCCGACGGCGTGCCGACCGACGAGATTATCTCCATACGTGACTTGTCGTTGCCTTTGCCCGACACGGACCGCGTGCTCTACGGCGGCCTCAACTGGACCGTCCGCAGGGGCGAGAAGTGGGCGCTGCAAGGCAGGAACGGTTCCGGCAAGAGCACCTTGCTTAGCTTGGTTTGCGCTGACCATCCGGCCGCCTATGCCTGCGACATTTCGCTTTTCGGCCGTCGGCGCGGTACGGGCGAGAGCATTTGGGAAATCAAGAAGCACATCGGCTTTGTGAGCCCGGAGTTCCATCGCGCCTACAAGGAGAACCGTCCGGCCATCGACATCGTCGCTTCCGGCTTGCACGATTCCGTTGGTCTGTACAAGAAACCCAAGGCCGACCAAATTGACACTTGCGTCTTCTGGATGAAGGTGCTCGGCATCGAGGCACTACGCGACCGTCTGTTCTTGACCCTTTCGGCGGGCGAGCAGCGTCTCTGCCTCTTGGCGCGTGCCTTTGTCAAAGACCCGGCTTTGCTCATTCTCGACGAACCCCTGCACGGTCTTGACACCTATCGCCGCCAGCTGGTCCGCGAAGTAATCGCCGCCTTCTGCCGGCGTGCCGACAAGACACTGGTCATGGTGACCCACTACGCGGAGGAACTGCCTGACATGATAGACCACAGGCTGACTCTGTAAGGGACGCGACCTGCTGCTTTTGCAGTGTCTTACGAAGCTGACCAGTGGGGGCTTTTGATGGCTGCCATATGCCGGAAAAGTCAGGTTTTGCTGGGTGGCATTTTGGAGTTTATAATTGGCAAATAGTGACTCGAATAGTACTTCTTTATGCCAAAAGTATCAAAAAGAACAGGAAAATCGTTTTTTTTCCTGTTTTTTTGTATCCGATTCGTAAAATATCATTATATTTGCAGCCCAACATCTTGGTAATGTTTATTAAGGACAATAGAAATATATGAAAATCCAATTGAGAAGTGCGCAGACCACAGAAGGTCGCCGTATGGCTGGAGCCCGCGCCTTGTGGGTAGCCAACGGAATGAAACGTGAACAGTTCGGCAAACCTATTATTGCCATCGTCAACTCGTTTACACAGTTTGTGCCGGGTCACACCCATCTCCACGAGATAGGCCAGATTGTCAAGGCTGAAATCGAGAAACTTGGATGCTATGCTGCCGAGTTCAATACCATCGCCGTCGACGACGGCATCGCCATGGGCCACGACGGTATGCTCTATTCGCTGCCGAGCCGTGACATCATCGCCGATTCAGTCGAGTATATGTGCAACGCACACAAGGCCGACGCCATGATTTGCATCTCCAACTGCGATAAGGTCACTCCGGGTATGCTTATGGCCGCTATGCGCCTCAACATCCCTGCCGTATTCGTTTCAGGCGGACCGATGGAGGCCGGCAAGTGGCGCGGCGAGAACGCCGACCTGATTACTGCTATGGTCAAAGGTGCCGACCCGTCGGTGAGCGATGAGGAAATGGCACAAATCGAAGGTTGTGCCTGCCCAGGTTGCGGCAGTTGCTCGGGCATGTTTACGGCTAACTCGATGAACTCCCTGACCGAGGCCATCGGCCTTTCGCTGCCTGGCAACGGCTCTATTCTGGCCACACACGTCAACCGTATCCAGCTTTTCAAGGACGCCGCACGTCAGATTGTTGAGAATGCGTTCAAGTACTACCGCGACGGCGACACGAGCGTACTGCCCCGCAGCATCGCTACCCGTCAGGCCTTCCTCAACGCTATGACTCTCGATATCGCCATGGGCGGTTCGACCAATACCGTGCTGCACCTCCTTGCCGTAGCCCAGGAGGGCGACGTCGACTTCAAGATGGCCGACATTGATGCCCTTTCGCGCCGTGTGCCTTGCCTCTGCAAACTGGCACCGAACACGCAGAAGTATTCCGTACAGGAGGAGAACCGCGCCGGCGGCATTTTGGGCATTCTCGGTGAGTTGGCCAAAGGCAACCTGCTCGACCTCACTTGCTGTCGTGTTAATGGCGCCACATTAGGCGAGGATATCGACAAGTACAGCATCATGAAGGAACAGATTGACCCCGAGGCCGAACGTATCTACCGTTCAGCTCCCGGCGGCAAGTTCTCGATTGTGATGGGCAGTCAGAACGCCCAGTGGCCTTCGCTCGACAAGGACCGCGCTACGGGCTGTATCCGCGACATCGAACATGCCTACACCAAGGACGGCGGTTTGGCCGTACTCTTCGGCAATATCGCTCAGAACGGTTGCGTCGTCAAGACCGCCGGCGTCGACGAGTCGCTGTGGCACTTTGAGGGCAAGGCCGTCGTCTTCGACTCACAGGAAGACGCTTGCGAGGGTATCCTCGGCGGTAAGGTTCACAAGGGTGACTGCGTCGTCATCACGCACGAAGGTCCCAAGGGCGGCCCGGGCATGCAGGAAATGCTCTACCCGACCTCTTACATCAAGTCAATGCACATGGGCCGCGAGTGCGCCCTGATTACCGATGGCCGCTTCTCAGGCGGTACTTCGGGTCTGTCTATCGGACACATCAGTCCGGAGGCTGCTTCTGGCGGCAATATCGGCAAGATACAGGACGGCGATATCATCGTCATCGACATTCCTTCACGCTCCATCAACGTCAAGCTCTCCGACGAGGAACTGGAAGCCCGTCCGCAGCAGCCGCTCAAGCGCAACCGCGTGGTGAGCAAGGCTCTGAGGGCTTATGCACAGTCTGTCGCTTCGGCCGACAAGGGTGGCGTGCGGATTATCGACTAAGCCCTTATTGGGGGCGCCAATTACGGGAAGCCCTCTCTAGAGATGGCCTCACGGGGAATGACCTCACGGGGAATGGCCCCACGGGGAATGGCCCTACTAGGGAAGTCCATTGGGAGATCGTCCATTGGGAGATTGTTCATTGGGAGATTGTTCATCGGGAATTCTTCCACTAGGAAACCACTCAATAGGGGATGAGCCTATAAAAAACATGAGCCTATTTAATAATAGTAACAAACAGTAGAACTCGATATACAACATTTATGGCAGAAAGAATAACAGGAGCAGAGGCGCTGATGCGCAGTCTTGAGCACGAGGGGGTTGATGTCCTCTTCGGCTATCCGGGCGGTGCTATCATGCCCACATACGATGCCCTCTTTGACCATCGGGAAACCCTTCATCACATCTTAGTCCGTCACGAGCAGGCTGCAGTACATGCAGCACAGGGCTATGCACGAGTCTCCGGCCGAGTGGGTTGCTGCCTTGTTACTTCAGGTCCTGGTGCCATGAACACCATCACGGGTGTGGCCGATGCCATGATTGACTCTACTCCGCTCGTCGTCATCTGCGGGCAGGTCGGAGCGGCTATGTTGGGCACTGATGCTTTCCAGGAGGTTGACGTCGTTGGCGTCACGCAGCCTATTTCCAAGTGGAACTATCAGATACGCCATGCTGATGACATTGCCTGGGCTGTGGCTCGCGCCTTCTATATCGCCAAGAGCGGCAGACCCGGTCCTGTCGTGCTCGACTTTGCCAAAAACGCACAGACGGCCATGGTCGAATACGAACCGCAGACGGTTGACTTCATCCGCTCGTACGTGCCCGTTCCGCAGACGGAGCCCGGTACGATTGAGGAGGCAGCACGTCTTATCAACCAGAGCGTCAAGCCTTTTATGCTGGTGGGTCAGGGCGTCGAACTGGCCGGCGCAGGTCAGGAACTTCTGGCCTTGTGCGAAAAGGCACAGATTCCCTTCGGCACCACGCTGCTCGGTCTTTCGGCTGCACCTTCCGACCATCCGCTCAACAAGGGTATGCTTGGCATGCACGGCAACCTCGGACCTAACGTCATGACCAACCAGTGCGACTTGCTTATCGCCGTGGGCATGCGTTTCGACGACCGTGTGACGGGCAACTTGAGTACGTATGCCAAGCAGGCCCGCATCATTCACTTCGAGATTGACCCCTCGGAAATTGGCAAGAACGTGCCCGTCGACCTGCCTGTGCTCGGCGACTGCAAGCAGACCCTGGCTGAGGTGACCAAGTTGGTCGAGCCCGCACGTCACGACCGTTGGATAGAGGGCTTTAAGCCTTACGAGGAGAAGGAATACAACAAGGTTATCAATCCGGCATTACATCCCGCCGATGGCCCGCTGCTGATGGGCGAGGTGGTGCGTAAGGTCAGCGAGGCTTCGGCCAACGAGGCCATCCTGGTGACCGATGTCGGACAGAACCAGATGTTCGGTTGCCGCTATTTCAAGTTCTCCAAGTCACGTTCGGTCGTCACTTCCGGCGGCTGCGGCACGATGGGCTTCGGCCTTCCTGCCGCCATCGGCGCCACTTTCGGCGCACCTGACCGTACGGTCTGTGCCTTCGTCGGCGACGGCGGATTCCAGATGACCATCCAGGAACTTGGCACCATCATGGAGCAGAAGTCGCCGGTCAAGGTCATCCTGCTCAACAACAACTTCCTGGGTAATGTGCGCCAGTGGCAGTATATGTTCTTCAACAAGCGCTACTCGTTCACCCCGATGCTCAACCCCGACTACGAACTCATCGCCCGGGGCTATGGCATTCCGGCACGCACCGTCATAGATCGTGCCGACTTGGATGGAGCTATCCACGAGATGCTCGACACCGACGGCCCGTACATTCTGCAGGTAGCGGTCAAGGAAGAGGACAACGTCCTGCCTATGACGCCTCCGGGCGCCAATGTCGATGAGATGTTGCTCGAAGTCAAATAACCCTTTAGCTGGTAACAGGAATGGAAACGAACTCAAAATACGGCGCTGCCGAGTGCGGCGATTGCAATACTTGCTCACGCGACTGCAACAAGCGCGATAAGGAACTCGAGGCTCAGGAGGCTCTTGATGCGGCTGTCCAGACGGCGGCTTCCATCGAGTGTGACAGCTTTGAGAAGAACCTCACGCGCACTTTGACAAAGACCCCCGTCAAGGCGCTGAACCATTACGGTCTGACGCTCTACACGCTGATTATCTACTCGGAGAACTATGCCGGTATCCTCAATCAGATTACGGCCGTCTTCACCCGCCGTCAGGTCAATATCGAGAGTCTCAATGTCTGTGCTTCGAGCACGCCTGGCGTGCACAAGTACACCATCACGTGCTACTGCAAGCGCGAGATGGCCGAGATGTTGTGCAAACAGATAGAGAAGAAAATTGACGTGCTCCAGGCCAACTGCTTCGTTGACGACGAGATATTCATCCTCGAGACGTCGTTGCTCAAGTTGTCCACGCCCATCGTGTTGTCGGACAAGGAGATTTCGCGTATCGTGCGCCGCTACGGTGCCCGCATCGTCGAGGTTAATCCTACGTTTACTACGGTCGAGAAGACGGGTGTGACTGACGAAATACTCGATTTCTTCCACGAGCTCAATGCACTCGACTGCGTGCTGCAGTTCGTCCGCTCAGGACGTATCGCCATCACCAAGTCGTACATCGAGCGCCTTGATGCCTATCTGACCAAGCGTGAGGAGTATCACAAGTCATACTGACCGGATAGTTTCGTCAGTCATACGGTCACACGCTGATTGACTACCATTTCAAGTCATTTTGATTGGCATTCTTCAAGTCATATTGATATAACAAATCAAACTGATATAACAAGTCAAACTGATATAAATTACATACATTAACAACCAAACAACAAAATTATGGCAAAAATGAATTTTGGCGGTGTCATCGAAAATGTAGTGACCCGCGAGGAGTATCCTCTTGACAAAGCGCGTGAAGTCCTCAAGGACGAGACTATTGCCGTCATCGGTTATGGTGTGCAGGGTCCGGGCCAGTCGCTCAACCTGCGTGACAACGGCTTCAACGTAATCGTTGGCCAGCGTCAGGGCAAGACCTTCGAGAAGGCTGTTTCCGACGGATGGGTACCTGGTAAGACCCTCTTCTCTATCGAGGAGGCTGCCGAGAAGGCTACCATCGTGATGTGCCTGCTTTCCGATGCTGCTGTGATGAGCGTATGGCCTTCTTTGCAGAAGCACCTCACTCCCGGCAAGGCCCTCTATTTCTCACACGGTTTTGCCATCACCTGGAACGACCGCACTGGTTGTGTTCCTGCCAAGGATATCGACGTTATCATGGTTGCTCCTAAGGGTTCTGGCACATCGCTCCGTACCATGTTCCTGGAGGGCCGTGGCCTCAACTCTTCTTATGCCGTTTACCAGGACGCTACGGGTCGTGCTCTCGACCGCACACTGGCTTTGGGTATCGGTATCGGTTCGGGCTATATGTTCGAGACAACATTCCAGCGCGAGGCTACCTCTGACCTCACCGGCGAGCGTGGCTCTCTGATGGGTGCCATCCAGGGTCTGCTGCTGGCTCAGTACGAAGTACTCCGCGAGAACGGACACTCACCTTCAGAGGCCTTCAACGAGACCGTAGAGGAACTCACTCAGTCGCTTATGCCTCTCTTTGCCAAGAACGGTATGGACTGGATGTACGCCAACTGCTCAACTACTGCTCAGCGCGGCGCCCTCGACTGGTATCCTCGTTTCCACGATGCCATCAAGCCTATCATGCAGTGGCTCTATATGAGCGTCAAGCTCGGCAACGAGGCTCAGATTTCTATCGACAGCAACTCTAAGCCCGACTATCGTCAGGGTCTCGAGCAGGAACTCAAGGCTCTGCGCGAGTCTGAGATGTGGCAGACTGCCGTCACAGTGCGCAAGCTCCGTCCTGAGAACAACTGATAGCGTGCGTGTGCGTGCGTATTGCCATTGGTTTTTGGCAGCGTAACGCCCCGCATATACTGAATACGGGAAGGCCATCCTCTGTGGTGAGCCTTCCCGTATCTTTTTTTTGTGATTTTCCGGCTACGGATAGTAGTCCTCAACCGAACATTTTCGTAAGCTAAATGAACAACGGAACAACAGACTTGACATTTTATAGTGACTTTTCCTTGGCCATTTGACCAAAAACGGGTAACTTTGTGCCCGAAAAATGAAAGGAAAACTCCGGCCGCGTGACGGAGCATACTACAAAACGCGAAGACTATACAAAACAACGATGAACCAAATAGACAAGACTGAGACTTTGCACTTCCGAGCCGATGCCTTCGACACCGACTTCAAGCGGGAATTGTCGTACGAAGTGCTGGGCAGAAATCTGCTTAACTGCGCCGAGGCCCACGCTGCAAAACGCGCGTTCGGATTCGGCGACTTGCTCAAGGCCAATCACTCATGGGTCCTTTCCCGACTCACTATCGAGATGAAGCAGATGCCGCCCATCTACACCGACTACAATATCACCACATGGATAGAGAGCATCTACCGGCTATTCACAAACCGCAATTTTACCATCACCGACACGGAGGGCAACACGCTGGGTTACGCCCGCTCTATATGGGCTATGATTGACAACACCACACGCCAGCCACTCGACCTCATGAAAGTGTACGGCGAACTGTTCGAGCCCTTCCTGGCACCCGAACTTCTATGCGATATGCAGGGGCACAACCGTCTGCGTCCGCTGCCCGACACACAGCCTTGCGAGACCATGACGGTCAAATACAGTGACCTTGACTGCAACGGGCACTTCAACAGCGTGAAGTACGTGTCGCACATCCTCGACCTCTTTTCGCGCGACTTCCACCTCAGCCACCGCCTGCGCCGCGTGGAACTGGCCTACATCGAAGAGGCTTACTATGGCGACCGCCTATCGCTCTTCCTTTCTCAACTGGAGCCCGACAAGTATCAGGCCGAAATCAGAAAGAACTGCACGAGCGACAACCCGGGGGAGACTTTGGCTAGAGCACTAATCTTGCTCGAAGACGTGTCTGAGAAGGCCTAAGCAGAGTTAAAAAGCTTAATCAAGAAAGCTTAAGTCGAGAAGGCTTAAACTGAGTCTTAAGGGTTGACTTTTACGCTTTTTACATTTTTACACGTTTACACAAAGTGCTTGACGGGCTTTACACAAAGCGCTTGACGGGCTTTACACAAAGTGCTTGACGGGCTTGCCGACGATGGCCGACAAGAGGTTGTTGGCCGCCGAGCTGGCTCCGATGCGGAAGTAGTCACGGCAGCACCAGTCCGGACCGAGTATGGACTGGACGATGGTGTAGTAGCGGACTGCATCTTCGGGCGTACGAACACCGCCGGCCACCTTTATGCCGACACGGGTGCCGGTCTGCCGGAAGTACTCTTTTGCCATCTGGCACATTACGTAGACGGCTTCTGGTGTGGCCGACACGGCAGTCTTGCCGGTCGAGGTCTTGATGAAATCTGCGCCCGAGTACATGGCCAGCACGGAGGCCTTGGCTATGTTGGAGGCCGTCTTGAGTTCGCCGGTCTCGAGTATTACCTTGAAAATCTTTTCGCGGCAGGCTTCCTTGCACTCTTGCAGCGTGTCGGTCAGACCTTCGTAGTCTTCGGCCAGGAATTGTCCGACGTTCATCACCGTATCCACCTCATCTGCACCGCTGGCCACGGCCAAGGCACATTCTGCCACCTTGATTTCGTTGAAGGTCTGGCTGGAGGGGAAGCCGCCCGCTACGACCGTCGTAGCCACCTCGGTGACATCGAGAAAAGCCGTTACGGTCTCTGCAAAGTTAGGGTACACACAAATGGAAGCCACGTTCTGCAAGTCGGGGAAGGCTTCCTCAAAGTGATTCACGCATCGGGTGAGTTCGCGGATGCGCAGTTCGTTGTCGGTGGGGTTGAGCGAGGTCAAGTCGATGCACGAGAAGCAAGTTTTCAGTACTTCGGGCGTATTGTTGGCCTCGTAGTGGTCTGCCAAAATCCGGCCGACAGCTTCGCTGACTTGTCTGTCGTCCAACTCCGTCTCGTATTTTTTGAGTGTGTCCAGGTAGCGGTTCTGGACATTTTCCGTTTCGTTTGTCATATCTGTGTTTGTTTTGTCCGCCGCCATGGGTGGAATCGTTTATAATATGTACGTGCGTAGAACAGGTGCCTTCATGACCTACGCGAAGTGCCGTTCTTCGTCACAGCAACTTGAACTCGTAGCCCTGGTCGAGCAGCCAACTGATAGAGGCGGGGAGGGCCTTCTGGATGTTGTGCCAGGCTTTCGGCTGGTCGTGGAAGGTGATGATAGAGCCGTTGCGTGCATACTTCTGCACCGTCGCGATGACCTCGTCGGCATTTAGGCGGTTGGAGTAGTCGCGGCTCACAAGGTCCCAGAAGATGAGTCTGTACTTCTTGTTGAGCAGGCGGGCGTGACCCCAGCGTAGCCATCCGTGCGGAGGGCGGAAGAGGGGACTGTGTATCAGCATGTTTGCTTTCTCGACATTGGCCAAATAGGCTTTCGAACCGTAGGTCAGGGCCGAGATATGGTTCATTGTATGGTTGCCCACATGATGGCCGCGAGCCTTCTCGTCTTCGAAGAGATGCCGGTAACGGGCCACGTTGTCGCCCACACAGAAGAAGGTGGCTTTCACGCCGAAACTGTCGAGGACGTCGAGCACCCAAGGTGTTACCTCGGGTGTCGGACCGTCGTCGAAAGTCAGATAGACACACTTGGGCTGGGAGGGAATCCTCCACAGGCTGTCGGGTGCCATCAGACGGCGCAGCAGTGTGGGTGGTTGCTCGATTAGCAAAGCGTCAGAGTAGCTTGTAGGTTGTGACGGCCTGTTCAAAGAAGTCTTTGAACTTGGCGTCGTACTCCTTGAAGATATCTTCCCTGCCGCAGCGCTTGGCTATGTTCATTGCATCGCGCATGGTGAGCAGTTGTTCCCTGATCTGGTTGCTCGTCTTCACCATGTGCCGGCTGTCGAGACCGAGCGCCCAAGCCAGGTACTCCTCGTTGCTTGCCAGTACGGTCTGCACGATGCGGTCACCCTCTTCGGGCTTGCCGCATACGTAGTACGACTGGGCGAGAGTCAACGACGTGTACTCGTAAGGTACGGCCGTGGCGGGGATGGTCTTGTCGCAGTATTTGGTTGCAGCAAGTGCACGCTCGTAGTCGCCTGTGGCGAGCAGTTGCTCGATCATCGTGCAGAACATCATACGCTGGGTGCGGCACATGCGGCGGTTGTTCTCGTCGAGGTAGATGGTCGTATCCTGAATGTTGCCCCACACGAACTTGTTCATCAGGTTGTCATAGCTCTTGTCCAGGTCTGGTGTCGAGGTACCTCCGTTAGCCAATGGGACAATCTGATAGGCGAGACCTACCAGGCGGAAGTACTTGTCGAGACCCATATACATGTCACGGCCCACGGTCGTGGCGAAGTAGATAGGACGCTTCCAGCCGGTGCGGCTGATTTCGTCTATCATGGCCAGGACGGCTATCTCGTTCTTGGTGACATAGTTCTTCTTCGACAAGTCGATGGTCATGTGAGTGATGAGCTCGGACGTATCCTTGACGTTGATGCATGGTGAGGCGAGCACCTCGTCGGGGTTGATGTCGATGCCGAACTTCTTGGCAGGCAGGAAGTCGAGGCGGCCGTAGTTGGGCAGGCTCTTGTACTTCGGGTCGTCGCTGTAGAGGAAGTTCATGGAGGCGTGCAGCGGCTGCTCTCCGTCCATCAGCGGTATGAGGTGTGCGAAGTTGAGGTTATCGTGCGCATACTGGTCGCGCCGCAGGGCGATGGGCAGCGGTTCGCTGTCGTAGGCCTGGCTCTTCATCTGGTCGATGTACCAGTCGGTCTGCAGATAGGAGAGGTTGCAGACGCGCACATCAGTGCGGTAGCCTTCAACCTCCTGAGCATACCAGAGGGGGAAGGTGTCGTTGTCGCCGTTGGTGAAGATGATGGCATTGGGTTCGAGCGACGAGAGGTAGTTGCGGCCGAAGTCGCGTGCCGTGTAGCGGTTCGAACGGTCGTGGTCGTCCCACGTCTGGCTCACCATCTGTATGGGGATAAGTAGGCAGACCACACCGGCCAGGATGCTGGCTGTGGCGCGGTGACCCTTGAGCAAGCGCTGCAACAGGGCTGACACACCGGCCACGCCCATGCCGATCCAGATGGCAAAGGCATAGAACGAACCTGCATAGGCGTAGTCTCGTTCGCGTGGCTGATAGGGTGTCTGGTTCAGGTAGATGACGATGGCCAGGCCTGTCATGAAGAAGAGGAAGAAGACGACCCAGAAGCCCTGTATACCCTCGCGTCCGGCCATGGCCTGATAGATGAGACCGATGAGACCGAGCAGCAGCGGAAGCATATAGAAGACATTGTGGCCCTTGTTGTTGGCAATGCACTCGGGCAGAGAACTCTGGTCGGGCACGTCAAACAGCAGTTTGTCCAGCACGGGAATGCCGCAGATGGCACGTCCGCGGTCAATCTCGCCGTAGCTCTGCTCATCGCTCTCGCGTCCGGAGAAGTTCCACATGAAGTACCTCCAGTACATGAAGTTGACCTGGTAGTTGATAAAGTAGGTGATGTTGTCGGCAAAGGTAGGCACGCCCTTCAGGCTCTTGCCGTCGACGCCTACCACATTGTGGCCGGGGTCTTTGTCGTCCCAGTTGCACCACTGCTTGTAGCCCGAGATGTGGTTGGCCGAATTGCTGTACATGCGGGGGAAGAGAGTGGTGTAGTTGTACTTGTAGCTCTCCTTGTTGCCGACCTGCTCGTAGCGGTCGGGTTCGTTGGCGCTCATCTTGACCTTCTTGCCCCAGATGGGAGCGCCCTTCTCGACGATGGCCTGTCCGTTCTTGTCGCGCAGTATGCTCGAGGCAAACGTCTGGCCGCGGAAGAGCGGCGACTCACCGTATTGCTCGCGGTTGAGGTATTTGGTGAAGGCAAAGATTTCGTCAGGCGCGTTCTGGTTCATGGGCAACTGAGCCGACGAGCGGACGATAATCTGCGCGAAGGTCGAGTAGCCAATCAAGATGGTGAGCAGGCAGAGCAGCACATTGCTGGCCAAACGGGCGTTGATGCGCTCGCCAAGGTAGAAGACCACGATGGCTAGGACAACGCTGATGCCGATGCCCAGCAGCCAGCCGTCGCCAACGAAGGGCGCGCCGCTCAGCACGCAACCGGCCACCAGCATGGCCTGCTGCACGCGTGGGGACGTCGATGGCCTGTACATGAGGGCGATGCCAGCCACCAGGAAGGCCAGGATAAAGAAGAAATAGAAGCCTGTGCCCGTATTGAAGCTGAAGCCCAGCGTGTTGACAAACAGGAGCTCGGTGGCGCTGGCCAGTTTGACCAGTCCCGGTATCATGCCGTAGAGGATGAAGAACACCATCAGCACAGAGATCAGGAGGGCAGCCAGCGAACCTTTGAGCGTGGCGTTGGGGTGCTTCTTGAAGTAGTAGACGAGCACGATGGCGGGCAGCGTCAGAAGGTTCAGCAGGTGCACGCCTATCGAGAGGCCGATGAAGTAGGCCAGCAGGATGATGTAGCGGTCACCGTCCACGCCGCGCGACTGGCCTTCCCACTTGAGGATGAGCCAGAAGACGAGGGCCGTCATGAAGCTTGAGAAGGCATATACCTCGCCTTCCACAGCCGAAAACCAGAAGGTGTCGGACCACGTGTAGGCCAAAGCGCCTACCAGGCCTGCGCCCAGCACGGTGGCTATCTGGCTGCCGGACATCTCCTCGTGGGGAGTGCCGTAGAAGGCGTTACCCCTGCACACGAACTTGCGCGTCAGGGCTGTGATGGTCCAGAACAGCAGCAGGATAGTGGCTGCCGAAAACATTGCACTCATGCGGTTGACCCATACGGCAGCCTGCATGACGTCGCCTCCCGCAAAGTTGACGAAGAACCGTCCGGTCAAGTTGAAGAAGGCGTTTCCGGGCGGGTGGCCTACTTCGCCCTTGTCGGCGCAGGTGATAAACTCCGGGCAATCCCAAAAGCTCGCTGTCGGCTCTACCGTACTGAGGTAGGTGTAGGCAGCGATTACGAATGCAACCCATCCGAAGATGTTGTTGAGCAATTTGTATTGCTTCATGTCTCTCTTTTTAGTATTTTGTTTTGATTATATGCGAATGCGCTAAAGACATAGACGGGCGCAAATATAGTCATTTTTTCGATATGCCGTTGCCGGTTACTTCCTTTTTAGTGTCTGCACCCTCCGATTTTACACATTTTAAATGAATAATCGGGTATTCTGATGTTATTTTCGTTTTTTCTCCCCGAGTCTTGGGCAAGACACAAGTGGCGGAAGATTGTTTGAAAGCAATCTTCCGCCCTTATAAAAAAGAGAATCTTCCGACAACTAAAAGATTCGACGGTTTTTAGCTTGATGGATTCTGACTTGTTACTTTTTACTTTTGCAGTGTGATGCCCATCAGACCAATGACGACATCATTGGAAAGTGTGCGGACCGTAAGGCTTTTCAACTTCTTTTGAGGATTGAGCTTGAGGTCAAGCAATTGTGCCGCACCCCCTTCTATTTCACGACCATATACACCCCGGATGCCGAGTAGGTCGCCGAGACGACGACTCACCTTATCGCTCATCAAGTGAACGCGATAGGGCCGTTTGCCTTCTACGCGGAATGCGTATTCGTCTGTGTAATAATCCTGCTCTATGGGACACCAGTTGTCCGGATTGGTCAGTTCGAGGGTCTGCGTTGTGCCGTCGGTGTACTCTATGCGTATCAGTCCGTTGGCAATGTGACTTTGCATTTGGTTGGTTGTGCCGGCCATCATTAGGTAGGCATGTGAGGCCTTTCCTTTTAGTGAAATGGTCAAACTGTCGGGATAGTTGTCCCATAGCGAGGTATAGGCAATGTTGCGACCCTTGGCTGGAGAGCGGAAGGGTATGGACGGGGCATCGTCCAGCCGAGCTGTGTAGACGCCCTTTCTGATGAGCGTACGATAGACAGAATCGTTGGTCTCCACATAGAAATGTGGGTGACACCATTCGCCATAGCCGTTCTTGGGGATGCGAAGCGACGTGTACGGAGAGGCTGGCGAGAGGTACTCGTTTTTGAAGATATCAGTCACTTCCGAATTGAATGCTTGGTCAATATTTATAGGTTTACACCTGTCCGTAACTATATTGTCAAAGTCTGTCGCGATATATTTGGCTGATATTTTTGTCCGGCCATAACTGTCATCCACATCGGTGGACTTGGCGGCACAGTTAAGCACTATATGTTGCACACTGTCGGCGGTGAATGAGGTTTCGCGGTAGCGCCCATTACCTGTGTTTTGACGAATGACTACCTGCAACTGCTGCGGAAACCGTTGCTTGATATCATAGATTTCCTTGCCTTCCTTTCGGTGGAAGGAGAAGTCGATGTACGATGTGTGTACCGAAGCACTATCCCAATCGGAGGGGAATCCCGGTCGGATGTAGAGTTTGCCGTTTAGGGCATCCGGAGAGATTCCGTAGAGGCCCAGTATGGTCGTTTTGGCAGTAATGCCCACGTTGTCCGAAAAGTCCCGGTATATTTCCCCGCGCGCTGCATCGTAATGGCTTATTTGTCCGATGTTGCCAGGCGACTGTCCCAGGTACATTTCGTCTAGCAGTACGCCCTTCATGATTCTGAAGGCTTCGTCAGTTCGTCCGGCATGAAAGTAGGCCAGGGCGGTGTGCATCACTTCGGCATGTGCAACATTGTTGGTGCTCCATACATATGGTAACCAGTTGGTGGTGCTCAATGTGTAGTAGTCACTTTGTTCGTTATCGATGAGAATCGGGATATGAGGAATGTTCTCATCCACATAACGGGTGGCACGGTAGGCCTGTTCTGGAGAACACGCGTAGCAGTCGATAGGAGTATAGACTGTCCATAGTGCCGCACTCTTGTGCAGCCTTTGCAGGCCCATCAGGTCTTTGTATTCAGCCCAGCAACCTTCCTCCTTCATCCATAGTTCGCGGTCCATGGCTGCAAGAATCTTTTTGGCTTCGGCCCGATAGGGAGCCGGGTCTTCTCCGATTATTTCGGCTATGCGTGCCGCTACCTTGTTGCAGCGGTAGTTGTAGGCTGACGAGTGCGTTACACCACCGCTATTATAGTATAGACCATCGCTGGCCCAGATACAGCAATAGGCATCATAAAGACCATCTCCGTTAGGGTCGTAGTTCAGTTTCTCCCAGTCAATATGGCGTTTCAGTGTAGGCCACATCTTGCGCAGGTATTCGGGAGAGGAGTCGAACTGGAAATGCCACAGCAACTCGTCAATGTAGTTGAGGTTCATGTCATAGTGATGCATCACATCGTTGCGGTGCGGTACACGGCAGATATAGCCATTTGAATACATCGGCGTGCCCCATTCGTACACTCCGAACGCGTTGTTGTTTTTGGGGTCTTGTGCGGGGTGAGGTATGGTGCAAGGCACATCTGTTACTTGACTCTCGGCGTATGCATCGAAATGATGCTGCGCCTTGTCTGGCCACCCGAGGAAGTCGCCCATATAGGCGGCCCGCCAACCTGGGAGTTGCATGCGCCAGGTGACAGCTCCGTGCAGGAATGTGTCTTCGTCCCAAGCGCCATCACCAGCTGTAGCAAGCACGCCGCCCAGTGTGTTGATGTAAGGGTCGGGTGTGCAGAAGGTAACTTGACTTGCCAGTTGCCTGCGATAGGCTTCGGCCTTGTCATATTCCTGCTGATAGGTGCGGTAGTCAGTTGTGTTGGCCGGAGTGGATGCAGATAGTTCCTGCTTGGCAATGGTCACATATGTGGTGTTGTTGGTGGCATCCAACACCAAGGCCTGGAGTTTTGATTTGGTAGGGGATGCCTCCAGCGAACCCGGTTCTTCGGCCCCCATATCGCCCCAACGCTTTAAATTTTGATTCTTTATCTCGCAGCACTCGGCTTTGATGGTGACAACCGTCTGGAAGCCAGAAGTCGTGATTTTCCATATACCGCCTTGACGGTCAGGAAATGCCAGTACGCTCATCTCCACGATACCTTGTCCCCAACTTCGGTCGGAGAGCAGGTAACTGCGGCGTCCTGCTGTGTAACGGGCTTCGCAGAGGTCGGTCTGTTCAAGACTTAATGTTTGTCCGTCCGTGGTCAGAGAGAAACTGATGTTGCGGCTGTCTTTGCTCTTATATGCCACAAATACAGGCCTATCGCTGGTTTCGATGCGATCTTCGTCGTGGCTGCCGTAGAGTGCGCGAGTGTAGCGGTTGTGGCCATTTATGCAGACGAAATCTTGACCATCAGGCCGGTACTGCCATTGACGTGGCTTCGCCCTACCGACAGATTGTGTTGGCTGTGTCGCTTTCAGAAATTGGCTTAACTTTTGTTTGTCTTGTGCATCAGTGAGACTAAAGGACAAGCATAAGAAGAAAAAAGCCAAACTTATATGATGTTTCCAGCCACTTGTCCTGCAAATCATGCCGTTTGTTTTACCAATCATTGTATGTCTATTGATTTTCATAATCGGGTGCACGATATTTATTGAGGATTTTGAGTGTAAAGCCCTTTTCGTACCTCTATCTGTTTCAGCGGAATTGGGTATAGATAACTCTCCTTTGTGACGCGCGAAGCTAGTGCGGTGTATGACTTGTCAGAGGTGTTGTCGTCGTTGATGAACATTTGTTGTAATGTCTCTACATATTCGTTGCGGCGTACAAGATCGTGCCAGCGCACACCTTCGCCGGCCAGTTCATAGCGGCGTTCGTTGGCAACGGCTTCTTGAAACTCTTCTGCAGAAATGTCTGTGGGCAGGGCTTCTAATCCCGCGCGGCAACGGATTTTGTTCACTAATCGTAGACCATCGGAGGTCGGTCCGACTATCTCGGCATACATCAGCATTACATCCTCCAAACGAATCAACGGGTAGTTTTGTGGCCAGCAGGTGCGGTCTACGAGACTTAGGGAGGCTAGCCCGAATTTGGCGCGTTTGAGGTTGTTCTCGAAGAACTTCACGTAGATGAGGTCACTGCCTGTCGAAAGAGTACCGTCATCAGACTCTACGGCAGCATCGCTGATAGTGCCAGGCCCGCGCCGGTCTATGACATTGCCCACAGAATCCTTCTCCTGATAGTGTTCGCGTAGCGATTTCTCACAGTAGATATGTACGCTGCCTACCATCCATTTGGGGTTGCACCATGTGGAATACTTTGGCGAGGTTGATGACACTGGTGTATAGGGATTGCCTTGATTGACAGCATTGACATACTGAATCTCAAAGATAAAGTACTTGTTGTCGTTGTCGCTCAGCCACATCTTTTCCCATTCGGTGCTTGTAGAGGCCCAATACTTTCCCGTCCGTTCGGCATAGTCAATGACGGCTTTCAGTTGCTCGGCAGCCAGTGTCGACTTGTCAGTCTGATAGAGCGGGAACCCGGCCATAGTCAGATAGACGCGACCCAGCAAGGCCTGCGCTGCACTCTTGGTAGCACGTTCGCTGTGAGTTACACCTTGGTCGTCCGTTGGGGCTGTCTGCGATAGGTGGTCGACGGCATAGAGCAGATCCGGCACAATTATGTCTTGGTAGACGTCTATAGCTTCGCTTTGTCCGAGGGAGAAAGCCTCTTCGGTGGTAAGGCTGTGTGTCGGAGCCGGTACGCGGCCAAAGTAGCGTATAAGGTCAAAGTATGCCAGCGCCCGCAGGAAACGAGCTTCGGCCATATACTCTACTTGCAGATCTGTGTTGTTGAGTTTATGGTTGTCCAGTTCGTCGAGTAGCTTGTTGGCAGCGGCTACAATTTTGAAGTAGTCGGACCAACAGTTGTAAACAGTCAAATCGTTGACGAGACCATCGGAATTGAACAGGGCAATGTCTACCTGGTCGTTTTGCTTGGTGTCGTTGGTAATCCACATGTTGTCCGACCGCTGTTCGCTCATCTGCAGCGAGTAGAGAGCTATGGGCTTTAGACAAGCATAAACACCCGTTAAGGCTTGGTCCATCTGTGCCGCCGTTTGGTAGAAGTTCTCGGTGGATATCTGAGACTTCGGAGTGGTCTCCAAATAATCCTCACACGACGTAGATATTGCGCTAAAAGACAAACAACCAATGATATATAATCTACATATCAGTTGCTTTCGGCTTATGTTGCTAATCATCGTTTTTATTATCAATATTACATTTAACAACTATGTATTAAAACAAGAGGTTGATACCGACATTGTAGGTGCGTGCCAGCGGGTAAGCACCATAGTCCCAACTGCTGACGAGTGAACTGGAATTGTTGGATTCCGGTGAGTAGCCGCCCTCGTACTTGTCCCACATATAGAGGTTTTCGATGCTGGCGTTGATGCGTATCGAATTGAGAAAATCTTTTTTGCGGAGGGGTACGTTATAGCTCAAAGTGACATTCTTGATCTTGATGAAGTCTGAACTATAGAGCCAACGGGTGTCGTATTCCTCAGTCGTAGAGGTGTTGAAGATGCATGGAGTTTTGCCGTCACCCGGGTCATCTACAGAGAACCACATATTCTTGTATTTTTTCAGAACGTTGATAGAGGTGCCGAGGCCAGTGCGGTCGAAGGCACGTCCTAGGGCTCCGTATATCTTGCCTCCGGTCTGTGCTGTAACAAGCATTGAGAAACTCCAGTTTTTGTAGCGGAACGTGTTGGTCAGACCATAGGTGAAGTCAGGTGATGGATGACCGCAGTAGGTCCGGTCTTTGGTGTCTATCACGCCATCATCGTTGATGTCCTTATAGCGGACACTGCCAAGAGTCGAGGTCGTTTGCCTCGGATAGTTGTCTAGATCCTCCTGTGACTGATAGACGCCGACGGCCTTGTATAAGTAGAACTCTCCGATGCTCTTCCCAGCCTCAATGATTTGGGTGGAGTTTTCCCATCCGCATGGGATGCTGCTGTTTTCGCCCAAGTCTTTTACTTCAGAAGCCGAGTAGGCGATGTTCAGTGTTGTTGTCCACTTTAGACGGCCGGTCAGATTGTCGGACTTCAATTCCAGTTCCAGACCTTGGGTTTCAATATTGCCGATGTTGCTATAGGCAGTCGCAAAACCGATATCGCTTGGCATGCTGACATTGTAGAGCATGTCCTTAATGGTCTTGCGGTAGTAATCGAGAGACATGGAAATGCGGTTGTGCAGCAATCCGAGGTCGATGGCTATATCCCAGGAGTTGGTCTTCTGCCACGTCAAGTCCGGATTCTCCAGCGAGGAGGGTAGGTAACCCGTTGTGATGGTGCCATTGGTGGAGTAGTTGGCTGTGGTCATGAGACCATTGGCCGAACTGATAGGCAGTGAACGGCTGCCGTTAGATCCATAGCTGACACGCAGTTTGGCATCGGACAATATTCCGTCTTTTGACCAAAACGCCTCGTTCGACATGTGCCACGCTGCAGAGAAGGCAGGAAACGTGCCCCAGCGGTTGTTGCTTCCGAACCGCGAACTGCCGTCTCGGCGAAGACTTGCGTTGAGCAGGTAGCGGTCTCCGTAGTTGTAGATAACTCGGCCAAAATAACTGACCAGACGGTCATCGGTGACATATGTCGCCTTAGCCACAGTCATATCTTCGTTGGTCATATCAAAGCCCTCAACGGCATTGTTGGGATAGTGTGTGGCTGACATGGAGTAGCTGTCGCTATTAGAGGTGTTTTCTAGAGACCAACCTGCCACAGCGTTCACGTTATGTTTGCCCCAAGTGTGGTTGTAATTGACTTGAGCTTGTGCCATCAGCTTGTGCGATGAGTTGCCCGTCCACTGACCAAGAGATAGATAGCCTTCTTGGTATTTTGACCAGTTGGAGTCGACATTGCTCGGAATGAACCGGCGCGTCTTGTAGTGGTAGTAGTTCCACGCGCCTAGTACTTGGGCTGTCAAGCCCTTTAGAATGTAAAACTTAAGATATGTAGACGAATAGGACGTTATTTTTTCGCGTCTGTTGTTTTCTCCGTTCATGCGGGCAATGGGCGAAACCCCTCCCGTGGCCCAGTAGTAGCGCTCGTACGGGTCGGAGTTGGTATTCACGCCGGCATCGCCTTCGGCCACAGGGGTCTGAGTCAATGCAGTCATAGCCTGGCTGCCCTTGCCGTCGACGCCACCACCATCGGTCCATTCTACAGTGGGCGCAACCTTTAGTCCCATTGTCAGACGGTCTTTGATGCGACTCTCACCCGAGAATTGTGCCGTCAGTTTCTCGTAGCCAGTCTTGATGACAATGCCATCTTGTTTCGTATAGCCCACAGAGAGTCGGTAGTTGCCTTGCTTCGAGCCATGCGAAGCCGAGAGGCTATAGTTCTGGTTGGGTGCTAAGCGGAATAGTTCGTCTTGCCAGTCAATGAGTGCCAGTCCACCATAGTCTGGCATACTCCAACGGGGGTCGTTGACAAAGCGGTGGTCCATACCGCCAATTATGCCAATGCGGGTGGCAAAATCGTCAGTGACTTTTGCCCCTTTGTTTGCGAAACGGGCAATGTACTGTGCGTTGTTGCATCTAGTGCGCCAGGCAATCCACTCGGTGGGACTCATGATGTCCATCTTGTGTTCGGCTTGTTGCAGGCCAAACGAGGCATTGAATCGCAATTGAGGTTTGCCTGAGTCATCACCCCGTTTAGAGGTAATGATTACTACGCCATTGGCTCCACGGCTGCCGTAGATGGCCGATGAGGAGGCGTCTTTCAGAACCTCGATGCTTTGTATGTCGTTGGCATTGAGCTGAGAGAGTTCGAACGTCTCGTCCATAGGTACGCCGTCAACGACGTAAAGCGGAGCCGATGACGCGCTCTCGTTGATGCTTGTGGCTCCTCGCACTTTGATGTCGACACTGGCACCTGGCATACCCGTGGTGCTTCTGACCTCTACACCGGCCAGTTCGCCTTGTAGGGCAGAGGCGACATTGGCTACAGGTCTGCGCTCCAGGTCTTCCCCCTTTACACTCGAAACGGAAGCTGTCACAGAGCCTTTCTTTACGGCGCCGTAACCGATGACCACCATCTCATCAAGCAAGTTGGCCTGTTCTGTTAACTTGATCTTTAGGGCACGGCCATCGCCTATGGGTAGGGTCTTTGTGGTGTAACCTACATACGTTACCGTCAGATTCTTTTCTGTGCGCGCAATGTTGAGCGAGAAATTGCCGTCAAAATCAGTGATAGTGCCGACTTTCTCTTTTTGCCCCATTACGGTGGCACCAATGAGAGGCTCTCCATTGATGTCGGTGACGGTGCCAGTCACTTCGCGAGATTCCTGTGCCTGGACATTGACTACCATACTGGTCAGACACAGAAAAGATAGAATAGATTTTATTATATTGTGTTTCATATTTTCAGTCCTCTTCTATGATTTCCATAAATTGGCCCCATTCCTTATCGGCTGCGTAGATGTCGTAACAACCTGTGGGAACATACAGCGTGGCTTCAGTAGCTTTAGGTAGATTCGTTTCCAATACAGGCGGTGTAGTGGCTCGCACATGGAGCGTTTTGAGTTTGTTGCAAGCACCGAAACAGTTCTCTCCGATAGTTTGCAGAGAGGATGGCAGTGTCAGTTGTTCCAGTGCTGTGTTGCGGGCAAAGGCGAAGCGTCCTAGAGAGACACAGCCTTCCGGGATGTTGATATCTGTCAGTTTTAGACAGGAGGCAAAGGCACTGTCGCCGATAGCTGTAACGTTGGGTAGGTGAACGGATGTCATTTTACTGCATTTGGCAAACATTCCGTAGGGAATATCCGTCACGTTCTCCAATGTTGAGGGTAGATAGACCTTGGTAAGATTGGCAATACTGCCCACGAGTTCGTCCTTTCCCCATGTCCTGATGCCTTCCGATACCACGATGCTGGTCAGCTTTGTGTTCAGCATAAACACGTAGTCATCAATGCCGGTCACGGTATAAGTCACGCCGTCATGCTGCACGGTGGCAGGGACTGTGATGTCGCCGCTGTAGGTGTAGGTGCGGGTTGAGATTGTAGCAAACTCGTTGATGAGGTAGTTCTTGTTGATGCGGTCCCAGGTGAACAATACCTCATTGGCTTCACCCGTTTGGACGAATACCATACGCGTGCCATCAACAGTTTCCTCGAAGGCTCCCCGGCGGAAGTACTCTGCGTCTCCTTCTATAGATTCGCTATCGCAAGCACAGAAGAATCCTGCCGCGGCAATAACTGCCAAAAGCAATGTCTTTGGTTTGAGCATAATCATGGACTCTATAGAATGAATGTGTTATCGAACAATATATTTCTTGCCGTCTTTGATATAAAGACCTTTGGCTGGCTTGACAATCTCTTGGCCTATGAGGTTGTAGCAATTTCCATTGCCGGAGGTATTTGCATTTACTTCGTCAATAGCAGTGTTGCTGTCTGCAACAAAGCGAATAGCATATATCCATACCTGTTGCTCGGGAACGATATAGAAGACGCCGCCAATCATCTTGCCCTTTCCGTCTTCGTCAATCACATCTGTATGCGCTTTCAGTTCCTGCATGACATTTTTCTCTGCCAACTCCTTGGCATCGACCAATGTCTGACGGTTGTAAAGGTCCATGTATTGACCTGCTTTCTCGTAGACTGATGCGAAGGCAACATAGAGAGTTCCAGCCACTTTCGTCTGTAGGGCTATGCAGCGGTCCGTATATCTGGTGACGTTGGACCAAGCTCTTGCTATATGTGAGTCGCAAAGGAAATCGACAATGTTCTGGGTGCGTATACGGCAAGAGGTCTTCCATTCTGTGCCATCGCTGAAAGTGCCGCTCCAGTTGCCGCTATAGCCCTGGAACTTGTGGCCGCTGAACAGTTTGAAGTAGAGACCTTCCCATTCTGATGTCTCGTTTTCGAAGATGTTGTCGCCATTGTTGATGGGGGCGAGGTCGTCGAAGACCCAAGTTTTTGTCTCGTCAATGTACACGTGCGTAGGATCTGTATCCTGTGCAAATACTGTGGTTGCATACATAGGCATCAGCAAGGATGCAACAATAAGCATAAAGTTCTTCATAGTTCTGTTTGTTTTAATTGTTGATAAATTGGTTATTTGATAAAAATAATTTTCTTGTCGGAGATGTAAGGCCCTTTTGCGGGACTCCCCACGAGCCGGCCTTGTAGGTCATAGAACTCTGCACTAGCTTTTTCGCCGTAATCTATACGCGGAGCTTTGCTTATCTCGGTAGTTACTTTATCGCCAGTCTCCAGTTTGATGCAATCCCACATCACGCCACAGCCGGTAGATGCACGGTCGAGCGTCAAGGCAATGGTGTTCTGACCCTCTTTCAGGATGGCGGCCAGTACGTCGAAGGTGTATACATTGTGTCGGCCGCTGCGTATGGCAGAGCGGTATATACTTCCGTCGTTGGTATCCATTTGCTTAGTAGTCAACTGCCTGCCATTGACCAGTATTTTTATGCTGGGTTGACGGGCGGCGGCCGCTACAGAGGCGGTTAGGTAGCACTTGGATGTCGGCTTTTTGTCGAGTGAGAAGTGAATGGTCCATGTGCCGGCTTTGGTTTGGGCATAGTACCAATCGGAAGATTCGCTGCTAGTGCCGATGGTAAAATCGAGATTTGCCGGACTTTCTTCAAACACGCAGTAAGATCTCTTATGGTCGCTCAGGTAGAAACCGTCTGACAGTCGGTCGTTTTCTCCTATGCGCCACAACAACTGTTCGTAACGGATTGGAGTCCAGTCGATGGTCCCTATGTCCTGTGTGTCTTCGCTGACAATAATGTCTGTTCGCTCAAGCATGTCGGTAATTTCTCCCTCCATGGCATAGACGTGCAGAGAGTAACGGCCTTTGCGCACATTGCAGATAGTGAAAGAGCCGTCGCTGTTTGTTTCTGCCCAAAAAGCATAGCCACGCGTCTGCATATAGGGGTCCACGCCAGCCTCGCCCAGAACCACCTGCATCTTCGGTATTGAGACATAGTTGGTGAGGTTGATTTTGCCCGTGACTGTAGCTCGATTCAATGGGTAGTTTTCGTTGGCCAACCAGGTGTAAGGCCATGCAGCAACCTCTTTTGCGGCCACTTCTTTTGCATCTGCAATCATCTCATCACGGTTGCCCTTGTTGCAGTACAAGGCAAAAGGCCCGAACATCTTCACATCACCTTTATTGAACTGAAGTAAAGCACCACCGAAATGACAGCCTTGAAAGTACTGGCAGATAACTGGCGACTTGGCATCCATGTGTACGGTGAGGTCTTGTCGCAAGGGTCCGCCATTGACATATTCTGTGCTGGCTTGTATGGCCCAAACGCCCATATTGCCGTCTGTGTTCATTACCCCATATGTCGGAACATCTTTCAGATAGGCGGCATTGTCATATTTGGTATATATGGTACTGTCGGGCAGATAGTATGTTGCATCTTGTATCTTGTCTTTGTCGGACAAGGCATTCATTTGCTTTACACTCGGCATCATCCCCTGTTGCTGTTCGCTGACATAGGCGTCTAAGAACGTATCCGATACCCGATATGTCATACGTGCTTCTTCCAGTATCATTGGGGTAGAAGATCCTTGCATTATAATGTAAGTATAGAGATTGCTGTCACCTTTGCGGAGTATGAAACCCTGTTGCTTGACAATACGGGCAGTGTCGCAGGAGTATATTACCTCGGCGTAGTCTGTGGTAGAAGCTACTATTCTGGCCTTGTTGGCTTTCAGTTCTGTGCCGGATGTATGCTCGGCGTCTGTTCCTTCCTGTGAACTGAAATAGAACTCTCCATTCGTTCCGAGCATATCTGTATTGTTATATTTAAAAGAGTAGACATGTCCTTTCGCATTTATTTTAACCTCAAGGATTCCGTTGTTAAGAATCGCAATCCGATTGCTTTGGAGGGTACAAGATACATTGTCTTGTCCTCTCGCAAAGAGAGGAATCAAGGCCAGAGTCACAAAAGTGGCTAGTTTTGCCAATGGAAGCAGATTGTGTGTCACGATTTGTCTGTTTTTATGGTTTCTGGGTGCAAAGTTAGAGGCTAATAATGGGGCAAAACATCCGATTTGTACAAAAAATGAACGATTTGTACGGATTTTTCCTATTGTTTTGTATCTTTGCGCCGATATGAAGAAGAAACGACTGAAGTTAGCACTTGCTTTGATGCTTTGCATAGTCAATGCCGAAGCTATTAGTGTGCGCTCATATATAGTGGGCGCGGATATGGGCTTGCCGTCTATTGATATCCGTTCCATAGCGCAAGACGATATGGGATATATGTGGTTTGGAACCACCAACGGCCTATTGCGTTATAATGGTTATACTTTCAATATTTACTCTGAGAAGACGGAGCCTTTGCTTTACGATAACCACATACGTGATATATTAAATTGGAAGGAGGGACTTTTGGTGGTGAGAGTGCAAGGAGAATATTGTACGCTCTTTGACACCCATCAAGGATGTTTTATACTTTTCCCGGTGGAGCAAGAAAGGCTAAAGGGGTACAATCGTATTTCTATTGACTCGCGCCAAAGACTTTGGCTTTACAATGATCGACGTGAAGGGGTCTGTATCAGTTGCGACAAACGGCAGTTTGCGTGTACTTACTATGACAGTGCTCAGCCAGTTCCCGAAGAAGTGTGGCCTGCGCGGAGAGTATTCTACGACAATCAAGGGAATCCTATTGACATACTTGGTCAAGACTTGTTGTTCTATCACGAGATAAAGACCGGCAAAAGCTATAAGATTAGGGTTAGTGACGAAGTGCAGCCGAAGTCACACTATGTGTTGCGTTACTCTGCGGTCACGCAAGGCAGTTTAGTTTGGGTGTCGTCGTATGGGCGAGGTATTGCAGTCTATGACAAGCAGACGGGTTCGACAGAGTATATTAGGAAGAGCGATGGCGTCATACAAACAGATTTCATACTTAAGATTTGTCCGGACCATCAAGGTAATATATGGGCATTACAAGAGTATATGGGTGCTGCTTGTTTGTCAATAGATCAGCGGGTCTGTGAGATGTTTGACATCAGCACTGGTAGCCGTGAAGACCCCGCCAATTTTGTCAAGGCTCTCTTTCAACTCCATGATGGTACCGGTTATGCTTCGGGCAACACAGGTGAGCTGGTGCACCTAAAGTCCGGACAAGGTATATTGCAACGTACCACTATGGATGGTGATGTTATCCTTTCGGGTTGTGAGGACCATGATCACCGACTGTGGTTAGGCAGTCGCACCAAGGGCGTACATGTGGGTTATCGGTGGTATGCAGCAGAAGCAGCCGACACAACCGCACTGTCTGACAACAAAGTGAACAGCGTAGTATGCGACACAAAAGGACGTATATGGTTGGCGACGCAGAATGGGCAGTTGGATGTGGCTTTAGGCGACTATGCAAGGGGTGATATTCGGTTCCGCCACTTCCTTCCAGCCAGTCAGTATTCTGCACTTGCAGTTGACCATCGTGGCCACATTTGGGCAGGTAGTCAGTCGTACCTATATACTTTTGACCCTGACGAATTGCTGAGTAACCCTGAGGCTTATCGGCAGTATAATCCTAGTGGTAGCCGGACGGGGGTTAACGACGTCGTTCATATCATGGAGGACAGCCGCCATCAGGTTTGGATAGCCACAGCGGGTAAGGGCGTCTTTGTTTATGACAATACCTATTATTCAACTGCCGAGGACACAAACACATCTTCCGATACTTTATTTCATCACATCAGTACGGCTGACGGTTTGATTAACGATATGGTGGCTTCCACTGTGGAGGACAATCTTGGAGTTGTCTGGATAGCAACTCAGCAAGGCATATCTCGCTATGATTCGTCGACGGGTATTATTCATAATATGGCGACAGACGACACTCCATCCTTTAATTTCCATACCGATCGCACCGCTTGTCAGTTGCAGGACGGACGACTGGCTTTTGGAACTTCGGGCGGTATAGCTGTATATACGCCATTGCCCATTCCAGGCCTTCAGACATCCACTGAACCTAAACACCGTTACCTGACCGTTACAGACGTGTTTATCAATGGTGTCAATATGCAGCAGTGGGAAGATGTGGGACAACGACGCATTCCGGCAAATGGAGGCGAATTGAAATTGCACAATGGCGAAAATTCGCTGACCTTCCAATTTTCGGATTTCAACTACTGTGCTGGCAGTAAAACCATCTACAGTTATTGGCTAGAGGGCTACGACCGACAGTGTAGTCAGCCATCAGTTGCCAGTCAAGCCACCTATCGAAATTTGCCGTATGGACATTATCGCTTGCATGTCAATGCTTCGCGCGATGGCGGCCAGGTGGCAGATACCTATATGTTGGATATAGATATAGCACCTCCGCTATGGTTGTCATGGTGGGCATGGGTTATCTATGTGCTGTTGTCGGTTGTTGTCGGTTGTGTCGTCTTTCGTCAGTTGCGCACCGTTTACCGCTTGCGGCAGATGGTGGCAATAGAGAAACAGATGACAGATTTCAAGTTGCGTTTCTTTACGAATATCTCGCACGAGTTCCGCACACCATTGACCATCATACATGGCTCGATAGACAGGATTAGGCAGTCGAAGAATCTGCCAGAAGATATCAAACGCCCCATTTCTAATATAGTAAGAAGTGAGAGTAGGATGATGCGCCTTGTCAATCAGTTGCTGGAATTCCGAAAGATGGAGAAGGGCAGGTTGCAGTTGGCTTTGCAGGAGACGGACATTATCGCTTTCCTTCGCAATATATTCGACGGTTTTATGGATGTGGCCGACAACAAGCATATACATTATGTGTTTCTGCCTCAGGTAAAGTCATATGATGTATTTGTAGATCGTGCCCATATTGACAAGATTGCTTACAATTTGCTGAGCAATGCGTTTAAATACACACCATCCGGAGGAGACGTTACAATGCGAATACACATTGACGAGCAACTTCGGCAGTTTTCCTTCAGTGTGATAGATACAGGAGTGGGTGTTCCCAAGGAGAAGCAAGGCGAACTTTTCCAACGTTTTGTGCAAAGCACATTTCGTGGGGACAGCATCGGTATTGGTTTGAACTTGACCAAAGAACTTGTCGAGGTCCACCATGGACACATCTCGTTCGCAGAAAACGAGCCCCAAGGCTCTGTTTTTACCGTAGTGATGCCGACGGATAAGTCGATATACTCACCTGACGACTTTTTGCGGGCAGACAGTGTTCTCATCCGAGAACAAGCAGAGAAGGACGTTCTGTCTATCCCTACAGAATATCAGGAAATGCCGCCAAAGCCGCTCAATAATCGTAGTATTTTAATCGTAGAGGACGATGTAGAGGTATTGAAATATATCAAAGATTTGATGAGCCCCTATTTCCATGTTGTGACTGCTCTCAATGGTAGTGAAGCCTGGCAGCAGTTGGAGAAACAGGATGTGGACCTTGTCATCACAGATGTAATGATGCCTATGATGGATGGATATGAGTTGACCAAAAAAATCAATGCCGATCCGCGTTTCCAGGATATCCCCGTCATCATGCTGACAGCTGTCTCTGACGCACAGACAGAGTCTAAAGGACTGGATGCTGGGGCCGATGCCTATCTGACAAAGCCTTTCGAAAACGAAGTGTTGGTGTCAACATGTATATCGTTGATTGGGAAGCGCGATATGCTGCGTAAGAAATTTGCAACTGAGCTGCACGAACAACCGGTTCTGCCAAAAGTGATTAAGGAAGAAATCGATGGCAAGTTCCTTTCTGTTTTCGATACTTGGATTGAGCTTCACCTTGGTGATTCAGGTTTGTCCGTCGATGATATGGCTGATGCGATGCAGTTGGGTCGGACGGTATTCTATCAAAAGGTGAAATCGCTGACAGGAATGACTCCTAATGACTATTTGCGCAGACGTCGTCTTGACCGTGCGGCAAGTATGTTCAGGGAGGGCTACAGTAATGTGTCGGAGGTCGCTTACAAGACCGGATTCTCTAGCTCCAACAATTTTACAACCCTATTTAAGCAACAATTTGGTACGACGCCAAAGAAATATCAGATGGGAAAAGATAATTTTTCGCAGTAATTTTGTCCGCCATTCAATATTTTTGTCTAACTTTGCGACCGGAAGAGGACAAGCCGGCCCCTGGTAGTAAACGCGGCCGGCAATTCCCGTTCCGGACAGAGAAATAGGCGAGTATGACACCCATCGGTATTTTCGACAGCGGTTTCGGCGGATTGAGCATCTTCCGCGAGATACGGCATCTGTTGCCCCAGTACGATTATGTCTTCCTGGGCGACAATGCGCGTGCGCCCTATGGCGACCGTACTTTTGAGGAGGTTTTCGACTTTACGCTGCAGGCCGTGCGCCGGCTGTTCGACATGGGCTGCCCATTGGTCATCCTGGCCTGCAACACGGCGTCGGCCAAGGCCCTGCGCAACATTCAGCAGAACGAACTGCCCCACATGTCCGACCCGTCGCGACGTGTGCTGGGTGTGGTCCGACCCACCGTTGAGCGTGTCGGTCAGCTCACCTATTCCGGTCATATCGGTCTGCTGGCCACTCGCGCCACGGTTTCGTCACGGTCGTACGACATGGAGTTGGCCAAATCGTGCAGCGTCGGCCGTTTGCCCATTGTCCTGACCTCGCGGGCCTGTCCGAAGTGGGTGCCCCTCATCGAGTCGGGACAGTTGACCTCGCCCGAGCTCTATGCCGAGGTGAAGCGGGACCTCACCGCCCTGTTGGCCGAAGACCCCGACATCGACACCATCATCCTGGGCTGCACGCACTATCCGCTCATCACCTCGCTCATCCAGCAGGTCCTGCAGGAACTCGACCATCCCGAAATTGTCCTCATGGCCCAGGGCAAGCCCGTCAGCTACAGTCTGCGTGACTATCTGCAGCGCCATCCGGAGATGGACACGCGTCTGTCGAAGGGCGGCAGCGTCCGCTACTTCACCACGGGCGACGTGCCCCAATTCGAACGCCTGGCCACTCTCTTCCTGGGCCACGGCAGCCATCTCGAGGCCTCTCAGCTCAAGTGGTAAGCCCGTCCGGCTGTAATGGTCCGGCTGGTCCTCATTCCGAAACAAAACCCTCATTCCGAAACAAAACCCCATTCCCCAATAAACAGTCTTAATGGAAGTCTTGCGATAGGGCAGAGGCTTCCATTTTCTGTTACATGCGTTGTCGGAAATGGAACAGGATACTTACATTTTCGATACATGATACATGAATTTCGATACATGACCTTGCCCGTTGGCGGGTTCTTGTCTACCTTTGTGCCACTTGCTTGCGGGCCTCTTGGCGTGTGGCCTTAAGAAAACGGTCTCTTGTCTGTCCCGTAAGGAATGAGCTTCAGCGGCAAAAAAAGCTTCGGTGTCAAAAAAGCTTCGGTGGCAAAAGAGCTTCAGCGGCAAAAATGAGCTTCAGCGGCAAAAAGCTTCAGCGACAAAAAGCAAAAGCGGCAAAAAAGCAAAAGTGGCAAAAAAGTAAAAATATAATACCATAATCCTATGAACTGGAAATCTAATTTAGTTGCCGGTATCGTGATGTGTGCACCGGTATGTGCCCTGGCACAGAACCCCATCGTACAGACACAGCTGACCGGCGACCCTGCACCTATGGTGGCAGGCGACCGCATGTATATCTACGCCGGACACGACGAGGACGGTGCCGATTTCTTCTGGATGAACGAATGGCGCGTCTACTCGTCGTCCGACATGGTCAACTGGACCGACCATGGCGCTCCGCTCAACCTTTCGTCCTTCTCCTGGGCTGACGGCAGGGCCTGGGCTTCGCAGACCATCGAGCGCAACCGCAAGTACTACTGGTACGTCTGCGCCCACTCCAAGTTGAGCGGCGGCATGGCCATAGGCGTGGCTGTGGGCGACACTCCGACAGGGCCGTTCCGGGACGCCATCGGCAAACCGCTCTTCGACAACGGCAAGTGGGACAATATCGACCCGACCGTCTTCATCGACACCGACGGCCAGGCTTACCTCTACTGGGGCAATCCGCGTCTCTACTATGCCCGGCTGAACGAAGACATGATAAGCCTGAAGGGCGGAGTGAAAGACAAGGAAAAGGTGGACGACAAAGGCGAGGTGGGCATGATCACTCAGACCGTCGAAGGCTTTGGCGCACCCGACATCGAAAAGCGCGATTCGACCGTGAAGTACCGGGACAACTACACCGAAGGTCCCTGGCTGATGAAGCGCGACAAGAACTACTACCTGCTCTATGCCGCTGGCGGCGTGCCCGAACACATCGCTTACTCCATGAGCAAGAAGCCCCTCGGACCCTGGAAGTACGTGGGCGAGATAATGCCGCTGGAGAACACGGGCTCGTTCACCAACCACTGCGGCGTGGTGGACTTCAAGGGCAAATCCTATTTCGTCTATCATACCGGCAAGTTGGGCGGAGGCTTCGGCCGCAGCGTGGCTGTCGAGGAGTTCAAGTTCAACGACGACGGCACATTCCCCATCATCCACCACACGCGTGAGGGCGTGAAACCCGTCGGCACGCTCGACCCCTATCAGCGCACCGAGGCAGAGACCATCGCCGATTCCAAGGGCGTGAAGTCAGAGTGGAACGACGAGACGGGCGTGTATATTTCCGAGATCAATACGGGCGACTTTATCAAGGTGCGTGAGGTAGACTTCGGCGCTGCCGGTCCGCGGCAGTTCACGGCTGCAGTGGCCAGCGCCTTGCAGGGCGGTACGGTCGAAGTACATGCCGACGCCCTGGACGGCACGTTGGTGGCTTCGCTCGCCGTTCCCCACACCGGCGGCTGGGAGAAGTGGCAGACCCTCACTGCGGCAGTTGCCTCGCCCGTTACCGGTAAGCACGACCTTTACTTCGTGTTCAAGGGCAACAAGGGCGGCAAGCTCTTTACCTTCGACTGGTGGCAGTTCGCCAAATAATGGAACGAATGACAAACGGATGACAAACGAATGACAACAGACAAAACCGGATTTCTTATGAAACGCATATTCTTATTCCTCGCCGTGCTGGCCTTGCAGTGTTCGCTTTTCGTCGGCAGCATGAGCGCCCAGCAGCGCCGTCCCATCGACAACCAGCATCCCCTTTGGATGATACACATCGATGTGTGGAACGCCGCCGACCCGCAGAAGATCATCGACCTGATTCCGGACGACATCAAGCCCTACGTGTGCATGAACCTGTCCTTGTCCTGCCAGTACGACAAGGACCGCGCCGTCTACCTGATGCCGCAGAACGCCATGCGCACCTACCGCTCCTGGGGCACGGTGTGCCAGCAGAACGGCCTGTGGTTCACGTGCCAGCCGGCATCAGGCGGCCACACCCACTTGCAGTGCGACGACCTCGAGTCGTTCGAGTACATGTTCAGGCGTTTTCCCAACTTCCTGGGCTGGAACTTCGCCGAGCAGTTCTGGGGCTTTGACGAAGACGCGCTTTACTCCGCCACGCAGACCGACCAGATAGCACTCTTTGCCAAGCTCGTCGAGATGTCACACCGCTACGGCGGTTTTCTGACCGTCTCCTTCTGCGGCAATATATGGAGTCACGGCCTTTCGCCGGTGGGCATGATGAAGCGCAACAGCGACCTGATGAAAGCCTGTCAGCAGTATCCCGAGGCCATCCTTTGGCTGTACAAATACACGCAGCCCTGGTGCTTCTACAATGCCGAGAGCGTCTGCTTCGGACCGTTCGTTGCCGGCCTTGCCAAGAACTACGGCGTGCGTTACGACAACTGCGGCTGGAACGGCGCCATGGATTGCATCGTGGGCCAGAACACCGCCACCTATCCCATTGCCGCCGGCATCGGCACGGTGATGGAGCAGATGGCCGTCAATGGTGGCGCCGTGTGGGACGGACCCGAGACGATTCCCACCGAGGACTTCAAGGAGATTGGTCGCACGACCGTCGACGGCTACCAGCGGCGCAACTGGGCCTATTTCCCCGGTTTCGAGGGTGCCTGGTACGACATGTACCGCAAGGTCCTCGACGGCACCATCTACATTCCGACCCGCGAGGAAGTGGTGAGGAAGACCAGGATTGTGGTCGTCAGCGACAAGACCTCGGGCAGCGACGAAGAGAAGTACGGCTCGTGGGCTGACCTCTACGACGGCGTGTACAAGCAGACCGACCCGACCAATTCCGGCGACGGCCACTTCATGAACAACCACTGCTACTTCAAGTCGACGGGCCGCTATGGCGCCATCCCCATCGTGCCGCAGCTTTACGACTCCCTGGCCAAGACCATCCCTCTGCAGGTCAAGCGGTCCAGCTACACCACACGCTGGAGCACGACAGCCAAGAAGACCTCCGACTTCAACGCCAAGTACGCGCAGGTGTCGACGGGCTCGCTGTACGTCAACCGTTTCCGCAATCAGCTGGTCACCTACATGCCTTTCACCTATCTGAGCAAGAACAGGACGTCGGCCGCGATGATTCCGTTGAAGTACAACACCTGCTCCGAGATGAAGCTCATCTACAGCATGCTCAACAGCGGCATCGTACGCGAGTACGCCGACCACATCGACTTCTACATGAACAACTACCGCACGGACACGACCGACGTGGCCACCCAGCGGATTGTCATCTACGGCGTGACGTCCGAGCCGAGCTACACGTTCACCAGGCACTCGACGGCCGAGGGAACCGTAACGGCCACTTATTCTGCCGCCGACGGGACCTACACCCTTGAGGTCAATCATCGGGGCGGCGTCGACCTGCGGGTCAACTGCAGCGGCACTTGCAGCCGTACGGCCACCGATGCCATCCCCATTACGGCCCTCCCGCTTCCGCAACAGCCGCAGGCTTACCACGGCGAGGTCGTCATCGAGGCCGAAGACATGGACTACAAGAACGTGACGAGTTGCGTCACGGGTCCGTACTACTCGCATCCTTCCGTCAAGGGCCATTCCGGCAACGGCTTTATGGAGATGGGCACCAACACGACGGGTTCGTTGCGCCACACGTTCAGCGTGGCCGAGGCCGGCAGCTATCGCCTCACCGTCCGCTATATGAACACCAACAAGCTTGGTCGTCTGACAGCCAAAATCAATGGCGTCAACAAGAAGCTCATGATTCAGAAGACGGCCCAGAACGAGTGGCGCAAGGTCAGCACCGACGTCAATCTGAAGGCCGGCGACAACAGCATCATCCTCATCAACGCTGCCGGAATATCCATGTACATCGACCAGATTGTCTACACTCCGGCCGACTGTGAGGCCGAGAAGTTCCTCATTACCGTCCGCCCGGCTTCCTACGGCAGCATCACGCCCGACGTCAACGAAGCCGCAGAAGGCGACACCGTGACCTTGACCGTCCGGGCCGACGACGGCTACGGACTGGAGTCGCTCAAGGTCGTCAACGGCGTCAACTTCACGATGGCCAACACGATAAGCCTCGAGACCTTGGCCGACGGCAACACCCGTCTGACCTTTACCATGCCCGACGATATGGTCACGCTTCAGCCCGTATTTGCCAAGGGCGTCAACGTCACGGGCCTCCGCCTCATCGATGCCGACGGCAGCGACACGGGGCTTGTCTACAATTTGAACGGCAATCGGGTCGGAGCGCCTTCTTCCGGGTCAATTTTCATCAAAGACGGCAAAAAATACATGACAAAGTAGAGACAATTCACTTTTAATATGTATCTTTGCGAGTCGATAGTAATCTTTTGACAACACACACATAATGAAAACGAACAGACGATGGCTTGTGGCCGCCCTGATGGGCTTTAGTCTTGTGTCGGCCGTGTCGGCAGGGGAGGCCGTGTCGGACCAGTCGACCAGGTTGTGGTACGATGCTCCAGCCGGGCATTGGCTCGAGGCGCTGCCCATAGGCAACTCCCACATGGGGGCGATGGTCTTCGGCGGCGTGCAGGACGAAACGATTCAGCTCAACGAGGAGACATTCTGGAGCGGCGGACCGCACAACAACAACAGCGACAAGTCCTTGGCCTTGCTGCCCGAGGTTCGCCGGCTGATATTCGAGGGCCAGGAGAACAAGGCGGCAGATGTCATCAACCGCAATTTCTTCCCCGGTCCCCACGGCATGCGTTTCCTGCCGATGGCCAACTTGCACATCAGCATGACGGCGGAGGGCGAGCCCTCGCACTACTGCCGCGAACTGGACTTGCAGACGGCTCTTTCCCGTACCGCCTTCACCCTGGGCGGCGTCGAGTACGAGCGCACCGCATTCGCCTCGTTGGCCGACGGCGTGGTGGTGTGTCACATCAAGGCCAGCAAGAAGGGCCGGCTGTCGTTCGCTTTCCGCCTCGACGCCCCGTTCGAGCATCGGGTCTCGGCCAAAGACGGCAGCTTGGTGCTGACGGTCAAAGGGCAGGACCAGGAGGGCATCAAGGCAGCGCTCACGGCCGAATGCGTGGCAGAGGTGAGGACGGACGGCGAGGTGCAGATGACCGATGGCGACGAAGCCAGGGGGACAAAGCCCCAAGCGTCCGTGACCAATGCCACCGAAGCCACCATCATCATCAGCGCCGCCACCAACTTCGTCAACTACCACGACGTGTCGGGCGACGCCTCGCAGAAGAATGCCGACTGTCTGGACAAGGCGCGCAGTTTCAGCTTCTCCCGATTGCAGAAACGCCATGTGTCGGCCTATCAGAAGCAGTTCGGCACCGTCAGTCTGACCCTTCCGACCGATGCCAATTCGCAGTTACCCACCGACCGGCGGCTCGACAGTTTCGTGGGGAGCAAAGACATGGCCATGGTCGCTCTGATGTTCAACTACGGGCGCTATCTGCTCATCTCTTCCTCGCAGCCCGGCGGACAGGCCGCCAACCTGCAGGGAGTGTGGAACAACAACCTCACTGCTCCGTGGGACAGCAAATACACCATCAACATCAACACCGAGATGAACTACTGGCCGGCCGAGGTCACTCGTCTGGGTCAAACCACCGGACCGCTCTTCTCGCTTGTCAAGGACCTGAGCGAGACGGGCGCCACGACGGCCCGCGAGATGTATGGTTGCAGGGGCTGGATGGCGCATCACAACACCGACCTTTGGCGCATAGCCGGACCCGTCGACGGCGCGCAGTGGGGCATGTTCCCCAACGGCGGCGCCTGGCTCTCCACCCATCTGTGGCAACACTATCTCTACACGGGCGACAAGGCCTTCCTCGAGCAGTGGTATCCCGTCCTGAAGGGCGCTGCCGAGTTCTACCTCGACTATATGCAGCCGCTCCCCGGCACCGGGTGGAAGGTGACCGTGCCCTCAGTCAGTCCCGAACAAGGTCCGGTGGGAAAGAGCACAGCCGTCACCGCAGGGTGCACCATGGACAACCAGATTGCCTTCGACGTCCTGTCCAATGCCGTCCGGGCTTCCGAGATACTGGATGTCGATGCTGCCGAGCGCCGGGACATGCAGGCGCTGCTGGACCGTATTCCGCCCATGCAGATAGGCAAGTACGGACAGCTGCAGGAATGGCTTGTCGATGCCGACGACCCGAAGAACGACCATCGGCACATCTCCCATCTCTACGGCTTGTATCCGTCCAACCAGATTTCGCCGTTCACGCACCCCGAGCTGTTCCATGCCGCTGCCAACACGCTGAAGCAGCGTGGCGATATGGCCACGGGCTGGAGCCTTGGCTGGAAGACCAACTTCTGGGCGCGCATGCTCGACGGCAACCACGCTTTCCGCATCATCAGCAACATGCTGCATCTCCTGCCCGTCTCCAAGAACGAGTGGGCCTCCGCACGTGCCGACGGCCGTACCTATCCCAACCTCTTCGATGCCCATCCGCCTTTCCAGATTGATGGCAACTTCGGCGTGACGGCCGGCATTGCCGAGATGCTTCTGCAGAGCCACGACGGAGCCGTGCATTTCCTGCCTGCTTTGCCCGACGCCTGGGCTGAGGGCGAGGTCAAGGGCCTGGCTGCACGCGGCGGTTTCGTGGTCGACATGACATGGAGCGACGGCCGCCTCGACGTGGCCCGCATTCATTCCACCATCGGCGGCACGGTGCGTCTCCGCTCGTATGTCCCGCTGAAGGCCAAGGGGCTGAAGACGGCCCAGGGCGCTTGTCCCAATGACTTGCTCGCCTCGGCCGTAGTCAAGCAGCCGCTGCAGCAGCCGCGTGTCGGCTGGGGCGTCAAGGCCGACATCCCGACCGTCTACGAATACGACCTGCAGACTGCGCCGGGCAAGACGTACGTGATCAAGGCAGACAAGGCCGCTGCCCGGTATGGCGGTTTCCCGATCACGCTCAACGTCAACGGCACGGACCGCACCTGTCCCGTCTATGTGCCTCAGGACATTGAGAAGGGGCGTCCGCTCCTCATCACCCTGCACGGCCGGTGGGGCAACGGCCTGGCCATGGCCCAATGCACGCATTTCGAGACGCAGGCCGACACAGCGCGCTTCATCGTGGCTTGTCCCGACGGACTGGTTCGCCCCGAGCTCGGCGGCGGCGGCAACACGGGCTGGGATGCCAACGGCATGACCGACGACGATGTGGACTTCTTCAAGGCCATCATCGACTGTATGAGCGACCGTTACGGCATAGACCGCAAGCGCGTGTACCTCTGCGGATTCTCGCTCGGAGGCATGATGACCTATCACTGCATCAACGTGGCCAGCGACGTCTTTGCCGCTTTCGCCTCGGCCAGCGGTTATCGGCTCAACGAGTACAGGCCCGTCTACACCAGCCGGCGCCGCGTGCCCATCATGCACATCCACGGCAAGCACGACGGCTTCGTCACCTATGCCAACCTGCAGCCCCTCATCGACAACTGGGTGGAGGCCATCGGCGCCAATCCGCAGCCCGTCGTCGAGGAGAAGGAAGGCGTCTACACCCGTCGCCATTATCTGCCCCTCAAGGGCGGCTATGAGTTCGACTACTACTCGCTCGACAACTGGGGGCACGAGTACAAGAACACCGACACCTTCAATGAGAGCGATGTCATCTGGCGGTTCCTGAGCCGCTACACGCTCGACACGCCGGCCAAGTAAAAACACCATTTTTTTAACGATATGACAAAGAAACTGACAGTTTGTGCCGCTTTGGCGATGACGCTTTTGCCCGCCGGCGCAATGGAGACGCAAGTGAAGAGCCCCAACGGCCTTCTCGTAGTGACAGTGAACGACAACGACGGCCAGCCCAGCTATGCGGTGAGTCTCGAAGGCAAGACTTTCCTCCTGCCTTCGGCCCTTGGCCTGAACACCAACATCGGCGACTTCACCCGGGGTATGACCCTGACCGGAGCTTCCGAGCCCGAGTCCGTAACCGACAGCTATCGGCTCGACCGCATCAAGAAGAGCCAGGTGGACTACAGCGCCAACAGGCAGGTGCTGACATTCTCCAAGGACGGCAAGAAAATCTACGACGTCATCTTCCAGGTGAGCGACAACGACATCGCCTTCCGCTATCATGTCTACGCGCAGGGCGACACCCGTTGCCTGGTGGTGAAGGAGGAAGCCACTTCCTACCAGCTGCCCGAGGGAGCGACCTCGTTCCTCTGTCCGCAGATGCGGCCGATGTCGGGCTTTGCCCGCACCGCCCCGAGCTACGAGACCAACTATGCCCTCGACGTGCCCGTAGGCACTCAGCGCAGCCCTCTCGGCTACACCTTCCCCTGCCTGTTCCGTAACGGCGCCGACGGCTGGATTCTCCTTTCCGAGACCGGCACCGATGCCGGCTATGCGGCTTGCCGCCTGGCCGACAAGGCCGAGGGCGGTTATCAGATTGCCAACCCCATGCCGGAGGAGATGAACGGACAGGGTTCCGCCAACCCCGCCCTCGCTTTGCCGGGCGACACCCCCTGGCGCACCGTCACCGTGGGCACGACCCTGAAACCCATCGTCGAGACCACCGTTCCCTTCGACGTCGTTGCGCCGAAGTACGAGGCTTCGAAGACCTACGAGTACGGCAAGGGCACCTGGAGCTGGATCATCGGCATGGACTGGTCGTGCAACTTTAACGAGCAGAAGCGCTACATCGACTTCGCTGCCGCCATGGGCTATCAGACCGTGCTCGTCGATGCGCTGTGGGACACACAGATTGGCTATCCCAAGGTGGAGGAACTGGCCCGGTACGGCAAGCAGAAAGGCGTGGACCTCTTCCTCTGGTACAACTCCAACGGCACGTGGAACGATGCTCCGCAGGGTCCGCGCGGCATCATGAACAACACGCTGCGGCGGCGCCAGGAGATGGCCTGGATGCAGAAGAACGGCATCCGCGGCATCAAGGTCGACTTCTTTGGCGGCGACAAGCAGGAAACCATGAAGCTCTATGAGGACATTCTCATCGACGCCAACGACTACGGCATCGAGGTGATTTTCCACGGTTGCACGCTGCCGCGAGGCTGGGAGCGCATGTACCCCAACTATGTGGCCAGCGAGGCCGTGCTTGCCAGCGAGAACCTGCACTTCTCCCAGTCCATGTGCGACGCCGAGGCTAAGAACGCCTGCATCCATCCCTTCGTGCGCAACACCGTGGGCAGCATGGACTTCGGCGGCAGCACGCTCAACAAGTACTACAACGGCGACAACAAAAGCGGCTCTCACCGCCTCACGTCCGATGTCTTCGCCCTCGCCACGGCCGTCCTCTTCCAGTCGTCGGTGCAGCACTTCGCCCTGGCTCCCAACAACCTGACCGACGCTCCGGCCTGGGCCATCGACTTCATGAAGACCGTGCCCACCACGTGGGACGACCTCCGCTTCATCGACGGCTATCCCGGCAAGTACGTCATCATGGCCCGCCGTCATGCCGACAAGTGGTACGTGGTCGGAATCAACGCCGAGCAGCAGCCGCTGAAGCGAACCCTCAAGCTCGACATGATTCCCGCCGGCACCGTGCTCGACGTCTACAGCGACAACGACCGGCTCGAGGGAAGCAAGAAGCAGGTCAAGCTCGGCAAGAAGCAGACGCTCAGCGTCGTCATTCCCTGCAACGGCGGAGTGGTCATCGAATGAGGGGGCTTTAACATTGCAGAGCTATGGATGAGACCCTGAACCGCCGGGTGACGGACAACCCCGCCTACCGCAAGCCGCTCAAGACCACGCACGACGTCAAGGCATTCTTCCGCCTGCTGTGGTTCGACTTGAAGCTCGAGTTTACGCCCGACGACGACTTCGCCGCTTTCGGCCTGTTTGCCGACGATGTGGCCGCTTTGCTCAATGCCCGTATGGACGAGGCTTTCGCCCTTCAGAAGGACAAGGTCTACGACCTCGCCATTCAGGTCATGCAGGAAGATGCACCACGGGCCAAAGAAGGCTCGGTTTAAGTAAGTCCACTTGACAAAAATGCCGACGGAGGCGCAAACGGATTAAAGTTTGCGTCTCCGTTTGCTCATTACGGACATTTGCCGTATCTTTGTGGTCAGATAAACACAAAAACCGGAATTCTATGGGTTCAAAAAAATTAATGTCATTATTAGTGATGGCCATTGCATTGAGTTCATGCCAGAACAATCAGCTTGGCATAGGTATCAGGTTGGAGAACATGAACGACTCCGTAGCGCCTGGTACGGATTTCTATCAGTATGCTTGCGGCGGATGGATGAAGAACAATCCGCTCACTTCGGAGTATTCCCGTTTCGGCAGCTTCGATGTCGTTGCCGAGAACAACCGCGAGCAGATTCGCACGCTCATCGAGGAACTGTCTGCACAGGACAACGCCCGCGGCAGCATCGCACAGAAGATTGGCGACCTCTACAGGATGCAGATGGACTCCGTGCGTCAGAACGAGGACGGCTGCAAGCCGATTCTGCCCGACATAGAGGCCATCGAGGCTCTCGACTCGCGTGCAGCCATACTCAGCTACATGAACCGGCAGCAGCTCTACGGCGGCTCTCACCTGATTGCCTCGGGCATCGGTGCCGACATGATGAACAGCGAGATGAATATGGTCGAGATAGGCCAGGGCGGTCTGACGCTGGGCACCAAGGACTACTACGTCAGCGACGACCCTGCAATGGAGAACATCCGTCAGGCCTTCCGGAATCACATCGTCAAGATGTTCCGGCTCATCGGCTGCGACGAGCAGACGGCCACAAGCAAGATGAACTCCGTGTGGAACCTCGAGCACCGCATGGCCCTGGCTTCACGCAGCAACGTCGAGTTGCGCGACCCTGCCAGCAACTACCACAAGATGTCGTTCGAGGCACTCAAGCGCGATTATCCCGGCCTGGATTGGGACGAGTTCTTCGAGTCGCAGCTCATCACCGGCCTCGACTCCCTGTCGGTAGGTCAGCCTGAGGCTGTCAAGGAGGCTGTGGCCATCCTGGGCGAGACTCCCGAGCAGGGGCTGAAGGACTGGATGGAATGGTCTTTGCTCGAAGGCGCAGCCGGCGTGCTGGGCGATGAGGTCTATGCCGAGTCGTTCGACTTCTACGGCCGCGTGATGTCGGGCAAGCAGCAGATGAAGCCCCGCTGGAAGCGTTCCGTTGCTTCCGTCAACGCCATCCTGGGCGAGGCCGTCGGCCAGATGTATGTCGAGAAGTACTTCCCTGCCGAGAACAAGGAGCGCATGACGCAGCTCGTCAAGAATCTGCAGACAGCCCTGGCCGAGCGTATCGACCAGCAGGACTGGATGAGCGATTCGACCAAGATGAGGGCCAAGGAGAAGCTCAATGCCTTCCGCGTGAAGATAGGCTATCCCGACAAGTGGACGGACTACAGCGACATGGACATCGACCCCGAGAAGACCCTTTACGCCCTGATGAAGGACATCTCGGCCTGGTACACGAAGGACGATGTCGAGAAGAACTATAAGAAGCCCGTCGACCGCGACAAGTGGTACATGACACCGCAGACGGTCAATGCCTACTACAACCCCACCACCAACGAAATCTGCTTCCCTGCCGGCATCCTGCAGTATCCGTTCTTCGACATGTCGGCCGACGATGCCTTCAACTACGGCGCCATCGGAGTCGTGATTGGTCACGAGATGACCCACGGCTTCGACGATCAGGGCTGCCAGTTCGACAAGGACGGCAACTTCAACAACTGGTGGGCTGCTGGCGACGACCTTAAGTTCAAGGAGCACACCCGGGTGATGGTCGAATTCTTCAACAACATCGAGGTGCTGCCTGGCCTGCACGCCAACGGCGAACTGACCCAGGGTGAGAACATCGCCGACCACGGCGGTCTGAAGATAGCCTACACCGCGTTCAAGAATGCCACCAAGGACCATCCGCTGCCCACCGTTGACGGATTCACACCCGAGCAGCGTTTCTTCCTTGCCTACGCCGGCGTTTGGGCGCAGAACATCACGGAGGAGGAAATCCGCCAGCTCACCACCATCGACCCGCACGCTCTGGGCGAGTGGCGTGTCAACGGCGCCCTCCCGCAGATTGATGCCTGGTACGATGCCTTCGGCATCACCGAGCAAGACCCGATGTTCATACCTAAGGACGAGCGAGTGAACATTTGGTAATCTCTTGCTCTCGCCGCTCAATGGCGGGGAGCGCTACAATAATTTGCCGTCGGGCAGTCGATAACGTAGACTGACCGGCGGCAAACCTTTTGTGGGTGTATCAGCTTTGTATGTGCTGCTGGGTCTTGGAAAAGCAAGACAAAGGGCCTATGAGGGAAAAGCGGGACAACGAACTGCCTGTAATTGCTGTTATGGCTACGGACGGTCAAAACTGATGTTCTCTATCTGAAAATCAGCCAGATATGAATTTTGAAAATATCAAATATCAAATATCAATTAAAAAATAAGGTACCCACCATCCTTGTTTACACCCCATTATTATGTAAATATTATAT
>CAVGQN010000005.1:0-75042 GCA_963631395.1 bacterium
TTTCAAAATTACGTTAAATTATGCATGTGAATTTTCACTTGCGAAACTTCAGTTTTGTATATTTCTATTAAATCTATGTTTCTCCTATTTACCACCAAATCTGCTCGTTATTTTCATAGGTGAAGATTCTTTGCTCCTTGCCTTTGGTGAGATTTTTGAGTAAATATAGTGTGCCGGAAGGAACGGCGTGATAGACAAGGCTGTCTTCTGCCGCAGTTTGGATACCAGCAGTCTCCCAATCGGAATCTTGCCAATAGAGAAGCTCGTAACGGTCTCCTTGTAAGATGAAATTCGTGTCGCTACGTGGACAATAACGTAGCCCGGTTAGATGCGCTTTTTGTCCTTTCCCTAAATCAATGCCGACCCACCCGGAAGAGCCCTTCTCTTTTGAGAACCACGTAGCGGGATTACCATCCATGGCAGCTATGTATGAGTTTCCTGGTTCGTCTTTGCCACCTGCACTGCCAATAATAGTTCCGCTAAGAGCGTGCACTGTAGAATCGGTAGATGTTATCCCCCAAAAGACAATTTCTGCCAATTCCGCAGTGCTTGAATCCTTAGCTTTCCATCGAAAAAAACGGTATGACTTATTCGTGTAGGTTGGTCGAACGTCGCACATGTCAATGGGAAGGAAATCTTGTGTGAAGAGCGTGTCCGGATGTCGGAAATCACCCGTTTCGCTGGCTTCTACCACAGCCCCCATCATTTCCTTCGCGAAATCATCCATTCGTTTGAACCTGGGGTATTTGCGCCGCAAAACTAGATCTTGCTTATGGTTTGTATCGCACAATAGTTGTTTTACATCTCCTTCTTTAGTGAGTATAAAAGGGAGAGAGGCTGGGGTGATATCTCCTGAAGAATACCATCCTGCCAAATAGGCGACGTCTCCGTGCATCTTAGAAAAAGAAGCCTTCCCTCGTTTGTGAGGGCCATACCAAATAGGAATCCACCGTTTGTTGTCGAATACACATATTGTGGCATAAGATGGCGTTTTTGATTTCTTTGAGTTGAAGCATGGAATTTCGATGTCATAGGTATGACCGTATTCGTCTGTAACATCAATGGCATCTGAGGCCCAAAATTCTCGTGGTACTTCCCGATTTAATGTTTCGCCGTCTTTAATGACTGGGGCTGAGAAAATATGCCGGAATATTTTGGCGGGTTTGTAAGCAAAGCAAATCGTGTCTGATCTGAAAGCGTCAAATGGATACCGACCGCCATCATTCAGGAATAAGACATTCCACGCATGCCCTTGACTGCGATTGGCCCAAGCTCTAGCAAAGTCGACTGTGACAGGGATGCCTAACGCCCGCATTTGCAGAGCGTAAAAAATGACATTGTGGCGACATGCGCCGCCGTGAGCTTTTTCTACTTGACTGAGGCTCATGTCGACTGGATACTTTTTGAGTATATTGCTCGTTGTATACGTTTGTCTATAGATTTTGAGAAATTCCTTGAGAAATAACTTCGGAGAATACGTTGTGTCTCGTACGTTACGAAACCGGTCGAGATAAGTCTTTCGGAATGGTTCTGCCTTTTCGTTAGCGATACGATATGGCAATACATACTCCAAAAAAGTCTGTAAGGTCGTATCAAAGATTGCCGGGATGGAGTCTCTTTGAGCGTATGCTTGATTGATGTTGTCAATAAGAAAATCTGCACTAAGTTCTCGACAATCAAGTTTGTGCCCGAGTCGATTGAGCCGAATTGGCCCATTCTGAGCAACAATAGAATCCCAACAACGTTTGACGACAGAGTCTGTCTCCTTAATCAGTCCATAGCGTTCTCTAAAAATCAGAAGCGAATCAAAATATGCTGCGTATGCATCAAGAACGGGATCATCGTAACAATACTTGTCATACATATTTGCGATTAAGAACTGCGCCATTCCATATCTGGGGTCTTCTGAGGAATAGTAGTCCAAGACGGAGTCCAACGAAGAGCGATGGTCTCCGGCTGTCTGCATGGCTATTTTCACCTTGTCCACGTTGCACGAAAGTAAGGCACATGAGGATAAAGTGACTAGTATTGTCGTATATGTAGTTCGTGATAGGCTTTCCATTTATTATTGTCTTTGCTTGCTGTGCTTATAATGAAGATTTGCAATCAAGACGATTGTGGCAATAACCCATAGCACTAGACTTTTAACGAATGCTCCAAATGGAGAGAAATGAATAAATTCTCCAAAGCAACCACAAGATTCGATACTTCCCATGCTAGAGGGACAGAAATAGTTGTTCCCAGTAAGCCAAGTAAAGAAAAATAGTATGCCGAACATAGCAATACTGCCGAACTTATGAAACCGAGGGAAAAGAGCCAACACTCCGATGCAACTTTCTATGGCACAGATTGCAACGGCAATAGGATATGCACAATAACTGATATACTCGCTGAAATATACGTCGGAGTACATTCGTATCTCGTAAGCAAAGGCTGGAATATTGATTGCTTTCGTGACCGCAGAGAGAATGAAGATAGCACCGAGAAAACAACTTAGCGCGTAAGTCGTCTTTGCGCGTGTCACCAACTTCAAGTTTCCCATTGTTATTGTATTACGAAAGTTTATTCCTTGATTGTGCATATTTGTATAATCGGATTCTTGTTGGCAGCAAAACGTTTGAGAGATTCTTCCATTCGTTCGTCGATTGATGCGTTATCAAGAGTAGCGATATTTACTAAGCAGTCGTAAGTGCTTTTTGCACTTTCTGGAGAAATTGCGTAATATACATTTTGTTCGTCAGAATTGAGTAACGGGCCAACCAGTGATATGCCAGATATGTCATTGATTGGTCTTAGTCCAACTACAGACATCTTAGGCGTAACAGCCCAAGTATATACATACGGGCCCTTGGAGAACTTAATGAATATAGTCCTTTTTATTTGCGCAAGGAATAAGATGCTATTGTCTCTTTGGGTGAAATTGGCCACGTCCCTGGGATCTCCAATGTCAAAATTACCACTAGAATCTGTAATGCGGATGTATGGTTCAACGTCAGTCTCGACCACTCGATATACTATATCTGAGAAATGACTTCTGCATAATAAATTGTCATTTTCGTTTGTAAAGGTGCCATCGGCCTGCGGAAAGACCTTTAGATGATTCTCTTCTGCAATCTGTTCAAATTTTGATATTGGGGTACCTTCCCTGTTAATAATCCAATAGTTGTACCCGGTATTTTGTTTGAAGTAATTGAAATAAATAACGATATTGTCTTTATCCAAAATGTGGAATCTGTTAAAGTAACGGTCTAGTTTGATTTTATAGATATATTTTCCGTCTAGACTATAAAACATGATGGCTCTGTTGTTGCTGTCTAATACGGCCAATTGGTCGTTGTATTTGTCATAAGAGATACAAGACGGATTTATATACTCGGATGTCCCATGCCCACATTCTCCTATTGTGTTCAAGAAATGTCCGGTAGAGTCAAATCTGACCACCTTTCTATTGTCCCTGTCAAATACAATATAGTCTTTATTTGGAGTAATCTCCATGTCTTGAATGTCTCCGACCAATGATTCCGGAGTTGCTTCCAAGGGTATGAAGTCGACCTTGGAAAAGACGTCCGAATAGCGCCAGGACATACTTTCTTTTATCTCGGGTATTTGCAATTTAATCTTGGTCTGCTCCTTGTCAATCGTCAAATTCGTAGGGAGTTGAGAGGTGCAGCCGCAAATGAAGATTGTGACTAGGGTTAGTGAAGTGCAGAAGAAAAATTTCATATGTATTTGTTTTATGGTTTCGGTCGTTGCCTGTCGTGACAAAGGTAAGCAAAATTATTGATGCCACCAAGGATAATTCAGAAAATATTTTTCTTGCTGCTCACGTTTTCCTCTTGTTTGCTGGGGGGTGTATTGCAACTGCTTCTGTTTCAGCGCATTCCGAGTGTAAAACGTATAAGCATCCTCAAAAACAACATTTTTTGGACTAGTTGCGATTTTGCCATCTGGATATAGCATAAAAGTCCTTGCGACTCAATCTATAATACGAACGTTTGTATAGCCCGATACAATTAATTGTTTTGGCCTATACAATTAATTGTCTGAGCCTAAACAATTAATTGTCTGAGCCCTTACGAACGTTAGTCTTTTGGGCCGGCTGGTCTCGCATCCCTTGAGCGATATCCGGGTGCAAAGTTACGGCATTGGAGTTGCGCCACTGACCGCAAACGTCCGATTTGTCCGTAAACGTCCGATTTGACCGCAAACGTCCGTTTTTTTTCTGCCTTTTTACCCATGGCTCGACCACGAGGTCGGGGATGCGGTGACGGATGACACAGGTGACAGTAGTTTTTTAAAACTTTTATATACACGTGGGTGGTCGGAGTGATGATTGAAAAAATTTCCTGCCCGCGCGTGAGGAAAGTTAAAAAACATGTGTCACCTGTGTCATCTGTCACCCTTGGCTAGGCGTCTCAGCCTCAAAGTCTACCCCACTTTCATCCTCAGAGAATATAGCCGGCAACTACGTTCTTATTGTATTTAGCGTAGGTATTACTGTCTGTGCAATGAATGTAGTACTTGCCCGTGTAGGTAAGTGCTACGGTAGGAACAAGCACTTTATTTTGCGAGACGGAAGATGATGACGCGGCTTGTCATAGGGTCGTAAATGCCGTAGTTGCCCGCCCCACCATTTGGCAGCGTGTAAGTGAGTTTGGAGATGCCATTGACACTTGTCTCTACAGATTTGGGCAGGATGGCATTTTTCACCATATCTTCGTAAGTAAAGCCATAATGTATATTCCGACCTTTCTTGCCTTGGTACTTTCTGATTCGAACGAGCTTCAGCTGCTGTGCCGAAGTATTGTCCATATTGAATTCGGCCGTTATAGATTGCGGGATGCTGGCAGGCAGAGTTATCTTCAGAGAGTCCATATTGACCGTTACGATGCCCGAAACGTCCTCGGTAGGAATCATGGTGCAGACATTGCGGTCTATCGCGCCCTCATCTTTGGAAAGCTCGATGTCGGTCTGAGGATGATAGTTAGGGTTTTTCTCCTTGCGGTACTCGACCATATCGGCAAGGTCAATACTCATGGTCGTCCCATTGTCCAACTGGATGAGAAGATAGTTGTTGAACGCTTCTGTGCCTTGTGAATAATTGCGTTCGAATATGACACCGCGATGACTGCTTCCGTTCTTCAACAGGACGATATCTATCAGGTCGGATTGCTCAAGCAGAGTCTGATTGGGATTGACCTTCAGACGGACATCTTTCAGGACATCATCGGTATTGAAAACCTCTATCACCCCATTGTCGCGCAGCAGGCTCATGGTTTTGCCAGGCACTTCTTCTATGTATTGTCCTTCGTATTCCATACCGGAGACCAGTTTGTAGCGTCGGTTGATGCCGGACAGGAGTAGCTTTGGACGTTTTTCCGCCTTCACGACCTGTATGGTATCCCAACTGAGAGAGTAGCTGTTTGGCGACAGTTCGAGGTAGCGTACCTTTGCTCCTTTCTCCAGGACGCGTACTCCACTGATGGTGCCGCTCGTGGTGATGATGTCACTGAGCAGGAGCGTGCGGTTGTCGCCTGTACCTTGATAGGCATCGTTGTCTTCTGCCCATTTCTGCCAGGCCGTTGACAGTGCTCCTATCTTGACGGTGTTGTCGACGATAGACTTCACCTCCTTACTCGGAACCAAAACTACAGCCTTGGAGGTCGAAAACGTGAAATTCTCACCTGGACGCTGGCGGGATATGAACCCGGTCAGTTCGGTGCCGTCTTTGAGCATGACGGTGAGATTGTCTTGCGCAGATGCGCCGGAGCTTGCGATGAGCGCAAAGCCGAGCAGTAGCGATTTAATTGCTTTCATTATAGTGCTTGTTTTTAAAATCGGTTATGTAGGATGGCTCACCGATAGGGGTGAGGGGAGAGTCAGAGTCTACGGCACGGGTAAGGTCTGTGTCGGGCAACGTATCACCACTGATATATCTCAATGCCCTGTTCAGCAGACTTTCGTCGGTGTCGCCTATTTCCATGGTCTTGATTTGATAACTATCGGCCATATAGACATCAGGGACTATGCCGTCGTCGGGAGTGGATACCCCGTCGGCATTGTAATATCGCATGGTGATGGGCTGGAGCGCATAACGGAACTTGCTGTCAGCGATGGTCCACGATCCGACTCCCTTGCCATATGTTTGCTCACCGATGACGGTGACCGGTATGTAGGGCTCGAGACATATGATGGTGGCTTCGCTGGCAGAGGCCGTGTATTTCGACGTGATGACATACAGATGGTATATGTCAAGCGGGGTGAGCGGCACTCCCAGTGTTTCTCCGACGGAGGATTCATTCGGATACTCGAAGTAGGAATAGGTCCTGCTGTAGCCCGTCTCTTCCAAACATTCTGCTGACAGAATCTCGTTGTACGAACACTGTTGGAAGACATTGCCGTATGCCGTTTTGCTTACGATGCAATTGCATAGGAACTTGCAGGTGTTGACATACCCGCCAGGATTGTATCTCAAATCGAGTATCAGGTCTGTTATCTGACTCGATTCAAATCGCTTGAGAGTCTCCCTGAGGTCCAATTTGCTTCCGAACTCCAGGTAGCAGAGATACCCGATTCGCTTGTCAGCCTGGGTATAGACCGTATCCAGCAGTACTGTCGAACTTTCGGCCTCGTCCAAACCCGATACCTCATATAGGGTCGGCTCGGCTTCGAAGACACCCTCCTTGATCCGAACCTTTTGCAGGCTATAACCTGCATCCGATGAGTCGACAATACGTATGCAATCTCCTCTCTTGAGCCCGTGTGCTCTCAGAGCGTCAGACCTTACATAAAGAACTTGTAGGGCGGTATAGCCCTGGTTGTCTGCTACCGTCTGATAGGCAAAACCCAAATCGGCAAGCCGGGCTTGGGCAACGTAGCTCGTGTTGGTCGTCAGATATGAGAACCGGTCTTTGTCAGACAACAGACTTAAGAAGAAATCCCTGGGCGCAAGGTCATAATCGCAATCCAAAGAGTCTGGCAGGTCTTCTCTCCAAAGGTATTGATGGTTCATTTTCTGATATACCCATTTGTTGAACTCGAGGTACACATTGTCCTCTTCAGCAGGTTCCTCTTCCGGCAAAACAGGATTGTCGGAAGAGCAACTGCTGAAGACCAATGCAGTCAACAGAATATGCCAGAAACGCCTCATCGGATGCTGATTCGATTATCGGATGGATATGGATTGTGCTTCGTAGTCGTAGACAACAGCGGGCTGACATTCTGATGCTTCTTGTACTGGATTGTCCGATTCATAGCCGGAGTCACATCGGGAGGTCATATCTGTCCATGATGTTGTTTCGTTGGTTACGTCATACTCGACAAGATAAGAACCTCCATAGGAGAGTGTCTTGACAAACTCGTTCCCAAAATAGTGCATGGTATTGTCTGTTGACTCAATAAAGAACTTCATAGCCGCATTCCGGATGGGGAATAAGAAAGAATATGAATACATTCCTACATATTCTGAGTCATAGGCAAAATGTGACAAATAGTAGGTGTATGAACTTTCGCTTTTGAGGGAGTATTCTGCCTCTCCATTGCTGTCCATTGTGAGGTAGTCACAAGCTTGCTTGCTTATTAACCCAAAGTAGGCCGCGTCTGAGTAGCGGTTCCAGTTGGTAATATGAATGCAAATTACTGTTCCGGCATTCTCAATGTCGATATTGAATGTCTTGTTCCCATCACTCACTTGAATTTTCTTTGCTGTAAGACCCAGAATCTTGTATTTGCCTCCTATGTAACCATTGTCTGTAATCTTGAGTGTATTGAGATTGCTCATACCGTCAAAATCCCAAAAGTCTACGTCCCCTGAAATATGTGAAACGGCTACTGCCGTGTAGGTTCCGTTGCCAAGTTCAAGGTGCGAAGTCATAATGTGCGTGTAGGAATTGAAGTCCTGACTGTCGTGACAAACCAGTTTGCCCGATTGGTCATAGATATACAATTCTACGTTGAGGGTCCTATCAGAGGTGAGGGATGTAAGGTCACCTGCGCTCCATTCATATAACTTGTCGACTACAGTGGAGGGGTCCAACTTGAACGTGATGGAGTGGTCGACAGGGATGTCGTCGTTGGAGCAAGACGACAGAATCACAGCGGATAGCGCTGCAAATATAGCGAAATATTTTTTCATCGGTTTCATGATTTTATTTGATTACACTAAACAACCAGCCAACACTGAGTGACAGGGTGCTGACCTTGGTCTCGAAGTTGCCGGCCAAATTGCTGTTGCCTAAATTGTAACGTAGGTCGGCTGTAAAGCCCTTCCGGAGTTTGCAGTTGAGACCGACAGAGAACATTATGTCGCGGGCCTTGAGCTGGTCCGTGTGATAGGTGTCGGTGCCGCATTCAAACTCTGTCGGCGAGGCGGAAATGGCACCTGTAAAGGTAGGCCCGGCCTCGATGGCGAAGTTCGGGATAAAATACCACTGGAAGAGGACCGGAATCTCGTAACAGCTGAGCGAGATGTCATCGTTGTCTCCACTCAGATTGCGGGTCGAGTAGAGGGCCTCTACCTGTATGCCAAAACGCTCTGTGCCGAACGGTCGACCGGCAGGACGGGCGAAGCGTAGGTTGAAGGCAACACCGGCATTGAAACCCATGCTGCCAGATAGGCCTAAGTCCATATCGTCTTTCGGCATGGCATAATTGCCGCCCACTTTGGGCCCGATGGAGAGGGTGTAAGGTTTCAGGACTTCCTTGATGTTGTCTAATACGATTTCATCATCTGAGGTCATAACAGTCTCGTCCTCGTCCGGTACTAAACGCAGGTCCTGAGCTGATACGGATGCCGCTATTCCGATAGCGGCAAACAATGTGAATAATGCTCTTTTTGACATAGAATGTATTGTTTAAATTTAAAAGTATGGTTGGAAAAGTATGCTTGATTGGACGCGTTCGCCCGTGTCAAGAGACAAGCTTATATCTTTTGTGTGGCTTGCAGTTACTGTCGTTGTCCCCGTAATGGTCTTGCTGCCGTGCGCGGGAATCGTCACAGATACCTCCCGACCAGTTGACCATGTCGCCGTCACTGTCGCGGGCCGACTAGAGTCGTTGTATATTGTGGCACTGAAAGTTGCAATGTCGTTTTCGTCGGCTCTTATCGTTGAGGGCCCGGGTGCGGAAACACGGAGCCGGATGGGCTGGCGGACCATGAATGTCTTCTCGAGTCTTGCCAAGGTGATTCCGTCGTTTTCGACTGCAATTTTTATAACACAGGACTCTGACCCCTTTCCGACAAACGGTGTTATCGTGTAGGATTTTGTGGCCTCACGGCTGTTGCCCTGTGAGAGCATTGCCTCATATATGCCATCGCCCTTGTCGACAAGCACTCTCGGCGCATTGAGACTGGAGGGAATGCTGCAGTCTATGGCTATGGAGGAAGGCTGGCCTTTCTGGTCCACTTCAATCTCATTGGGATTCTGCTCTGCGGTATACGATTTGAGCCCTATCTCTCCATCCGTGATGGCGAGCACGCCCTGTCTGCCATTACACTGGGTCAGTATGACCCCGTCATTGTATTGCGTGGCAAACGAATCGAACTGTGTCGGTACGATAACTGTTTCGCCTTCCTTCAAACCGAACTTCCCATCTTGGGCGAAAACGCTGTATCTTGAAGCTTCGCTAAACCAGGATTCCGAAACTTCCTTACTGGCATTGTTCCTCTTGTATAGTTGCTTGAATTCGGCTTCGTTCAACTTCTTGATTTTTTGTCCGTTGCTGTCAATTGCGGCGAAGTCTTTGTTGTAGGCGACAATAGCCGTCCCGCCATAAAAGCAGCTTGACATCGTCATCTCTCCGTAATGGAAATCGACGGGCAATGTGCCATAGGATCGGTCCCGGTCGTAAGCTTCGGAGATATACATGGTGTAGTTGCCCTGCCGCACGGAAGCCCACCCCTCACTGAATCGCATGGCGTAGTCGAACTGACACCTTACCACTATGCTGCCATTGGCAGAGATAAAGCCGTATTTGCCGCTACTGTTGATGACTGCAAGTTTGCCTTCCGACACAAACTGACTGCCGAGAGGTGACGGCAAGTAGTATTGGGTAGTAATGGCGGTCACGTTTCCCGATTCGCTGATGATGTGTTTCAGCAAATACCTGTTGCCTTCTTTGATACCTGCCAGAGCATAGCCATGCCAGAATGGGGTAATGAAGTCACAACTGGCATCCATCAACACCTTGTCGCCGCTCTGCACCATGCCCCACTTGCCATTCTGCTGATAGACGTAGAGGTTGCGGTAATACCGCTGGATGTTGTCGTATTTAGGATGGATGGACCACATGGCAATTTTGGCATCGGCGTCGGCAAATGCCAAAACTGTCAATATGGGAATCAATAAGTCGCGACGTAAGTTCATTCTCTAACGCGATATCTGTTATACAATTCGACCAAATGCTTGATATTGCAGCAATAGGTTACTTCTGAACCCTCGATGCCACTGCAAAGCACACCGACCAGGCGATGCGATTTGTCAACTACAGGCGACCCGCTTTGTCCGCCTATGCCTATGGCTTGAATCTGAATCTGATTGTCGTCGGGCATCTTGCTAAGGGAGGCTTTGTGTATGGTAGGATGCAGTTCCTTGCCGTCGAAAGTCTGATATCCGACATAGCCGCCCATCGGATAACCGGTGGTGATCAGGTCTTCTTCCTGTGGTTTCAGTGTTGTTTCGTCTACCCGTGCCTTCTCTATATCATAGACGGCTCCCATCTCTACAAGATAATCAGGCGTCTTGCGGGTGTTTAACCGAATGAGAGCGACGTCCTTTTGCGCGTCGCCTGATTCGGCTATCACCTGCGCTTGCTGAAGGTCAATTTGACTGTTGACTTTAGAACCTGTCAGACCGACTCCGAATAGGATGTGTCTGCCGCCTATCTCCACTGGAGAAATCTGATAACGGTGCAACCAGGCATTCGCTTCGGTTGCAGACAGTCGGCCTTCGTTTACAATCTCCTGTAGAATCTGAACCAGGTCGCCACTGGTGGACTGACGTGCTTTTTCCATCAGTTGCCGTATCTCTTCTTCCATCTTGGCGCTGCGATATTCCCAAGGTACAGCGATATGCCGGTTTGTGCCCATTTCGCCGTTTTTCGAGATGAAGAATGCGGTGCCATAATAACCGATGGGAGAGAGCCCTGTTGTGTTGGTTTGTGCCTTCAAATCGCCATCGGCGTCATAGCCTATGTACCATTTGTCCGGCCAAATATCTTTCAAGACTGTTTTGAATGGGTCGTCCGTCACGTTTATCTCAAAGTAATAACTGCCATAGACACAAGCGGAGGCATTTTCCATGGCCTGCACCGTCGCGGGAGAAACCGTACTGCTCCATGGGATTAACTTCCAGGCACCCCACGCACAAGCCAAGACAAGCACAATTGCTGCGACGATGCCCACTATCTTGGGCAAGTTGTTGCTGGGTATAAACTGCGACAGATTGACGGGCACTCCGCCGCACACAATGGCATCGCTCCGCTTGATCTGTTTGGTTTGTCCGTTGTTCAGACATACCCCATTGACTGTCGACCCGTTTTTGCTGTGGTCTTCCAACCAGGCTTTGCCATTGCGGTCTATCTTGAGCGTCGCATGGTAGCGGCTGACGGTATTGCCGGTTATCTGTATCTCATTGCGCATGCTGGTGCCGATGCCATAGACAGCCTTGTATTTCGACAAGTCTTCGGGCTGGGGAATTTGGCTCCATAACAGTTCGACGTCACCGAACCGAATGGCGTCGCCGCGCTTGATGGATACTTGCGTGCCGGGTTTGATGGGACGGTTCATTACGAATGTCCCGTTGTGGCTATTCTTGTCTTCCAGGAGGATGTCTCCGTTGTTGAGTATGGTAATCTCGGCATGTAGGGCACTTGCCATATTGCTGTGAAGTACGATGTCACAGTTAGAGTCCCTGCCGACTTTTAGTAGTCTCATAGTTTTTGTCAGATTAAAGTTAACCGATAGCTCTTAGTGTGGATTTAGAAGAATCCTCCATGACTGAGTCTTCCTTGGCATTGCCCTCGTCGGCGTTGTCTTTCTTTTGCAACTTTTTAGTCGGAGTGGCCTTCTTCGTTGCCTTAATTGAATCTTGACGGGCCTTTTCTATCGAATCTTGAGCAACTTTAATTGAATCTTGGCGCTCAACGGTCTTGATGGAGTCAAGTTTCGCTGCCTCTTTTTGTTTGATGTCTGTTGAATCCGTCTTCTCGATGGCTAACGGACTTGCGTCGCCATTGTCACCCGAATCGTTCTGTAGGGACTTTGCGCCCCAGACAAGGCCCAATATGACTACAACAGCAGCGGCAGCACCGAGGGTGTACTTTATCCACTGGTTGGATTTTGGTACTTGGTCCCAATCCAATTTGGCCACATGCGCCAACGACACAATGTCCTTGCGCGTGACGGGGACGGGGACGTTTTGGGTAATCCGGATGCCATTGACATAGGTGCCGTTGCTACTCTGGTCGACGATGGTCATCTTGCCGGAGGAGGTGATGTTCAAGAGCGCGTGACGGCGGCTGATGACATCGGTAGAGTCGTTAATGACTATGTCGCAGTTAAGGTCGCGACCGATGGAATATGTTTTCATCCTTTTTATTATGTGTTTTACATCAATTGTTATTGCTTGTTTGAGGGTTTGCTGTCGTGGCCGAATCTGCGCTCACGCTATCGCCCTTCAGCTTGAGCGAATCTACTACCGCGCACTCGGTTTTTTCGGCTTGCGGTACATTCCCTTTTTGCGTAAAGCACAAGGCCACACTGACGGCCAGGCCCACGATGCAGACGGCGATAAGTCCTATCAGTGAAAATTTGAGTTTTGGGCTCATCTTGGGTCTAAGTTCCGATTTTGTATTGGTTTCTACGATGGCAATGGTCATATTGTCATGACCGCCGCCAGCGTTGCGTCCCTTGCCGTCGATGACCGTCGCTATCTCGTCAGTGACTGTGCCGAGTGCGTGTTTCTTGTCCGATGCCATCCCAATCAGTTCGGCTTCGGATACGGACCCGTGTATGCCGTCGGTCGTCAGAACAAAGCGGTCTCCCCGGTCGTAGGGCAGTTCGATGATGTCGACGTCCATGTCCGGCTTGATGCCCAAAGCGCGGGTGATGACATTCGACTGGGCCGAAAGTCTTGCCTGCTCTTCTGTGATGACTTTTTGCTTGACCAAATCAAATACCATCGAGTGGTCGAAGGTGCGGAACACCTTGCTTTTGCCCCTCAACTGATAGACCCGGCTGTCACCGACATGTGCGACGATGGCAGACGCCTTGCTGATGAGCAGTACGGTACACGTCGACCCCATGCCCTTCAGGGCCGGTGTGTTGTTGCCGGCTTCGTGGATGGCCAGATTGGCGCGTCTGATAGCCTTTAACACAATATTCGTGGCCGTATCATCGGGATTGCCTTCCGTTATGCCGGTGATAATCTCACGGACGGCGATGGACGATGCTGTCTTTCCTCCGGGACCGCCTCCCATGCCGTCGCATACGGTGACCACAAACCCGTAAGGCGTGTCACAACTGCCATAGGAGTCTTGATTTTCAGCACGGCCACCTATCCGCGATTCAGCAAATCCGGTTACGAAGGTTGGCGTTTTTAGTTGTTGGATCAAATCCATAGTTGTTTTCAATTAGTTTAGACCGAGCCATTTCTTCAATCGCTGCATTATCGTGGGCGGTGGCAACAAGGCTTCCGTCAAGGCTTCTCTGAACTCTCCGGCCGTCTGAAGCCTTTTGGACTGTTCTTTTTCCGTTGCCTTTGTAATGACGTTCATAATCCGTCCGGGTATTGCTTCGTGTGGGGGCAATGGGTCCCTTAACTGTCGGGTCAGCGTGTCGACCTCGGTATCTGCATCAAACGGATTGGTGCCTGTCAGTATTTCGTAGAAGGTGATGCCCAGGGCATACAGGTCTGTGGCTGCATTGATCTGTACCGAACGGGATTTGTCTCTCAATATCTGCTCGGGCGCTGCATACTGAGGCGTTCCGATGAAGCCATATTGCGAGAATTTGTTGCCGTCGTTCATCCTGGCTATGCCCAGGTCCATCAGCCGGATGTTCGAATCGCTTTCGACCATGATGTTGGAGGGCTTGATGTCGCGATGGATTACTCCTCTTGAGTGTATGTACTCCAAAGCATCCAGGACCTGAAAGATGGCATGACAAATCTTTTGTACCCTGTCACTGCCCGTGAGAACGTCTTTGGCATACTCGTCGATGTTTTTGCCCGAGACGTATTTGCTGACCAGGAATATCGGACCGCTGTCGGGCGCATATTCACAGTAACCAATCATCTCGACAAGATTGTCGTGCCGGAAGGCCAAGGAGGCTTCCTGCCGGGCCCTTTCGCGAATCATCGGATTGTTGGAATAACTGTCCTTGACCCGTTTGATGGCCATGCGGGTCCCATCTTTGACGCGATAACCTAGATAGACAGTGCCCATAGCTCCACTTCCCAAGGGCATAGACGCAGGGTCATAGCAATACCATTGCCCCATGACGAAGAGGTAGATGTACGGGTCGTCCGGCCTCTGATATACGGTCTTGCTGCTCATGGTCGGGTCGGCTTTAGGTTGGTCATTCGGCCTTTGATGGCTTGCGTATATTCTTTATCGCCGGCTTTGATGGCCAATTGCAGCGCTTTGTTCAGATACAGGTAAGCGGAGTCCGTATTGAATGTAGCACCGCGCCTCTTCGACTTGTAGTCGCACCCGAGTTCGAACAGAGATTTGTAGTCTTCGGAGTTGAGAGCTACGGCATTCTTCAACAGTCTGTGTGCTTCCTTGTTTTGGGCGCTTATACCGAGGTTGCTCCGGAAGAGAGCGATGGAATCGGCGAAAGTTCCGATTTTGATGCTCTCCGGACTGTCAAAGTACAGACGGCTTAACAAGAAGACGGAACGGTAGTCGTTGGCATCAGACAGTTGCTTGAGCATGACGAGACCCTCATCGGCAGTACTCCTATCGAGCAACAAGGCCAGGGCTTGGCGATACGATGGCTGTGGGGTCTCTGCCTCTTGGCTGCCAATAGTAGCCATCACTGCTTCGGCAGTCATCTGGTCAGAGGGAGCGTCGCTTTCTACTTGGTATAGACTTTCTTGGCCTAGGTTCTCTGCATACGCCGTAGGTTCGCTACTGGCTGCGTTTGGCGCAGCTGCATTGCTGCTTGACTGGTTTATTGCAAAGAGGGCAATTCCGACAACCGCTGCTGCGCTTCCGATAGCGATGCCGATGGCCTTCGAATTGATTGCATTGGCTGGATATTGCAAGGGAACGAGCCGCTCTACTGCCACCCGAAACTCCGCTGCGCTCTGATACCGCTTGGAACGTTTCTTTTGTGTAGCGGTTTTGATGACCTCCCTAATCTGCTTTTGTTTCACATTGCCTAATGGCATTTTCTTCGTGAGTTGCATCTCAAGCACCTCTGCCATTTCACCGTCAAAAGGAACCTTGCCGACCAGCAGTTGGTATAATAGAACGCCGACGGCATAGAGGTCAGTGGTTGCATTTTGCGAGTCCGGCAGACCCCTTACCAATTCCGGGGCTGCGTATTTGGGCTTCCCCATGAATTGCCCATCCACCGTGTACGATGTTTCCTTGGTGTTGTTACCATTGAGTTTCTTCGCGATGCCGAAGTCTATCAACTTGATTCTCCCGTCGGAGGTAACCATAATGTTGGAGGGGTCGATATCCCGATGGATATACCCGGCATCATGAAGGGCCATCAACCCGGAGAGGAGATTGCGTATTATGGTGAGGGCAAAATGGTAGGGGTCGGTTTGTCGCTTCCCATATAACTCTTGTGCAAAAGGAATAATATTCCCTTTGTGGTCATAGGTCTTGCCTTCCAGTAACTTGTCCAGGGTGACTCCATGCAGGTACTCACTAACGACATGATAGCGTATCACGGGTTGACCAAGCGCGTCCGTCCCTTTTATTTCCAGGAAGCCAAGCATCTCGATGAGATTGTCATTGCGGAGTTGGACGGCCGCTTCGCGTCGGGCACGCGCAATCACACGAGCAGGCAAATCGCTATAAAGGAACTTTATTGCGACTTCTCTGCGCTGATTGTTATACTCATTACATTGCCAGCCTTTGTAGACCTTACCCATACCGCCTTCGCCTAATGGCGTGTCGGTCGGGTCGTATTCGTAATAGATGCCCAATCTGCGCTCTTGATCCCCTTGTAATCTTACGGTAGCCATGAAGTTTGGGTTAGTTTATATGCCTGTCATTTAAGTCTATAGAATATGCCTGCAGTTTCTTGCCTTATAGGCCTACAGTGCCACCGCCTCCGTAATTGTTGGATGAATCCGTGTCTACGGTAGAACTTGACGGACGGTTGCCTCCATTATATGATGAGTCGGGCCCGTTGAATCGAGGCGGGAAGTCTTGCTCGTTGTGTGTGGTATAGCCCTGGCCGGTCGTTTGGTTATTGGTATTGACTTTCTCTTCATGCTCGTTCCTTACGTCATAGAAACTTTCAGATACATGCAGGCCGAGAGCCTTTGTGTCGATAAGCAAAAGCAGCAAATCGTAGTTCTCGCCGATGGTGATTACGTCTCCGTTCACGCATTCGATAGGCCGGGCCATAGAAACGCTGTTCTCATTGACAAGAGTTCCATTGGTGGAGCCCAAATCAGAGATGGTGGCTTCTGTCTTCTCCGGCTTCTTCATCTTGTTGATGTGCAGGTTGGCATGCCGATGAGAAACGGTGCCTTCGCCAAGGATGATGTCGCAATCAGGCGAATTGCCGATAATGTTCTGACCGATGTGCAATGGCCAGTATTCACCGGCTGCAGTACGCGAAATCGAGTACAGGAATCCGACAATGGGTTTCCCGTTGCCTTGCGATGGCTGTGGGGATTGGGAGCATCTCTGAGCGGATGCACCTTCTGCTTGAGATGCCATCCCGGGGAAGACAGTCCCGTTGGCTTGTCTTTGATTGGACGAACGAGTGTATTCTGGGCTTCCTCCAGAAAACGACTGATTGGGATTGAAATCATCTTCTTGACCTAATCCCGGGAAAACGGTTTTGTTTTGTGACATAATGTGTAGTTTTTGTGGCGTTGAGGTCTAGGTTGGGTATCGTTAGGTATCTCTTGTTTAGAGATTTGGAATAAGGATAAAGATGTGGTTGTCTGATGCTTATAATATCGCTCCCTGTCAACTTCCTAAACATTATTCTTGATTACGGATTATTCTTATTGTTGTTTTAATTGATAATATAAGGGCGAAGGCAAGGAATAATATATTGTTCTGGCTGAATTTGGCATATCCATGCGGCAAAATCATGGTATTTGCTGAAAGATTTTCTGTTTTTGCTCAGCGTTGTGTGGTTGTTAGGAAATTCTTTGTACCTTTGTCCCGGGTAATTATCTCTAAACAAAAGATTTGGGAGATAGTGGATAGGATGTTCCTCGGTGTCGATGGATGCTGAGGTTCTTTTTAAAGAGACACTTCTTTTTAAATAGGAGTGGTTGCGTATCCTTGATTACTGATTCAGCCTTTCTAGAATAGCCGCGTTGGCCTGATCTACGACCGAGGTATCGAGACTGGCAAGATAGATTCTTGTCGTCGTTTCCGAGTTGTGCCCCATGCCCTCGCTGATTACGCTCAACGGAATGACTTCGGTTTGGGCAATGGAAGCCCAACTGTGACGTGCCACATACATGGTTAAGTGAATCCGAAGTTGGAGCAAGCCCGATATCTGTTTGAGACTTCGGTTAATGTTGTAGCCTACATTGAGATAGGCGTACCGCTCGTTGATGCCTACAGACTTGATGACGGGAAGCAGATAGGCGGATTCGTTTGTGGGGTATTTGTTCATGATGCGCTGCATGTCGTCGGTCCATTGGATGGTGAGCTGTTGGCCCGTCTTATGGCGACGGTAAGATATTCGCCCGTTCCTTAAGTCTGATTTCTTCAGATATGCCATATCTATGAAACTCATGCCACGGAGATAGAAACTCATCATAAACATGTCGCGGGCAAAGTCCAGGGCGGGTGCGTGAGATAAATCCAAGTCTTTGATTTGTCTGACAACGGCCAAGGGTAAGGCTCTTTTGACGGTCTTGTCAATTCCGGTATAGATGCGCCGAAACGGCATGCGGTTTTCGATAACTCCGTCCTCGACAGCGCGGTTGTATACGGCACGGAGGATGCGGGCATAAAAGGAAATGGTATTGGGAGTGACTCCCCGCTTGCGCTGCCATGCTTCGTATGCTTCCATAATTTTTGAGTCGAGGCAATCGAGCATCAAGTCTTCGCCTTGTCTGAATTTCCTGAAACTGTTGAGGGTGGCCCGATGCGTTTCGGCTGTTCTGATTTTCCCGTTCTTCTTTAGTCTGACAATGACGTTTTCCATATAGTTGAAGAGCGAGTACTCGTGCAGGTAGCTGACGAATTCGTCCACGACATCGTCGGCGGTGTAGGAATAGCCATCGAGGTCCAGCCGTCGAATGACTTTTGTCAGCCGTTCGACGTCTCCTCTGATGCGCTCGCGTATGGAAAGGACAATGGACTTGCGCTCGCTCTTGCGGGAGGTCGTAACCATACCACGTTTCTCATCCCATTCGGATGGGAATACGTGGTAGGAAGTTGACAACTGGCGCACTTTGCGCTCATGAATCACTTGATAATAGACAGTGCCTTCGCCATCTGCAACGGACGATGGCCGGAATTTAACTTTTATGGATGCCATAGGTATGTTGTTGTTTGACATTTCCACAATGTGACAAAGTGGGGGATTGTATAGAATGACTGTGCGCCATACTGCTGGTATTCAGCGGTATGGCGCACAGTATTGAGTGATAAATGCTATTTTCCCCTGTTCGGTCGTTGCCGGGCGATGATGATGTCTGGCGGTGATGACGGTAGGATGATTATGTGAGTGATGATTATCCGAAGATATTGCCCTCGACAGAGGTGCTGCCAGGCTGGCCCTGTGGAGCGGAACTAAGGCCGCACAAGTCATCATACGAACGGCTGTAGGCCGGCGAGTTTTCGAGGCGCGTAGCGAGCTGCTCGTCCGACAAGTCGTCCTTGTCGAAGATGTAGAAGTTCTTCCGAATCTGGTTCATCCGCATTTCCTCTTCCGTTTCCTCGTCGTAGTACGTGCCGATTTTGGCCTTCGTCTTCGTGGGTGTTTCTCTGATGTCATCTACCTCAAAGCCGGCTGCAAGTATGATGAAGCGCACTTTGTCTTCGAGGGTATCGTCTTGCAAAGCTCCCCAGATGACCTCGATGTCCGGCCTCAACTTGTCTACAAAGCGGGTCACTTCGTTCATTTCTTCCATCGACGGTTGACTTTGGGCCGAATAGCAGATTTCGAACAGCAGACGTTTGGCGTTCGTAATCTTGTTGTCTTGCAGCAATGGAGACACGATGGCCTCGTTGATGGCTTGCGTCACGCGGTTCTCGCCGGAGGCTTCGCCCATGGAAATCAAGGCTACGCCACTGTTCTCGAGCGTCTTCTTGACATCGGCAAAGTCGAGGTTGATATAACCGACCTTGTTGATGATGTCGGAGATGCTGCGCGTGGCTCGTGTCAGGGTGTCGTCGGCTTTCTTGAATGCATTGAAGAACTGCAGGTCCGGATAGATGTCTATGAGCCTGTTGTTGTTGACGACGAGAAGGGCATCCACATATTTGCGGATTTCCTCCACACCTCTTAGCGCCATCTCGATTTTCATCTGTCCCTCGAACTTGAACGGGATGGTCACGATGCCTATGGTGAGGATGCCCATGTCGTGAGCTATTCTGGCTACGACGGGTGAAGCTCCCGTGCCTGTGCCGCCGCCCATGCCGGCTGTGATGAAGATCATCTTGGTCCCGTCGTCCAAGGCATTGCGGATGGCCTCTTCATACTGGAGGGCGTACTCCCGCGCCTTTTCGGGCTGGGCACCTGCACCCAGTCCTTCGTCAGAGATCTGCAGTTTCTGCGGAACGGGCGAGTCTTCGAGAGCAGCCCTATCGGTATTGATGATGAGGAAGGTCACGTCCTCAATACCTTCGTTGTACATATTGCGGACAGCGTTGGAACCGCCGCCGCCTACTCCGGCCACCTTGATGATAGATTTCAGTTGGTCGGCCGTTTCGGCATATCCGAACTGAAGGGTGTCTTGCGTATTGTTTTCCATATTGTGGAGTTGCGACTGATTGTTATCTGATGTGAATGTTGATGCGGGTTAATTCTCATCCCCGCTTACGTGAAACAAATCATCGAAGATGGTGCGGGCAGCGCCCTTGAACAACATTGTTCCCTTCTTTTCCTTTTTGCCTGTCTCGTTGCTCTTGTCTGTTTCGACATTCGATGGCTGCACCGCTTTTTCTTCTTCAAAACAAGAGTCCGTGCAGTGGTCGAGCATCGTCATGAGCGAAGACATGGAGGGGTCGTTGTCGGAAGAGTTGTAGCATAGCGTGCTGCAACTTCGGGTGCTGATTGGGCTTATCTCCAACCGTTTCTCGAAGAGGTCGTGCAGGCCTTTCTGTACGGAACATCCGCCTGTCAACACGCATCCGCCTGTCAGTTGGCCTTTGTAGCCGGATTGCTCCAGCTGATGGGTGATGTTGGCGATAATCTCTTCGTAGCGTGCTGCGACGATGACGTTCAGTTCTTTGGGCGGGATAGAGGACGGGCTTGCAGTGTTCTTGTCTGCCGGACGGGAAGCGTCGCTCCACATAATCTTCTGATTCTCAGCCTCTTCGACGCGCAGCCCTTTGGAAGCGATGTCGCGCGTCACGGCATTGCCGCCGAGCGGAATGACGGTCAGGAAGCGCAACTTGCCTTCTTTCCAGATGGACATGGTGGTGAGTTGTGCGCCCATATCTACCAGCAATGTTCCACCGGACCTTTCGTCTTCGGTCAGGATGTCGTTTTGCACAAGCGGCAGCACATGCCAGCCGGCTATCTTGAGACCGGCTTTCTCCATCACGCTTTGTATGCCCTGCCTAAGCCGGCTTTTGGCCAGGATGAGCTGATGATGCCCGATGACCTGTTGCCCGGAGACTTCCTCTCCGTTATTATAGAGGTCGATGATATCGTAGCCCGGGATGCTGAGGTGCCGGCTTTGGTCTTCCATCTGCTGTATGGTTTTTTCCGGGACAAACAACTCGTTGCCCAGAAGGGCAGACGGGCAGTACTCCATACTGTGCATGGATATGCCGCAGATGCCGACATAAGCGGAACTCAGATTGACGTTGCCGTGCTCTTTGATGCGGTTGTTGAGTTTGCGCACAAGGTTTTTGATATGGACGGCGGCCTCGTCGGCATTGACGACCCATCCATGTCGGATGCACCCTGCAGTGGGGACAGACTCTACCGCCATCACGGTGTGGCGGCCTTTCTTGTCGATTTGGGCCACAGCGGCGCTGATGTGCGATGAACCGAACTGTATAGCGGCGGTTAAGGTTTCCATTCGAAATTATTTTGTTTTTTTATTTATAGCGTTTTTACGTTGTGTCTTATCGTTTTACGGCCACTACCTGGTCGTTGAATTTCAGGTTGATGGTCTTGTAGGTGTTCCATCCTTTCGTCTCCAGGACTTTTTTCTCGAAAACATCGTAACGGGCGAGTTTCTTCTCGAAATTGTCGATTGAACCCAACAGAATGGTGAAATCGCCTTTGCGCGGCACCAACCGGATGCTTTGGTCCTCATCGACATAAATCTGTACAATCCGGTGACGCCACTTCTTGTTTCCATTGAGGAACTTGGCAAACTCATAGAGCGGACCGGTGGCTGTCTCTTTCGTGACATAACCGGTGACGAGCGGGACGTTGACGGCGTGCCGTGTCGCCTTGTAGGGCATCAGCCGTCCGTCCGTGTCGAGGTAGACATCGGACGAAAGCCGGGTGCTCTTGATGCGCATGATGGGCTTGCGCTGATAGATGTCGATGCGCATCGTGCCGTTGGGCGTGGGATAGCAGTCGGCATTGCCAATCAGACTGTTCTGCTCCAGCACCTTCTCAAGACGATAGGCATTGAACTCCCTGATCTTCTTGCCAACAGGGTTCAGCGACACCGAACTGTGGATGATTCGCGTCACGTCGCGGTTGCCCACAAACTGGGATTCCGCACTGTCGCAGATGACCACGTCCAGTTTGCTGACCACTCGCTCCGGCTGCCCAATACGCCACACGTATCCGCACACTGCCAGATAGGCAATGAGAACTATGACGCCGAATATCTTCAGTATGCGTTTGAACATCTTACGGTTTTTATTTCAGCACTTCTTTGTTTCAGCACATCTTTTTTATTTCAGATCCATCAACATAGGCCCTTATTTCAGCACTTTTATTTTAGTGCCTCATTTCAGCACCTCGTACACTTTGGGCACAAGCCGCTCGATGTCGGTGCCTGCCCCCATCATGACGACTACGTCGAGGTCTCCTTTGGCGCGGAGTTCCTGCAAGTGGCTGACTACCTCGTTCGTGTCTATGACGTAGCGCTCCGCTTGTATGCCCTTCTTCGCATCTTCGGCTTTGATTTTGTCGAGCAGCCACTCGGAGGTAATGCCCGGGATGGGTTTTTCGCGAGCCGGATAGATGGGGATGAGGATGGTGCGCTGCGGTATGCCCAAAGCCTGGGCAAAACCGTCGGCCAGGTCGTGTGTGCGTGAATAGAGGTGAGGCTGGAAGACGACGGTTACCTTTCGGCCTTCGAACAGTCGGCCGACGGAGGTCAGACTAGCCCGAATCTCGTCGGGGTGGTGTGCGTAATCGTCGAGGAGCACGAGGTCCGAACGGTTGATGTAGAAGTCAAAGCGGCGCTTTGCCCCGCCGAAACTCTTCAGTCCCTCGCGGAGCTCTGTTTCTGTGCATCCGTTCAGCAGGCAGACGGTCAAGGCTGCCGTGGCATTGTCGACATTGACGGGCACGGGCACGCCGGGCTCGAGGTCGCGGAGTATTATTCCTTCCTTGCGGGCCACATAGTCGAAGCGTATAGTGCCGCCCCCGATGCGGATGTTGGTGGCGTAGTAGTCGGCCTCTTCGGTCGAAGAGTATTCGGCGTAGCGAGCGCTCGGGTTAAGCTGCGAGCAGTCGACCTTGATGCCCTTGTGCTTGAGCAGCATTCCGTCCGGACGAACCAGCGAGACGAAGTGAGCGAAACTCTCGCGGTAGGCTTCCTCCGTTCCGTAGATGTCGAGATGGTCCGGGTCACAGGCCGTGATGACGGCCGTGTAAGGCGAGAGCGTATGGAACGAACGGTCGAACTCGTCGGCCTCGATGACCGTGAGGTCGCTCTTGTCAGACAGCATCAGGTTGGAGTCGTAGGGCTTCAGGATGCCGCCCAGGAAGGCGTTGCAGTCCACATGGCTTTGCTTGAGGATGTGCGCTATCATGCTCGAGGTCGTGGTCTTGCCGTGTGTGCCGGCCACGCAGATGCCGCGCTTCTCGCGGGTGATGATGCCGAGCAATTCGCTGCGCTTTACGACCTTGAATCCGTTCTGCTGAAAGTAGCAGAGTTCGCCGTGGTCTTTCGGAATGGCCGGCGTGTAGCAGACCAGCGTTTCTGCCGGATCTTTAAAACAAGGGTCTACGGCGTCGATGTTGTCTTCGAAATGGATTTGTATTCCTTCGCGGATGAGCTGGTCGGTCAAGGTCGATGGAGTGCGGTCGTAGCCTCCTACCCGATAACTGTTTTCGTTGAAGTAACGTTCGAGCGCCGACATGCCGATGCCGCCTGCTCCTACAAAATATAGACTTTTCATTTCTTTCCTTTCTCTTTGACGATTTCGATGACTATTTTGGCAATGGTTTCGGCAGCCCCGAAACGGCCGTGTTTGGCGGCATTCGCTTCAAATCGGTGTATTCGGTCTGTGTCGTTGATGAGGGCGATTGCCTCGTCCGTCAAACGTCGGGGAGCTTCGGCATCCGGACAAAGGATGGCAGCGTCTGCCTCCGAGAGAACCCGTGCGTTGGCTGTCTGATGGTCTTCGGCGGCTGTGGGTAGCGGAACAAAGATAGCTGCTTTGCCCAGCAGGCAGACCTCGTTGACACCGCCGGCACCGGATCGGGAGATGACGACATCGGCAGCGCGGTAGGCCATGGCCATGTCGCTGACAAACACCGTGGGGTGTACGTGCTTTGCGCCCGAAGTACGGACGGCCTCTTCCCACTTTGTGCCGTCAGCCTTGCCGGTTTGCCAAAGCACCTGTATGCCTGACTTCTCCAACTTGTCGAGCCCTGCGGCAATGGCGTTGTTCACGCTGCGTGCTCCCAGGCTGCCGCCCGTGATGAAGAGCGTCTTGCGGTCCGGCTCCAAGCCCAGGGCAACACGTGCTTCTTGCGGTGTGGCCTTGCACTCCAGAAGTTTCTGCCGTACAGGATTGCCAGTCATGACGATGCGGTCGGCCGGGAAGAAGCGCTCCATGCCGGGATAGGCGACACATATCTTCTCGGCATCCTTGGCGAGCCGTTGGTTGGTCACGCCAGCGAAGCCGTTCTGCTCCTGCAGAATATAGGGAACGCCCAGCGAATGGGCGGCCTTAAGTGCTGCGGCACTCGCATAGCCGCCTACTCCGATGGCGATGTCCGGCTGGAAGTTGCGGATTATCTTCTTGGCGCTTTGTATGCTGCGGTACAAATCCCACAGCACCTTGACATTGCCGGGATGGAAGAGGGGGCGGATAAAGCCCCGTACCGGCAGTCCGATGATTTTGTAACCCTCGGCCGGTACTTTCTCCATCTCCATTCGGCCCAGCGCCCCGATGAAGAGGAACTCTGCGTCCGGGTCTGCCTCGCGAATGGCATTGGCTATTGATACTGCGGGGAAGATGTGGCCACCCGTGCCACCTCCGCTTACGAGAACCTTCATATTGTTCTATTGGTTTTACTGTTGTTCTTCTTTCTCTTTTTCTTCTTCACTTTCACTTTCCTTTTGCTTTCCCGACTCTTTCTCCTTCAGGATGCTGTGGCTTAGGCCGAAGAGTATGCCGAACTCGGCCGAGGTAGCCACAATCGACATGCCGCCGCGGCTGATGAGGGGCAACGGCTGGCCGGTGACGAACATAGCGTCAGCACAGACACCCATGTGAATCAGGGCCTGGACGACCATCATCAGCGGGAAGCCTATCATCAGCAGCCGCTTGCGGGGGTCTTCGGTCTTAATCGAAATCCTGTAGCATCGCCAAAGCAAGATGAAATAGAGCAGCATGACGATGACGGCGCCCTCGACGCCCGTCTCCTCGAAGATGATGGCGTAGATGTAGTCGGAAAAGGCTTCCGGCAGAAGGTCTCTCATTTGGCTCTCGCCGAAGAAACGTCCGTATCCGTTGCTGTTGGCAATGGCCATGTGGGCGTACATCTCCTGTGCGTTGTCGTCGTTGATGTCCTGTCGCCAAAGCGGCACATCACTGCCGTCGAAGAGGCGCTGTTCCCACGTGTTGGCACGGTCGAGAAACCCGATTTCGGTGTAATGCGAACCTCCGGCGGTCTCGTTGCTCGAGTTGACGGTATGGAGCAGGAAAAGCAGAGAGACACCGATGACGCCCAAGACGCCCAGTACGAACAGAGTGCGCCACAGGTAAGCCCATTTGACCTTGCCGAGAAACAGGATAAAGACAGATGTAATGCCCATTATCAGGGCGGTCGAAAGGTTCTGCGGGACGATAGGGCCTATGGCCAAAGCCATGAGCAACAGCATGAGGCCGTAGATGCGCAGTTCCGTGTTCTTCTGGAAGTACTTCAGCCGTGTGTAGGTCTCCCTCTTCGCCGTAAGCCCCGCACACAACACAGCCACCAGGCCAGCCTTGCAGAACTCCACGGGCTGGAAGCCGAAGATCTCGCGGGTGGCGCCTTTCATGCTGTGGCCGAATACGGGCATAAGCAGCATCAGAGCGACGCCGAACACATACGCCAAACCGCCGAGCAGGACGACATACGAAGTTTTGGCGCTCGCCAGCGACTGCAGGGGCAGTACCAAACAGAAGAATCCTGCCACCAGGAAAGTGGTGTGGCGTACCAGCGGATTGTCGTTGGTAATCTGCTTGTAGGCCAAAGTGCTCGAGGCACTGGCGATTTCGACCACGGAGATGAAGAGCAGTATGAAGTAAATGCCCCATATCCAGTGGTCGCCGCCCATCAGCGAGCTTAGGTAGCTTTTCTTGTTGTCCAATTTGCGTATGGTGTTTTAGTTCGTTACTTGCCTGCCGCTTCCCATTCGGCCACGATGGCCTTCATCTGGTCGCCGCGGTCTTCGTAGCTCTTGAAGAGGTCGAACGAAGCGCAGCAAGGGGAGAGGAGGACGGTGTCGCCGGGACGGGCGAATGCGCGGCACTTGTCGAGGGCTTCGCGCATGGACAGAGCATCGGCGACGGGTTTGCCCATCTTGTCGAAGAAGTCGTGCAGCTTCTCGTTGTGCAGACCCATATAGACGAGTGCCGTGCAGCGGGTGCGGACCAGTTCCTCGATTTCGGTGTAGTCGTTGCCTTTGTCCTTGCCGCCCAGTATCAAGACGGTCGGCGTCGTCATGCTCATCAGGGCGTACCAGCACGAGTTGACGTTGGTGGCCTTCGAGTCGTTGATGTAGGTTACTCCGTCAACGATGCCGCACTTCTCGAGCCGGTGTTCCACGCCTTTGAAAGTCTTGAGCGCCTGCCGTATTTGCTCTTCCTTGACCCCTGACAGACCGGCGGCGATGGTAGCTGCCATGGTGTTGTAGAGGTTGTGGGGACCGGGCAGCGGCAGGTCGGCGAGGTCGATGGCGATGGTCTGGTCAGCCAGGTTGACCACCATCTTGCCGTCCTTGATGCAGGCACCAGGCGTGAGCGGGCCGCCGAGTTCCTGTGCGTCCTTGCCGCTGAAGGGAATCATCTGCATCTGGAGCGGGCTGCGCTTCTCAATTTCTTTGGTCACGACGGGGTCTTCGTGCCAGTAAATAAAGTGTTCCTTAGGCCCCTGATTCTGCAGAATGCGCATCTTGGCATCGATGTAGTTCTGCATCTCGAAACCATAACGGTCGAGGTGGTCGGGCGTGATGTTCATGATGACTGAGATGTCGGCCTTGAACTTGTACATATTGTCCAACTGGAAGCTCGACAATTCGATGACGTAGTAGTCGAAGTGTTCCGTCGCAATCTGGTAGGCCAACGACTTGCCGACATTGCCGGCCAGGCCTACGTTGAGTCCGGCTGACTTGAGTATGTGGTAAGTCATCATCGTGGTCGTGGTCTTGCCGTTCGAACCCGTGATGCAAATCATCTTGGCGTCAGAGTAGCGTCCGGCAAACTCGATTTCGCTGATAATGGGCGTGCCCTGAGCGATGAGTTTGGCGACCAAGGGTGCCGTCAGCGGAATGCCCGGCGACTTGATGACCTCGTCGGCATTGAGTATCAGCGACTCGGTGTGGGCGTGGCCTTCCTCGTAGTCGATGTGCCAGTCGTCAAGCCACTGCTTGTACTTGTCCTTGATGGGCGACATATCGCTGAGGAACACGTCGAAACCTTCCTTCTTGGCCAGAACGGCAGCACCTGCGCCGCTCTCTCCGCCACCTAAAATAACTATTCTTTTCATATCAGTATTGCTTTCTTATTTATGTCAAATCAAACCTGTTGTCAAATCAAACCTGTTGTCAAAATCAAAACTATTGTCGAAGTCAAATGTCCTATAGTGTCAAAGTCTTGTTTGTCTAAGTCAAACCTCTCCCGTGCCGTTATCTGATCTTGAGCGTCATGATGGCAAAGGCAGCCATGATGAGCGTCGTGATCCAGAAGCGCATCGTGATGCGGTTCTCGTGCATGCATCCGCGTATGCGCCGGAAGGGGATGCGCGAGATGTTGATGCCTTGGCTTTCCATCTTTTCGGCCAGTGCAGCAGTGATGCGGAACGAGTCGTGTATTGGCGTGCGCATGAAGAGGCGCCACTTCTGTCCGCGCTTGTTGCCCATTTTGGCGTACTGTGTCTGAAGCAGCACGGACAAGCTCTCGGCGAGGAAGACGAAGCAGATGATGGGGATGAGCAGTTCCTTGTGGATAATCATGGCAATGACGCCGATGACGCCGCCGATGGCCAGCGAACCGGTATCGCCCATGAATATCTGCGCCGGATAGGTGTTGAACCATAGGAATCCGACCAAAGCTCCGATAAAGCCTGCGATGAAGACCACCAGTTCCTGTGAGCCCGGTATGAACATGATGTCGAAGTAGTCGGCCCAAATGGCGTGGCCCGAGAAGTAGGCCAAAGCGCCGAAGGCCAGGAACATCAGCATGGAGTTGCCGGCGCACATGCCGTCGAGGCCGTCGTTGAGGTTGGATCCGTTGCTCACCGCCATCACGATGAAGGTGGTCATCACCACAAAGAAAGCCCATCCGGCGGCCTGCTGCCATTCGCCGAGGAAGGCGAAGAAGCCAGCGTAGTCGAGGTTGTGGCTCTTGACGAAGGGCAGGGTGGTGTAAGTCGACTTGATGAGTTCGCCGCCCTCACGGATGACGATGTCCGGACTCAGCCAAAGCACCAGTCCGACGCTTAGGCCCAGGATGAACTGCCCGAGAAGCTTGTAGGCGGGACGCATGCCGTTCTTGTTGCGCGCGCGGTAGTCCGCATTGCGGCCGCGGAACTCGCTCAGCCATTGCAGTGCGCGGGGCAGCCGGTCATAGTCCTTGGTGCGTGCCTTCAGCAGGTCGTCGAGGAACCCGAGCGCACCCAGCCATACCGTGCTGATAAGCATCATGATCATGTAGATATTGCGCAGACGTCCGAAGAGGAGACTCGGCACGATAGTGGCCACGATGATGATGACGCCGCCCATGGTGGGCACGCCGACCTTGCCCGTGTTGAAGGGATCGGTCGCTGCATCGCGTTGCACCTCCACCCGGTTGTGGCGCTTCATGTAGTTGATGAACCAGTTGCCGAACATCGTCGAGATGATGAGGCTCAGTATCAGCGCGGCTATTGCACGCGTCGACGTGTAGCCCCACATGCCCGCTCCCGGAATGTCGAACGTATCGTTCAGATATCTAAAGAAGTAATACAGCATCCTTTATGTTGTTTTCTTGTGCTTGATTCTTTATATCGTTTTCTTTCGCTTGCCTTTTGCGGTTTGCCAAGTTCCTTCTGCCCGGTTTCTCCCGCCCGGCCATTAGCTTTCCCGGCTATCGGCCGAAGCCGGACCTTGCCAGAAAGTCTTTGGCCGAAATTGGCTATCGACAGAAACTGGCCTTTTGCCGTCAGAGACCCAAAGCCTCGCGCACCACCTCGTGGTCGTCGAAGTGGTGTTTCGTACCCTTCACGTCCTGATAGTCCTCGTGCCCCTTGCCGGCCACTAGTATCACGTCGTCCTTTTGGGCAAGGGCGATGGCGGTCCGGATGGCTTCGCGGCGGTCGCAGATGGAGATCGTCTTGTCGCGCAACTGGGCCGTGTCGAGACCGGCCTGCATGTCCTTGAGAATGTCTTCGGGTTCCTCAAAGCGCGGGTTGTCGGAAGTCAGGATGAGCTTGTCGCTGCGCAGTCCGGCTTCTTTGGCCATGATGGGTCGCTTACCTTTGTCGCGGTTGCCTCCGCAGCCCACCACGGTGATGATGCGGCCTGCATTGCGGTTGTCGAGAATCTCGCGGATTGTGTCGAGCACGTTGACCAGAGCGTCGGGCGTATGGGCGTAGTCGATGATGGCCGAGAAGCCCTTCGGCGAACGGATCGACTCGAAGCGGCCGTTGACGGGCAGCAGTTCCGACATCTTGACGAGCACCTCGTGGTCGTCGGCGCCCAGTTCGCGGGCGGCGCCATAGACGGCTGCGAGGTTCGAGGCGTTGAACCGACCCACGAAGTGCGTGACCACATGAGTGCCGTTGAGCAGCAGTTCCATGCCCTCGAAGGCCTCTTCCACCACCTTGGCCTGATAGTCGGCGGCCGTGCGTACGCTGTAGTAGCGCTTGCGTGCACAGGTGTTCTGCAGCATGACCTCGCCGTTGCGGTCGTCCAGGTTGCTGAGGGCAAAAGCCTCCTTCTTCAGGTTGTCGAAGAACGACTTCTTGGCGCGTAGGTAGTTCTCGACCGTCTTGTGGTAGTCCATATGGTCGCGGGTGAGGTTGGTGAAAATGCCTCCGTCGAAGTCGAGGCCGCCGATGCGCTTCTGGTCGGCCGAGTGGCTTGACACCTCCATAAAGGCATAGGCGCACCCTTCGTCCACCATCTGGCGGAGCAGGTCGTTGAGCTCCAGTGGATCGGGCGTGGTGTGCGTGGCTGGCACGGCGCGGTCGATGACGTAGTTGCACACCGTAGAGAGCAGGCCGCACGGATAGCCGAGTTTGGTGAAGAGCTTGTAGAGGAGCGTTGCGATGGTCGTCTTTCCGTTGGTGCCCGTCACGCCGACCAGCGTGAGCTGTTCGGACGGGTAGCCGTTCCAGGCCGAGGCGAGGAGGGCGAGGGCCAGGTTGCAGTCGTCCACTATGACAAGCGTCACGGCGCTTTGTCCGTCGATGGCTTTCCCTTCGTCCGTGTCGGCCCATTGCCTGTCGCATACGATGGCAGTGGCACCCGACTCGATGGCCTTGGCAATGAACGAATGTCCGTCCACGTTGGTTCCTCTCACGGCAACGAACAAGCTGCCGGCCTTGACCTGACGGCTGTCTTGTTCGATGCTTTCTATCTCGGCGTCGTTCTGCCGGGCTCCGCCCAGTGTGCAGGAGACGCGCTCCAGAAGTGTGCTCAGTTTCATATCTGACTTATGTTTTTATTTTCTAGTTTATGTGTTGTCTTTGTCTTTTTGTCTTTTGCTTCTCTAGCTTCTGCTTCCCTGACCTCGGTTTGTCTTTCAGACTCGACTCTTCTCAAGCGTTAGCCGTCCAGTCGGGGCTCTTTGCTCGGTCGGGGGTTATTTCAAGTCGAGGCTCACGGTGCCGTTGTGGAACGTTTGCGTCTTGACCGTGCCGAAGCCGTGTATTTCGACGTGCGTGTAGCCGGCCGTCTCGAGCATCAGCAGGGCGTCGCTCGCGCCCATGCCCCTCACGTCGGGCAGTCCGCCCATACCGGCGTCAGCCAGGTTGGCTTCGCGCTTGACGACGGCGGCGCGAGGTGCCACTGAGTCGGCTGGCAGGTCGTCCAAAGTGCGGTGGCCGTGCAGGGCGTAGACTCTCTCGGCAAAGCGCCGGAACACCGGACCGGCCATAAAGCCGCCGCCGGGCAGGCCGCCCTTGTAGCCGTTGGTGTTGATGACCACAATGCCGCAGTAGGCAGGTTCGTCGGCAGGGAAGTAGCCTGCAAACGAGACGTTGTGGCCGTTGCCCGAATACAGGCCCGTGAGGGGGTTGCGCCGCTGGGCCGTTCCCGTCTTGCCCGCTATCCTGACCTTGTCGCTCTCGGCCCCGTCGCGGATGAAGATGCCGTTGCGGTTCTTCTCGGTTCGGGCAGTGCCTTTCGTCACCACGTCTTCGAGCGCTTCGCGCACCTCGCGCAAGGTCTCGTGGCTGCATATCTTCCGGTTGATGACCGTCGTCTCCTGCTTGTACAGTTCCTCGCCGTCCTTCACTACGCGCTCCACGATGTAGGGGCGAACCAGGCATCCGTCGTTGGCGATGGCGTTGTAGAACTGCAGGATGTAGATGCCGGGAATGTCCGTCTCGTAGCCGTAGCTGATCTGGGCCAGCGACATCTTGCGCCAGGCCCGATCGCCCACCCGTCGGTGGCGTGCGCTGAGGGCGTTGGGGAATTCCTTCTTGAAGGCTTCGATGGGCAGGATGTTTTTGGTTTCCAGTTCCTTGACCTCCTCGTGGCTTAAGGCGTGGTCGTCGAGGAATCCGATTCTGTTCACGGCATCCAGGTAAGCCTTCGGGTCGTCTTCGTAGGCTGCGGTGGTGAGCTTGGCGATGGCTATGTTGCTCGACTGCTCGATGCCCTGGCGCGCCGTGCAGACCCCGACGGGGTGGTCGTCGCGTATGGACTTGCCGTAGTAGTTGAACGTGCCGTAGTGGCCGGGATAGTTTTCGGTGTCGACCTTCGTGTCGGGCTTTATCTTGCCGTTGTCCAGCAGAATCATGTAGCTGACGGTCTTGAAGGTAGAGCCCGGTGCGCCCAGGTCGCTGAAGAGGTGGTTATAGTCCTCCGAGCAGGTTCCGTTGCGGTTGTTGCGCAGGTTGGAGATGGCCCGTATCTTGCCCGTCTTGACCTCGACGAAGGCGGCCCAGCCCTCTGCAGCGTTCAGCTTGACGAGCTGGGTGGCCAGTTCCTGGTCCAGCATTTCCTGCATCTCCATGTCGAGGGTCGTGTAGACGTCGGCGCCGTCGACGGGCTGTTCGATGGTAACGGTCGACATGCGTCCGTGAATCCTCTGCAGGTAGCCTTTCCCCGGGGTGCCGGCCAGATAGGCGTCAAAGCCCTGTTCGATGCCACCGCGTCCGTGTCCTGCGCGGGCTGTCGAGTCCTTGCCGTTTTTGGCCCATACCGAACCGATGGTGGCCGAGGCCATTCGGTTCTCCCCGTACGGGCGGTAGCGGTGGGCGCGTTCCTCTTTAATCAGACCGTTGCGCAAGGCCGACTTGTTGAAGTAAGGTTGCTTGCGCAGATGCCGGTAGTCGAGATAGGGCATGGCGCGGAAGATCCTGTGGTAGCCCTTGTGCTGCCTGTAGGCTTCGCGTATCTCTGCGCCGAACTGCTCGGCGCTCTTGACGTTGTACTTGGGGTCGCCGTATGCGTTGGCCAAAGCCAGGCTGCCCTCTCCGTGTGCCCCGAAGTATTTGGCTATCGTGTCGGCCGGGATGTTGATTTTGCCATTGGCGTCGGGGCGGGTAGTGGAGTTGAAGTCCAGGAAGACGTCATACTCCGGCAGGCTGCCAGCCAGCATCTCGCCGTGGTTGGCGAAGATGAATCCCCGGACGGGGTCGATGGGCTTGGCGTCACGCTTCAGTTTTTCCACCTTGGCGCGGTAGTCGTCGCCGTGCACGACCAGCGTGTGCCACGTCTGTATCCAGATAAACGCGGCATAGAACAGTAGGCAGGCGCCTATGAAGTAGAATCGCTGTTTGTAACTCAGTTTCATTCGACTACAATGGGTGGTTCGTCAGCCAGTATCAACTTGGCCTTGCTGCTTATCTTGCTTCTGACGATTTCGGGTTTGTTCTTGCTTGTCAGTTCGCCCCAGGTGGCGATGCTTGTGTAGCGCACGTCGGCCAGTTCCTGCTTCAGCGTGCTGATGTCGGCGATGATATCCTCGTAGGTGTAGCGCATCTGCACGTGGCTGTAGAGGAGGAAGAGCACAAAGATGACCTTGCCCAAGTGCTTCTGGTAGAAAGCCTTGTTGAAGGGCGACGAGCTGCCGTCCAACCCGTTGTGGGCTGACTTCAGCAAGCCGTCCAGTCCGTTGTGGGTGTTCTTGATCAAAGTGTCAATCTTGTCCTTTTTCATCTTGTTTTGCTCTTGTCGTTTTGCAAAGTCTTGTCCTTTTGTTTTGCAAAGTCTTGTCCTTTTGTCTTGCAAAGTTTTCCCCCTATCCGGGAAGCCTCGTTTCTTTGCCCGAGAAAAGTTTGGTTTTCTTGCTCGCGAAGCTTAGTTTCTTTGCCCGAAAACCTTGGTTTTTCCCTTGGCAAAACGCCGTTGTTTTTTCCTGCTCGAAAAGCCCCGTTTTTTGACTCCAGTTAGGAAAAATTATTTTCCCAGTTGGGTTTCAAAAAAAATCCAGTTGGGCTGCAAAATTTTCCCAGTTGGGCTGCAAAATCCGCTAGCTCTCGGCCTTTCGGACGGCGACGCGGAGTTTTGCGCTTCGGGAGCGCGGATTCTCCTCCTGTTCCTCGGCGCTTGCCGTGATGGGCTTGTTGTTGACGGCCTTGAGCGGCGCGATGACCCGGCCGTAGAAGTCCTGTTCCACCTTGCCGTCGGCGTGCCCGGATCGGATGACGTTCTTCACGATGCGGTCTTCGAGCGAATGGTAGGTCATCACAACCAGCCGGCCGTCGGGGGCGAGACACCGCACGGCGTCCTGCAGCATCTCCTCAAGCGCCTGCATCTCGTGGTTGACCTCGATGCGGAGGGCCTGGAAGGCCTGGGCCAGTTCTTTCTTCTGGGCCCGCGGGTCGACCAGGGGCAGCAGAGCTTCGCGCAGGTCGCCGGTCGTGGCGATGGGCCGGCTCTGACGCAGGCGGACCAGGGTCTGGGCGATGCGGCGGGCCTGGCGCAGTTCGCCGTAGAGGGCGAAGATGTGGGCAAGGTCTTCCTCTGTGTAATTGGCCAGTAGTTCGGCGGCCGTCATTCCCGCGCGGGTGTTCATGCGCATGTCGAGGGGCGCGTCCATGCGGAAGGCGAAGCCTCGCGAGGCGTCGTCCAGGTGGTGGCTCGACACGCCCAGGTCGGCGAGCAGTCCGTCAATGTGCTCCACGCCGTAGTAGCGCATCCAGTTGCGGAGATAGCGGAAGTTGCTGCGCACGAAGGTGAACTTCCCGCCGCGGCTGGCGTCCGGGTCGTCAGACTCCGGGCCGAAGGCGTTGCGCTCGGCATCGGGGTCCTGGTCGAAGCTGTACAGGTGGCCGTTGGGGCCCAAGCGGTCGAGGATGGCGCGGCTGTGCCCGCCGCCGCCGAAGGTGACGTCCACGTAGATCCCGTCCGGGCGGATCTGCAGACCTTCCAGACATTCCTTGAGCATGACGGGGTTGTGGTATTCGGACATAGACGCTGTTGTTTGTTGAGTTTGTACGTTGTCGATTTAGGGTGTAAAATTATGTATTTCCTCCGAGATGTGCAAGGAAAGGGTAAAAAAACTCGTCTTTTGCCGGCCTAAAATGAGTGCGTAAGGTGATTTTGTCATTTCCAAACTCCACATAGTGGAGAGTTGTGTGTTTTCCTTGAGGGAAAGTTGAGCTTTTTCCCAGTGGAGGGTTTCGTGTTTTTCCGTAGGAAAGTGGCGCGTTTTCCCAGTGGAGAGTTATGCGTTTTCCCGGAAGAGAGTTTCGTGTTTTTTCGGAGGGCGAAGGGTTGCTGTTCTCGGCGATGGTCAAAGGCCGGCGCGGGCGGGGAAGAAGCCCTTGGAAAGAGCGCGCTCAACGGCCGGAATTCCGCGGCTTGTCAAGCTGATAAAACGGCGTATGGAAATAATTGTGATATAAACACTTTCGCGTCTCTATCTATATGCGGCGTTCATCTGCCACGTCCGCTAGGTTTTTGCCGCTTGGCGAGGGACTTAGAACTCAATATAATGCAGCAGTTTTTCGAGCTTTTCGTCGGCGAATACGCCCAGTTGCTCGAGGTCGGACTGGCCGTGCAGGTTGCCGTTCAGTTGGCGCCATTGGAAGATGGCTTTCACCTCGTTGTACTCCAGGTAAGGGTGCCGCAGCAGTTCCCTGAATGTCAGGCGGTTGACGTTCAGGCGGTTGACGAGCCGGGCGTCGGCGTAGAACCATTCTCTGCACCAGACGTCGAGGTAGGGGAGGGCACTGTCCCAGGTGAGCACTTCGCGCAGCTGCTCGGGTGAATAGAAACCGCCGAGCTTCTTCCTGTATTGGAGAATGGTTTCGGCCGTACGGGCTCCGATGCCCGGAATGCGCACGAGCGTGGCGCTGTCGACGGAGTTCAGTTCCTGGCGCACCACCGAGGCGAACTTGGGCGTCTTTGCATTGTCGTCGGTCAGGACCTTGGCTATGGTTTCGGCTTTCCCCTGTCCGCTTTGGGCGAGAATCCCGTCCAGGTTGCCCTTGCGGCCTGTTTTCGTGCGGTCGCTTGCTCTCGTGCCGTTTGTCGGCCTGGCGTTGGTCGTGGCCGAGGCTTTTCGGCGGCGCGCGCCGGTCGAGTCAGCTTCAGCTTCCGCCCGAGCCGAACCGTCCGACCCCTGGCCGAGCCTTTCGAGTACGGCCAGGCGGTTCTCCAGCGTGGCTATTCGGGCTTCTTGCGCCTCTATCCTCACGCGCATGCGCGCCTCGCGCCTGTACACTAATGTAAATACGATGAACAGGCAGATGGCGAACAGCCAGCGGTATTTGTAGTTGAAGCTTCTTTGCATATTGTGCGGTCCGGGAGGGGAAATCTCTCTTGGTGCAAAGATAGTGTTTTTGGCCGAAACTTCCGGCAAACGTCAAAAAAATAGCGGTTTTTTACCTCAATTCTTGGAAGATGTTGAAATATTGCCTATCTTTGCACCCGAAAAATCCGAATGCAACACGCGCGGAGTCGCGTGAAGCACAACCCTGGAGAGATGCTCGAGTGGTTGAAGAGGCACGCCTGGAAAGCGTGTAAACCTCCAAAGGGTTTCACGGGTTCGAATCCCGTTCTCTCCGCTTTTGTCAAGTGCCGTTGGCCGTTTCGCCCACGGCACTTGTTTTCTTGCCGGCGGCGTTTGTTTCTTTGCCGAAAACCCGGAAACCGGAAGCTTCTTTGCCGGAACCCCGGAAACCCCGAGGCGGCTCGGTTCAGCCCGACTAAATGTTCCTCTCGTCTGCCTCGTCTTCCTCCACGTCTTCGGGCGCCTTGTTGACCTGTGTCGTTACGTCCTTCATCAGGGTCGAGAAGGCCAGGACCTTCTGGCCGAAATGCGCGTGCAGGTCAGCCTCGGCCTTTTGTCCCACTTCTGACTTCCACCGCTTCAGGTCACGGATGCTTTCGGCCTCGAACATCAGGGCGTAGGCAAAGGTGTCTTCGCCCACACTCGTGACGATGCGGATGATGCGCGGATTGCGGACGGCGTCGTGGCTCGTGACGGCGGGGTAGTAACTGTCGCGGAGGTAGGTGAGGAAACGGGCCACATGCCGTTCTCCGTCGATGTGGAAAGTAGTGTTGTAGATAATCATTCCGATAGCGGTTCTTTTCTAATATAACGTACGAGAAACGGTATTATTGCCCGGATTTTTCGAATGTATTTTGGCAAAAGCGGCGCCGAAAGTGTTAAATTGGGGCGGAAAGACCGTTAGTTCGGGTCGGAAATTTGGCCAATTCGAAAGAAATGCTTACCTTTACGCCCGCTAAAAGGAACAACTGACATAGAACGATACCGAACAATGAGAAATATTACTTCTTTTGTGACCCTTTGCGCCTTGGCGCTGGGGATGGCTCAAGTTGCGCCGACGGCCAAGGCTGACGACATCCTGCTGAGCGACAACGACCTGAAGGATGCCTGGGCGGCCCGTACCCACAGCCGCACTTCTGTCCACGACCCGTCGGTCTTCCTCGACACGGTGAGCAAGGCGGGCAGTAACCGCTACTATGTGATCGGTTCGCATCTCGGCATGTCGTACTCCACCAACCTGTACGGCTGGTCGGCTGGCGACGCCATCACCAAGGGCGAGACCACGTCGTGCACTTTCTTCGCCGATACGACGGGGACGAAGACGGCGTTCGACAAAGCCTACTCCACCCATCGTGTGACGCGCGTCAAGAACTGCAACGCAGAGGAAGTGGACTTCGGCCCCTTTGACGCTCACGGCTGGCAGGCCGACGGCAATACGGTGGCGGGCATGGAGTGGGCGCCCGACATGATCTACAACCCGACCATGAAGAAGTGGCTGCTCTACGAGTCGCTCAACGGCGACAACTGGTGCTCGACGGTCGTTTGCTTTGCCGCCGACAATCCGCGCGGACCTTTCGTCTGCCAGGGTCCGGTGGTCTTCTCGGGTTTCCAGGGCACCTACAAGCACAATGCCTATGCCGCTGCCGACGACTGGAAGCACACCGACTTCGCCATTGCCACGGGCGAAACCTCGCTGCCGGCCCGCTATAAGAAGGGCAGCAAGTGGGGCACATATTGGCCCAACTGCATCGACCCCTGTGTCTTCTACGACGCCGAGGGCCGGCTCTGGATGTCTTACGGCTCGTGGTCGGGCGGCATCTGGATGCTCCAGCTCGACGAGAATACGGGTCTGCGCGACTACACCGTCACCTATCCGTTGACCTACCGGACCACTTCCAGCACGGATGCTGCCAACCAGACTTCCGACCCGTACTTCGGCACGAAGATAGCCGGCGGCTACTATGTGAGCGGCGAGGGTTCGTATATCGAGCGCTTCGGCGACTACTATTACCTCTTTATCAGCTACGGAGGCTTTGCCCCCGACGGCGGCTATGAGATGCGCATGTACCGCAGCGCCAATCCCGACGGCCCGTATGCCGATGCCAAGGGCATTTCGCCCATCGCCACCGCCTACAAGATGAACTACGGCCAGAGCCAGGCTTTCTTTGGCGGCATGAAGCTCATGAGCGCCTACAAGTGGGACCTGATGCCCTGGGCAGAAGTCTCGCAGGGCCACAATAGCGCCTTTACCGATGCTCAGGGCCGTATGCTCGTGGTCTATCACACCAAGTTCAACGACGGAACGGCCGGCCACAGCATCCGCGTGCATCAGCTCTTCCTCAACAAGGAGGGCTGGCTCGTGGCCGCTCCGCACGAGTTCAGGGGCGAGACGTTGACCCAGGCGCAGGTCGACAGCACTGAGACCATTGACAATAGCGAGATTCCGGGCTCGTACCAGATGCTGCTGCACAACTACAAGCTCAAGTACGACACGATGGCCTATCAGAAGCCCATGACCATCACGCTCACGGCCTCGGAGTCTGACCCCTACACGGGCACGGTCAGCTACGGCAACGGCACCTGGACGCGCGAGAAGGGTACGAACCGCATTTCCTTTAAATTATATAATGTGGAATACCACGGCGTCCTGACGCGCCAGACGGTCGAGTACAGCAATATCCCGGCAGTCTGCTTCTCTGTGGTTTCGTCGAAGGGCGGAGCTGCCGGCAGCACTTCGCAGCGCGAGATTTGGGGTTCGAAGGCCGAAACGAAAGCGGCCATCAAATACACGTTCGATCAGATGACCATCCCCGTCGTCAGCGGTCTGAAGGTGAAGGAAGACATTACCCTCCCGACGGCTGCCAAACTCGGCACGACGGTCACCTGGACTTCGTCCGACGAGACCATCCTTACGTCGAAGGGCAAAGTGGCGGGCGCCGGCGAGGTGACCCTGACGCTGAATGTGGGCAAGGACGGCTACGCCTACCGCAAGAACTATCTGCTCAAGGTGGGTGACTACAGCGCCCTCGACGAGGTGAAGACGGATGCCCGTACGGGCGACGGCGCGGCCTACGACCTCCAGGGTCGTCGCGTGGACCTGCAGGGTGCGGCCCGCGGCATGTATGCGGCCGACGGCAAGGTCATCATCGTGCGATAATCGGAAAGCCTCGGTTCCATTTTGTTACCTTATAGATATCCGGATATGATGAAAGCCAAAACGATATTGTCTGCTGCAGCCCTGGCCCTGGCTTTGCCCATGACGGGGGAGGCACAGACCGTGACCAAAATCACCACCACCGAAGGCAATGCCTGGGTGCAGACGAAAGTGAAGATGCAGAAGAAGGCGAATGCCGACGTGCAGCTCTCTGTCTCCCTCGCAGGCCGCACGCTGAGCGACGCCCTCGCGCCACATTCCATGAACACCTATTTATATAGGTAGAGTGGTCTGGCGTTTTCCCGGCATGCATGAGCAGAACCTTGCCGGCAAGCATGGGCAGGAGTTTGTCAGCATGCATGAGCAGGAAGAAGACCCGAGAAGCCGGAGATGTTTGTTATCTTTGGGTTGCAAATCCGCCGTCTTGCTTGGATTATTAACGGATTAACGGACTTTTTCGGGGAAAACACGTGGTAAATACTAAAAATTGTTTAATTTTGTACCACAAAGATTAAATTATTGGAAAAGCTACAATAAGTCTAAACCATGAGCCGGAATTGCCGTGCCCGGGGCAGGACGAGAATGCAGCGGGAAAGAGGTAACGATTGGAAAATGAGAAAGTTAGGGAAAGAAATAAGATTGTAAAGAAGGTGAACAATACAGGGAAAGATTACTATTACATACAACCGTGATAAATTTACTTATTAAATCTAACTTTATTATGAAACAAAGATTACTTGTTGTTTCGGCAGCGCTGTTGCTCATGGGCTCGGCTGCCATGGCAAAGGTAGTGGACGGCGTGCGCCAGTTCCCTAGCCTGCCCTTACCGAACTTCTCCGAACTGGTGCAGGACGGTACAACTGTCCAGTATCTCTACAACGTCGATGCGCAGAGCTTCTTCCGCGGTGCCAACGACTGGATGACACGCGCTACGATGGACGATACATTGGGCTACAAATTCAAGATTAATGTCGAGGGCACGAATGTGGCTGGTGACACCACCTATGTGTCTCTGAGTGACTATGTCCTGAAGTTTAGCGCGTATTATAAGGTCTTCGCCGACGGAACCACCGGTATCTGGGTGGACAACAACAACGGCGCCAACGCCAACACTTGGGTTATTACTCCTGTTGAGGGTAGCAGCCTCTTTACTATCGGCAACGCAGCCTATCCCGGCACCGTACTTGGCGGTTTCCGTGGCGATGTCGGCACTGTAGGCGTCAACGACTGTACTTCGGCCGGTATCTATCTGAACCTGGTCAAGCCGGACTCTGTCGGACTCTGCGCAACGTGGGCTGCCGTCAGTGAGACTGACTATAAGGCGTATATCGATGCCAATACGGAGACCATCCGTACGTTGGTCGGTCAGTATAACAAGTCCGGTGAACTCAAAGCCAAGATTGACGAGTGCAAGCAGGCTGAAGGATTCACTGTGCCCGCCAAGTACACCACTATCTATGAGGACGAAAGCAAGACTGTTGCCGAGCTCGAGCAGGCTATCGCCGACCTCGCAGCCGACTATACGGACTTCGTCAACAACAAGGCCAGCCAGGCTACACTCGACAATCCTGTAGAAATCACTTCGCAGATTGCCAACGTGGACGGCAGCTCTATCACCAACTGGACGCGTACGTTCACGGGCGAGGGCTCGACGGGCAGCCTTAAGTGCAACACATGGTCGACGGAAGGCGCCAGCGACGGAACCAACATGCTCACTCCTTTCATCGAGAACTGGGCGTCAGCGGGCAACAGCCTTTCCGACCAGATTGTTCAGCACGACACCGTCAAGGTGGCTCCAGGTGCTTACCTCATCACGGCCAGGGTTCGTTGCTACAACGAGTCGTCGGGTGCAGAGTCCAGCAAGGGTTATTCGCTCTTCGCCAATAACAATAGCGTTGACTTGCACGAAGAGGGTGGTGACTACTTTACTTATAACAGCATGCTCGGCTACTGGAAGAGTGAGCCGTTCGAGGTCTATGCCGTTGTCTCTGCTGACAGCTGCCTGACCTTCGGTATGAAGCTCGAGGGTGCCGACTTCAACTGGTTGGCTCACAAGGACTATCACATCTATGCTCTCGGACAGACGGACGAGGCGCTCAAGAAAGCCGCTTCTGCCAATCCGTCAGTAAAGAAGTATAAGAAAGATGACTACATCACCGCTTCTTTGCGCGATGAGTGGAATGTATGCGCAGACAAGTATCTCAATGGTGAGACTGCTGCCGAAATCATGCAGGCTCAGCTTGACCTCAATGCTCTTAAGGATACTATCAGCAAGAATGCCGCAGCTTGGGCTTCTCTGCTTGTGGAGTACGAAGCTGCCAAGAAGGTGGCCGGTAACACTTCTATCTCCGGTGACGACGTCGCTGAATTGGCCGACTATCTTGAGATGGAATTCGAGGAACTCCTGGAAGCAAAGGAGTTGACCACCGAAGAGATAAAGGCTGAAGAGGCTAAAATTTCGGAAATGCGTCAGGCTGCCATCCAGAACGGTCTTGCCGCCGGCACCGACTTCTCTGACTATCTGACCAACACCGACTTCTCGCAGGGTACAACGGGCTGGACATTCAACAAGATTTCCGGTTCGACTTGTGTCGCCAACGCTTCTGCCAAGTGTGCTGAGGGTTGGAATGCCAACTTCGATATCTACCAGATCGTAAGAAACGCACCTGTGGGTGTCTACAAGATTACCGTTCAGGGCTTCTTCCGCAAGGGCCGTGGTGATGACGCCTGGAATCTCTACTATGACGAATACGGCGAGAAACTGGAGGAAGATCAACTTCCGGCTTCGATGGCCTATGTATACATGAACGACAACAAGACCCCGTTGAACAGTGTGTTTGACAATCAGGTTCCTAATGGCGAAGTTTATTCATCAGGAACATACACTGATCCGAACGGTACCTACTGGTATCCGAATGACATGACGAGTGCAGGCGCCGCATTCGATGCAGGTTATTATCAGATGTCAGCCTTCGGACTTGTAGCCCAGAAGGGTGATTCTCTCCGTATCGGCATGAAGGGCGATTTGTCAGGTGGTGACAACTGGGCTATCTTTACCCGTTGCAAGTTGACATACGAAGGCTTCGATGCCTCTATCATTCAGCCTGAGCTTGAGAAGGCTATCAAGGCTATGGATCTCACCGTCACCATGGGCTCTGAGGTTCTGACAAATGCACAGGAAGTCAAGGCTTCTGCTGAGAATGTCGACAAGACTGACGGAAAGGCTATGTTCGAAGCCCTGGCTGCCATCTATGCTGTCAACACCAAAGTCAGCGAGTCCGAAACTCTCTTTGCCAACTTGAAGGACAAGAACGAAGCTTTCCTTACCACTATCTCAGAGAGCCAGGCTGCCGAGGCAACCAAGACCGACGCCGCTACTCTTTACAACGAGATTGCTGACGCAATCGATGGTGGCTCTTACACCAATGCTGACGCAGAGGCCGCCATCACCAAGATTGCCGAGATGACTGTCAAGCTGGCTATTCCTGACGCAGCTTCAAGTGCTTCTGACGAGAATCCTGTCGACATGACAAGCTTGCTGCAGAGCCCTGGCTTCGAGAAGGAAGGTTCTAACTCTGTAGAAGGCTGGACTTGCACAACCACAGGCTACAGCTTCGGTAACAGCACTACGCAGAAGGCTGCTTTGTGTATCGAGTTCTACGAGAAGACCTACGACTTCTATCAGGACATCACAGGCCTGCCGAACGGCATGTATCTGGTTAAGATGAAAGGTTTCTACCGCTATGGCACTACTTCGCAGGACTACGCACACTATGCAGCTGGTGAGGATGGTCTGGCCTACATCTACGCCATCGCCACCAACGATACCGTCAAGGGTCATGTCAAGCACCTGTGCAGCTACGAGACCAGCTTCGAGGAGCAGCAGGGTGTCGGCACAGAGACTACCTTCACCACCGGTAGCGATGTTGTACGGTATGTTCCTAACGACATTGTTTCTGCCCGCAACTACTTCGACTTGGGCTTGTTCGAGAACGGTGTCTATGTCAAGGTTACTGACAACAAGCTCCGCATCGGTATCAGCCAGGAAACAAGCGTTACCGGAGGTTGGATGATTATGGACGACTGGACGCTGACTTACTACGGTGAAAACAGCACCAAGGAGGAAGGTCTGGGTCTCGCCGCTATCGAGGACAATGCTCCTGTAGCTTCTGTCGAGATGTTCAACATCAATGGCCAGCCAGTCAATGCTCTCCAGCAGGGTGTTACCCTGGTTCGCACGACTTCAAGCAACGGAACTGTAACCGTACGCAAAGTCACTGTCAAGTAATATGACACTTGAAATAATCTAAATTCCAAAAAATATGGGGACCGGGGAGGGTCGTCCGCCAGCTCCGGTTCCTGTATTTCATTTTCCGACTATGATAAACAATAGACTTGCCAACAGAAAAGAGTCCCGGCAGCAGAACAAGACTTCGCTCCAGGTCCAGATGGCATGCGGCATCCTCCTTATGTCGGTGGGACTGCAGTCGTGCGAGAAGGACATCCTGACCGGACAACCCGAGTGGTTGGGTAACTCCATTTACGAACGCCTGGAAGAAGGCATCGAGGTCAATGGCCAGGTGCAGAGCTTCGATATCACGCTTAACCTCATCAACGACTTGGGCCAAAAGGACGTGCTGTCCAAGACCGGCTCGAAGACTCTGTTCGTCACGACCGACTCAGCCTATGCCGAGTGGTTCAGGACCAACGACTGGGGCGTGAGAAACTACGAAGACCTGTCGACATCGCAGAAGAAGCTTTTGCTCAACAACTCGATGATCAACAATGCCTACCTGCTTGAACTCATGTCGAACGTGAGCGGCAACCCGCCGCAGGAAGGTCTCTGCATGCGCCGCCCGACGGCTTCCAGCATCTACGACTCCATCCCCGTTATGACGGTCAGCGAGATGCCTGTCGATCCGCTCCTGAAGACTCGTCTCGACTCGTGGGCTTCTCTGCGCGAGGCCGGCAAGGATATTCGTATACTCAAGAACGACGACGCAGCGCCGATGATTCACTTCCTGCCCGAATTCATGTCGAAAAACAAGATTACGGACAGCGACCTCGAGATTCTGACCAACGGCAACTCGAAGAGCATCGCCGACTCCTGGATCAATGGCAAGAAGGTAATAAGCACGGACCAGACCTGCAAGAACGGCTATATATATGTTGTGGACGGAGTGATCGAGTCCAACAAGAACATGGCCGAGATTATCAGCTCTGAGCCGCAGATGTCGCGTTGGGCCAGCATGCTCAACCGATTCAGCACACCGGTGCCAGCTACGGGTTCTACGCTCGCCAACTTCCAGCGTCTGTACAACACTTCCGATACGTGCTACGTGCTCCGCTATTTCTCAAAGGCTTCGCAAGGGGCAGCAGCGTTGAGCAAGACACCGCAGGGATACAGCGTTCCCGCCACGCTGACTTTCGACCCGGGCATGAACCAGTACATGTGGGCCAACACGATGGGCTACGACATGCACTACGACGCCGGAGCCATGATCGTGCCGACCGACGAGGCACTCGCTACATGGTGGGACAACGCAGGCAAGGGCCTGCAGCAGGAGTACGGCACCTGGGAGAATGTGCCTGCCCTGACTATTTCAAAACTTCTTAATGTCAACATGCTTTCGTCGTTCGTCGATGCCGTACCTTCCAAGTTCGGCTCTATCGTCGATGACTCGAAAGTGGAACTCGGCATCGAGCCCGAGGATGTAGTGAAATGCTACATGGGCTGCAACGGCGTGGTTTACCTCGTCAACAAGGTGTTCGGCCCGAGCGAATACAGCTCGGTCGTCTATCCGGCCCTGGCGCACCAGAGTATCATGGGCGTCATTTACTATGCTATCGACAACTATGATTTCGGACCGTTCCTCAACTCTATGGAGTCGGAGTTCAGTCTGATTTTGCCATACAACGTGACCCAAAGCTATGACGGCGAGCACGAGGTGCTTCTTTATCTCGACCCGTCATCGTACGGCCTCTCTACTCAAGTCATGTACGAATTCTATTTCGACGACGAGAGCCAGATGCCGAAGTGCGACCGCTATCAGGTTACCATCGACTCTTTGACCCACGAACTTACCTACATGAACAAGTTGCCTGAGCCTTCGGCCGACGCTTCGAGCACAAGCGGCGTCATCAACAACCGCCTCAGCGACTTGATCGACAACTCGATTATCGTCGGTCTGCTCAAGCCCGGCCAGGAGTACTACAAGACCAAAGCCGGCAGCGTCATCCGCGCCGTGACTTCCGACCCGCGTCAGTCTGTCACCTTCCAGGGCGGTTACCAGATGGAAACCGGCGAGAGCATTGTGGTCGACAGGACGAACATCTACGACTTGACCAAGGAAACCAATGGCAAGGGTAACGGTATTTCCTACGGCGTAGGCGATTCAATCGGCCGCAGCCTTTGCATTCCGTTCACGGCTTCCAAGTCCGTTTACCAGATTCTGAAAGAAGCCGACAGCGACGACGCTTCGACTTCCAAGCTCTTCTTCAAGTTGTTGTCGGAAGACCCGACCACCGACGCCCTCCTGGCTTCGGAGACGGGTAGCGGCACAAAGTACTATTGCGCCAACGACCAGTCGAACAAGAACATCCGCCTCTTCGACAACTACAACTACACGGTCTATGTGCCTGCCGATTCGTCTATACAGAACATGATAGACATGGGCTACTTGCCGACATGGGACGACTATGAGGCCTACAGCGACGCCGTCGACAGCGGTGACAAGAATGCCGTTGCCGCTCAGGACAGCATCGCCGAAATCATCCACAGTTTCCTCCGCTATCACATCCAGGACAATGCCGTCTACATCGGCGGCGAGTCCGTGACTGGTGCCAAGTACGAGTCGTCGAAACTCAACACCAGGAACAACCGATTCTTCTCTCTCGAAGTGACAGCATCCAATGACGGCATGACCATCAAGGACGCCTGGACAATCAGCCAGGAGAATGCGGGCAAGACGGGTGTGACACGCAAGGTGATTACGGACAATGGTTTCTACAACAAGACGAGCCGCGAGTATTGGTTTACGACCAAGGCCACGTCGGCTGTCGTTGCCGCCAACCGCCAGATCTATTCTTCTTCCAATGCCGTTGTGCATCAGATAGACGGTGTCCTGCTGTATGACAGGGACGCTCAGTTCACCAGTTGGAAATCCCATTTGCCTGAGACGAAATAACTAACCGATTATGAAGACAAATATGCTATATAGAACAGTAGCCTTGCTGTCCTGTCTGCTGCTTTCGTGCACCATACAGATTATGGCACAGCAGATAACCTCCGTACACGGTACGGTGGAGGACGAGTTCGGTCCGTTGATGGCTGCTACCGTAGTGGAGATTGATGCCAATGGCCGTGTGATTTCTTCGGCACTGACCGACATGAACGGCAACTTCACTATGAAGATCATGAACCCGAAGGATAAACTCCGCATTCAGTATGTGGGTTTGAACACCAAGACGCTGCCCATCGACCGTACGACCTACAAGGTCTTTATGGAGTCCGGACAGACGCTGAAGGAGGTGACCGTCGTACGCGAGAAACGTATGGAGGGCAACTCGCTCCACATTCCCGAGCGTGAGGTCTCTTTCGCCAAGCAGTCCATCTCCGCTCAGGAGTTCGAGGGCTTGGGTATCAACACCATCGACGAGGCTCTGCAGGGCCGTATCGCCGGTTTGGACATTATTTCCCTTTCGGGTAACCTCGGTTCGGGATCTACGATGCGTCTGCGCGGTGCTTCGTCCTTGTCTTCCCTCACGAACGAGAACCCGCTGGTTGTCGTCGACGGCAATGTGTGGGATGTCGATATGTCGAACTTCGACCTCGCTGCCAGCAATGACGAGAAGTTCGCCGAGTTGCTGAACATCAATACGGAGGATATCGCCTCCATCACGGTGCTCAAGGACGCTTCGGCTACGGCTATCTACGGTTCGCAGGGCGGTAACGGCGTCATCGAGTTGACGACCAAGCGCGGTATGCGTGGCAAGCCGAAGCTGACTTACACGATGAAGCTGACCAGCACCTACCAGCCTAAGGGCATGGACCTGCTGAACGGCGACGACTACACGATGCTGCTCAAGGAGTCTTACTTCAACCCGCAGCAGAGTGACGCTGCCTCCAATATCCCGGAGATTAACTACGACCCGACCTTCTCCGAGTACGAGCAGTACAACAACAATACGGACTGGCGTGATGCCGTCACACAGTGGGGTCTGCGTCAGAACCACTATCTGACCATCTCCGGCGGTGGCGAGCGTGCCACGTTCCGTATCTCGGGCGGTTTCGACAACGAGACCGGTAGTATCATCAAGCAGGAACTGAGCCGTTTCTCTACGCGTGCCAACCTCGACTACAACGTCAGCAAGCGCATCCGCGTCCAGACGAACTTCTCGATGACCTATACCAAGAACTACCGCAACTCTGACGGCTTGCTGTCCATTGCCCAGAAGAAGATGCCTAATATGAGCATCTACGAGCAGGACCCCAATACGGGCGAAAACACCAACCGCTACTACAACATGCTGCAGAGCGGTGCCAACATCGGTAGTGACGCCTTCAAGGACGACCAGCGCAATTATGTCAACCCGATTGCCTCTGCCCATTTGGCCAAGAACATCCAGACGACCTACAACCTGTCGCCTGAGTTGGTGCTCAACTACGAGCTGCTCGGCCTGGACGAAAACCACACACGTCTGACGTGGAGAGGCCAGGTCTATATGAATATATATAATGAGTATGTGGACCGTTACTATCCGTCTGAACTCGTTTCGACAACCTGGACTTCCGGTCACAACACTTCGTCTTCTGCCAGCAACAAGAGTGTGTCTTTGACCACCAAGCATACGCTGACCCTCGTTCCTTACTTCTCCAACAAGGACCATTCGATTATGGCTTTGGCCCGTATGGAGTTGAACTCGGGCAATTCGACGGGACAGTCTACGTCGGGCAGCGGTCTGCCTTCAGGCAGCATCACAAGTCCTGATGCCGGCGGCAAGAACACGGGCTTGAGTTCCAGCTACGCCGAGTGGCGCTCGCTCTACTTCACTCTTTCGGTACACTACGCCTACAAGAGCCGTTACATGCTTGACGTTTCCGCCCGTGCCGATGCTACGACCAAGTTCGGTCCGGATAAGCGCTGGGGTGTGTTCCCCTCTGTTTCTCTGCGATGGAACATGGTGGACGAGGCCTTCATGGAGGGCCTGAAGGAGAAGGGCCTTTCAATGTTGTCTATCCGTCCCAGTTGGGGTATTACGGGTAAAGCGCCCAACAAGGATTACCTCTACGTTTCCCAGTACGGCTCAGCCTCTTCTTACTTGGGTGTCCAGACCATGGCTCCGCTCAACCTGAAGCTCACCAACCTGCAGTGGGAGACCAGAAACCAGTATAACCTCGGTTTCGACCTCGGATTTATGGACGACCGTCTGACCACAACGTTTGAGGTCTACAAGTCCACCACATCCGACATGTTGATGTCTAACTTCCGCATCCCGTCCAATACCGGTTTCCAGACGGTCGCTTACCGCAACTGCGGCAAGATGAGCAATACGGGTTGGGAATTCTATGTCAACACGAACCGACTGGTCCGCAAGGGTAAGTTTACGATGGATTTCAACATGAACTTCGGCAACAACCGCAACGAAATCCTTGAGATGGACCAGACGGTGCTCGACAACCTCAACTCTACCTTCGACAATGCCAACCGCGATGTGCTCACCCGCATCCAACTGCACAACCCCTTCGGTTCTATCTACGGCTTCCGGAGCAAGGGCGTCTACCAGTACGAGTACGAGACCTTTGCCGCTCTGAGCCCAGACGAGCAGACGGCATTCCTGGCAGCCGGCAAGACCGCCCCTGTGGCTCTCAATGCCGCCGGTGGTGTCATCTACAACGAGAACGGCGAGCCTATCCGCATGATGTTTAACTACTCCAACGACGGTTCGGGCAAGAACTACTACTTCAAGGGTGGCGATGCCCACTATGAGGATGTCAACAACGACGGACAGATCAACGCCCTCGACATTGTCTACCTCGGTTCGTCGCTGCCTAAGTTGCTCGGCGGTTTCGGCTTCTCGTTCAACTACGGAGACTGGCGTTTGAGCACTCAGTTCACCTATCGTGTCGGCAACAAGATTCTGAATCTTGCCCGTCTCGATGCTGAGGCTATGAACAACAACAACAACCAGAGCCAGGCCGTCAACTACCGCTGGCGCAAGGAGGGCGATGTGACCTCTATCCCGCGTGCCATGTACGGTTCGACGACCAACTACAACACGCTGATCAGCGACCGTTTTGTTGAGAATGGTTCTTACCTGCGTATGAGCTATGCTCAGCTCTCTTACTCGCTGAAGAAGGAGTGGGTCAAGAAAGCACACCTCAACAAGGTCAGCTTCTACTTGAGTGCCAACAATCCGCTTATCCTTACAAAATACACGGGTGTGGATCCGGATATCAGCAGCAGCGGCTATGGCCCGGCTACGGATAGCGCACAGACCCCGCGTGCCCGTTCATTTACATTCGGTTTGACAGTCGACTTCTAATGCCTTTACTTACAATGAAGAGAAATATATTAAATATGTCGGCAGCATTGCTGCTCTCAGCAACCACTCTGAGCAGTTGCAGCGATTTCCTGGAAATCGAGCCGCAGAACATCGTCACCATCGACCAGTTCTGGAATGAAGAGTCGGACGTCGAGAGCGTGGTGAACGGTTGCTACAGTGCCATGCAGTCGTATGGCATGATAGCCAGAATGATGATTTGGGGAGAGTTCCGTTCGGAGAACATCGTCTCTTATGCCAACACCATCGAGAGTGATGTCAACCTGGAGCGTATTCTCGACGAGAACATTACGGCCAACAACTCCTATACCGATTGGACGGAGTTCTATCAAGTCATCAACCGGTGCAACATCATCATCGAGCGCGCTCCGTTGGTGGCCGAGAATGACCCTGCCTACACCTCCAGCGAGATGTATGCACACATTGCCGAGGCTACGGCCATCCGTTCGTTGTGCTATTTCTACCTGATCCGCACGTTCCGCGATGTGCCTTACACTGAGGAGGCTTTCCTCGACGACAATCAGAAGCTGGACCTCGAGCCGACTACCTTTGAGGAGGTGCTTGCCAAGCTAATTAGTTCGCTCGAAGCTGTCAAGGACTATGCCGTGACCAAGTATCCGGAGTCTACAGGCTATGCAAGGTATTATGACACGGGACGTATCACCCGTACCGCTATCTATGCCATGCTTTGCGAAATGTATCTGTGGCAGAATGACTATGCCAACTGTATCAAATATGCCGACCTGGTCATCGACCGCAAGTTGGAAGAGGCTGAGCAGAGCGAGGATTTCTTTACCTCTGACTTCAGCGACTTCAACGGTTATCCGCTGATTTCTTCCCGCCTCAACAATATGTCGACCTATTTCGGTGCTGCATTCAACAGCATCTTCGTCACCGGCAACAGTTCGGAGAGCATACTCGAACTTACCTTCGTCGGCACCGACGGCACGACGTTGTCCAACGGCCCTGTCAGCAACTTCTACGGCAACACCGGCAGGTCTCCTTTCTGCAAAGGCTCTGACTATATCTCCGAGGATGTAACTGCCGCCACGCCTATAGTCTTCAACAACAAGTACGATGGCCGAGCATACGAGAACTTCTTCTATCAGGGAGGGGAAGTGCTTTGCATCAACAAGTATTCCAACAGCACGGGTGTCAACCTTTACGACCCGTCTGTCTCAACCTCGTTCTTTAAGAACAGCGCTTGGGGTACATTCTACGATACGTATGGTTCGGGTTATGACTCGCGCAACAAGTCGAACTTTATCCTTTACCGTCTGACCGACATCATGCTGCTCAAGGCCGAGGCTTTGACCCAGCAGATCAGCGACGAGGCAGTGCTTAACGAGGAAGATCTCGTTCTCCGCGACAAGGCATTCTCTTTGGTCAACGCTGTCAACAAGCGCTCTTTGTACCAGACTACACTCAAGGACACGCTTGTGATGAGCAACTACGCCACCAAGCTTGACATCACCAATCTGGTGTATGACGAGCGTGAGCGCGAGCTGATGTTCGAGGGCAAGCGTTATTACGACTTGGTGCGTCGTGCCCGCCGTGAGGGCAATACCTCTTATCTCAAGAGCAAGGTCAAACTGAAGAGTACAGACAATGCTTCCGTCATCGAGAACCAGTTCGAGAAGATGGACCGTATGTACTGGCCTTACAACCTCGACGAGACCAAGGTCAACAAGAACCTCAAGCAGAATTCGGCCTTCAGTTCGGGTGAGAACAGCAGTTATTCAAAAACCGCCAATTAATAGTCCGTCTAACTATGAAAAAGTTTTTATATACAATCTCCTGTCTCGTTTGTGCCGCTGCATCTATGGTGCTGCCTACTTCATGTAACGACGATCCGGACAGTGAACACTACTACTCGTTCGATGGTCAGATGATGAGCGAGTATCTGCAGGAGCGCGAACAGTACAGTTTGTTCTCGCAGGTCGTAATTAGGGCAGACCTCATGGATTTGCTTTCGACCTATGGACACTATACCTGTTTCTGCCCGAACGACTCGGCCATGCAACTGTTCATGCAGACCAAGGGTTGGTCAACGATTGATGACCTGACCGACGCCGACTGCGACACCATCGCCCGTACCCATCTGGTCAATGTGATGTACTCTACCTTCGAAATGAAGGACGGCGTACTTGCCACTCAGAACATGAACAAGCGGCCTATCGAAATTACGCACGGCCTGGATAACAACCAGAATAGTGTCGTCATCCTTAACGGCGAGGCTATCGTTCTCTTTGAATCGCAGAACGACTCGGTGGAGAACGGCATTATGCAGCCTATCGACAAGGTCCTGGAAAGCAACACTAACACGCTGCCTGACCTGATGGCTACCAACCCGACCATTTCCATCTATTGCGAAGCCCTTTCGAAGACGGGCCTGGCTAGCCAGATGATACGCTACAAGGATGACTCGTATGTCGATACTGAGGTGTTCTATGACTACATCACCGGTTCCAATATCCACGAGGCTGCCACTCCTCCTGACGATCACCTGTACGGATATACAGCTTTCGTAGTCCCCGATTCCGTACTCGAGGCGAAATACGGCATTACTGATTTGAAGGGTCTCTACGAACTTGCTTGCAATATATACGATAACATCAGCCCGTCTGATGACCCTGACGGATTGTGGCGCACGGATGCTAGTGACGAGAGCCATAGTTTCGACAATCTGTCTGACCCGAAGAACCCGCTGTACCGCTTCATGGCCTACCACCTGCTCAACCGCAATGTGCAGGGCTGGAACTTCCTCACCGTACGTGACGACTTCGGTACTATCACCAACATGATGAACCCGACGGACTGGTATCCGACATTCCTCACCTCAGCCATGCTGAAGGTCGAGCACCTGACGGCCACCAAGTGGGTCGGCACCGAGACGGCTGTAGGCGGACGCTACTTGAACCGCCGCACCGACGACTTGTATACAGGCGATAAGGCTATTCGTGGCGTGCAGGTTGCCAACACGAGTACTGACAAGGAGTACAAGCATATTGCACTCAACGGCATCTATTTCTATATTGACGATGTGCTCAAGTTTGACTCTGATGTCCAGAACAAGGTCGACAACTGCCGCATCCGTATGGACTTCTCGACGGTCTTCCCGGAGGTAATGACCAACGACATGCGTATGAACGGTGACCGTACCAAGGACGATGACAATGTTAGCACCTCTTACGACCACACCTTCAAGTACGGACGCAACTACTACTTCCCGGACGGTTATCTCGATGGCGTAAGTGTAGGCGGTAACGGTTACTTCATCTACCGTCGTCCGCGTCAGGGATATTGGTCTCTGCATGGTGACGAGTTCATCTGCCAGGGCAACTACGATGTGTCTTTCCGCTTGCCACCTGTTCCGTTTGAGGGCGACTGGCAGATTCGTCTTGGCTACGCCGCTATGACCATCCGCGGCATTGCCCAGATTTACTTTGGTACCAGTGACCCCGTCACGGGAAGCGTAACTTACGTGCCTCAGGGTATTCCGTTGGATATGACCCGTACGCTAGAGCACTCTTCCATCCTTGGAACGGACTTCAAGACCTATACGACTATGTCCGATGACGAAAAGACCGAAGACAGGAAGATCCTGAAGAACCTCGGCTTCTATCGTGGCGCCAATGGCGGCTACCGCACCGGCGGTTCTGACCAGCAGCACTTCTCGGATATTGCCAATACACTGCGCATCGTGCTGTGTACGGCACACTTGAAGCCCGGTCAGGATTACTATCTCCGTGTGCGTGCCGTGTCTTCCAAGCAGGGCAACAACAATGAGGTCATGCTCGACTATCTTGAACTCGTTCCGAAGAGCGTCTATGGCGTTACTGACGAGGGAGCACAGGAAGACGACCTGTAAGCACATCCGTTTTATTGCATTACACACGCAAGTAAAAAAATGAAAAGAAACATGAAATACAATAAAATCACGTCAGCCGTTATGGTGTTGTCTCTCGGATTGGCCTGCTCCTGCACCGATGATTGGGACAACCACTATGGCAATGGGTCTTCTGATGAAGGCTGTTCTCTGTGGCAGACAATAAAGAACGACGGCGAACTCAACAACTTCGCTGCTGTCCTCGAGGCTACGGGCTATAAGGCAGCATTGGACGGTAGTCAGGTGTTCACTGTTTTCGCTCCTTCCGACAGTCAGTTCTCGGAGGCTCAGCGCGACAGCGTCATCAACCTGTACAAGCAAGAGGTCGCTGCCGGCGTTTCGGACAAACGGAATGCCGCCATCAAGGAGTTCGTCAAGAACCATATCGCTCTTTACAACTATTCCGTTTCATCAGTGACCAACGATTCTATCGCGATGATGAACGGTAAGTACGGGATGCTGAAGACCGATTCCTTCCGCGGCAGGAATTTCCTGTCCAGCAACGTAAAGGCATCCAACGGCATCTTGTTCAAGATGTCCGGCATCTCGAGCTATACGCCTAACGTCTATGAGTATATAGGTCGCGACGCAGACCTCGATAGTTTGACCTCGTACATTTACGGCTACAGTATCGACGAGTTCGATGCTTCGCAGAGCGTTCCGGGAGAGATTGTCAACGGCAAGACCCAGTATCTAGACTCTGTGACCGTCTTGAGGAACAAACTCCTGACCAATTGGATGGACGCCAACATAGACGAGGAGGACAGTACCTATTGGATGATAGCTCCAGTCAATCAGGTGTGGGACTCACTGCTGACCGAATACGCAAATTACTACCAGTATGATGCCAAGGTCGAGGGTCGTGACTCTCTGATGTACAACTTCCCGCGCCGGGCTATTGTACAGGGTTCTGCTTTCAGCCGGACGCTCAATCCGGACGATGCGCTGCAGGATTCGGCCATGTCAACCAACGCCGTTCCCTATTCACGTCGTCGTGTTGCCTATGGGTCTTACGACAAAAAGTACTATCAGTATGACCGTCCTTATGACGCAGGAGGTGTTTTTGACGGAGTGGAAGAGATCGTTTGCAGCAATGGCAAGGTTCTCAAGACAAGCAATTGGAACATAGACAAGAAGTCTACATTCTATCGCGAGATTGTCATGGAGGGCGAAAGTTCCTATTTCATTGACTCTATTTATTCTAACTGTACCCGTGAACCGAGTTATAGCACGGTGGCCAACTATAATCCGTACTATAATAAGGTATCCAACAACGGTTTCACTATCTTGGCGCCGTCGGGCAACAGTAACTACAAGGCGTTGGTACAGGTCATGGATGTTCTCTCCAATGTTCCTTATGATGTGTATGTGGTAGCTGTTCCGGCCGTTGCCGGTGACACTCTGGTTGCCCAAGACCAACGTGTTCCTACCATATTCCGTGCTACGGTCAGTTACCACGATGCAACAGGCGAGATAGCCTTCTTCAAGAGTGTCGACAAGTTGACGACAGACGCGACCAAGGTCGACTCCGTCCTTGTAGGTACATACACATTCCCGACCTGTTCATACAATCTGGAAGAAGCACAGGTGAAGATTCTGATTGAGGGTCGTGTGAGCAACAAACAGGTGAACAGCCTTACTCATACCAAGACACTACGTCTGGATTGTATCGTGTTCAAGCCTCATGAAGAATAATTTAGAAACATCACAAACGGACAAGAAATGAAACGATATATTCTATTTGGATTGACGCTTTTTACAGCGTTGTCGGCCGTTTCTGCACAGGACATCAACTACAATGACAATGGTGCGGGCAATGCGTCTAATAAAAAGGCCGTTTCCGTCAAGAAGTACGAGACCCGCCTGGTAAAGGGCAAGGTGTTCGATGCTGCAACGGGACAGCCTATCGGAGGCGCGATTGTGAAAGCCAACGGGGTCGAAGGCTACGGTGCCTTGACCGAAGACGACGGTTCTTACGAACTTCAGGTTCCGGTTTTCTCTTCGGCCTTACAGGTCAAGAGCCCGGACTATAATATGTTGATGCTCGGATTGTCTGGCCAGACGGAGCAGAAGTCGGCTTACCTCGTGTCTTCTGCCTTCAAGTCGGACTATACGGAACAGCTCAATCTCCTCAACGACCACAGTGCTTCCGACCTGGAGTACACCAGTGCTGTCAATATCAAGGAGGAAGTACAGAAGCAGTTGGGAGCTTACGCTTACAATGTATCCCGGAGCGGCACGCCTGGCATTGGCAATGTCATGTTTGTGCAGGGCCTCAACTCCCTCAATGCCAATGCACAGCCTTTGGTCGTGCTCGACGGTGTTATCCTTGACCAACAATATGGCCGGGAAATGCTGCATGACGGATTCTTCAACGATGTCCTGACGAGTATCAATCCTTCGGACATAGAAGACATAACGGTTATGCGCAATGCCACTGCCCTCTACGGTGCGAGGGGCGCCAATGGTGTTGTAATCATCAATACCAAGCGCAGTAAGTCTATGGCAACCCAGATTACGGCCCGTGTCTCTGCCGGCGTGTCGATGGAACCGAAGTACATCCCTACAATGGATGCTGAGCAGTATCGCGGCTATGCCTCAGAACTGCTGCGCGGAACGAAGACGACTATCACCGACTTCAAGTTCCTGAATGCCAACCCTGACTACTATTACTATCCACAGTATCACAACAATACGGACTGGAAGGATCAGGTCTATCGTACGGCTATCACCCAGAACTACGGTATCAACGTCGAAGGCGGTGACGATGTGGCTCAGTATAGCCTTTCGGTGGGATATGTACAGAACGAAAGCAACCTCGAGTACAATGACATGAACCGACTGAACGTGCGTTTCAATACGGACATGAAGATCTTCAAGCGACTCAGTGTACGTTTCGATGCATCGTTCAGCAACACCAACCGTAATCTGCGCGATGATGGCGCTCCTCTGTCTTACGACGAGGGTACGCCGACTGCGCCTTCTTTCCTGGCATATGTCAAGTCTCCTTTCATGAGCCCCTATGCTTACGGCAACCACGTCTTCAGCAAGTCGTTCTATGATATTTCAGACGAAAGCTACCTGGACGAAGCCCTTTCCTGGTATACCTATAACGGATACAACTACCGTATCGGTAACCCTTGGGCGCTCAACAAGTACGGCGATGCAGAGAACAAAAATCACTTTGAGAACTCGTTGCTCAATGTTTCCGTTACACCCAAGTTCCAGTTTACTCCTAATCTGGACTTGAGCGAGCATTTCAGTTACAACCTGGTCAACACCAACAACAAGTACTATATTCCTATCAATGGTGTGCCTGACTATTACGTGTCAAGCGTAAGTGCCACCCGTGAGAACGAGGTGCGTTCGTTGGCTTCCAAGCAGAATTCCATACAGAGCGACACGCGTCTGACGTGGGGCGACCGTTTCGGCGCAAACGATGTGAAACTTTTCGGCGGTGTCCGCATCAATTGGGAGAACTACACCCGCAATGCCCAACTGGGTTATAACACGGGTAGTGATAAGACTCCGTTCATGTCGGCTTCCCTTCTTAACTCATCGTCTGACGGTATCAACGACAGCTGGCGGAATATGGATGTTTACGTGCAGGGTAACTACAACTATGGTGGGCGTTATTATGCACAGCTTAACTTGACCGGTTCGGGTTCTTCCCGTTTCGGTAAGGATGCTGATGGTGGATTGAAGGTCGGTGGTGTCGTATGGGGCATCTTCCCATCTGTACAGGCTTCCTGGATTTTGACCAACGAAAAGTGGCTGGCCGATGTCAACTGGCTCGATTACCTCCGCTTGACAGCAGGCTATGACATCAGCGGCAATGACGGCATTGACAACGATGCTTCCCGCAGTTACTTCAAGGCTCAGTTGTTCCTTAATACCATCTCTGGTTTGACGTTCGGTGGAATCGGAAATACCGAAATCAAATGGGAGACAACGCGTCGTTACAACGTCGGTGTTGAGGCCAACTTTTTCAAGAACCGTCTGCATGTGGCTGCCAACTACTTCAATGGCGAGACGGACGATCTCCTCTCATTGCAGACGCTCGGCTACCTCTCCGGTCTGGAGCAGAATTGGGTCAATGACGGCAAACTGCAGAACACCGGTTACGACGTGAGCCTCAGTGTCAAGCCGATTGTCACCAAGAACTGGTCTTGGGAAATCGGTGCAACGATGGGCCATTACGAGAACGAAATCAAGAGCCTCGGCCAGGGTGTCAGTGGCTACAATACCGACCTTTACAGCGGAACCATCCGTACGGAGGTAGGTAGTCCTGCCAACCAGTTCTATGGCTACAAGACCAACGGCGTCTTCTCTACTACCGAGAAGGCCAATGAAGCCGGACTGTATGTCATGGACGAGAACGGTGTCGACAAGAACTACTTCGGTGCCGGCGACATAATCTTCTTTGACAAGGACGGTAATCACGAAATCAACGAGGATGACCGTGTCGTGATTGGTGACCCGAACCCTGACTTCTACGGCAATATCTTCACATCAGTTGCTTACAAGCGTTTCCGTTTGGATGTCAACTTCAACTATTCGTTGGGTAACGACATCTACAACTACATGCGCTCGCAGCTCGAGGGCGGAAGCCGGTTCATGAACCAGTCCAAGTCTTTGACCAAACGCTGGCAATCTGAAGGACAGGTGACCGATGTGCCGCGCATCACCTTCCAGGACCCGATGGGCAACAGCCGCTTCAGCGACCGCTGGATTGAGGATGGTAGTTATCTGAAACTCAAGTCTGTGACTTTCAGCTACGACTTGCCGCTCAACATGCAGTTCCTGCAAGGTTTGCAGTTCTGGGTGCAAGGCAACAACCTCTTCACCCTTACCAAATATCTGGGGTCTGACCCGGAGGTTTCGGCTACCTCTTCTGTCATCGGACAAGGCGTGGACTTGGGCCGTATCGGACAGAGTTGTAGCATCATTGCAGGCATCAAGATAAATCTCTAAAAGAAAGTGAAATGAAAAAGTTTATATATTTGCTGTCACTGGCTTTGACATTGCCTTTGGCTTCCTGCTCGGATTTCTTTGAGACGGATTCTGACCATGTCATCTATGCGGACGAGGATCATCTGAGCAATGCCAACGATACCATCTACTCGATGATTGGTATCCTCAACAAGCTACAGGCTATCGCTGACCGTACCATTCTATTGGGTGAGGCCCGCGGTGATTTGGTCGACGTGACCGACAATACGCCTGCAGATTTGCGTAATGTCGCCCTCTTTAATATTGACGACGACAATGCCTATAACAATCCGCGTGACTACTATGCAGTCATCAACAACTGCAATTATTTCCTGGCCAATGCCGACGTTTCGCTCAAGAATAACCGTAACGAGTACTTGTTCCTTAAGGAATATGCAGCCGTCAAGGGCATCCGTGCCTGGACTTATCTGCAGTTGGTCCTGAACTATGGAGAAGTGCCTTTTGTCACTGAACCCGTTCTGACCAAGGCCGATGCGGAGAAAGACTATCCGAAAAAGGATATCAAGGGCATCTGCGACTATTTCCTGTACGAGGACAATCTGCAGGAATATGTTGATACCGACTATCCGGGCTATGGCTCTATCAAGGGCATTCCCTCTAAGATGTTCTACTTCCCGCTCTATATCGTTTTGGGCGACTTGAACCTTTGGGCCGGCAACTATTACGATGCTGCCAGGTGCTATTACAACTATATCAACACCCGCAACGGTGTAAACTCGACCTATCCCACCGGAACAGTCGCTCTCGATTGGATGTCCAGCACATGGTCCACTGTCAACATGGGCTCATGTACCACTTACCGTGCTGACTTCTCTAATGAGACCAACTCTTCCAATAGTGAAATCATCACACTTATCCCTGGTGACTCAATTCCTTCGGAGGGTTATTACAGCGAGTTGGGCAGCATCTTCAACACTACCTATGACGGTACAATTGGAGAGGTGAGCCTTACGGCTTCGCAGAGTTTGCAGAATTTGTCCGAGAACCAGACTTTCTGCTACTACGACGGTGACGGGTATCTCACAGTACCCAAGGGGTTGTCCAACAACCGTTCAGGTGACCTCCGTCTCTATGGCTCATGGTCATATACAGAAAACGGACTTACTGTTGTGGCCGGCAACCGCACCAGTTATGACAATCAGGTCGTGTACAAGTATCGGACAAAGAATATCCATATTTACCGCCGTCAGTTGATATATCTGCGACTTGCCGAGGCTTTGAACTGTGCCGGATATCCGCGTTTCGCCTATCAGATTTTGTCTTCAGGCGTGAACAATCAGATTATAGAGCACAACGTCTTGCCCTACTACACTGCCGATTCGCTCAAACTGGCACAGTTCGATTTCCCCAACACCCGCTACATTCTTCAGAATCCTGAGTCGAACTCTACTTTGGGCAATACGCAAGGTATCCATTCCCGCGGTTGCGGCTATTCACCAATGAATGCAAATTATCAGATGCCGGTAGATACGACTATCACAGATTCTCTTGCACAGATTGCCTGGCAACAAGAGCAGGTGGAGAATATGATTATCGACGAGGAAGCTCTTGAGATGGCATTCGAAGGCTACCGTTTCTATGATTTGATGCGTGTCGCTTTGCGTAGAAACGATCCCTCATTCCTGGCCAACAGGGTTTATGCCCGTCGAGGTGAAGGCGTAAATTCGGGCATCTCTGTTGATCTAAACGATAAGAAAAATTGGTATCTCAAGTGGAACGGAGAGTTCGGCTTAGGGGACTAATCGGAATTGAATGAACAAACGTAATATAGCAAGTACAATCCTCTTTCTACTGCCCCTTTTGGGGGGAGTGGAAGGGGGATTTTGTTTTGCCCAGCGCATTCCGCGAACATCTATGATGATGGAGGCCGGTTCCGCTGGAGCTACACCAGTCGTCTTTCGGAACGGTATAGACATTAAGGATTCCACACTGCTGCCCGAGTCTCCGATATTGTGGGGACTGGATACGGCTTGGGATAGTGAGGACAATGTTGTGCGCGGTACGAATTTTATCGGCAAGGATGTTCTCTCCGTCGGACGTGTGTCTTTCCAGCCAAGTGACCTGGTCGATTCGGATGGCAATCTGTCATCGTTGCAGAAGTCCGCGTTACAGTCCCGCTTGGACCATATCGCCCTTAGTGGGGTGCGCGATGTAATCCTCAACTGTGACCATGAAGCTCTCAATTCGGACAACTATTACGGCAAGCCCGAGGAGTGGTATAAGGTCATCCGGGCAAGTGTGCTCTATATCCGCTCAAAAGGTTTTTCGGTCATAACCATTTCCCCCTTCAACGAACCGGACTATACCTACTGGGGCGAGGGAACGAAAGATGACTTCAAGGCCATAGCCAAACTCATCAGCGAAGACTCCGAACTGAAAAACATCCGCATTTCGGCTGGCAATACGCTCAATTGCGACCAGGCTGATGCATGGTATTCGTATATGAAACCATACGTGTCGGAGGGCAATACGCATCAGTTGGCCGGCGACTTTGACCACTATGCGGCTTTTTGGCAGAAAGTGCGTCAAGACGGCAATCATGCTACTGCCGACGAACTCCACAATGTGATGGAAGCCATCGTCGGCATACACTATGGTATGCAGACGGGCATCTGGTGGGGATATGATGCCGCTGCTCGTGGGGAATTTTGTAAGGCTTCCTATTATGGCAAAGAAATAGGTTATGGTGAGAACCGCTCTGCCTGGACGGCTGCTGCTGTGTACCGGCGTCCCAATGGACGGACGGACGCTTTCTTGGGCGTTAGTGAGCGTCAGGCTTTGACGAGCAGTTTCGACCTCGTGGCCGCTGACCGGGAGTTCTACTTCGATGGTTGTGGCCCTTTACATACCTATCAGGTAGAACTGCCGGGTGACCCGACCTACGCGTCCGCTAACCAGAAGAATGCCGAGCGCATGATACAATTGCATAGCGGAGCCGATGTGCCGATAGAGCCCATCAAAGCCGGTGCCTATGTCATCATGAATGTCAACAGTAAGATGTGTCTCGGTTACTACAATGGTGCAAAAGGCAGCGATATCCAATTGGTGCAAGGTACCTATACGGGCCGCAAGTCCAATACGCACCAACAGTGGCTGGTGTGTCCTGTCGGCAGTCGCATTGGTGGAGATTTCGGATACTGTTGGCTGAAGAGTCAGCGGGATACGACGCAGTATATGGACTTGAAGGACTGGAGTACTGCTGAGGGTGGTACTCTGCTGGGCTATGCCGGAAGCGGAGGCAATAACGAGCAGTGGTTTTTCGAATATGCGGGCGACGGTGATTGGTACATCCGTTCCAGACATTCGGGACTTTATCTTGAGGTCTTCGGTGCAAAAACCTTTAAGAACGCGCGTATTCAGCAAGCTGCGTATACGGGTGCCGCTAATCAGCGGTGGCGCTTTATACCGACGGATGCAGCCTTGGAGTTGACAGCACCGGCGTCACCTACGGGCTTAATTGCTACTAGGCAGACGGCTTCCGTCAAATTGCAATGGACGGCCAATGCCGAATCGGACTTGGCCGGCTATATGGTCTTGCGTGGCACGAAGATTTCAGTCGATAGTGTGCAGTGGAATGTCATCGGACGGATGGTAGACGGAACAGAGTTCCTGGACAACGGTATTGCTCCTGATCGGGGATATCAGTACCGGTTGCGCGCGGTGGATGCCAGCCGAAACCAGTCCGAACTATCCGAACCCGTCGACGTCTCTACATATGGTTTGGACGACACAAAGGCTCTTGTAGCTCACTATACCTTTGAGGATTCCCTACGGGACGAGACCGAAAATGTGTTCGATGCCGTCGTTAGCGGTACGTATAGTGCCAATGTCTATGCGAAAAAGCAGGGCAAAGCCTCCCTTTATCTGAAGGAACAGTTTCTCATGTTGCCTCCTGCAGTGGCAAACCACAAGTGTATGACTATTGCTGCGTGGGTCAACAATGCCGCCAGCAGCACGACGAAGACCCGTGTGTTCGACTTCGGAAATGGTACAGAACAGTATATGTATCTGACCCCCAACAACGGCAGCAATATGCGGTTCGTCATGAAGAATGGTGGAGAAGAACAAACCCTGTCAACGCCCAAACTGGGCAGCGGTTGGTGTCATCTTGCCGTGACCATCGGCGCAGATACCGTCAAGATATATGTCGATGGAGTTTTGAAGGCGTCTACGACAGATATCACCATCCGTCCTTCGGATTTCTGTCCTGTCCTCAATTACGTGGGTCGGAGTCAATCGCCTAATGACCCTGTATTCAAGGGATACTTTGACGATTTCCGCATCTACAATTACGAACTTCCCGCCGGGGATATTCTTCGCCTCAAGAACGGAGAGGAAGTGTCGTGTTTGGAAAGTATTGAAGCCCGTACAGCTTCGGAGCGTGATAGCAGGGCGTATGACCTTTTGGGGCGCCCGGTCAATCTACTGTCGCGGCAGGGTTTCTATATTAGTAAAGGTTGTAAATATTTCATGAATCGATTATGAACAGAATGGTTAAGGCAGCCTCATCTTTCTTCCTGTTGGCTGCGTTGTTTTCGCAAGTCCTTGCACAAAATGCGCCTACAGTGCATACAGATACTCGTTTTGCCCGTGGTTCGGATCAGGCTTTCGGTCGTGCTACTTTTCAAGCCAATGGAGGAAACACTATCAAGGAGCGAGGCTTTTGCTGGAGTTCGTCGACATCCAATCCGAGTATTGAGGACGAACATTCGACATCGAGTTTGTACAACAATGGCAATATCTATTGGATGCACGGTTTGACTCCGGCTACAAAATATTATGCGCGTGCTTATGCAGTTGCGACTGATGGGTCGGTGGGCTATGGTGAGGTTATCAAGATTGTCACTTTGCCAAAAGGCAAGATAGCATGGAACTATGATGACGGAGGCTCTGATGCCGAGGATACACGTATCCGGGCTGCCGTGGAAGAGGCCGTGAACTATTGGAACAGTCTGACCAGTATCCCGTCCCTGACTTTGAGCGTACATTACGGTTCGGGCACACCGACGGCCGATTGCAGTTATGGTGGCTGGATGCGTGTCGGCCCGAATTCCTCTTATCAGAAAACCGGAACCATTATGCACGAGGCTCTGCATGCCATTGGCGTCGGAACGACAGACTTGTGGTACGGGTCGTCATCGCCACTTCGTTCGGGTAGCGGCACAGGACAGTGGTTGGGCGATCGGGCTACGGAATTAGTCCGTTTCTGGGACAACAGTGCGTCTTCGGTAATCAATGGCGACAAGACACACCTTTGGCCTTACGGTATCAATGGTGCTCATGAGGATACGGGGTCAAAAGTCCTATACATCGGCTGTAGTCTGATAGCTCAGGCTGTCGGAGAGGACGGTCTGCCGAGTTCTTCCGGCGGGCAGGCATTCGGTACACCTTACTATTCGTTTGACCAGGAGGATACAATCAAGTATTACATACGTAACGAGAAGGAGGACTACGGACTGAAGACATCGTTCCTGGTCGAGACTGCAGACCACAGTCTGCAATGGCGTGAGATGAGTTCTGATGAGGCTTTCGCCAACGATTCTGCGGCTTGGTATGTTACTTTTACGCCTGACAATCAGTACTATCAGTTCCGTAATGCCTCGACCGGATATTATATGACATATAGTGCTACAGGTGTCAATGGTATCGTTACCAAAAGCGGGTCGATAACAGGAAATACGAACTTCCAGTTGATGCGTTCACGTATAGATGTGACTTCTACAGAAGGAGTAGTAATCTCGCCCAAGCGCGGATACTGGATTATCCATCCGGACAATAGCAGCTCAACACCAGGATGCCTGGCTGCCACCTCTGGCGGCAAGACCACAGCGACAAACTTTAGTCTGTTGAATACCGCTACAGCCCAGCGTTGGGTTATTTTGACGGCCGAGGAAACAAGGACCATGGACAATGCCGGTTTGTTGGCGGCACGCGCAGCGTTCGACAAGAACAAAACGACCGTTATGGAATGGTATCAGACACCGCATCAAGAGCTGACGGAGGGCGCAGACCAGACATTGCTGAACACCTTGGAACTTTTGACTACACAGAACAGTGAGACCTCTGATGCTGCCGAGGCCGAAGGCTTGGCTGAGGATGTGTTGACTGCGGGCAAGACTTTCCTGTCCAGTGTCTGCGTGTCGGATATAAATAGCCCATTTGATTTGACGGCTCTCATTGTCAATTCGGATTTCGATACCAATACTGCAGGTTGGACGATGTCTGCCGGTAGTTCATACGGCAATCAGGAAGTCGAGTATTACGAGAAATATGTCAATTGTATACAGACGCTTGCAGCAATGCCTAAGGGAACTTATGCCCTTAAGGCTTCCGGATTCCAACGTCCTGGAAAATATGCTTCTGTCTACACCTCTTATGTGACGGCAGGGCTCGATAGTGTGAAGTGCAAACTGTATATCGACAAGGCTTCGCAAGGTGTTTCGTTGAAGAATCTGATGGCTGACCGTACGGCAACTAGCCTCCATTCGGGCGGTGTCAAACTGTCAGACAATACATATGTCCCCAACACAATGGCCAGTGCCCGTGCTTGGTTCGATGCCGGTTATTATGATAATGTCTCGACCCAATATAGGGCAGAGGGTAATATGAAGATAGGCGTAACAGGACCGAATGCCTACAGTTCCTGGTGGACAGTGATAGACCACTTCCGCTTGTTCTATTACGGACCTTTGACGTTGGACGAAATCAGTCAGCTGTCTTCGGTTGAAGAGGTGCAGACCGAGCAGAAGTTCGCTGCATCTGTGCTGTACAATCTGCAAGGTCAGCGTGTGACCCGACCATCGACGGGCATATTTGTTCGTAACGGTAAAAAGATTATATTGTTGAACCGTTGAACGTGAACAAGGAAACGATTGCAGGCTGTCTGTCTTGACTATCTGCGTTCATGCAAGACAAAACATCGATACGTAAATTATACAATGAAAATACATTTTGCGATGAGAAAAGCAGTTCTGATTATTCTTTTGTTATCATCCACACTGGCAGCCTTTGCACAGCGAATTACCGACCGATTGGATAGAGGCCTTGTTGCTGTGCCGGCCAGTTCCGGTAGCGGAAACCTCGTGTCATGGCGCATCTTTGCCGAGGAATATTATGATGTTACATATAATCTGTACTGCAATGGCTCGAAGATTGCGTCAAATCTTTCAGTGTCCAATTTCCAGCATACTGCGGGCAACTCGTCGAGCAGCTATCAGGTGGCTGCCGTAGTACGTGGCGTCGAGCAGGAGAAGTGTGCGGCCATAACCCGTTGGGAGAATGGTTTTCTGGAGATTCCTGTCAAGGGCATTGTCGGGCGTGATGGTGCGGATGTTACCTCCAATTATACCCTCAACGATGTGTCGATGGGAGACCTTGACGGAGATGGAGTTGTCGAATTTATTGTGAAGCGTCCATGCAGTTTGGCGTCTGATATCAGCAACAAGAATTGCTTTCACGTCCTTGACTGTTATCATCGTGACGGTACAAGACTCTGGTGGATAGACCTTGGCCCGAATATGTTGTCTGGAGCAGACGAGCAGTGGGATGCAGTCTGCTTCGATTGGGATCAAGACGGTAAGGCAGAAGTGCTTTTGAGGATACAGGATAATGCCATTATTCACTATGCCGACGGAACGGCCGATACTATCGGCTCGACGTCTGTCGACACTCGTTGGTCCGGTATCGAATACACCTCTTCCGGCAACGAATATCTCCTATATCTCGAAGGAGCTACAGGCAAGCCTTATGAGATAGGCGACTCCAGTCATCCCAAGTATATGACCTATCCTATCGCACGTGGTAGCGATTCCGATTGGGGGTCTGGTATTGTAGGTCACCGCAGCACCAAGCATTACTTTGCAGCCCCATATCTGGATGGTCGCCATGCTTCAATCTTTTTGGGCCGTGGTTGCTACACCAAGCACATCATGAAGACCTTCGATGTCGACCCCACTACCCATAAGTTGACTCCATTGTGGACATGGCAGTGTTCCGTCAGCGGTCCGTGGTTCGGACAAGGTTACCACAATTTCCAGGTAGCCGATGTCGATTGGGATGGTCGAGATGAGATTGTTTTTGGTTCAATGGTAATTGATGACAACGGCAAGGGTCTGTCAACGACAGGTCTGGGCCATGGCGATTCGCAGCATTGTTCCGATTTTGATCCTTACCGTAAGTATCAGGAGCAGTTTGCTTGCAACGAGAGTTCACCTGCCAATAACTACCGCAATGCCTGCACTTCGCAGATTTATTATAGGCAGACTTCTAGTGGCGATGACGGACGTGCCTTGATGGGTAACTTTACCAATCAATATCCAGGTTCAGTAGGCCGTTCGGTTGCTTCTAGCTGGATTAGTTCAACATCCGATAAAGTCATCTCCGAACTGGGAGACATCATTTCCTGGGGTGATTTGAACAGCCGCATTTACTACGACGGAGACCTCCTTGACGAATATCTGGAGAGTCCGGGCACAGAGGGGTATGGCGTTGTGTACAAGGCCGGAGGCGGTCGTGTGGCCAACCTCGTAAAAGATGCCTATGACACCAAGATGAACAACTACACGAAAAACAATCCGGCGGCGCAAGGCGATATCTTCGGAGACTGGCGCGAGGAGGTTGTGCTTCGTAAGTCTGACAATACGGCCCTTCGTGTCTTCACCACAGGCTACCTAACCGAATACCGCATTCCGACCCTATGGCACGACCATCAGTATCGCAATGCTATGGTTTGGCAGTCTATGGGTTACAACCAGTGCCCGCACAAGTCGTACTTCCTTGGTGAACTGGAGGGTATCACCTATGCTCCGGCACCACTCACCATGACAGGACGTACAGAGATAACCAATGGCGGCACCATCAAGACGACCGATGACCATGTGATTGTCTGCGAAAATGCCGATACTGAGATTTCTATTGCCGATGGGGCAAGTCCGTATATAGTGACATTCAACGTCCCCTCGTGGGTGCAGGGCAATGCCGGTAGCAATACGACGGCCAAACCCGATCCAACCTACACCTATTATACTTGCAATGTAACAGGCGGAGCATTGACCGGCAATACCCGTTTGGTCAAGCAAGGTGACGGCATACTCAACCTTCCCAAGGTAGATATGAAGCATTCGGGCAATACTGACATTTGGGCAGGTACTGTCAATTTTGACGGAACGATGCACAACAGCAATTTGTGGTTGAACCGTTTCTCAGAGTTCAATGGCGATGCGGCTTTCCATAGCATAAAGGCTGATTACGGTTCTGTCATCCGTCCTGGAGGAAAGGGCGCTGTCGGAACGATTACGGCAGACAGTACTCTCTATCTTGGATTCGGTAGCCGCGTCGTCCTGGATATTGACGGCAATCAGTCAGACTGCATCGTGTGCAAGACACTCGTCATTGAGACCAAGAATTGGTCGTATGGACCGGAATATCTGATGCCTGTTATCGAAATTTCCGGAGATAACATTATGGCAGGGACTTACCTGATCGGCCAGGTCGACAGCATCAGCGGTTCGTTGGTTGACCTCAAGTTTGAGGGAACAGGCAGCTTCAAGCGTGCATTGAAGTACCAGGATGGCAAGATATATTTGACCTTGGGCGATGTGCGAGGTTCTTCGCGCGTTACTTGGTATGGTAATGAGAGCGATGTTTGGGATTATGCTACCACCGAGAATTTCTTCCTTTCCTCTGACAAGACAAAGGCCCCGGAGATGTTTGTCTCAGGTGATATTGTGGAGTTTACGGATTCCGCGTTGGTGAAGTCCGTTACTATCAAGGATGAGGTTACTGTCGATACATTCCTTGTCAATAGTACGCAGAACTATACTTTCACCGGCGCCGGAAAGATTGTATCCGGAGCATTCGTTAAGGAAGGCAGTGGCAAGGTAACCCTCAGCACGGACAACACTTTTACGGGAGGCAGTTATCTTAGGGGTGGAACCGTAGTGGTCAAAGCCCTGGCTAATTCGACTCAGGCCTATGGCGGTTTGGGAAGTGTCGTCACTGCTTCCAAGAAGTTTACGATGGAGAACGGTGCAGTCCTTCAGAATACGGCCGAGGTCCAAAATGGGTCTCTAATCACTTGCGTTGGTACAGATGGCGGCGTGCTCTTTACCAATGCTGCCTTTACACAGCAGAAGGCCGTGCTGGGCACGTTGCTTACTAAGAAGGGTGGTGGCACGTTGACTTTCTCTGCTAACAATACCTCGCTGAAGAAGTTGTGTGTCGTTGGAGGTACAGTTGCTGTAGCGTCAACTCCGGCAGCTGCTGTCGTGATGCAAGGCGGTACGCTCAGTTTCTCTGACGGTTCGTCTTGCCCTATTGAAATCGCTGATGGCAAGACGTCTTATATCAACTATTATGCCAACCGTGGTACTTACACCAATAAGTTGACGGGTGGCGGTACAGTGACCATTTGGTATCCTGTCGTGAACGGTGGCAGCTGGTATGCGACCCGCACCTCTTTGGCCGGCGACTGGTCTGCGTTTACTGGAACGCTCAAACCGAATGCTTTGGCCGCAGACGGACGGTTCTGCTTGAACAACAGCTATGGTATGGCCAAAGGTACGATGGAGATTCCTTCGGGCATTACGGTCGTCAATACGGGCAAGACTTTCGCTATTGGACGGTTGACCGGAACAGGCAATTTGGGCGATTTCTGCGGATTGAGTAATGGTTCTTCTGGAACGGCTACCTGGAATGTGGGCAATGACTCTGCATTCGTCTTTGAGGGCGATGTGACCGGTACTCCTATCTTCAACAAGGTCGGTAAGAGCACGATGACAGTCACCAACGCTTGGTCTACGAAGGGCGCTGTGTCTGTCAAGGCAGGAACCGTGTTGCTTAAGAAGTCTGCTAGCGTTGCGCCTGGCCTTGGTACAGGTTCGCTGAATGTGGCCTCAGGCGCTTTCCTGATGGGCGACGATACCAGTATCCAGAATGCCTCTGTCTCTGTGAGCGGAACCCTTTATCCGGGCACGAGTATCGGTACTTACCGGGGCGCTTTGATTTTCAACGGACAGAACGTGACCATCACTTCTTCGGGAAAACTGCGTGTCTGCCTGCGTAGGGCCGGGACTTCGGCAACCGTGTTGGGCGCATCAGGACTGAAGAAAATCAAGACGCTCACCATCAACGGCACTATCCATGTGGATATAAACAACAACCTCACGGTAAATGTGGGTGATGAGTTCCGTATTTGGGCGAATGTAGAGAGCTTCTCAGGCACGCCGACCATCACTTGTTCTGACAGTTCCATCACCTTCTCGACTGAGAAGTTGAGCGAGGGCCTCCTTGTCGTGACCTCGGTTGGAGGAACGGGCATAGATCGTACTGTTGTCGATGCAGAGTCGGAAGATGTCTACTATAGCATTACCGGACAGCCAATGGGACAGGATGTCGATGAGTTACCGTCCGGCATTTATATTTGTAATGGCAGAAAGTTTATTAAAAAGTAAAACAAGATGAAACGAGTTCTTTTGGCAGCGGTGTCTGTACTATTGCCCGCTTTGGCCATTGCTGCAAACACTGTAGTGTCGGTCACTCAAGTGACGGAGGCGGTCGATGTTGCCGATGATACTGACTATGTGATTACCTCTACGACACCCTTTGGCGATGCCGGTACTGTGAACATTAGCGGTTCGTCTACCTTGATTCTTAAGAATGTTATTCCGACCGAAGCCCTCAAACTGAAGGACCATATCCGCATAGGCGGCTCTGTTGCGGCTAACGGCAGCAACTGTATGTTCAAGGTCTATGGTAACGGTTGTATCGTCCTTGCCCATGGATCTTCGGTTACGGCCTTCACAGCCTATTCCAATGCCGACTATACGGGCGATGTATACACATGGAAGGTCGGGACAGCCCGCGTCTCGTTGGCTGACAATGCGGCCAACAACAACATAAGGAGTTTCGTGTTGAAGCGCGGATATATGGTTTGTCTCGCTACGCGTAGTGACGGTACCGGATATAGTCGTGTCTATATAGCCGATGCGGCAGACCGGAAAGTCGTCCTTCCGCAAATCTTGAGCGGCACCGTTTCTTCCCTCCGTGTGATGCAGTGGAACGACTGTGGCAAACGCGGGTATTCCGGCGGCGATGCCACTGTTTTGGATGCTCTCAACGCGACTTGGTTCTATGACTGGAACTGTGGCGGTACAGCCACCAGCGATTGGGAGTATGTGCCACAGCACCATCATGAGGGATGGCCTTCTATTAGTGCCATCGGTTCGAGCAACCATTCTCCACACGCCTTGGCCAACAATGAACCTGACAACACTTCCGATTCTCGCGAACAGGTCAACACTGTCGATGATGTTTTGGCTAATTGGCCGGCTATGATGGCTACGGGCAAACGCCTCGGCTCGCCGGCAGTATCAGGCAACTACAACTGGCTTTATCAGTTTATTGACTCCATTGATGCCCGAGGTTGGCGTTGCGACTTTATAGCCGTTCATGCCTACTGGTATTCCGACTGGAGCAGTTGGTACAATACGCTCAAGAATATCCACAGTCGCACAGGGCGCCCCATTTGGATTACAGAGATGAACTATGGCGCCAATTGGACCGGTTGGCCAGGCTCGGATACCTCTGGCAGCGATGCCAACTTCGCCATAGAGAAGCAGCATTTTGCACCGGTCATCGATGGACTTGAAAGTACTGGTTGGATGGAACGCTATGCTGTGTACAATTGGGTGCAAGACTGCCGCTCCATGTATCTTAACAACGCTTTAACTCCAATGGGTAAGTATTATGCGGACAAAGAGACCAATGTCGGCTACAATTCGTCCTACGAAAAAGTGCCATCTTTGCCTCGCCAATACGACCCGTCTAATCTCGTGGCTACCTACGATAAAGGCACCCATAAGGTTACCTTGACTTGGCATGAGCCCAACGGCGAGTATAACCGTTCAATGGTGATACAGCAGAAATTGACGGGCTCGTCTCAATGGACGGCTCTGAAGACTGTCACACAACAGGAGTTGGAGGCAGACTATACGGAGACCGTTGATGGTCAGGATGGATACAAGTACCGCATCCTTGTGACAGATGTAAGCAACAAGTCGAGGTATAGCAACGAGGCCACTGCTGTCAACGATAATCTGGAATTTGGTGACGAGGTGACCACGGCCGAATCTGTTATGTACCTTGGCGGTAACCTGTTGGTAAACGGAGACTTCGAAATGGGACTGGCCGGTTGGGAAAATGGAGCTGGCGCCCCCCTTTCTGCACCTTACTTTCAAGTTGTTGCTCTAGGCGGCGTAGACAATAGCAGCTACTTGCAGTGTTACGGCAGCAGCACGTCTTCCACTGATGCCCAGTCCTTGAGGAAGGTCTTGACCCTCACTCCCAATACGTACTATTACGTTTCAGCAGCGGGTTGCAATAACAACCCAAGTTATCAGCGTATCAGCACGACGGCTATCGAAAAAGTAGAATTGAATCTGCGTATACAGATGCAGGACGTGTCGGAATGGGCCAAACAGGGCAGTTCGTTTCAGGTGACATCCGATACGACGTTGTTGATACAGTTCCGCAATCTGGAGGGCAAGGCTCAGTTCGACGATATCGTTGTAGCCCGTTTGTTCGAAACGCGGGAAGAGGCTTTGGCTGATGCTCTCGAATGTGAAAAACAGCGTGTCGCAGCTTTCAAAGCTTACAACACATGGCTGCCGTCTTTGAATGACCAACTTGACAAACTGGTAGCGTCAAGTATTCCGGCCCTTCAACTTGAGGCTGCTGTTTCACAGTCTTTGCAAGCCATTAAAGCCGCCAAAGAGATTGAAAATCTGAAGCCGAATGCTCTTCTGGTAGTGGAATATGGATTGCCGGGACACGCAGAGGTGTCGGAGGTACTCAATGCTATTGCCGGTGCAACGACGGCACAAGACTATATTGATGCATCGGCCAAGATGAAAGCCTGTTTGGATACAAGCATGGTCTATACATCGGACGACTCGTTTATTCAGACGCCTGACTTCACGTCTGCATCCGGATGGAACACCAAGACGGGTTCCTATACCGGAGGTGACCAGAAGTACACGACGCAGGCCGGCCAGACTTGTTGGAACGCCTGGTGGAGTCTGTCTGCTGCAGGCAACGAACAACAGACCATGGCTGTTAGCCAGCAGGTGAAAGGTTTGTCGCACGGACTTTATGCACTAGAGGTGAAGGCTACGACCCAGCACCTTTGTGAGACAGACCAACATGGATTCCTCATACATGGCGCGGATACAGTGCAGACTAATACTCTTCCCTATGGCCTGCTCGACTTGCCGGCCATTGACAATGGGGACAAGTGGCAGACCCTCGCCTCTCCCTACCTCTATGTACAGGACGGCGATACGGTGACCATCGGTTTCGAGGGATCTAAGCAAGGTGCTGTTGATGGTAGCTACATTCCATATGCATCTCCGACCAGCACAGGTGACAACCGTGAGGGTTGGTGGTGTGCTACAGATTTTGCTTTGCGTCAGATTCCCGTATATATGACCACTGTCGGTCCGTCCCGTTGGGGTACAATTTGTCTGCCCTACGCATTCTCTTGTCCGGATGGAGTTCAGTTGTATCGTTTGGCTGGTATCCGTGCCGATGATTATAGCCTTTGCCTGGAGGAGGAGACAGATGCCGTAAACACGGGTTATCCCTATATCTACCATTGTACAAATGACGGGCAGAAAGCGTTTCTTGAGTCCGGGACAAAGGTAAAAATTGCCAATACCAACTACAATGGACTGCGTGGTGCGCTTTCTGCCTCAGCTCGTTATCCGTTGTCTTCGCTGTGTCTCGTCGACGGCACCTGGACCTATGTTACAGACCGCGATGCTGCGGGCGTCATCAAGAGCTATAGCGGGTATGTGCAAAAGCTGGGCAATCTGACTGTCCTGGCCAGTTGGGATGGCCTCACCATGCCGACATCCGGCATCCCTGAGGGTAGTGTGGACATCCCGGGTATTGAGATGCAGCAAGATGGCGAGGTTAGCCCGATGTACAATGTCTATGGGCAGCGCGTCGGTCGGGATGCTACTGGTCTGTTGATACAGTCCGGAAAGAAGGTCTATATCGCGAAATAACCTTTATATAACTTAAATACAAAGACAGTGATGAAAAAGAACACCGTCAAAGCCTTGATATTCGGTTTTTCTCTTAGTTTGTTGCCGTTGACAGGTAGTGCCCAGAATCCTATTCTTCCGGATTTCCATGCAGACCCTGAGGTGCTTTACAGCAAGCAGACCAAGACCTATTATATATACTCCACCACGGATGGCACTCCCGGTTGGGGCGGCCATGATTTCAGCGTTTTCTCGTCGAAGGACTTGAAGCACTGGAAAGATGAGGGCAAGATGCTGGATGTGGCAACAGACCAAGTGCAGTGGGCCGTCGGCAACGCCTGGGCACCATGTATCTTAGAGAAAAAGACGAAAGACGGCTACCGCTATTATTTCTATTATTCTGCCCACGACCCGAAGTTGAATCGCAAGGCTATCGGGTGTGCTGTGTCCGACTCACCGTTAGGGCCATTTACAGACTGCGGACATCCCATCATCACCGATGCCGACCGTCCGGAGGGACGCAGAGGACAGGCCATCGATGTCGACGTGTTTCAAGACCCGAAGTCGGGCAAGTGCTATCTCTATTGGGGCAACGGCTTTATGGCTGGAGCCGAACTGAACGAAGACATGATGTCCATTAACCCGGAAACCAAGGTCGACTTGACACCTAAGGGCGGTTCGCTGCAGACCTATGCATTCCGCGAGGGAGCTTATGTCTTCTATCGTAAGGGAACGTATTACTTCCTATGGTCGGTTGATGACACCGGAGTAGACAATTATCATGTGGCGTATGGGACGGCCAAATCGCCCTTGGGCCCTATGACTGTCGCTTCGGAGCCCGTCATCTTGCAGCAAAACCCGTCGGAACAGATATATGGTACCGCCCACAACTCTGTATTGAAACTGCCGCGCAAGGATAAGTGGTACATTATCTACCATCGCATTCATCCGGATTTCCGTGGCAAGGGCAAGTCGCCGGGCACACACCGGCAAGTCTGCATTGACCGTATGGAGTTCGATAAGGAGGGTCGTATCAAGGTTGTTCAACCTACTCATGAAGGACCGAAGGCTATCAGGTAAGCCGGTTACTTTGTATCAATTTTTTGATTCTGGTTCCATCTGTATAAAGCATGTTACAATATTGCAATTTATTGTAACATGCTTTTTATGTTGTTTGGAGAAATCAAACTACCTTTGCACACGGAAAATCTATAAACAATATATGACTATGAAGAAATTGTTCCTTTCACTGCTTGTCAGTGCAATGACTTTGAGCGCAGGGGCGCAGACATCCCGCGACCTTGGCAACGGCACCTTCCAAAACCCTGTCATTTGGGCGGATGTGCCAGATGTGTGCGTAATCCGTGTCGACGACATATTCTACATGGTGAGTACCACCATGCACATGTCTCCGGGTTGTACTATCATGAAATCCAAAGACCTCGTCAACTGGTCTGTGGCTGGTT
>CAVGQN010000006.1:0-70979 GCA_963631395.1 bacterium
ATATGTATATTTATAAACAAGCAAATTGATGTATATTCACTTGCGAAACTTCAGTCAATAATTGTCGCTATAAAAATCTTCTTTACTTGTTTTTATAATTTGTACGACTCTTAGCATATCTTTCTCTGTATATCTTTGATCAATAGGTAGAGGGAGAATATAATTCGCCATCCATGTTTCAGTGGATTCGGCCCCTGCCCACTTGTCGACATTGGGCCAATATTTGGCCACAAAGATTTTCTCAGCTATGAGTTCCTTGCGAAGGCTTTGCCCTTGTCCTGACTCAAAGGGAAATATCATAGGCACTTCACCGGGCTTCAATTTTCTACCTCCGAGCAGTTCGCGCAGAATGTTATAATTATCCATGCGCCGCTTGGCAACCGCATTGTAATCGATGCTTTGCATCATACGTTTGGTAAACTTCGACATCTTACGGAGGCTTGCGGTCTTAAACTCATCGCTCACTCTGCAAAAGTCATCGTAGCCTGCCTCCGGCGAGATGTCTATACGTTTGACAAGAGAGTCCATTCGTGTGTATGATTTATCAGATTCCATCTCAAAATCCGGTTGCGCATCTGTATAGAGGTAACCACCATCAGGCACACCGAAAAACTTACGGCAACTATAGACAGTATCGATACCCGCTATTGGCTTTGAGTAGAATGCCTGAGCATAGTCAAGAATGAGTTGCTTTCCATACTTTGCAGCAAGAGTCTTGCAATAGTCTTCTTGCAGTCCCCAGTAGTTAGTGTAAATGATACCTTCTCCTTCATTGAGCGATATTTCGTCCGTTATGCGATACTCCTTATCTATATGGTAGAACGCATACGGCAACCCGAGCTTGAGAATGGGTTCCAGTACGGAGTCACACGTAAAATAGGGCAAATATACTTTATCGTATTGTCTGCATCGAAGGATGTATTCCAATGCGAAACGTCCACTATTCAGTGCAATCGCCTTCCCATGGTACTCCGGATGGCGTGGCAACTCCAACTCAAAATAACCTCCGATTGGACTAATGTTATCTTCTTGCATTGGCTTACGAACAAAATAGAGTCGCTGATTACCACAATAAATCGATGCGTACCGCAACAAGAATTTAGCGAAATCATACCGCTAGAATATTTTCACTATTCCTGTTACCATTTTTTTATTGATTATATTGTGCGTTTCATAAGACGTCCTCCGTGGTATGGTTCTATATTAAATATGTAAAATCTCCGCTTAGCGGAGCGTCTCTACTTGACTCTGCAAAGATATGGAAAATATCTTATATGCTCTCTTTTTTAATGATTTTTTATCCTAGCGCCTTATTTTTCTTCTAAAAGGAAGCGGTCTGCATCGGTAAGTGATGGAAATTTGTGACGATAAGAGGCCAAACTCTCCATGTCGGGCGAGAAAATGCAGAGACCTTCCTGACCTTCTTCGCACGAAGCGACGGGATGGCCGTAGGGATGGATGGCCATCGAACCGCCAGCGTATTCGCACATCTGGTCGTGCCCGACCCTGTTCACTCCAATGCAATAGGCTTGGTTCTCGATAGCCCGGGCCCGAAGCAATACGTTCCAGGCGAGTTGGCGGGCAGAGGGCCAGTTAGCAACAAGCAGGAGGATATCGTACGGAGCCGAGTCGGTGTACCGAAGCCAAACCGGAAAGCGTAGGTCATAACACACAGCGAGCAGAAACCGGATGCCACGCCACTCCACAATGGTCTGCTGACCGCCCGCCTGATAGCCCTTGTCTTCCTGTCCGGGAGTGAAAAGGTGATGCTTGTCGTAATGATAGACACCGCCTTCGGGAGTCACAAAATAAAGACGGTTACGATTGCTTCCGGCCGTCGGCACCGTATCGGCCGTCGGCACCGCGTCGGCCGTCCGTGCAATATCAGCCGACGGCACATTTCCGTTGACCTGCACCGCAAAGCTACCCGCCAACGCCGTATTGTACTGACGCGCCAACCGGAGCAACCGTTGCTCCACATCAAGCGCAGACTCAATGTCGCACGACTCCGGCTGTGTGACGAAACCCGTCGTGCACATCTCGGGCATGACAAGGAGGTCAATGGAGGGATTCCGACGCAAGACGTCTTCCATCTTCGTATAGTTCGCATCGGGGTCTAGCCAGACGATATCCTGCTGATATAGGGCAATATTCATAAGCTGTGTGGTTTGTTCTTAACTTTTTTGTTCAAATACCCGTCCAAATCCGATAGCTCTCGATAGCCTGCCCGACGAGCATGTCATACCCGCACTTGACCGCGGCGCCCTGCTCGGCAGCTTTCTTCATAAAGAGGGTTTCGGCAGGATTGTACACACAGTCAAAGCAGACGTGGCTGGGAGTCAGCAATGCATACGGAAGATCCGGACAAGTATCCACATTGGGGAACATACCGAGCGGAGTACAGTTGACGATGACCCGATGCGAGGCCATCACCTCGCGAGTCAAGTCACCATACGTCAACCTGCCGGGCGCCGGAGTGCGCGAGACCCATACGGGCTCGAAGCCCAAGTCCTTGAGTCCCTCATACACGGCCTTGCTGGCGCCGCCCGTACCCAGCACCAGGGCCTTGCGGCTCTCCTTTCCAGCCTGGGCTGCATCCAGCCCGGCAGCGACCAGCATCGGCCTCAACGAATCGCAGAACCCGACAATATCCGAGTTGAAGCCCTTCAGATAGAAGCCGGGCACTTTGGTATTGCAGGCCTCCGCCCCATCGGTCAGCCGTTTTATCTTGACCACATTCACGGCCCCTATCCGTGCTGCAAGCGGGTCCAGTTCATCGAGGTAGGACATCACCTGCTGCTTGTACGGAATCGTGACATTCAAGCCGGACAAATCGGGATGCTCACGCAACAGGTCCGGAAACGCCGCGATGTCGTCCAGGTCGTAATTGTCGTAGCGGGCATTGACCTTCAGTTCGGCGAAACGGCGGTTATGGAACTCGCGGGAAAAGCTATGACCCAGAGGGTGGCCCAGTAGGCCGAATTGGCACATTTCTGACATTTTTTGTGTTCTGTTGTAAAAAAAAGTACTCTTTCGGCCGCAAAATTAATGAAAAGTTTGGCATTCTCCAAGGATTTCATTATTTTTGCACCACAAAATGCGGTGAAATGCCGCGTAATGACACTTGTCCAATATATGCCCATGAGACGCAGTTGCTTGATATTGCTCACCATACTGGCCTTTTGTCTGTTGTACCCCGCAGGTGCTGCAGCAGCAAGCCAATTTGTCATCGTCATCGATCCGGGACACGGCGGCGGCGATATCGGAACCCCCAAGCGCAAACAGAAACTAAATGAAAAGGACATCTCGCTCAAGGTGGCCCTTAAACTCGGCGAACTCATCAAGACCAACTGTCCGGATGTGAAAATCGTCTATACACGCGACACCGACGTCTACCCCACGTTGCCCGAACGCACCCGCATAGCACGCGAGGCCAAAGGCAACCTCTTCGTTTCCATTCACGTCAATGCCGCCCTCGACAGCAGCGCACGCGGCCTGGAGACCTACATCTTCGGCATCACTGGTCTGGCAGGCAAGAGCGAAGCCGAGCAGAAACGTATACGTGAGCGCACCATGATAGAGCGCGAGAACCTCGACATAGACGGCAATCAGATTGACTTCGAGAACGCTGTGGACCTGGAGACGAAAATCCTCTGCCAGACACAACGCGAGAAGCACAACCGCTACAGCCAGGAGGTGGCACACTACGTGCAGGACAACATCATGTCAGGCCTGCGCCGCTCTTCCTACCGCAACTTCGCCTACGACCGCGGCGTGAAGCAGAAAAACATCTTCGTGCTTTGCTACAGTCCGATGCCGGCATTACTCGTCGAACTCGGCTATATGAGCAACTCCATCGAAGAGAAGTTCCTCAACACGACCGAAGCACACGACCTCTTTGCCCGTTGCATCTTCAAGGGCTGCGAGCAGTACTACAACAACTGGAAGCGCCGCCAGCTGAAGGCTGACGAAATCGCAAGTCCCTATATGCCGGAGCCCGCTACTCCCGACCCTGTAGTCTACGAAGAGCCGAAGACGGACAACACCGTGGCCGATGATGTAAAAGCCGAAGAACAGAAGTCCAGCAACGCCCCTGCTGCAGAACCGGCCCGTCCGCAACCCAAGGACAGCGGCAAAGGCCAGCCGGCAGCCGAAATCGTGGATGCCAAGGACGCCATCCCCGCAGTGCCTGCCGAGGCATGCTACCGCATACAGTTCCTCAACAGTCCCAAACCGCTCAAGAAAGGCGACCCGAGACTGAAAGGGTTGACACAGATACACTACTACAAGAACAACGGGTCTTACCGCTACACCACCGCCAAGGGCGATTCGCGCAGCGACCTTTCCCTCGACATGCAGAACATCAAAAAACTCTTTCCCGACGCCTTCATCATACAGTTTGATGCCAACGGCGAAAGGGTCAAATAGTCACTTGCGGCAATACGGCGTCCCTCACGAGGGGGCCAATGAATGTTACACTTGTCAGGCCTCACGAAGAATATGAATAGAATCAACGAATTCCGTATAGGTTTGTGGACCATCATCGCCATCGTTGTCCTGGTGTTCGGAATCAAGTACCTCAAAGGCCAACTGCATACCACTACATCTTATTATATGGTCAGCCCCAACGTGGAGCGCGTGGCCGAATCCAGTCATGTCAAACTGAACGGGTACAAAGTCGGTTTTGTAGGCTCGATGGAAATCGACTACAAGACCAACGACATCGTGCTTCAGCTATATATTGACCCGGCGCTGAAGATTCCGAAGAACTCTTCGGCCATCATACAACCCGACTTGCTGGGCAACAGCAACATCCTGCTCACCCTGGGCAACAGCGACGAAATGCTGCAGGCCGGCGACACGCTGTCGGGCGGCAAGATGGCAGCCGGGCTGACCGACGGCATTGCCGAAGCGATGCCTGCTGTCATGGCACTCATCCCCAAGATTGACACCCTGCTCACCGGACTGAACGTCGTAGTGAACGACTCGAAACTGCAGGAGAGCCTGCTACAGGTCAATGCTCTTGCCGACAAACTGGACCGAACCGTCAGCGAGCTGAACGAAGAGTTGCCCGGCATCCTCCACAACGTCAGCAGCGCCACCGCCAACTTCGACACCCTGGGCAGCCAGCTGCGTCAGGCACAGTTGCAGGAGACCTTAGGCAAAGCCTCGGCCGTGGTCGACTCTATTCAGACTCTGGTCAACACCCTCAACGGCACTCAAGGATCAGCCGGCAGGCTTATCAACAGCGACGAACTCCACACCCGACTCGAGCAGACGCTGGCCGAGGTCGACAGCCTCGTAGCCGACATCCGCGAGAACCCGAAGCGGTACATCAACATCAAGGTGTTCGGCAAATAGGCGCTGCACTATAGTCTCTTGAGGAACAGAAATCAACGACAAAACCAACAAAAGAAAATGAAAATCGCCATCATCGGTGCCGGTAATATGGGCGGAGCCATCGCCCGCGGACTGGCAGAAGGCTCTGTTGTCAAAGCCGAAGACATCACCATAACGGCACACACCCAGGCCAGCCTCGACCGCATGTCGGCCGATGTGCCCGGCATACACGTCACCCTCGACAACCGCAAGGCGGTCAATGACGCCCATATCGTCATCCTGGCCATCAAGCCCTGGCTCGTACAGAACATCCTCGAGGAGATTTTTCCCACCATACACAACACGCGCCCGCTCCTCATCAGCGTGGCTGCCGGCATCAGTTTCGACCAGCTCACCGAATACTTGGGCGGAGAGTCGTACCAGATGGCCCGCGTCATCCCCAATACGGCTATTGAAATCCGTCAAAGTCCGACTTTGATCTCGTTCAACAGTGAAGTCGAAGAAGCGCAACGCCAACTCGTACAGGCCATGTTCGACGAACTCGGCACGGCCATCGTCATCGAAGAGCGCCTGATGGCTGCCGGAACGGCTGTCACCTCCTGCGGCATAGCCTATGCGTTCGAGTATATCAAGGCCGCTATGCAAGGAGCCATCGAACTGGGCTTCTATCCGCATGTGGCCAAGGCCATGATAGACCAGACCGTGCTCGGAGCCGTCGAGTTGCTCGAACACAACGGCACTTATCCGGACACCGAAATCTACAAGGTATGCACCCCCGGCGGCATCACTATCAAAGGCCTCAACGAGATGACCAAAGAAGGGTTTGACCATGCCGTCATCGCCGGTCTCAAGAAAGCGGCCGGGAAGTAAAGACGGAAACTGGGTTGTAAAACCACAGGACAGAAAATAAACGTCACGACAAAATAAAGACCTGCAATGCTCAACTGGATTTGGCTGTTCTTCTTCGTTATCGCTTTCGTCATGGCCATCGTCAGTTCGCTGATGGGCGACATCGACATCTGGAGCCGTTTGATGAACACCACTTTCGAGTCTTCGGCCCGGGCTTTTGAAATTTGCCTAGGACTGACCGGTGTGCTGACTTTTTGGCTCGGCCTCATGAAAATCGGTGAGCAGGGCGGCGTCATCGCCAAGTTCTCGCGCCTCATCAACCCCATCTTCTCGCGCATCTTCCCCGGCATCCCCGCCGGCCATCCCGCCCAGGGCAGCATCCTCATGAACGTGTCGGCCAATATGCTGGGTCTGGACAATGCGGCGACCCCTATGGGACTGAAGGCCATGAAGGAACTGCAAAGCCTCAACCCGAAGAAAGACGTGGCCTCCGACGCCATGATTATGTTCCTGGTGCTCAACACCTCTGGACTGACCATCATCCCCATCAGCATCATGATGTATAGGGCGCAGTTCGGAGCAGCCAATCCCAGCGACATCTTCCTGCCCCTGCTGCTGGCCACCTCATGCTCCACGCTGGGCGGACTCATCATGTGCTGTCTGCGCCAACGCATCCACTTCGACAAAGTCCTGGTCGGCTTCCTGATCGGAGCCATTGCCGTCATCGGCGGGTTGGCCTATTTCTTTGCCTCGCTCAACGAAGAGCAACTGAAGACTTACTCCATCCTGGTCAGCAACATCCTCCTGTTCGGTTGCATCATGCTCTTCCTCGGCGTCGGAGCCTTCAAGAAAGTGCCGCTCTTCAGCACGTTTGTCGAAGGGGCTAAGGAAGGATTCCAGACCGTGGTGACCATCATTCCCTATCAGATTGCCATGTTCGTAGGCATCTCGCTGTTCCGCGAATGCGGGGCCTTGACCTACATCACCGACGGACTGGCCTGGTGCTTCAGCGCCATCGGCCTTAACACCGACTTCGTCCCCGGCTTGCCCTGCGCCCTACTGAAGCCGCTCAACGGTGCCGGCGCACGCGCCATGATGCTGGACGTCTTCCAGAACTACGGCGTCGACAGCTTTGCCGGACATATCGCCTCCATCATTCAGGGCTCGACCGATACCACCATGTACATCCTGGCCGTCTACTTCGGCTCTGTCGGCATCAGCAAGATGCGCTATGCCGCAGCCTACGGACTGGCTGCCGACCTCATCGGCATCACGGCCGCCATCATCATGGGATATATCTTCTTCTATTGAGCCGAATTATCCAATACCAGTTTTGACGATTTCCGACAGTTGACAGTTCCGGTCCGGGACGCTCAGCGCTTCCACCGGTCGTGTGTCCAAAGCCACAGCTCGGGGTGTGCCTTGATGTCTTGCTCGAACCGGCGGAAATACTCTTCGGTATAGGCGAAAGGCGAAGACTCCGGATTGACGGCACCGTTGTCCAGCCGTTCGACCTGCACCCTATAGCGGCCACGCTCCGGCCGCGTCACTCGGCAGTAGAAGATAGACATGTTCAACTTACGGCCCAACTGCTCCGAGCCGGTGAAGACCTTCGTCTCCTGGCCCATAAACATGACCGAGTGATGCACGTTCTGACGCTTGGGCAACTGGTCGGCTATGCAACCGAACATATAGTGGTTGGTTTGACGCAGAGTAACCAACTTGCGGAGCGTCTCCTTCATCTTGATATTGACAGCGCCGAAGCGGCTGCGGTTGTCAAGGAACCAACGGTCAAAGACCTTATTTCGCATCGGATGGTAAATCTGACACTCGCCATAGCCATGCATCAGCAGGGGCAGGGTAATGAGCCACTCCCAGTTGCCGAAGTGCGACAAGTAGCAAAGCGCAAAGTCGTGGTCGTGCAACGAAGCCTCCACCTCCTCAAGATTCACATACTCTACCCGCCGGAGGAGTTCGTCGGCCGAGATGCTGTGCACCTTGACAATCTCGACAGCCAGGTCACAGAACCAGTGGTAGAACTTGCGCTCTATCGCCAGCCGCTCCTGCTCGGTCTTGTCGGGGAAGCAGCGCAGCAGGTTCTTGCGGACCACACCGCGCCGATAGCGTGCCACATGATAGACAAGAGGATAAACCACCCAGTCGCTCATCCTATAGTGAAACGACAAAGGCAATCGGGAGTAGCCATTGAGTATGGCAACCCCTATACGGCTGAAGAATCGGCTTGTCCGGCTTTGTGGCATAGGTCTCTACTGTTATTTCTCCCAAACTTCGAATGTCACGGCGTAGTCGTTGTCGGCATCGGCCTCATGGTCCTCGCTGTGCGTCAGGCGGCACCCGTCGGGCACGGGCGGAACCGTCGTGTCGTAGTCTGCTACTGTCGTGTGCACGCGCGTGATGTAATAGTGTGTGGCGAGAGGCCAGGCCTGATTGTAGATTTGCCCGCCACCAATCACGAACGAATCGTCGGGCACGGCCTTGAGCGCTTCTTCGAGGGTAGCATAGACCTCGATGCTGGCCTGAGGCCGACCCTCGTCGATGGCCTTGAGATTGGCCATACCCATCCGCTCGAGTACGCTGTCGGCGATGTGGAAATCCGGATTACGGCTCACCACAACATTGCGCCGACCGGGCAGAGGCCGGCCTATCGACTCGAAAGTCTTACGGCCCATGATGACGGCATGACCCATAGTGGTCCGCTTGAAGTACTTCAAGTCAGCGCTCAGGTGCCAGGGCATTCCGCCTTGATGACCGATGACGTTGTTGTCCGATGCTGCTACGATAATCTTCATTCTACGTAAAGTACTAAGCCCTTCAGGTATTCGCCCTCCGGATGGTAAATGTTGATGGGATGGTCGGCCGGCTGGTGCAGCTGGTGCAGCACACGCACACGGCGTCCGGTCTGGGCGGCTGCCGAGAAGACCGCGCAGCGGAAGTCGTCCTTCGTGACGACCTGGCTGCAGGAGAATGTAAAGAGTATGCCGCCCGGCTTGATTTTCTCCAGGGCCTTGGCGTTGAGGCGCTGATAGCCGCGCAGGGCGTTGCGCAACACCTTCTTGTGTTTGGCAAATGCCGGCGGGTCGAGGATAACGAGGTCGTAGCCCTCGCCTTCTCCTCCGGGCAGAGCTCCCGGGCACTTGCCGTCCAGGAAGTCGAAGGCATCGGCCACGAATGCCTTGTGACGGGCATCGCCGGGGAAGTTCAACTCCACATTGGCATTGGTGAAGGATATGGCCTGCCGGGACACGTCGACCGAATGGACGAGACGCGCACCGCCACGCATGGCATAGAACGAGAAGCCACCCGTGTAGCAGAACATGTTGAGCACATTGCGTCCGGCCGCATACCTGCCGACCAGGGCACGGTTCTCGCGCTGGTCGACGAAGAAGCCTGTCTTCTGCCCCTTCAGCCAGTCCACATGAAACTTCAGACCGTTCTCCAAAGCCACATCGCTGATCTCAGCCTCCAGCCGACGACCCTCTTCGGCCGAAGCGACCCGCTTGCCGTCGATGATCAGATACCCGTTGACGGTGCCGCCCTCAGCCTCAGCCTGCTGCCGGGCTTCGGTCAGATAACCGAGCGTGGTCTCCGACTTGTAGTAGACGTTGCGTATGTCGGCACCGGCCACGGCTATCAGGTCTTCGGCCAAAGCCTCGCGGATGTAGTGAATGCCGGGCGTGTGGGCCTGCATCACGGCAGTACCGTCGTAGACATCGACCACCAGACCGGGCAGTCCGTCGCCCTCGCCGTGCACCAGGCGGTAGGCATTGTTGTCGGGACGGATCAGGCCCAACGTACGACGCAGTTCGTAGGCCGACTGCAACCGACGGCGGAAGAATGTCTCGTCGAGGTCGTCCTCGTCGAACGAGAAGATACGGACGGCTATCGAACCGGCCTGATACTGGCCCAAAGCGAGGAACGACCCGTCGTCGCCTACGACGCGGACCCAATCGCCCTCTTCGGGCTGAACCTCGTTGCCGAACTCGTCTTCAATACGGAATATGGCTCCGGAGAACACCCACGGATGGAATCGCTTGAGGCTCTCCTCCTTGTGGTGTTTTAATATAATCGTGGTCATCTGTCAATGCAATTAGTGTATGACAGCCGCAAATTTAAGAAAAAATATACAAGCGAACAAATGTTTGGGCAAAAATGTACCTTAATCACGGATAAATGGTTAACTTTGCGGGCAAACACGGAAACAAAGACCTACTATGAAGAATATTTTCCCGACTCGCCTGCGGCTTCTCCTGCCCCCGCTATGTCTCGCTCTGTCCCTGGCCGCATGCCGTACCACTGACACGGCCGACGTGTACCTGTTCACCTCGTTCAGGGAACCGTCCACACAGGGGCTGCAATACCTGTACAGTCTTGACGGCTTGCACTGGGACACGATAGCCGGCGTCTGGCTGCGCCCCGAGGTCGGCAACGACACGACCTACACGGACGCATTCACGGGCGAGGTGAAAGCCCCCAAGTACTATCCGGACCACCGGGTGCTACGCGACCCCAGCGTCATTCGGGGAGCGGACGGCTCGTTCCATCTGGTCTGGACGACCCAATGGCAAGGCAGCAGAGGCTTCGGCCATGCCTCGTCGGTCGACTTGATACACTGGTCCGGACAGGAGACCGTGCCGGTAATGGACGATGTGCCGACCAACAACGTGTGGGCACCGGAACTCTTCTACGACGCCGACGAAGAGCAGTATCTGGTCATCTGGTCGTCACAGATTAGTCCCGACGAGTACACGGCTGCCGACACGCTGGGCAAGAACGCCTGCCACCGGTTGTGGTACACCACGACCAAAGACTTCAAGACCTACGCCAAAGCGCGCCGGTACTATGACCCGGGCTTCAACAGCATCGACGGCTACCTACTGCAGAAAGGGACCGACGACTACGTGCTGATTGTAAAGGACAACCGCAAACCGGGCTTCAGCAATCTGTTCTGCGTCTTCGGCAACTCGCCCTACGGCCCGTTCCACTCTCCTTCGGTCACTTTCGGCCGCACATACTCCGAAGGGCCTTGCGCCGTCCAGGTCGGTGACGAATGGATTATCTACTTTGACCAATACCGTCCGCAAGAGTACGGTGCCGTGTCGACGACCGACTTCCGCACGTTCACGCCGATACCGGACCGCATAAGCGTCCCTGCCGGGCACAAGCACGGGACAATCGTAAAGATTACGCACCGCGAACTGGACCGCCTGCTCAAGGCAGCGGGACAAAAGCAATAGCGCCCGAACGAAGCGTACCGGAAGTCCTCACGCCGTAAGGCCATAAGACCCAAGTCTGAGAGCCCAGAAACTGACAATACGGTCAAAGAACCCAAGAACTGACAAAACGGAAACACCCCGAAGTCCTAAGACTCCGAGGTGAAAATCATTATGTTTTTGAACCAAATTTTTAATATCTTGCTTTAGTTCTTGGTCTTGGCATAGCGCTCGTTGAGCAGGCGGAGCACATCGTCCGTGATGTCGTACTTGGGAGCATCGATGAGGATGTTGTCGTACATCGTGTTGGTGAAAATCAGCTCGAAGTGCATCTCCTCGTTGTACTGGCGCACAAAGCTGCGGATAGTATCGGCGAGGCGGGCGTTCATCTGTGCCTGCTGCTGGGCCAAATCGTTTTGAAGCTTGTAGTTCAGCTGGTCGAGTTCGTCCTTCTTGCTCTGCAGTTTCTGGGCTTCCTGCTGGGCGCGTTCCTCGCTCAGGAAGGCGTTGGTCTGCAGCTTGCGCTGGAACTGGTTGTAGTCCTTCTCAAGGGCCTGAGCCTTGCCGTTGACGTTCATACGGGCATCTTCGGTCTTCTTGACCAACTCCTCGTTTAGGTCTTTGGCGAAATCGTAATTGACCAGCAGCGAGTCGACATTGATGTAAGCGACAGGCAACCGAAGCGAATCGGAAGCCGAAACCGGCCTCATGTCTGCTTTCTGCTGACCGTCGGTGCAGGAGGTCGTGCCTCCCAGCAAAGCTCCGGCCGTCAATACGGCTGAAGCGATGGCGTAGATTTTCTTCATACTTTATTTGTTGGTAATGTTATTGTCTGTTGTTTTGTCGTTGACCGGACTATTTCTTTCCGTCTCCGTTCCCGTCCCTCTTTGGCAGCGTAGCCCCATTGCCGTAGAGACCCTGGCGATGGTGTTCTTCCCAATCCTGGGTCTGCACACAATGTATGCCTCGCTCCCGCATCGCCTTGTTCTGGCTCACATGGATGTCGGGGAATTTCTTTTTCTTCGAAAAAATAACCTGAATTGCTAAAAAAACAAAACAGATTAAAAGAATTCCGACAGAAATGATGATAGTCTTCAACATTATTTGTATATTTGCACCGTCTGTACTGACAAGATGTCGACTTCGGGTTTGGAGCGAGTGCAAAGTTAGTGCAATTTTCTTCAGCGGACAAGCGATTGTGTCCCTTTTTGAGAAAAAACAAGAATTCGAACATATTTTTAACTTTTTTTAAAATACAAATCATACTATGGAGATGAAAGATTTGACTCCGCGGAACGTGTGGAGCATATTTGAAGCGATAACAAAAGTACCGCGTCCATCGAAGAAGGAGGAGAAAATCCGCCAATGGCTGGTCAACTGGGCCAAAGAGAACGGCGTGGAGTGTCATGTCGACAAGACGGGCAACGTCCTGATGCGCGTGCCGGCCACTCCCGGCTACGAGAACCATCCGACCGTGGTGATGCAAGGCCACATGGATATGGTATGCGAGAAGAACTCGAACGTGGAGCACGACTTTGAGCACGACCCCATCGACACCTACATCGAGGGCGACTGGGTCAAGACCCACGGCACCACGCTGGGAGCCGATGACGGCGCCGGACTGGCCCTCGCCATGGCCGTCATGACCGACCCCGAAGCCAAGCACGGCCCGCTGGAAACGCTCATCACCTACGACGAAGAGACGGGCATGACGGGCGCCAACAACCTGGAGCAAGGATTCATGACAGGCAACATACTGATCAACCTCGACTCGGAGACGGAAGGCCAGATCTTCATGGGATGCGCCGGCGGCAAGGACACCTGCGCCGTGTTCAGATACGCAGCCGTTCCGGCACCTGACCTCTACTATGCCAAGGTCAAAGTGTCCGGCTTGATTGGCGGCCACTCCGGCGGTGACATCCACCTCGGCCACGCCAATGCCAACAAGGTGCTGGTCCGCTTCCTGCTGAGCCAGCCCAACCTCGTACTGTCGAGCATCAAGGGAGGCAATCTCCGCAACGCCATCGCCCGCGAGGCCGAAGCCGTAGTGGGTATGCCATTCAGCCAAAAGGACCAATTCGTGGCCGACCTCAACAGCTTCGTCGCTACAATTGAAGGCGAAGTAGGCGACATCGAGAAGGGATTCAAGATGACGGCCGAAACCGTCGACAAGCCAGCCCACATCATCGAGCAGGGTGTCGTGGACCGTCTGCTGGCCGCCATCCAGGCCTGCCCCCACGGCGTGCAGGGCATGAGCCGCGAGATGCCCGACCTGGTCGAGACTTCGACGAACCTGGCTTCTGTCAAGATGCCGGAACCGGGCATCATCCGCATCGAGACCAGCCAGCGCAGCAGCGTGGAAAGCGAGAAGGAGGACATTGCCAACACGGTCAAGGCCGTCTTCGAACTGGCCGGAGCCGAGGTTACGCAAGGTGCGGGCTATCCGGGCTGGAAGCCGAACACCAAGTCGCCGATTCTGCGCATCGCCGCCGACACGTACCGCGAGATATTCCACAAGGAGCCTGAGGTGATGGCCATCCACGCCGGACTCGAGACGGGACTCTTCCTGACCAAATACCACAACCTGGACATGATCTCCATCGGCCCCACCATGTTGGGCATCCACTCTCCTGAAGAGAAACTCAGCATCGAGTCGATGGGCCGCACCTACGAGTACGTCAAGGAAATTCTGGCGCGCTGTTAAGCCCAACTAGGGTCGTATTTCCCGTCTTTAGAGGCGGTTTTCGGCCCTTAAACAAAAAAAGAGGGACAAATATTTGCCGACATCAAAAAAAAGGCTTATATTTGTCCCGTATTATATAATATGTGCTATCCATAAAACGAACACGCAATATGAAATTTCAAGTACTGAGTTCTGATCTCACGGGCCACTTGTCGGCCGTCAGCCGTGTGCTGAGCAGCAAGAATGCAATGGCAATTCTCGAAAACTTCCTTTTCGAGATCGGTCCAAAGGCCCTCTCCGTAACGGCCTCCGACGGCGACAACACGATGATTACCAACATCCCCATCACCGAAGTCGACGGCTCCGGCCGCTTTGTGGTTCCGTCAAAGACCCTGCTCGACCCGCTGAAGGAAATGCCACAGCAAGAACTGACGTTCGAGATTGACCCCGACAACCTGGAGGTCTTCGTTTCCTACGCCAACGGCAAATATAACTTCATCGCCGCCAACGCCGACGAGTACCCCCTGCAGAAGGAAATCGAAGCCGATGCCCACACTTTCTCCATCTCTACGCAAGCCCTGATTAACGGCATCACCAGCACCCTGTTTGCCGTGGCCGACGACGAGCTGCGCCCTGTCATGAACGGCATCTTCTTCGACGTAAAACCAGAATCCATCACCTTCGTGTCGAGCGACTCGAAGAAACTGGTCCGTTTGACCAACACCTCAGTCAAGAGCGGATTCGAAGCTTCGTTCATCCTGCCCAAGAAGCCGGCTAACTTGCTCAAAGGCATCCTCCAGAAGGATATGGACGACGCCACCATTACCTTCGACAGCAAGAGTGCCCGCATACAACTGGGCGACTATCAGATTACCTGCCGTCTCATCGAAGGTCACTTCCCGCACTACGAGGCTGTCATTCCGAAGAACAACTCAAAGCGAATGGTCATAGACCGCCAGAACTGTCTCAACGCCCTGCGCCGTATGGCCGTATTTTCCAGCCAGGCTACCAATCAGATCAAGTTTGACGTCGACATCAACCGCCTGACCGTCAGCGCCCAGGACGTCGACTTCTCCGTCGCCGGTACCGAGCAGCTGACCTGCAGCTACGAGGACACGCCGTTGCAGATCGGATTCCGCGTCAACTTCCTAATTGACATCCTCAATGCCATTCCTTCAGACGAAGCCGAGTTCCTGTTTGCCGATTCCTACAGGGCCTGCCTCATCCTCCCCGCTGTCAACAACGAGTCGGAAGACCTGCTGGTGCTCATCATGCCTATGCAGCTGGCCGACTTCTCAAACTAAAACGTACTGACTACACCAACGTCCTATGAAGCTTAAGCTGAAGCGACCCATCGTCTTCTTCGACCTCGAGGCCACCGGACTGGACACGCTGCACGACCGCATCGTGCAACTCAGTTACATCAAGGTCACGCCCGACGGCGAGGAGACGGAGCAGAACTACCTCGTCAACCCCGGCATCCATATCCCGGAGGCAACGACGGCCATACACCATATCTCCGACGAAATGGTCAAGGACAAGCCTTCGTTCAAGGAAATCGGCCGCAAGGTCGCCAACGACTGGAAAGGCTGCGATTTGGCCGGCTTCAACTCAAGCCGCTTCGACATCCCGCTGCTGATGGAGGAAATGTGCCGCAACGGCATAGACTTCGACATCGAAAACCGGTGCACGATTGACGTTATGAACATCTACCACAAGAAGGAACGCCGCAATCTCTCCGCCGCCTACAAGTTCTACTGCGACAAGGACCTGGAGGATGCGCACAGCGCCGATGCCGACACTCGGGCCACCTACGAGGTGCTGAAGGCCCAGCTGGACCATTACGACGACCTCGAGAACGACGTCATGTGGCTACAGGACTACAGCAAGCAGCAGGATGTAGCCGACGTGGTGGGCAACATCGTCTACAACGACAAGAAGCAACCGGTCTTCAACTTCGGCAAGCACAAGGGCAAGCCGGTGCAGGAGGTCTTCGCCAAGGAGCCTACGTACTACAACTGGATTATGGGCGGCCAGTTTGCACAGTCGACCAAGCGCTTTGTCACGAAGATAAAACTACAAATGGGTCTCCACTGATGACAGCTCTATCTCTGCGGACATACTTTTCGGCTTTGGCCATTGCCGCCCTCCCGTGGGTGGCCAAGGCCCAGGAACTCGAAGCGACGGTGACCATCAACGCTCAGCAGATTGAGGCGTCATACCGTGACCGATTCGAGACTCTGAAGGCCGACCTGCAAGAGTTCATCAACGGTCAGCAATGGACCTCGGCGCAGTTTGCCACGCAGGAGAAAATCAACTGCACATTTGCCTTTACCATCAGCGAAATCTCGTCGGCCGACAACTACAAGGCGTCGCTGACCGTGCAGGCACGTCGTCCGGTCTACTACTCCACCTACCAGACGACGACCATCAACTGGAAAGACGACAACATCTCGTTCGGCTACACCGAGGGCCAGACCTTCACCTACAACGAGTTCAACCTGGACAATGAACTGATAGCGCTTGTGGCCTACTACACTTACCTCATACTCGGAACGGACTTCGACAGTTTCTCGCCCAAGGGCGGCGACCCCTACTTCAAGAAGTGCGAGAGCATCGTAAGCCAAATGCAGGGTTCCGATTCGAAGGGGTGGAAGGCCTTCGACGACAAGAAGAACCGGCACGCCATCATAACGGCGCTGCTGGACGAAAGCCAAACCGACTACAGGACGTTCTGGTACAACTACCACCGCCTGGGTCTGGACGCCATGTACCAGTCGGTCGAAAAGGGCCGCGCACAAATCACCTCGTCGTTCTCGCTCCTCGACAACGTGCAGAAGGCAAACACCCAGACGCCGCTGCCCAATATGTTCATCTCGGCCAAATTGGACGAAATTCTGAACATCTACAGCGAAGCTCCGATGACGGAGAAGCAGAGTGTCTACAAAACGCTACAGGACATCTTCCCCACCTATTCCAACAAACTGGCCAAAATCAAGCAGGAATACAAGGAGTAGAAGACGCACCTCAAGAAAACGGCACTTTTCCGGCAAGAAAACGCAATTTTCAGAAGAAAGAAACGCAATTTTAGCAGACAAAAAACTATGCTCTTATCTTTGACCATAGAGAACTTTGCCCTGATTGGCCACCTCGTGTTCAACCCCACTCGCGGACTGACCGTGATGACCGGCGAAACCGGTGCCGGCAAAAGCATTATCATGGGTGCCCTGAGTCTTATCTTGGGACAAAGGGCCGATGCAAAGGCAGTCAGGGCCGGTGCACAGAAATGCGTTATCGAAGCCACCTTCGACATCGAAGGCTACGGACTGGAGAGTTTCTTTGCCGACAATGATCTCGAGTACGACAGCCATAGCACCATCGTGCGCCGTGAAGTGCTCGAAAGCGGCAAGAGCCGTGCTTTCATCAACGACACGCCCGTGCAACTCTCTCTGCTCAAGACGCTCGGCGAAGCGCTCATCGACATACACTCGCAACACCAGAACCTGCTGCTGGGCAAAAGCGCCTTCCAGCAGGAGGTCATCGACGCCCTGGCCCAGGACAAGGAGCAACTGGGCGACTACAGAAAGCAATACAAACTGCTCGTCGGACTGCGCGACAGTCTCCGTCAACTCAAGGAAGAAGCCGCCAAGGGGGCGGAAGAGGCCGACTACATACGCTACCAGCTGGAGAAACTGGACGAAGCGCAACTGAAGGAGGGCGAGATCGAGGAACTTGAAGAAGAACAGGAACTGCTCAGCCACGCCGAGGAAATTAAAAGCGGACTCGTCTCCATCTCCGGCCAACTGGAGGCAGACGGCCCTTGCGTGCTGCAGGTACTGAAGCAACTACAGTCGGAGGCCCAAAACATCAGCCGCATCTACCCGGGTCTGAAGGAGATTGCCGAACGTATGGAGTCGGATTACATCGACCTGAAAGACATCGCCGACGACATAAGCGGACAGGCCGAAGCGGTCAGCATTGACCCGGGGCGCCTCAGTTTTGTCGAAGAACGGCTCAGCACCCTCTACTCACTGCTGAAGAAATTTGACAAGGAGACTGTCGGCGAACTGATACAGGTGCGTGACAGCCTGCAGGAACGGGTGCTTCATATCGATAACAGCAGCGAAGAGATAGAGGAAGCCGAACGGCAACTCAAGGAGCAGACGGAGCGTACAGCCAAAAGTGCAGCCGCTCTCTCGACCATACGGCAAAAGGCGGCCAAATCGTTTGAGAAAGCTCTGGTCGAAAAGGTCGCCTATCTGGGGATGGCCAACGTGCAGTTTAAGGTGCAATTCTCTACGCTGGACGACTTCTCCCCTTCCGGCACAGACGAAATCCAATTCCTATTCTCAGCCAACAAAAACCAGCCTCTCAAGCCCGCCGGCGAAGTGGCTTCGGGCGGCGAAATCTCCCGTCTGATGCTCTCCATCAAGTCGCTCATAGCCGCTGCCAAGACGTTGCCGACCATCATCTTCGACGAAATCGACACGGGCGTTTCCGGCGATATAGCAGACCGCATGGGCGAGGTAATGAAGCAAATCTCGTCGCATCTGCAGGTCATCACCATCACCCACCTGCCACAGGTAGCGGGTAAGGGCGAGACTCACTTCAGAGTATACAAGGAGGACGATGACAGCAGCACGCAGACTCACATCACCGAACTGAAAGGAGACGACCGGATCAGGGAAATCGCGCGTATGCTCAGCGGTTCGCATATCACCGAGCAGGCCATAGCCAATGCCCGCACGCTGCTGGCACCATAAGAAATTTTCCTCTGTTATCCCATTTCGGGTTTTACCGGACAGCAATCACATAGGTATTTATCAGACCAACCGGACTGACAGTCAGATATCTTTCCGATAGAAGCATCGGCGCTTGTGGCAAGTATGGTTCAGGTTTTTCCACATCTGCTGGACTTTCTGATTGCTCTCCAACTCCGGATTGCTTTCCACCCAATGGAAACCGTTTTTGATGGCTTCTTCCAATATCTCTGCAAAGATAAGGGCATGGACGCCTTTGCCCTGCATATCCGGACGGACCGCGATGAGCAGCAGGTCGAGGGTGTCTGTTCCGCCTTTTCTGTACATAGCATTGGCGAGGTGCATCCAGCCGAAAGGCCACATACTGCCCTTGGCCCTCTGCTGTGCCCGTGACAAAGACGGGCAGCTGATGCCGAAGGCGACCAGGTTGTCGTCTTTGTCCACCACAAGCCGGATAAGGTCAAGACGCACCTGCGGCAACCACAGGTTGATGTAATAGTCTATCTGACGTGCGGTCAGTTCGGTAAATCCATACAGCGGCGCATAGGCCTCGTTGAGCAAAGCAAACAGCTTGTGCCCCCATGTATTCACAATGTGTTTGGCCGACAGGTCTTTGACGGCACGCAACTGATAACGGGTGGCGATGAGGTCAGCCACCTTGCGGTATTTATCTAGCATCTCGTTGGGGCACTCGATGCGGTATTCCCTCGAGTACATGTCAGGCTTCAGACCATAATGCTCGAAGTGCTTCGGATAATAGGGATAGTTGTAGAGGGTCACGCTCGTAGGCAACTGGTCGAATCCCTCTATCAGGCACCCTTCGTAGTCCAAATCGGTCATTCCCATAGGACCCATCAGGACATTCATGCCCTTCTCCTTGCCCCAACGGCTCACCGCATCCAGCAGCGAACGGCTCACCTCTTCATCGTCCACAAAATCCACGAAACCGAAACGGCACTGTCCCTCGCCGAACTTCTCGTTGGCGCTTCGGTTGATGAAGCCGGCAATGCGGCCTACAGGCTCGCCGTCACGATAGGCCATAAAGAAAGCGGCCTCGCAAAAGTCGAAGGAAGGGTTCACCTGCTCATCCAGGATGTCTATTTCGCTCTTGATGATGGGCGGAACATAGTACGGGTTTCCCTTGTACAGTCGGATGGCGAAACGAACGAACTCCTTCAGCGCCTTGCGGCTTCCTTCTACTTTGCGTATTTCTATCATGGCCTTGGTTATTACATTGTCTTACACGTATGCCCTGTGATGCGTATGCGGATGGTTGACAACCTCTTCCGCACGTGCCATGGCACCGTTGATATGGTCAAAAATATTCTTCTCTCCGACCTCGCCGTACAGGGAGGACTTGCGGATAACCTTAAGCACCTCCGGACGCACGCCGCTCAAGATGACATGAATGCCCTGCTGATGGCTCTTCTGGACAAACACCTCAAGGTTGTGCAGGCCCGTGGCATCGACGAAGGGGACTTTGCGCATACGGATGATTCTGACCATAGGCACTTCGAGCATGTGGGCCGAAAGTTCCTCAAAGCGATTGGCGATACCGAAGAAGAACGGGCCGTCAATCTCATAGACCTGTACACCGTCGATAATCTTCAGCGTCTCTTCGTGTGTCGTCACATCGGTGTCGTCGTTGGCATCGATTTCCTTTTCCTGCAGGGTGATGTGACCCACGCTGGCTATACGCCGCAAGAGGAGCAGGCAGGCGAGTATGATGCCGAACTCAATAGCCACGGTCAAATCGAAAATCACGGTCAGGAAGAACGTGACAAGCAGCACGCTCACATCGCTCTTCGGATTGTGCATCATCGTCCGGAAGGTGCGCCAACCCGACATATTGTACGACACAATGACCAGCACACCAGCCAGACAGGCCATCGGTATGTAGTTGGCTAACGGCATAAGCACTATAAGAATCAGCAGCAGCACTACGGCATGAATCATACCGGCCACCGGAGTGCGTCCGCCATTGTTGATATTGGTCATCGTACGGGCTATGGCGCCTGTAGCCGGGATGCCGCCGAATATCGGGGAGACGATATTGGCAATACCTTGGGCCACCAGCTCCGTATTGGAGTTGTGCTGGTCGCCAATCACACCATCGGCCACAGCAGCGCTGAGCAATGACTCGATGGCACCCAGGATGGCTATGGTAAAGGCTATAGGCATCAGGTCCTGTATCATCTCAAAAGTAATCTCGGGCACTACCGGTGCGGGCAGTTTGCCCTGTATGCGGAACCGGTCGCCTATGGTGTCGATGCCCGTAATACCGCCGAAGTGCTTCATGGCAAGTACAACCAACGTGACCAGCACTATGGCATAGAGTGAGCCCGGTATCTTGTTCAGGCCAGGCACCTTGCGCAACAGTTTGGGCGAGAACAGGATGGTCAGGATGCTCAAGACAGCCACGGCAAAATTCCACAGATTGAAATACTGGAGATGGTTGACGTAACACACCCACTTGCCGATAAAGTCACCGGGAGTCTTGAGCGGAGCCAGGAGCTTGCTACCCGTCTCCGGATCGATGACGGCTTGTCCGGAAGCAGGGTCAATGACTTCCTGCTTCAAACCGAAAATGTCGCCCAGCTGGGTCGTGAATATCGTGACGGCTATTCCAGCCGTAAAACCAATTACAATGGGATAGGGGATGAACTTGATGACGGAACCCAACTTGAAGAATCCCATCAGGACCAACAGCACGCCGGCCATAAGCGTAGCGACCAACAGGCCTTCCTCGCCGTATGCCGGGTTGGTGACGATACCGTAAATGATGACGATGAATGCACCCGTCGGGCCTCCAATCTGCACTCTCGATCCGCCCAGGAGCGAGATGATGAAACCGGCCACAATGGCGGTGATGATGCCCTTCTCAGGCGATACGCCACTGGCGATACCGAAAGCAATGGCCAACGGCAAGGCAACGATGCCGGTAATCAGACCGGCCATAGCATCCTGGCTGAACTTCTGTGCGTTGTAGCCCTTGAGGCAACTGAACAGTTTCGGCTTAAAATTCTCTAAATACATAACAGCAATACCTTAATCTCAGTGTCTATTTATAATAATACAACAATTTTCTTCAGTGCAAAAGTAAACAAAATATAAATATATTCCGTTTTTCACCCCCGAATTCTTGCTTTTGTCATAAGAAATCTCCATCTTTGCGTCCCAATGTAATCTTGAAATGTAATTTGGCAAATATATGAAAAAGATTCTCTACCTGCATGGATTCTCTTCTGCCGGCTCGACGGGCACGGCTACCAATCTCCGCAATTACCTGTACGAAAAGGATGTCTGCGTGGTTAGTCCGGACATTCCGACAAGCCCGAAGGAAGCTGTAACATTCCTCAAGAAGTACGTGTCTGACGAAAATCCGGACCTGATCATCGGGACGAGCATGGGCGGCATGTACGCCGAACTGCAACACGGCTACAAGCGGATTTTGGTCAACCCTTCTTTCCATATGGCCAAGCACCTTATGTTCCGTGGACTGGGCAATGTGGACTTCCAAAACAAACGGGCTGACGGAGCCAAGAGTTTCAAGGTCGACAAACAGATGATTGCGGAATTCAAGGAAGTGGAAAAGCTGTCGTTCCAAGACATCACCCCCGAAGAAAAAGACAATGTATACGGACTCTTCGGAAAAAACGACACGACTGTGCATACCCAGGATGACTACATCCGCCACTATGGACGCGAACATTTTATCATCTTCGACGGCGAACACCGTCTGAACGACAAAGTGGTCAAACACGACGTCATGCCACTCATCTATAAGATTCTCGGACTGGAGTAAAAGTCGCTATTACCGCCATACGTGAACGACACCAATCCCTCATAAGTGGACGAAGCTAGCCCCTCATAATAGTACAACGAAGCTGTTATAACCACGACGAGGCTGTTATAGCCACGAAAAAGCCGATATAACTACAACGAAGCCGTTTTTACACTTTTGGTAAAAACGGCTTCGTCTTGTTTTATAGTTTAAGCGAGACTCGCGCAAACGCAATTTTCGCGTTGACCTTACTTACGCAGGGCAGCAATAGCCTCCTTTATTGTGGCAATCTTGCTTTCGGCATCGGCCTGCTTCTTGCGCTCGTTGGCCACAACGGCGGCCGGAGCACCATTGACAAACTTCTCGTTGCCGAGTTTCTTCAGCACGCTCTGCAGGAAGCCTTCATTATACTTGAGGTCAGCCTCGAGTTTCTTGAGTTCCTCCTCCACATCAACGCTGTCGCCCAACGGAACGGCATACTCGGTCGTGCCTACCAGGAAGGAAGCGCAAATACCGGACTTGGCTTCGACCACCTTGATATCCGACACATTGGCCAGCTTGACAATGACAGCCGACAATGAAGCGACCGGATTCTGTCCGACGGCGTCAAGTTCAACAGCTACCTTCGGCGACATCTGCTTCTGCGCACGCACTGTGCGTATTCCTGCTACGACCTCCTTGGCGAGTTCGAAGTTGTTGACCGTGGCCAAGGTCTCAGCCGACGGTTCGGTGTATACGGGAAGGGTCTCGAACATGATGCTCTCACCGTCCTTGCGCTCGGTGATGCTCTGCCACAAAGCCTCTGTGATGAACGGCATGAACGGATGCAGCATCTTGAGCAAGATATCGAAGTAAGAAATGGTATTCAAGTAGGTCACAACATCGACAGGCTGGCCATAGGCGGGCTTGACAAGTTCGAGATACCAAGCAGAGAACTCGTCCCAGAAGAGCTTGTAGACCAGCATCAAGGCCTCGGAAAGACGATACTGCTTGAACTGCTCCTGCAAACCGTAGCCAACCTGTGCCAACTTGGCATCAAACCACTCGCAAGCCTTACGGGCAGCCTCGGGCTGTTCGATATCGGCTACCGTCCATCCCTGTACAAGGCGGAAGGAATTCCAGATTTTGTTGTTGAAGTTACGGCCCTGCTCGCACAAAGCGTCATCGAACAGGATGTCGTTGCCAGCCGGTGCCGACAGCATCATACCCATACGAACGCCGTCAGCGCCATAACGCTCTATAAGGTCCAACGGGTCTGGCGAGTTGCCCAACGACTTGGACATCTTGCGGCCGAGTTTGTCGCGCACGATGCCGGTGAAGTACACATGCTTGAACGGCATCTGGCCCATATACTCGTAACCCGCCATAATCATACGCGCTACCCAGAAGAAGATGATGTCCGGACCGGTCACGAGGTCGTTGGTCGGATAGTAGTAACGGATTTCCTCGTTATCGGGATGCTCTATGCCGTCGAACAGCGAAATAGGCCACAGCCAGCTGGAGAACCAGGTGTCAAGAGCACCCTCGTCCTGCTTCAGTTCGTCAATCGACTTGATGTTCGGATCGATGGTCTGTGCCTTGGCCAAAGCCTCTTCGGCTGTCGGGGCAACGACATACTTGCGGTCTTCGTCCTTCACACCTTCCTGATTGGGCAGGAAATAGGCCGGGATGCGGTGACCCCACCAAAGTTGACGAGAGATGCACCAGTCCTTGATGTTTTCGAGCCAGTTGCGATAAGTCGACTTGTATTTGGCAGGATAGAACTTGATGTCGTCGTTCATGACCGGCGGCAAGGCGATGTCGGCAAAATGCTGCATCGAGAGGAACCACTGCAACGAAAGACGCGGCTCGATAGGCACGTTGGTGCGCTCGGAATAGCCCACTTTGTTGTCATAGTCCTCTTCCTTCTCAAGCAAGCCCTCAGCGGCAAGGTCGAGAGCAATCTGCTTACGGCAGTCGAAACGGTCCATACCGACATACATGCCGGCAGCCTCGCTCAGCGTTGCATCCGGATTGAAGACATCGATGATGGGCAAATCATACTTCTGGCCCAGCATGTAGTCGTTCACGTCGTGAGCCGGAGTCACCTTCAAGCAACCCGTACCGAACTCGATTTCCACATAGCGGTCTTCGATGACCGGAATGACACGGCCGACCTTCGGCACGATGACTTTCTTGCCTTTCAACCAGGAGTTCTTCGGGTCTTTCGGGTTGATGCACATGGCGACATCGCCCATGATGGTCTCCGGACGTGTCGTGGCAACAACAGCATAACGGCGCCCTTGCGGGTCACGATGTATGACCTGACACTTGACTGTCGGATCGAATGGCTTGTCGTTGTTGCAGATTACAATGGCATCCGGGGCCTCACCATCGGTACTACCTGCGGGCTCGTCTACATAGTATTTCATATAGTAGAGCTTCGAGTGCTCGTCGTGGTAGATAACCTCTTCGTCCGAAAGTGCTGTCTGTCGCTCCGGGTCCCAGTTTACCATACGAAGGCCGCGGTAGATAAGACCCTTGTCGTAAAGGTCGCAGAAGACCTTGATGACGGCGCGCGAACGGGTCTCGTCCATGGTGAACGAAGTGCGGTCCCAGTCGCAGGAACAACCGAGTTTGCGCAACTGCTTCAAGATGATCCCGCCGTGCTCGTCCGTCCATTCCCAAGCGTGCTTCAGGAACTGCTCACGGGTAAGGTCACTCTTGTTGATGCCCTGCTCCTTGAGACGCTTGATGACCTTTGCCTCGGTAGCTATCGAAGCATGGTCCGTGCCAGGCACCCAACAGGCGTTCTTGCCCTCCATACGGGCACGTCTGACCAAAATATCCTGAATGGTTTCATTGAGGACATGTCCCATGTGAAGCACACCCGTCACGTTCGGCGGCGGAATCACTACCGTGTATGCCTCACGTCCGTCAGGCTTGCTGGCGAATGCCTTGTGTTCTAGCCAGTACTGATACCACTTGTCTTCGACTTCTGCCGGATTGTATTGCGTTGCTAAAGCCATTGTCTTAATCTTTTCTTGATATCGACATCCTCCGGCAAGACACCGTCTGTCTCTCCCCGGAGGAATGTCCTCATATCTATTCTGTTATTATTCGTCCAAAATATTTATTTTTGCCTTCAGTTCTTCGATTTCGCGGACCAAATCGTTCTTCTTGCGTTCCATAAGAGCCAGCATACCGTTGCCGGACTTGCTCTTGGCATTCAGGAAACCGAGGTTGTTCTCATACGTCTTCAGGTCGTTGCGGAGCTGTTCCAACTGCCGCTGCAACTTCTGGCGTTCGGTCTGCACAGCCTGCTTACCGTCAGAAATGACCGTCTTCGACCGTTCGCGGAAATTGTCAAGACGAGCCTTCTGGCCTTTCATGTCTACATTGTCGAAGAAGAAATCGACAATCTCCTTATAGGCGTTGTAGAGCTTGTCTTTCTCCTTGAAGGGCACATGACCGATCTGATTCCATTCGGCCATCAGGTCGCGGACTTCCTGAGGCTGAACCTTTTGCACGTTCTCCTTCAACTGCTTGAGTTTCTCCAGCACCGACTGTTTCTTCTCGAGATTGGCCTTCTCCTCGGCTTTCTCTCCACCCAAGGCCTTCTCCTTGGCTTCGAAGAATGCGTCGCAAGCCGAGCGGAACCGCTCCCAGAGGGCTGTGCCCACCTTATAGGGAACAGGGCCTACGGTCTTCCATTCCTTCTGGAGATTGACAAGAAGGTCGGTCGTCTTACGCCACTCCTGGCTATCTTTCAGTGCCTCAGCCTTCTCGCAAAGTTCCGTCTTTTTCCGTATATTGCCGCTCTGCTCCTCGCGGTGTGCCTTAAAGAACTCTGCCTTGGCCTTGAAGAAAGCGTCGCAAGCCTGACGGAACCGCTCGAAGAGCTGGGTGTTGACTTTCTTGTTGGCGAAACCGAATTTGCGCCACTCTTCCTGCAGACCCAGCACCACTGCCGTCTGGTCCTCCCAACCCTTTATTTGGCTGATGGCAGACAAGTCGATGGCCTCAATCTTCTCGCAGAGGGCAGTCTTGCCGGCTTCGTTGGCAGCTTCCTGCTCTTTCAACTTGTCGAAATGTTCTTGGTGACGTTTGTTGACGACTGTCGAAGCGGCCTTGAAGCGAGCCCAGATCTCTTCACGCACAGCAGGGGCTACAGGGCCAATGCCCTTCCATTCGTCATGGAGTTCCTGCAGGCGGCGGAAAGCCTGGATGACATCAGCGGCCTCTCCGAGTTTCTCGGCCTCCTCACAGAGTTCAGTCTTCCGGTCAAGGTTCTTCTTGAAGTCGTAGTCACGGAGTTCCTTGTTGATTTTGAGCGCGTCATAGAACTGCTCGTTGAGCATATTGAATTGCTTCCAGAGAGCGTTCACCTCTTTGGGGTCGACATCTCCCGACTCCTTGAACTGCTTCTGCAATTCGACGAAAGTGTTGTACTGCTGTCCGGCTCCGTCTGCATTTTGGGCAATGTCGACCATCTGCTTCAGGATTTCCTGCTTCTTCTGCAGGTTGTCAGCCAGTTCCTTGTTGCGGGCTTCTACCATGGCAGCACGGGCTTCCTTCTGCACATTGAGCAGGTCTTTCAGCTTCGGCTCCAGCTCATCGGGCTTCGATTCGAATGTAGCCATTCCGTCTTCACTCTCCAGAAGGGCCTTCATCTCGGCATCCGTTTCCTGCTGACGCAACTTGTAGTACACTATCTTCAGGTAGTTGATTTCATCGCGAGCCTCGTCGGTTGTCTCGTTGGCGATTTCCGACAGACGGTCAAGGATTTCCTGCCTATTTGCATAAATCTTCTTCTCGACTGCGGGAGTCTCGGCCTCTGCCGTCGCAGTGCCGTTTTCGGATACAGAAGCCGGAGTTTCGTCGGCTGTAGCCGCTGTTGGAGTTACGTTCTCCTCTGTGCTTTCTGCCGGAAGGACTGAAGCCTCCTGCTGCATGTTTTCGGTAATTTCTGCCATATATGTTATTCTATTACAAATTCAAAACTATCTTCCCCAATACTTACATTACGGGGAACAAAGTGCAAAAGTAATTCATTTTTCTGATTGTTAACCAATTTGAAGTTACTTTTTGGACGTCTTTAGAACTTTCCTTTCCATTTGCAACCTCTTTATATCATTTCCGAGTTGACAATTCGTTTATAACGTGGACAGTATGCACGCTTGCCAACGCGGCCGTCTCTGTCCGCAAACGCTGTTCTCCGAGACTGACCGGCACATATCCGTTCGCCATAGCCAACTCGACCTCCGACTCGCTGAAGTCGCCTTCCGGCCCTATCAGCACACGCACGGCTGTGTTGGGTCTAATCTCTTGCGACAGCAACTTGCGCGGGGAATCCTTTAGGCAATGGGCAATGAACTTCTGCCCGTCGAAGGGCTCTTTAAGGAATATGCCGATATCGGTCATCTCGTCTATCTGCGGCAAGGTAGCCTTGAGACTCTGCTTCATGGCCGACACAGCAACGCGTAGCAACCGCCCCGTCTTCATGTCTTTCCGTTCGCTGAAACGGGTCTTTAGGGGCACGAATCTGTCCAGGCCCATCTCTGTGGCCTTTTCAAGGCACCATTCTATTCGGTCTGCATTCTTGGTAGGGGCAACCGCCAGCTCTACACGATAGGGCCAGTGCTGTTCCTTCTCTTCTTGCAGTATGCGGAAACGGCAATGCTTGGGGTGCGCCTCCGTTATGGCGCAGCTGTAGAACGTCCCCATCCCGTCCACGACGGTAATCTCATCGCCTTCCTCATGCCTCAGAACACGCACAGCATGCACTGAGTCTTCTTCCGAAAGTTCGGGACAATCCTGTATTCTGTCACAGTAAAAGATAATCATCGACTATACGAAGCAAAAATTAGTACAATATGCAAACTGCGGAAAGACAAGCATACGGTGCAATACCAAGTAAAGCCAGCGTGGACTCATAGCGAACCACGCCGGCTGATTACCCTCTTGTGTCTTATAGGCAAACTGAGGTTGTCAAAGGGTCATCTCTTTACTGTTGGTGTTGCGGACGGAGCAAGTCGTTGACCGTCTTGACGGGATTAAAGGTCTCACTCGGAACTTCCACAAAGACCGTATTCCAATCGCTCATGGCACCATTCCAAAGGCCAGGGAGCTCCAGGGCTTTCAGTTCTTTGCCGTTCTTGCTCTTGTGCGATATGAATCCCGTCTGCGGATTAACGTACTTCAACAGATTGAAGGGCTTGCCGTTCTTGTCGTGGGTGGCGCAAACCAAATCCACAGGATTGAAATAGCCGCCTTGTTTGAACATCTCGACCGAAGCGGGGTCGTCCATGTTAATCTGAGAAGACTCGAGTATCTGATTCTGGAAGGTGCCGTCCGGGCTCTCAACGATAAACGGACCGCCGCCAGGCTCTCCCTGATTGCGCACCATACCGCACACGCGGAGCGGACGGTTCAGTTTGGACTTCAGGTAGATGGCCAGTTCGGTGTCATCGAGCTGCTTGATTTCAGGATTCCGCACGAAGAGGTTCTTCTGTAGGAAATAAATCATCTCGACCAACTGCTCGTGACCGTACTTCCCGCTTTCGAGCAACTGCACGAAGCTGAAAATCTTCTGCTGCAAGCTGATCAGAATACCGCCAAGTATCTGTTTGTACTTGACCGTCATGGGCTTCAGCGAGTCGGGAACAACATTATCTATGTTCTTGATGAAAATCACATCGGCGTTCTGCTCGTTCAGATTCTCGATCAAAGCGCCATGGCCACCCGGACGGAACAGCAGTTTTCCCTTGTCGTCACGGAACGGAGTGTTGTCGGGATTGACGGCCAAGGTATCCGTCGAGGCTTTCTGTGTCGAGAACGTAATGTTGTAGACTACACCATAAGCATTTTGGTAGGCGGGTACTTTCTCTTCGACCAAACGCTCGAACAGGGGCAAGTGCTCCGGACTTACCGTGAAGTGCAGGTTAACCTTGCCTTCTCCGTTGGCAGCGTAGCGCGCACCTTCGACCAGATGTTCTTCGAAAGCCTTGCGGACTTCTTCCTTACCGGCATGGTGGAAGGTCAACAATCCCTTCGGGAGCTGGCCATAGTTCAGGCCCTTCTCCATAAGCAGATTCTCTACAACGGCCTTGTAGCGTCCGGCCTGCACCAATGCAGTGACAGACATGCCTTCGTTGGCCTGACAGACTTTGTTCAGTTCCTCGTAGAAGGCGAACCGTCCGATTCCATCAAAGAAGGTTTTCTCAAAATCCGTAGTCGGCACATTGTAGTCGGCGGCCAAAAACTCAAACAAGTTCTTGAACATTCTGCTGGCTGCACCCGATGCGGGAACAAACTTCAGAATCTGCTTGTTTGTCGTCAGGTATTTGGCCCACAAGTCTTGATAATACATGGCAGCATCATCATCGATGCTCATGATTCCGTATTCCAACGACGAAGCGCATTTCAGAGTCAGATAAGGAAAGCCTTTCGCGAACGAATCAAGTTGTGACTGCGCTTTTTCCTGGGAGATTCCCCGCGCTTCCAACTCTTTCAGATCTTGCGGTGTAAACATAAAACAACAGTGTTTAATTAATATCGTATCCAATTGTTTTTGGATTTCGAAAGGAAATTGTGCGCAAAAGTATGTTTTTTTTCAATTGGTTGTACCATTCTATTGTTTTTTTTTATACTTTTGCGATGTTTTTATCACCAAGGATTCGGATTCTGTCCGTCAATTCGGCAAAACATCAGTAGAAGAGATTATAGGAAGATGGAGGCTTTCAACACGGAGGAACGACAAGAACTGCGGGAGGTTTTACACTACCTTTACCGTCAGGCCAAACCCCTTTTCAGCAGTACGGAATGGAGCAATCTGCGGCATTTCGTTCATCAGGGCATACGTAGCGGAGCATACGACCGTGATGCCAATGGCGTCAGTCAGCTGCTCCTCTCCCTGTCTGCCTGTCGCGTCATACAGTTGAACATCGGTCTCAAGCAGCCGTCAATGCTGACGGTTGTCCTCTATCCGCTGGTTGCCAAAAAGATTCTAGACCGCGAAACCATAGTCAAATGGTTCGGCACAGACACGGCCCACCTGATGGAATGCATGAGCCGGGTGAAGGAACTCTTTGCCCAGCACAATGCCATGGAGGACGAGAACTTCCGCAAGTTGCTCATCTCTATGGCCGAAGACATCCGTGTCATCATCTGCCTGATTGCCGACTGCTACGTACTTATGAAGATGCTCAACCACACGAGCAACATCAAGTACCGGCAAGAGGTCACCCGGATGTGCAAACTGCTCTACACGCCGATGTCGCACAGACTGGGTCTCTACGTCATCAAGCAGGAAATGGAGGACATGACCCTCAAGTACGAGGACCGCGCCACGTTCGATGACATCGCCCACCAGCTGCAACAGACCAAAGCGAGTCGCGATGCCTATATGCGGGCCTTCATCGAACCCCTCGAGAAGCGGCTGCGCGAGACGACGCAACTTAACTTCTACATCAAAGGGCGCACGAAGTCCATCTCTTCCATCCACCACAAACTGGTCACCCAGCAGACTTCACTGAACAAGATATACGACCTCTTCGCCATCCGTATCATCATCGACGAACCGGACCCGGCCAAAGAGAAGGCCGACTGTTGGCAGGCCTACAGCATCGTGACGGACATGTATGTTCCCAACCCCAAGCGACTGAAGGACTGGCTTTCCATTCCGAAATCCAACGGTTATGAGTCTCTGCACATCACCGTCTACGGACCTGAAAAGCGATGGGTGGAAGTGCAGATCCGCACCAAAAGGATGGACGAAATCGCCGAACGCGGTCTTGCTGCCCATTGGCTCTACAAAGGGTTGAAGAGTCAAGGTGCCCTGGACCAGCTGATGAGCTCTATCAGAGACGTGCTGGAGCACAACTCCTCGCCTGACGAACTGATGAAAGACCTGTCTATGGGACTGCACCAGGAGGAGATATTCGTCTTCACCCCGCGCGGCGATGTTTTCCGGCTTCCCAAAGGCGCCACTGTGCTTGACCTCGCCTTTCAGATTCACTCCAAGTTGGGATTGTCGTGTGTCGGTGCAAAGGTTGGCAACCGGAATGTCAAAATCAACTACAAGCTCAGTTCGGGAGATCAGGTGGAAATCCTGACCTCTCCCCAACAGTCGCCCAAGCAGGACTGGCTGAATATCGTCACCACCACCAAAGCCAAGAACCGCATCCGGCAAGGACTGAAGGAAATCGAGAACCGCGAGGCTGAGGCCGGGAAGGAAATCCTGCAGCGGCGCTTCAAGAACCGCAAAATCGAAATTGAAGAAGGTGACCTCTCGAAGCTGATTGTCCGCATGGGATTCAAGACCCAGACCCAGTTCTTCCATGCCCTGGCCATACAGGAGATTGACGTGGAGGATGTCCTGAAGTCTTTCGACTCCATGCAAACGCCAGTCATCCAGGGGGAAGTCGAGCCGCACAGTGCCGAGGAATTCGACTTGAGAATAGCACAAGGTCCGGAGCGGAAGGAAAAGACTCCGCTGAAGGAAGACGTGCTGATTATCGACAAAGACCTCAAGGGACTGGACTACAGTCTGGCCGGATGCTGTCACCCCATCTACGGCGACGACGTTGTCGGATTTGTCAGCATCTCCGGCGGAATACGCATACACCGTACGGACTGTGCCAACATCCGGAATCTGCGTGACAAGTACCCGTACCGCATCGTCAAGGCCAAATGGAGCGGAAAGAGCGGCAGTCAGTACAGCATCACGCTGCGCGTGGTCGGTCAAGACGACATAGGCATTGTATCCAACATCTCTTCGCTCATCAACAAGGAGAAGGACACGTTGCTCAGAGCCATCAACATCGATGCCGAAGGCGGACTCTTCAGAGGGCATCTGACCGTGATGGTCCAGGACTTGTCGTCGCTCAATACCCTAATCAAGAAAATCAAACTGATACACGGCGTCAAACAAGTGGACCGCGTAAACTAAAGATGTAAACTAAAGAACTGTTATGAGAAGACAAATAAAAACGACATGGGCTCTGGCAGCCTGCATCACCGTACTAATAGCCGCCTGTACCGACACGGCCGAAAAGAGGGCCGGTCAATTGTACCACGAAGCCGAGAACGCTCTCGCGGCAGGCGACCTATCGTTGGCCAAAGCGAAACTGGACTCTATCGACAAGCACAGCAAGGAAACCCTCGAGTGGAGGAAACTGGGACACCAGCTCAACTATCGGGTCGAACTGGCCCAACAGGAGGACTCTTTGGCCACAGCCGACACGATGCTGATAGCCGTCACGCAGATGATCAACGAGATGGTACAAAACGGTAATTTCGTGTTTGAAAAGAGTGAGTACGACGACCTCGGGCGCTGGTTCGTGAAAGGTACGGACACGCCGCACAACCTGGAGCGCTGCTACCTCCATGCCTCAGTCGACGAATATGGCCACGTGCAGCTGATTAGCGAATATCGGGGAAGTGCCTACATCAACCATACCCGACTCCGCTTGACGGGCGGCGACGGCACACAGGCCGTAACAGCCAACGTCCCCTTGTCGAACACGGGCGCCAACTATCAGTTCAAGAATCAGGGGCTGTGCCACGAATCGGTCACCTATACAGACGATTCGATACTCGGCTTCATCGACATGCATTCTTCTGATCAGAAGTTGAAAGCCCACCTGCTGTACAAAAACGGGAGCAAAGCCTATCCGATTGTGGTCAGCACCAAAGAGTGCCAGGCCATTGCACTCACCAGTCAACTTGGCAAAATGCTTGCCGCACAACTCCTGTACACGCAGCAGAGCAAGGTAGCTGCGGGCAAAATACAGTTCCTCAAGGCCAAGATTGAAGGAACGAAAGACAATGGTATTGACGAGACGACAGGCAACGATTCCGTCAAATAATGATTCCGTCAAATAATGACAACGGACTACACTACACTTCTCTAGAACACAACAAGTCATGCAACGATACGACACCTTTACGGCAGTTCTCTTATGCCTCTTCCCGCTGATGGCGAATGCGCAGAGCATCGACCCGCAGACGAGCCGGTGGCTTCGGCAGAATCCGACGTCAGCCGAACGGGGCGACCGCTTGATTGAAGCCGAAACCGAACAAATGGCCACCACGAGCGAGTACAATGTCTCCCCGTTCAAGGCCCCTGCGCTTCATCAGCTAAGGCCCAGCCTACAGCATCTGCAGTATTTCTACGACGGACAAGCAGCACTCAATGCGTTGGGCGAGTCGCCGACACAAGAACAAATCAAGGAAGTCCGGGCCAGATACCAGACGCTCTATGACATGCACGATGCTGTCTATCAGGCCGAGGCCGAATACTACCTGGGGTATTGTGATTATGTTGAGGGCAACTATGAGTCGGCGCTCCAACATTTCGGACGCCTGCCACAGGATGAGAAATATGAAGAAACCGTTCCTTTCTACCGCATGCAGATTCTGTATGCACAAGGCAAGTGGGACGAAGCCGTACAAGCCATCGATGCCTATACTCCTGCCGACAAAGCTCTCCAAGCCGAGGCTCTGCGTCTGAAGGCAGAGTGCAAACTGCAGTCCGGCAATTACGAGGACGCATTGTCCTGTTTCCGTGAGTATCTCTCCCAGACCTCGGACCCCGTACCGTCCAGTGCCTACAATGCTGGCATACTCGAGTACGATGCCCGTCATTACGAGTCGGCCTTCCGCGATGCGGCTTTGGCCACACGAGCCTCACAACCCGAACTACGGCAGTTTGCCTACATGCTGGTCGGTCAGTCGGCTCTCCAACAGGGTGAAACGCAGCAGGCCCGCCTTGCCTACAGTCAGGCCTATGCCATCACTGACGGCAATGCCGACACCCGCGAAGCTGCTGCTTACGACCTCTGCGCCATTGTCTATAGCAGCAACACATCGCTGTTCGGCGACGACATCGAGATTCTCGAAAACTTTCTCAACACCTGGCCGACATCGAGCTATGCCGGACGGGTCAGCGGTTATTTGACAGACATCCTTGGCACGACCACCAACTACGAGGCAGCGCTCACTTCGATAGCCAAAATACGCAAGCCCGACAACAACTTGCTGCAGGCCAAACAGCGCATTCACTGCCAATATGGTATACAGCGGTATGTCAACGGCGACTACCGGGGAGCCGCTGAGCAGTTTACCTTGGGCATTGAAATGGGCAAGGCCGACCTTACCGCCTGGGCCGAATGCTGCTACTGGCGCGGAGAGGCGAGATATAGGCAGAACCAGTTTCAAGAGGCTGCCGCCGACTACAGCCGGTTTATCAAAAGCAAGCCGAAAGATGCGCAAAAGGACCTGTACGCTGCCGCTTACTACAATCTGGGCTATGCGCAGATGCAGCTCAACCTCTACACGGATGCCATCGGTTCTTTTACCGACTACATCAGTCAGCCGGGGGAATTCGGCACACAGGGCTATGTAGACGGCGTCACCCGTCTTGCTGACTGCTATTACTACACCCGACAGTTTGCCACAGCCGAGGTCTATTACCACACGGCTGCCGAATACGAGGCCAAGCAGTCTGACTATGCACTGTACCAGGAAGCGTTGATGATGGGCCTGCAGAAAAAGTACAGTCAGAAGCAAGCCAAACTCGACGAGATGATTGCCAGATGTACGGCTTCTTCCCTCCTACCCGAGGCCTGGCTCGACAAGGGCCGCACATCGCTGCTGCAAAATGATGCCGAACAGGCCATCAGCAGTTTCCGGCAGGTCCTGGACCTCTACCCTGACTGCCCGGCCGCACCGCAGGCCGCCGTCGAACTGGCCATGACTTACAACAACTTGGGACAGACGGAAGCCGCACAACAGGTATATCAGCTGGTCGAGGAGAAATACCCCGACACGGAGGCCGCTCTGACGGCAGCCGAAGACCTGCACACTTTGGGCATCCAACGCCAGGTGGCCAGTCTGCCGCAACTGTATAACGAGAGGCAGTACCAGCAGTTGCTCGATGTCTACCAACAACTGCAGAGCGAGAGCATCGACTTCAGCGAGGCTCAGACCATGCAGCTTCTTGCAGCCAAGGCCAATCTTGCCCTCGGTCATCAAAAACCGGCCGTCGCACTCTTGCAGCAGGCGTCACAGGAAGTCCGGACGGCCGCCGGCAGTGAGGCCCGATTCCTGTTGGCGCAGACATATTTCGATACGGGCGAAATCAGCAATGCACAGACCGTTGCCACCGAACTGGTACAATCGGGAACACCTCACCAGTATTGGCTGGCCAGAGGCATCATCCTGCTGAGCGACATCTTCCGCCGGAATGGAGATACATTCACTGCCGACGAGTATCTGAAGAGCCTGCAGCAAAACTATACCGACTCGGGCGATGACATTGCCTCCCTGATTCGCAACCGTTTACCACAAGAAGAGCAAAAAGAACAATGAAAAATATTCTCTTGTTTGGCCTCTGCCAACTGACCGCAATCTGTGCCTTGGCCCAGACGGATTCGACCCTCAACCAGTCGATGACTCTCGAACGTGAGTTCTCTCCTACTGTCCGTCAGAGCCAAAAACTTTACCGTCAACCAGAATCTCAAACTACAAAGACGGACAGCCGTCCTGATGTGGAATACGCCGATTGGGAAGCCATGACCGTCACCTCTGGCTGGATACGGACAGCCCCCGCCGGACAAGTCGTCGCACAGCAAAAGGAAGCTCGTCTTGGATATATTGAGGCTTCGGCCGGAAACTACTGGAATACCGACATTCGGGCCGGCATCCGACACGGAGATTTCGCCGTCGATGCCAACGGGTTCTTTACCCAAGGCAAACTCGATGTGCCGACAGACTTGCCCGAGATGCTCACCCCGGGATTCGGCAAGTGGAAATCCAGATACCTCAACGGGGCTGTCAAAGGCACTTACAGCCACACATTAGACAACGAAGCGCAACTGGAGATTCATGCTGCTGCAGCCGGACACTCGCTCAACACATTCAATGCCGCTGCCGAAACCACACACTTCGGACAGATTTCTGCCGATGCGAGCTACGAAACCGACCGGATGAAGGTCTTGTTGGGCTACCACTACAACGGGACGCACTTGCTCAATCCGGACTATTCGTCCGCTTCGACAACGCCCGCATCCTCTACCGGAACATCGGGCGAGAGCACAACGCGGACTATAGCCAGCAGCGAGAACGTTCTCTTCCTGAAGTTATCATATGGGTGGTATGACTTGCATTCCTCTTGGCGCACGCGTTTGGATGTTGACCTGGCCGAGGCCTTTGCTGCCAAGAACCACTTCTCCATACAACCCTCTCTGCACCTCTCCTATCTGCCGGACCCGGATCAATGGCGGCGCTACTTCGTGGACTTGGGCATCGGCACAAGACATGACGAAATCTACGATATCCTGACCGAGACACCCATCGTCAGTCATTGCCACGACTACAAGTCTGCATTCGACGTCTTTCGACTGGGCATCGGATACGAAGACAACGAACAGGGACAATTCCGCTGGGGTGGCAAACTATTACTCGGCTACACCCTTGATGCCCTCTGCGGTCAGGCCATAATGAACGCCGACAACCAGATGCAGCTGCAGGGCGTCAACGTCCGGCTCTACAACGATGACAGTTTCAGTTACGGGGTCGAAGTGAAGGCCGATTACGAAATGAGCCGCCTGTTTGAGGCCAAAGCCGAGGTCTCGTACCTCGGACAATCGTGCGATGCGGCCCGCTTTGCACGTCCCTCCACGCAACTCAGTTGCCATCTGCTCTCCCGCCCGCGCCATTTCGTCATCGACCTGGGCTTGGATGCCGCATTGGGGAGAAAGATGGAGACCGTAATCCCTTCTTTCACCTCATCGGCATCAGAAACAATATATAAAACGGAGACTGTCAATCTGGACGCGCACCCGGACTTGAATCTTCAGGTCGACTGGCAGGCCAACAACCGGCTCAAGGTCTATGCCTTTGCCCGCAATATACTCAACCTGCATAGCGAACTCTGGCCTGGCGTACCTCAGCAGGGCATCAACCTGCATATTGGAGCGCGATACGAGTTCTAAGGTCCGCTTCATGCGGACTTATTGCCACCACAATACAGCGGACCTATCCCGATGCAACGAGTCTGTCCCGATGCAATAGCCTCGTCTATCACGCAGCTTTCTTCCGGAAGTATTTGCCCACAAACGGTAGCGAGCCCAACGGGAAGTCCTTCTTCACGACGTAGGCTACAAAACACAACACCAATAGCGTGTTGACGCCGAGTGCCGGCCACATACCGAGACATTCGTTGGAGGCATACATGCCCGCAAACAGGACGATGGCCAAAGCAACGTACAGGACGATGTCCTTAATCGGGTAGCGGATGGGATAGTACTTTTGGCCGAAGACATACGAGGCAATCATACTGATGCCGTATGCTGCAAATCCGGCCCATGCGCAGGCCATATAGCTATAACGGGGTATCAGGACAACATCCATAGCGATCAACACCAGACAGCCTATACCCGAGAAGTAAGCACCCCAGATGGTCCGGTCTGTCAGTTTGTACCAAAAACTGAGGTTGAAGTAGATACCGAACATCAGTTCGGCTGCCATCACTATCGGCACCACCTTCAATCCCTCCCAATAGGAAGTCTGAACGACGTATCTGAAGAGGTTCATATAACCGATGACACAGAGGTAGGCCAACAGGGTGAAGATGATATAGTATTTCATCACCTTGGCATAAGTCTCCTTCTTGTCTGCATCCTTATTGCCGAACACAAAAGGCTCGTAGGCAAACCGGAATGCCTGCGTGATGATGACCATTATCATGGCTATCTTGATACATCCTCCATAGATGCCCAGTTGGGCTCTTGCCTCCTCGGCACTGCCGTCATACAGGAACGGGAACAAGATGGCCGAAGCGTTCTGGTTAAGTTGTCCGGCCAGTCCCAGCACAAGCATCGGCCAGGTATAGGAGAGCATCCGTCGGCACAACGACCAGTCGAACCCGTAAGTGATGCCCTTCATTTCCTTGAATAGCAACATGGCCGTCACCGTCGAACACAGCAGGTTCACATAGAACACCACGCCCACATCAGGCACCCCTGCAGCATCATACAGTCCAGGCAAGTAGATACCCAGCTTAGGCAGCACCAAAAGCAACAGTACCAGCACCATCACGTTGATAAGGATATTGAAGACCTTCAGCGATGCGAACTTGACGGGTTTGTGCTGATAACGCAGGTAGTCGAACATGATGCACGTCCATGCATCGATGGCTACGCAGATGGCCATCGTACCGACATACCAGCGGTGTTCGGCATAGCCCATAGCATCCGTTATCGGGCCTAGGAAGAGCATTACCAATACCACGAAAGCCAAAGCCACGACACCCACCATACGCAGAGCCGTCGAATAGACCATCTCGGCCTTCTCGCCCTCTTTGTTCGCGAAGCGGAAGAACGTAGTCTCCATGCCATAGGTCAAAGCGATGATAAGCAGGCCGATGTAGGAATAGATGTTGGTAATCACCCCGAACTGTCCGCCTCCCGACACCCACACATAGGTCTCGACGGGAACGAGCAGATAGTTGATGAAACGTGCGGCAATACTGCTTATGCCGTAGATGGCGGTATCTTTGACTAGCAATCTCAAGTTTGCCATAATGCAATAATTCTGACTGATTTGTATTTGCGGACGGCCTCCACACACAAGGGAAACCGTCCGCAAAGTTATATCTTTTTCTTCGATTCGACAATCTTTCTGTCGAAAAAATCCATTTTACATACTTTCTACTAGCCTGGAGTTCAGGTCTACGAACGAGTCTATGCTGTCCTTGATGGGCAACAGCCAGTCGGGTATATGCATCTCGATATAGGTTGACGGCAGATTGCCACGCGACACATACTCCACTTCCGACATAGGCATACGGATACCCATATCCGCCGAACGGCGGCCCTCAGCGAAGAAGATTTCCTGACGCGAGCGATAGATGGTCTCCAAGGCTGTCTTCCGGTCGGTTACGGATGAAAGGTCATCGGCCGACAGGCTCAGCACCGATACTGTCGAGTCGTTGCGTTCCGCTACAGCCTGCACTAGGTCTGCGAGGTGCTTGCGGGCCTGCACGTAGTCAGCGTTCAGTGCCGACATCTCTGCCAGGATGAGGTATGCCTCTTCGGCCTTTGCCACGGCTATCGGCTGCTCATAGAGACCCGCCTGCGGACACTTGACCTTCTGCATCTGCAGACGTGGCAGGACTGTAAATAGTCCCGTGGCCACATACTGCTGCAGGGAGTTGGCATAACCGTTGATGTCGTCGAACGTGGCCTGCACGAGGAGGGTCGGAGACTTCCGCAACACGCTATCGGCCTGTGCCGCAGCATCGTCCGTCTGTCCGCAGAGGCGGTAGGCCCGCGCTTTCAGCAAAGCTACCAAAGCCTCATCATCTGCGCTCGCGGCATAGACCGAAGCCTGGTCGAGTGTGCTTACCGCCGCCTTGGCCAAACCCTCGGAGGTCAAGACATCTCCGTCGGCCGATGCAGGCAGGGCTACAAAATTCTCGGAAGCCATCAGGTAGGCTATGGCCTTGACATAACAGAGATTGAAGCGCTGCTGTGCTGTGGTCGTAGCATCCCGTTTGGCAACGGTCTCGAGTCCGAAGTCGGCCATTTCTATCATCTTGCCTATACAGGTCGATAGGTCGGCCACCTCGTCGCTGGTATACTGGAAGTCGAGCGCATCGGCCGTCTTGGCACTGCGGGAAGAGTTGTTGTACAAATCGTCGGAGAGCAAACCGGTCACCTCGGCAAAGGCGCTGATGCAGGTACCGAACTCTGCATTGGTGCCATTTACCCAGGTCTGCATGGCTTGCGACGACGAAGCGAAGTCATCCTCGATGACATTCGGATTCTGGACTTCACCGGGCTGCAGCAAGTCACAACCGGTCAGCAGCAAGCCGATGCCAGTCCATACACATATTATATATATATAACGTCTCATGTTGTGCATATAGTCAGATGTTTAGAATGCGATTCTTACAGAACCCATAAATTGCCTCGGGGCCGAATAGGTGGCGTAGTTAAAACCTCCCGTGGCAACGGCCCCTTGCGAGAGTGTGGTCGAGACGGTAGCCTCGGGGTCTACCGGACAAGAGGTAAAAGCGAACGGATTGGTAACAGACAGGCCGAGTGTCAACGACTCCACGAATTGCACCGGACGACGGAACACGTAGTCTGCTCCAATCTGTCTGATTTTCAGGAAGTCGGCATTGTAGACGAAATAATTTGTCACATTGGTCCAGTTGGTCTTCTGCACCTTCCACCGGTTGCTGCCGTCGGCATTCATGCCGAGTGCCTGAAGGAGCTCGTCGGGGATGCGGTCGTCTTTCAGGCCGTTACGGAAACGAAACTGCGCGTTGTACGAATGTATCTTTCCTCCCGTCTGATAGTCACCGTTGAGATACACGCTCAGGTTTTTCCAACGGGCAGAAAGAGACAGGGTTCCAAAGCACTTGGGCAGGGTATTGCCGAGATTGGCCAACTTGTCAATCTGCACTGTTCCGTCGGCCAGAAGAGTCGCACGCGAGCCTCGCAGGTAACCTACCGACTCGCCGACCGTAACGACAGACTGTATGGTGTTGGAGCCGAAGCCACCGATGGCAAACGTAGTAGCCCCGCCACTGGAAAGCACCTTGTTGCGGTTAGTATTGAGCGAACCCTGCAGGTTGACATCCCAGTCCCGGTCGCGATACAGAGTCAAGCCCAGCGTGAGCTCGACGCCTTTGTTCTCGATGCGGCCCACATTCTTGAGAGTGTTGCCCGAGCCGACCGAGGGTGGTATCGGCACATTGAAGAGTGCACCTCGCGTCAAAGCGTAGTAATAGGTGAAGCCCAGCGAGATGCGGTTGTCCAGCCACGCCGAACTGAATCCGACTTCGGTAGAGTGTTTCTTCTCGGGACCGAGGTCATCGTTGCCATACTGGTCGAAGGTGGCGGCCTGCTCGCCCTTGAACGAATGCAGGGCGACCGTGCGCTGGTAGGCAAAGGCCGGCGGATAAAGACCGGCCACGCCGTAGTTGGCAAAGATGCGGACCTGATCCATCCACTCGATATCCTGGGCAAAAGACTCCTCGCTCAACAGATAAGACAGTCCGACTTTCGGATACCACTGCCATCCCACATTGTCGCCGAAAGCGGAATTGTAGTCGGCACGCAGTCCCAGGTCAAGGTAATACCGGTCGAGCACGCCGACGTTCTCCTGCACGAACCACCCGTAGTTGTTCAAGTAACTCATCCACTCGTCTGCCGTCTTGGTGGCAGCGCCTGTGATGGTCAGTTGGCCGTCACGCACATCCTTGCCCAGGGTAGTCGTCTGATGGTCGTCGGTCGAGAAGAACTGGAATCCGGCGGTTGTCACCGAGCTCAGCCACTCATGGGTATAGTTGTACGAAGCCGAGGCATCGAAGGTCAGTCCCAAATAGCTACGCTCGAAGTTGCGCATCGAACAAAGCGACAGATAGGCCCGTTCGCCGGTTGCGTCCAGCCAGGCATTGGGGATGCTGTAGCGGTTGCGGTTGTGCCGATAGTCGAGGCCCAAGGTTGCCTTGGCTATCAGTCCCGCAAAGGGTTTGAAGACCAATCGCTGCGAGGTCTGAAAGCGGCGAATCTCGTCGGTATGTGAGGACAAGCCTTCGCCATCCCGGCAGATAGATTTCAGTCGCTCGAAATCGGCAGTCCCCAACTCGTCCACATTGCAGGTATTGAAGATTTTCTTCCAATTACCCTCAGCATCCTTCTCGCACAGCGGATAGAGCGTTTTCAGTCCTTGTGTATTGTCGGCATAACCGAAGTCGGCACATTCGATGGACCACAGTCCGCTGTACAGGCCCTCGTTGCCATTACGGGCATAGCTTTGATTTTGGAAGGTGGCGCCCCACGATGACTGGTACTCCAGTTTGCGGTTTATCTCGGAGTGCGTGCCCAAACGGACATCATACTTCTTCTGCTCCTGCGCATTGGCCACGATGACACCATCTGAATGTTCCATCGATGCGCCCAGGCTCCATCCGCCTTTGTCAGAACCGTCCTCCAAGCTCAGCCGATAGCGCTGGCGCAATCCGGTCTGATGCAGCAGGTCGCCGGTACGGCTGAAATGATAGAAGCCTGTATTGGCGACCTCCGCACCGAGTTCGGCCGTGAAACTTGCACGGAATTTCCCGGTCTCTCCCTTCTTGGTAAAGATCTGTATTACACCGTTGGCGGCATCCGACCCGTAAAGCGTCGTGGCTGCACCACCCGGCACATATTCGATGCGTTCGATATTCTCCAACGGGATGTCGGCCAGCGAACTGGTAGCGGAGGTTTGACCCAGGAATCCGGAACCCGTATGATTGCCGCCATTAAGGTCGTTGGTCAACGACGAAGCCGTGTTGTTGTTGTCTACGCGCACACCGTCCACATAGATGACGGGGGTCGCATTGGAGTAAGCGGAAGAAAGACCCCGGGCCCACATAAGGGAAGTAGCCCCAGGCTGTCCGCCCGAGAGGTTTACTTTCATATTGGGCATAGCGGTCTGCAGCATCTGGTCGATGCGCGTAGCGGGCAGATGTTCCAGTTGCTGGCTGCCCAATGTCTGCACATTGCTTGACAAGCGGCGTTTCTTGATTTCTGCACCTTGTCCTGTGACGACCACTTCCTCCAGGTCGTACACATCACTGCTCGGGCCCTGGGCCGCGCCTTCGGGTCCAGCGTCCGACAATCCTGCATCATTGCCCGGATTGGCTCCAACAAGGAAAGAGAAATTTAGAAAGGAGCCTATCGCGACAATGGACAAAACGGATTTGTTCATATTGACTGATAAGTTAACACAAATCCTGCACGTCCACATTTTACTGGCCCGAACAGGAAGAACCTGATAACGAAACGGCAACCTTTCTATACCACGTGATTGCTGCCGCAAAGTTAGCAGTTTCCACTGTAACTGCCAAATTTTCAAGCAAAAAATCTGTCCGGATGTGGAACTAAAAACGGAATGAGACGGACTTGCTAACGGGAGAAAACAAAACTAAACAGCCAAAAATTTGTTTCTTATCTCTCTTTTCCGTACCTTTGCGCTCTGAAGTCCATATCTCTATATGGAGTTTGACCGACAATTTACGCACAAGATGAAAATAGGTTTTGACGCTAAGCGATATTACCACAACCACACTGGGTTGGGCAACTACAGCCGGACTTTGGTCCACGGACTGGAGCGATACTGCCCGGAGCACGAACGTGTTCTCTACGATGAAAGTCCCCTGCACCGCTCCTTCTCGTTGGCACACCGGGCCAAGCAGGACGGATGCGGACTGCTACACGGCTTGTCGAACGAAATACCCTTTGATGCCGTCCGTGCTGACATCCAGACACTGGTGACCATACACGACACGGCCTGGCGCACCTTCCCCGCCATGTACCATGCCATCGACCGCCAGATTTACGACTTCAAGTACGGATGGTCGTGCCGCCATGCGTCACGTGTGCTGGCCATCAGCGAAAGCACGAAACGCGATGTCATGCGGTTCTACGATGTCCCCGAAGAGCGTATCGAGGTCATCTGCCAACCCGTGCAGGATGTTTTCTACACGCCCATCGATACCGCGACGGCACGACAGACGCTGTGCGATGCCTTGCCCAATCTGCCCCACGACTTTTGCCTCTATGTAGGCTCCATCAACCGGCGCAAGAATTTGCTCTCTGTCGTCCAGGCCCTTGGGATGTTCGGGGAGATGGAAAGACCCGTACTCGTCGTCGTGGGCAACGGCCGTGAGTACCGAAAGGAAGTTGAACAGTACATAGCCGGAAAAGGACTGGGCAAATGGGTCTATATAATCGACAATCTGAACGACGGACGCACATTGCAGTGTCTGTACCGTTTGGCCTTGGCCTTCGTCTACCCTTCGTTCTACGAAGGCTTCGGCCTGCCTGTCGTCGAGGCTGCGCTGCAGCGATGCCCAGTCATCACGAGCAATGTCTCGTCGCTGCCCGAAGCCGCCGGCGACGGTGCCTTACTGATTAACCCTTCCGACACCGGACAGCTCTACGACAGTCTGCGCAAGGTGCTCGAAGACAGCAGTCTGGCCGAACGGCTCGGACAACAAGGCGAACAGTATGCGCGCCACAACTTCGACCCGCAAGCCCAGGCCCTAAAGGTGTACAATTTGTATGAACAGATGCTGCAACAACAATAGAATATGAGAATCTGCTATATCTCCCGCAACTACCGCCAGACCAACTCGGCCGGCAGCAAGGCCAAGTCGGACATTGAGGACATCCTCGACCGCATGGGCGCTATCAATATCGGTCTGAAGCGCACCTCCCTGCAAAATCCATTGAGGCACTTCGTGCGCAACCTGACCGGTGTCGTTCTGGCCGCACTCCGTCTGCACCGGGGCGATGTCCTTGTACTGCAGTATCCGCTCAAAAAGTACTATACGTTCATGTGCCGCTGTGCCCATTTGCGTGGAGCGAAGGTGGTGACTGTCATTCACGACCTGAACTCCTTCCGCAGCAAGCGGCTCACTCCCAAGCAGGAACAGAAGCGTCTCGACCACAGCGATGTCATCATCGCCCACAACGGCAAGATGCAACAGGTGCTCAAGGACTACGGCGTGCAGCATCCCGTACTTCGGCTGGGCATATTCGACTACCTCTCCCCCGACGGTATCACGCAGAGCCGGCCGTTGCCCCAGGGCGAAGAGCCCTACAGTTTCTTCTTCCTGGGCAATCTGAATCCGGCCAGCAACAGTTTCGTCTATGACTTGGCCAGTGCACTGTCCGCTCATCCCATACACCTCTACGGCAATCATCTCGACGAGGAGCGTTTTCAAAGGGCCTCTGCCGGACACGAGCATCTGGTCTCCTTCCACGGCTATGCCAAGGACTTCGAACTCATGGCCTGCAACCAAGGCGACTTCGGACTCTCGTGGTACGGCGAATCGCTGGCTTTCGGCAAAGGGAAAATCGGGGAATATATGGCTATCAACAACCCGCACAAGGTCAGTCTCTATCTCCGCTGTCAGTGTCCCGTCATCCTATGGAAACACGCCGGCCTCGCCGACTTCGTTGAGGAAGAGGGCTGCGGCATCCTGGTCGACAGCATAGACAATCTCGAGGACACGCTGTCCGCTATCACTCCCGAGCAGTACAACGCGATGATGGACAACGTCAGGCGCGTATCCTCACGGATTGCATCGGGCTATTATTTTGAGCATGCACTGCAGGAGGCCATAAGCACTTTAGGCACGGCCCAGTCATAAAAACGGGTGGAAGTCTTTCCCGCTGTTCCGGCCGCCCTTCGGCCATCGTCGGTTATCGTTGGCCTGTCATACGGAAATACTTGTCCGTAACCAACAGTTGTATCAACTCCTCACGTCGGCTATCCATAAACTGCCGCACATACGCATGGGCATGGTCGATGATTTGCTGCGCCTCCTCGGGATGACTGGAATAGTAGGCTAGTTTTTCCTCGAGGTCGCTTAAGTCGTCCTTGATTTCGATGTAGTGGTAATCCGGCACAAGACGGCCTTCCATAAACCACGTCTCGTACTTCATGCGTGGCGTGACGGCTATCGAGTTGCTCGACATCACCCACTTGAGGTTGGAAGCCACATCGTTGCCTTCCAATGCCAGTATATACTTGTACTGCAGATGTTCGCGGATGGTCATCTTGCCCGTCCGCCACTCTTCTGGATCCGTACTGTGGCGTGAGGTGTCGCCCAGATCGCACAACGGATTGCCGAAATACTGCCGGAAGAAGCGCTGGCGCAAGGGCTTGCCTGACACCTTCCCGCGGAAGACGGCCCTGTCCTTTTTGGCCTCAAACGGTATGTTGTCATCGACAAAGATGAAGTGCCGGACGGCATTCAACTTCAGCACGACAGAGTTGCGGTTGTCGACAGGCTGTCCCTCCACAGCCCGGTCTATGGGGCGACTCTTCAGCAGCGATGGCACATCGGGCACTTCCGTCACGTCACCAGGCACGAGTTGGAAACGGCTGCCAGCCGCAAACCACCGCGTGCAACTGATGGTATCAAACCGGTAGACCTTTTGACGCACACCTTTCATCATCTCGTCAGGCAACGGCACAGTGTCGGGCAGCGGAGTGACGGTGTCGAGACGGTTGTAGTAATTGACGCGGTCGAGGATGTAATCCCGGTCTGCACGGCCCTCCAACTGCCGCAACTTGCCGTCCAGCCGGCTGCGATAGTACGCATCCGGAACCATCTGCTGGAGATAGTGCCGGAGGAAGTAAAGCCACTTCGGGTTCTTGCCGCTATGCAGCATATACGATAGCGCGCTCATATCACTTGTGGAAGTTCTGACCCTGTTCGGTGTCGAATGTCATGCTGCCGTGCGTAGTGGGCTGATGCACGGGTATCATATAGGCACCGTACTCGGCACGCAGTATCTCGTCATAACCTACGGGGCAAGGCAACTCGATGTGCTCAAATGGCAAATTGACGACATCGGCATAGGTAGCCAGGCGAAGGAAGGGAATCGTCGTGCGCGAAGTCAACATGCAACCCAACAGCGAACGTTCGGTGAGGGGCACCGAGCGCAGCACTTCCTCATACTTTCGGAAGAGCCTGATGTCGCTCAGGCAACAAGTGTGGCAGCGGCACCACCGATAGACGCTTTCCGGCACATGCAGCATTATCTTGTTGACAATCTTCAGCCGCAGTTTGGCCGAAGCCACACGTGCCAGGTGATGCTTGAGGGAGCGTGGCGTGTTAGGCATCCGGTCCAAGACGAAGATGTCGACAAAGATGCCCATGCAGTGGCGGCGTTTGCCCTTATAGTTAATAGGAACCGCCAACGTATCGGTGCGGCGCAACTGGGCATGACGATGACCATAGTGCGTGTCCGTATAGACCGTCTGCAGGAAATAAGGCTCTTTGAACTCGCCAGCCAGTTGCACCAGCTTGTCGTAGTCCTCACGGAGCATACACATGTCGATATCGTCATCCCACGGGATGTAGCCATGCTCACGTACCGCTCCTATCAGCGTACCGCCGTCGGCAAAGATACGGAGGCCATGTTCCGAGCAGACCCGCATCAACTCCTGCAGCAGGTCCAGCTGCACGGCCCACACTTGCTTCATCTCGGCCGATACTGTATATCCGTTGCGCACTTCCTCGTCGAGAAACCCGGCCGGCGGATTGTATTTCAATGTAACCATTCTTTTATAGGTGTTTACTGTCTTGTGATGACAAATTTGTGGCGTCAAAGGTAGTCTTTTTCGTGCATATAGACAAACAAACGGCCTATATTTTTCACGGACGTGATTTTTTTGGATTCTTTTTGCAACCGTTTGCATTTTTTTCAGTACCTTTGCGACCGTTAAAATCAGACAGAAGAGACCCGTACGACATGAAGCATATCCGCAACTTCTGCATCATCGCCCACATCGACCACGGCAAGTCGACGCTCGCCGACCGCCTATTGGAATGTACCAAGACCGTGGCAGAGCGCGACATGCAGGCCCAGATACTCGACAACATGGACCTGGAGCGAGAGCGTGGCATCACCATCAAGAGCCATGCCATCCAGATGGACTACAACTACACGGGAGAGAAGGCCGAAAAGGCCCAGTATACCCTCAACCTCATCGACACCCCAGGTCACGTGGACTTCAGTTACGAAGTGTCTCGTTCCATCGCTGCGTGCGAGGGTGCTCTCCTTATCGTTGACGGCACTCAGGGCATTCAGGCCCAAACCATTTCCAACCTCTATATGGCCATCGACCACGACCTGGAGATTATCCCGGTCATCAACAAGTGTGACCTGGAGAGCTGTATGCCCGAGGTGGTGGAAGACGAAATCATCGAACTGCTGGGCTGTCGGCGTGACGAAATCATGCGGGCATCGGGCAAGACAGGACTGGGCGTGCCGGAGATTCTCGAGGCTATCGTGGAGCGTATCCCCGCCCCCAAAGGCGACCCCAACGCACCGCTACAGGCCCTGATCTTCGACTCGGTATTCAATTCGTACAAAGGGGTCATCGGATACTACAAGATAGCCAACGGCTCGCTTCACAAGGGCGACAAAGTCAAGTTTGTCAATACGGGCATGGAGTACGATGCCGACGAGGTGGGCATCCTCCGCATGGACATGGAGCCACGCCAGGAAGTCGGGTGCGGCGACGTCGGCTACATCTGCTCCGGCATCAAGACCTCGAGCGAAGTGCGTGTAGGCGACACCATCACACATCAGCAGAACCCCTGCGAGAAGGCTATAGCCGGATTTGAGGAAGTCAAGCCCATGGTCTTTGCCGGTGTCTATCCCATCGACCCGGAGGACTACGAGGACCTGCGCGCCTCACTCGAGAAGCTACAGCTCAACGATGCCTCGCTGACTTTCGTTCCCGAGTCGTCACTGGCCCTGGGCTTCGGTTTCCGTTGCGGCTTCCTCGGCTTGCTGCACATGGAGATTGTGCAGGAGCGGTTGGGCCGGGAGTTCAATATGGATGTCATCACGACCGTGCCCAACGTCTCTTACCGCATCTACGACAAGCATGGGGTGATGAAGGAGATACACAACCCCTCCGGCATGCCGGACCTGATGACCATCGAGCACATCGAGGAGCCCTACATCCGGGCCACCATCATCACGCAGACGGACTTCATCGGCGGCATCATGAAGCTGTGTCTGGACAAGCGCGGCATCCTGGTCGAGCAGAAGTACATCTCGGGCAATCGTGTCGAAATCTACTTTGACCTCCCGCTGGGCGAGATTGTCATCGACTTCTACGACAAGCTCAAGTCCATCTCCAAGGGCTATGCGTCGTTCGACTACTACATACACGACTACCGCCCCTCCAAACTGGTCAAACTCGACATTCTGCTCAACGGCGAGCAGGTCGACGCCCTGAGCACACTGACCCACGTGGACAATGCCGAACGCTTCGGCCGGCGTATGTGCGAGAAGTTGAAGGAACTGATACCCCGCCAGCAGTTTGACGTGGCTGTCCAAGCCGCCATCGGAGCCAAGATCATCGCACGCGAGACCATCAAGCAGGTGCGCAAGGATGTGACAGCCAAGTGCTACGGCGGCGATGTGTCACGTAAGCGCAAACTGCTCGAAGCACAGAAGCGCGGCAAGAAGCGCATGAAGCAGATAGGTCGTGTCGAGGTGCCGCAGACAGCCTTCCTGGCTGTGCTCAAGCTGGACTAGTACAACAGACAGAAACACTCTAACCATTATACACATTATTTAAACGTATTCAGATCATGGAACATTTAATTCCAGCATGGATGCTGATTCCTTTCGCTGTGATGTTGCTGTGCATCGCCATCCTTCCGCTGACCAAAGTCGGCGAGTGGTGGGAGAGCAACTTGCACAAACTCTACGTATCCCTCATCCTGGGCATCCCGGTGGGGATTTGGCTCTATGCCAACGGCATGGGCGAGAAGTTGAGCCACCAGATGGTGTACGACTACGTACCGTTCATCCTGTTGCTCATGGCACTGTTCGTCACAACGGGCGGTATCCGCATCAAAGGTGACCTGGTCGCCTCTCCAATCACCAACACCGGTATTTTGGCCCTGGGCTGGGTATTGGCCTCCTTTATGGGCACCACGGGTGCGGCTATGCTCCTTATCCGCCTACTGATACAGACCAACTCGCAGCGTCTCTACAAGGCACACACCATCCTGTTCTTCATCGCCCTTGTAGCCAACTGCGGCGGCCTGCTGACCCCACTGGGTGACCCCCCGCTCTTCCTCCTGTTCCAGAAGGGTGCCGAGTTCACCTGGTTCTTCAGCCTCACTCCCGAATGGGCAACGACGGGTCTGTTGCTGCTTGCCACTTACTTCTGCTTCGACACATACTACTATCGCCGCGAACCGGCCGAAAACCGCAAGGCTGACTTGGCCGAGCGTACCGCCATCTCAATCAGCGGACTCATCAACATCTTCTGGTTGCTCTGCGTCATCGCTTCGACGATGTTCATCAACGGCAAGTACATCCCGGCCATGGCCGAGGCCGATGCTCCGTTCTATATCAAACTGCTGCGCGAGTGGGCCTTCATCTTCATTATCGTCATGAGCATGGTGACCACCAAGAAGGAGACACGTATCGAAAACAACTTCAGCTGGACGCCTATCCTCGAGGTTGCCTGCGTCTTCTGCGGTATCTTCGCCACGATGACTCCGGCCTTGATGTTCCTCAGCAGCATGAAGGAAGAAATCCAGCAGGTTCTCTCCGAGCCCTGGCACTACGTCTACTGCACCGGCGCCCTGTCGGCCTTCCTGGACAATGCTCCGACAGCCATGGTCTTCAACGAGATGGCTCCCGAGAATCCCGATATCCCGGGACTGGCCAGCGACGTCTTCCTCCGTGCCATCTCAATGGGTGCCGTCTTCTTCGGTTCCTTGACCTATATCGGCAATGGTCCTAACTTCATGATCAAGAGTATCGCCGAGCAGAGTGGCATCAAGATGCCTTCGTTCTTCGGCTATATGGGCAAGTTCTCGCTCGTCGTCTGTCTGCCGATATACATCATCGTACAGTTGATTTTCTTCTAACTGTTAAATATTTTTTGATTTCTACCCACTACTTATATTGGTTTGGGCATCCTTCGTTGAAAAAAGGATGCCCAAATCTTATTTTGTGTTAAAATCTATCTCCCGTTTCTTATATTCCGGCCTTTTTACCTTTAAGGATAAATAAAAATGGCAAAAACGTCGCCTTAATATTTTGTTGCATCCAAATAATCCCTATCTTTGCCTTGTCAAATATATCAGACGGTAGGCCGGCCACCCTCCGGCCGTTAAGATCCTGAAAAAGATGATAGAGAGATTCCTCCAGCAGACCGAGTTCTCGTCATACGAGGACTTTATGAAAAACTACAAGGTCAATGTGCCCGAGCACTTCAACTTCGGCTATGATGTCGTCGACGAATATGCCAGAATCAGTCCGGAAAAGGAAGCCATCCTTTGGACTGACGACCGGGGAAACGTGCGGCACGTCAACTACGGGGAGTACAAGCGGCTGTCGGACAAGGCAGCAAGCTATCTGCAGACCTTGGGTATCGGTCGCGGCGACTGTGTGATGCTCATCCTCAAGCGCCGCATCGAGTGGTGGATTACCATGGTGGCTCTCCACAAAATCGGCGCAGTGGCCATTCCCGCCACCCACTTGCTCACGGACAAGGACATCATCTACCGCTGTCATGAGGCAGACATCAAAGCCATCGTCGCCGTAGGCGATTCGCAGGTGCTGCGCAATGTATACGCAGCCGTTGCCTTCTGCCCTTCTCTCAAGCACTGCATCTCTATCGGGCCCGAAGTACCCCAAGGCTGGGACAACTACTGGCAAGGCCTGATCAAAGCGCCCAAGTTCAAGAGTCTGAAGGGCCTCAACGACATCCACGACGACTTCCTGATGTACTTCACCTCGGGCACCTCCGGCGAACCGAAGATGGTGATGCACGACTATACCTATCCTTTGGCCCATATCCTGACGGCCAAATGCTGGCACAACGTGCACGAAGGTTCGCTGCACCTGACGGTGGCCGACACGGGCTGGGGCAAGGCCGTTTGGGGCAAGTTCTACGGACAAATGATATGCGGAGCCACCGTCTTCGTCTACGACTTTGAGGGCCGCTTTGTGGCACAGAATCTGCTCAAGGTCATGCAGGACTTCAAGATTACCTCTTTCTGCGCACCTCCGACGGTCTACCGCTTTATGATCCGGGAAGACTTGTCCAAATACGACCTCTCGCACCTCGAGTACTGCACGACAGCAGGCGAAGCCCTCAACCCGAGTGTCTTTACGGAGTGGAAACAGAAGACGGGCATCACCATCTACGAAGCCTACGGGCAGACGGAGACGACCCTGGTGCTCGGTACGTACCCGTACGTCAAGCCCAATCCGGGTGCGATGGGTGTGCCTAATCCGCAGTTTGTGGTCGATGTGCTTGATGCCGACGAACACCGTTGCAAGCCGATGGAACACGGCATGCTCGTCTTACGGTCTGGCATAGCCGGTCAGGCCGGCATTACGCCTCCGGGCGTCGAACCGGTTCTGTCGCGGGTCGAGAAGCCTTTGGGACTCTTCAAGGAGTACTATCGCCACCCCGAACTGACCGAAAAGGCGCACCACGACGGCATCTACTATACCGGCGACGTCGTCTATTACGATGAGCAGGGATACTTCTGGTTCGTGTCTCGTGCCGACGATGTCATCAAGAGTTCGGGCTACCGCATTGGCCCCTTCGAGGTGGAGTCTGCCCTGATGAGCCATCCGGCTGTCGTGGAGTGTGCCATCACCGGCGTCCCGGACGAAATACGCGGGCAGATAGTGAAAGCCACAATCGTACTGGGAGATGAATGGAAGGACAAGAAAGGTCCCGAACTGATCAAAGAACTGCAAGACTACGTTAAGCGCGAAACGGCGCCCTACAAGTATCCGCGCGTCATCGAGTTCGTTGACGAACTGCCCAAGACAATCTCCGGCAAGATACGCCGCGTGGAGATTCGCGACAACGACAACAAGAAGTAAGACCGGCTCGTCGACAACCTCCTGTCCCTACCCTATAGACAAGCGCGAGCATTAGCACAAAGCGCTTTTTACATTTATATTACTCTATCGTATAGCGTCGTTAACTTATGTTTAGCGACGCTGAACTTGTGTTCAGTGACGTTGAACTTATGTTTAGCGTCGTTGAACTTATGTTTAGCGTCGTTGAACTTAAGTTCAGTGACGTTGAACATAGAAAACAAGTAATAGTGGCGTGCTAAACGTCTATATATCTAAGGAGAAACAGACCATGTCGTTCAATTTACGAAAAAGCCTCTGCTGTTATGGCAGAGGCTTTTTCTTCTCTTTGCGATGTGTAAAAGAAAATCACCCTGACCATTGCCAAGGTGATTTTCTTATGGTTGTTTTAGGAAGTGGCATCAATCGTTGCCCTGGTCGAAACCAGTGCGACGATAGCCCTCGAAACGATAGGTGGAGGCATCGTCATCGTCGCTGAAAGTCACATCGAAGCAGATGCTGTCCACTTTGTGGCCATAAGGCGATGTAGCGGCTCCCAACAGGACCTTGCCGTCGATGACATTGAATGTGGTGGTGTCATTAGCCTCATTCTGTACATCCGTACCGGAGAAGGTAAGAGCCTTGGTGTCGCAGTTGACAACGCCCTTGAAATTCCAGAAGTTTTCCTGATCGTTGATATACATCACGGTGTCGCTATTGGCAGCCGTGTTGTATGTCAAGAATTCCAGATAGCCGATTCCGTAAGGATCCTCAAGGGTAACACCATTCTCTACGATATTGGCATGTACATACCACTCTCCGGCCAGATTGACTGTAGCTGTTCCTCCGATATCGTCCTTGGGGCCAAGCAGATTGTTGTCATCGCAAGACGCAAAGATGCATGCGGAAAGAAGCATTGCTGAATATAAAAACTTTTTCATATTTGCTTACTTGTTTTTAAAGGATAAACTCAAAGTTCCTCCAGACGGGTCAAGTCCTGAATGAAAGACATGCTCACATACTCGACATTATAGTGAAAGGCATGTGTGGTGAAGTCATAACTACCATCGGTCATACCGTCAGCCGAATCACCCCAACCGATGAGTGAGCTGCTTAAAAGCGACACTGCACCTGTAGTGCTGTCTACACTGATGTAACCAGTGAGGGCATAGTTGCTGCCGTAGCCGGCACGTTGGCAGTAATAACCACCGAGCAAGTCCTCACAGTAGTAAGTTCCGTCACCGTTGTTGAAGATGCAGATGTTATACTGCTCGCCATAAACGGTCTGTGTGCCAGAACGGTCACGATAGCTGGTTGCAGAAACTGCATAGTAACCTTCAATAGGGTCGGTCATATCAACTACAACAACCGAACGCGAAGCAGATGCCGAGAATCCGTCTTCATTGTAAACACTATAGGACACGGTGTAAACACCTGACGTACTGGTGTCGACATCACTCGACGTAATGATATTGTCTGAGTAATCAGCGCCACCAAGGTCAGCCGTACAACCGGGATCCTCAAAAGAAGTGCCCTTCTGTACAATCATGTCTCCGCCGTTGAGAGTGAGGACGGGATAGGTGGTAATCCCAGTCAAGCCCTCAGTGTCACGGTCTGTGCAACCTGTAAGAGCTACAGTTGCCAAAGCCATTACTGAAAGAATATATTTTTTCATAATGAAAATCCTGTTTTGTTAGTTGGCAAAGAAAATCTTTGTAGTAAAGTCACTGTTCTGGAATTTAGGACAGTTCTTGTTGCGGGTCGATGAAGACTCTGAGTAGGGCCAGCGCTCCAGGATATGACCGGTACCGACGGCATTGTACACCTGATAAGGAGTGTAGAGCACGCCCGGGACCATCTTGTCCATAGTGTATGCACTGGTACCGTCCCAAATGTCAGCACCCGTCACAGTACCCATAGAAGGATAACGCAGACGTCGCATCTCAGCATAGGCCTCAAGGTTGTCCACACCCGACAGAGCCACCCACTTGGCAATACCGATGACCTCGGCATACTTGTCCAGGTTGCTGGCATTGAGCGGATAACGGGCTATGATGACATCGGCATCTGTCTCTTCCAAACCGGCAGAAACACAGCTGGCTTTGGTAGCGGCATTGTAGTGGCTCTCGGCATTGGTGGCATCACCCTTCTTGGCATAGTACTCGGCCAGGAAGAACTCGACCTCAGCCTTCGAAATCAAAGACAACGGCATTTGGGCATCGGCCTTCGGACGGCAGAACGACTGGTCGGACATACCGCTGCTGGCTGCAGAAGAAGCGTTTGTACCGGCCAGACCGCCGAAGTACTTGCCCTCACCGTTCTTCTCGAAGAAAGCGGCCAGGCGCGGGTCTGTGAAGACTTCGTTGCCTTCAGAATCAAACTGCTGCATAGTAGCGACAAGTGCCATGTTGGCTACGATGTTAATCTGGTTAGAACCGAAGTTGGTGGCAAACTCCTCCGAATAATAAGGGTTCATATTGCCGGACTCGGTGCCCCAGCATGAGGTGTAAGCCACATCGGCAGTCGGGAAGTTGTTCTCGGCTACAAGAGAGTCGAGCTGAGCCTGCACATCAGCCTTACCGCTGATACGGGTCAGGAGACGAAGCTTCAGAGCGTTGGCGAACTGAATCCAGTCGGCATATGTACCGTCAGGGAAGAGGAAGTTGGTGCACACAGTCTTGTTGGTGGCTGAAGCGCAGTTGGCAATAGCGGCGTCAAGTGAAGCGACGAGGTCTTTGTATACCTCAAGGCCATCATCGTACTTAGGGGCTGTATTGCTGATGTCAAGAGCCTCAAAGTATGGGATGGAACCATACACATCCGCCATAGCCTCAAAACATACAGTCTGCAAAGTCTTGGCGGCCAAGACAGAAGCATAAGCTTCGTTTGCAGTCTCCTTCTCGACAACAGTCTGAAGGTTGGCGATGGCACGGTAGAACTGGTTATATCCACGAGACGAACGCGTTGCGGACATCTCGAACTGGCCATATGTCACATAGTTGGAAGTACCGAACTGCTGGGCGAAGTGCTGTGTAAAATATCCTGCGGGGATACGGAACAGACTGCCATACGATGCAGCCATATTCATCTCTGCAGCAGGCATAATCATGCTTGCCTCAATCACGTCCTCGCTGGGCGAGTTCGGATCTTGGTTGATGTCAAGGTAGCTGTCGCACGAAGTGGTAGCGAGCCCCAAGACAAATGCACTAAAAATATATAGCTTCTTCATATTGAAATCATCTATGTATTTATGTTATTGATATTTATTGTTCCCGCATCAGAACTTGAGGCTGACATTGAAACCATAGGTGCGGCAGGACGGGTTGCTATAAAGTTCACCGAACATAGAGCCCAAATCGCCATAAGTGTTCTGGCTATAGGTAGTGTTCTCCGGGTCGATGCAACGGTTGTCCTTAGCCGTCCAGGTAAGAAGGTTGTTGCCATAGAGCGAAATCGAAGCGCCTGACAGGAAAACGTTCTTGAGCCAACGTGAAGGCAGATTGTAGGTGAGAGTTACGTTACGCAACTTCATGAATGAACGGTCAACCAAATAAGAAGTGACACAGCCTCCGGTTTCTCCTCCGTCGTAATACGACTGAATGGTACCGTCAGACATGTGAAGAGGAATAGTGTTCTCTACATATACCGTATTGCCTGCGTCATCGGTCGAAGCAACGACAGAGTTGGGAACAACGAACGGACGACGCTCATTGTAAGACGTACTGATACCGTTGCCGGTGAAGGTCATCAGGTTCTTGGTACATGAGAACATATAACCGCCATAACGGATATCAAGTTGTGCTGACAGCGTGAAACCATAAGCGGAGAGAGAGGTGTTGACACCGGCGGTCCACTTGTTGTTGACATTCTTGCCTGTATCGACAAGTTCTGTACTTACAATCGGGAGACCGTCTTCGCCTACGATAACTTTGCCGTCCTCGGTATATTCAGGCAAATAGGTATAGAGCTCGCCAATGGGCTTTCCTTCCTCTGCATACATATAAACGGCGTCGCTGCCGGCAGAGAAGGAATTGATGACGACCTTACCGCCTTCGAGTGACTCAGGCAGGCTGAGCACCTTGTTGTCGTTCTTTGCCCAGTTGAAGTTCAAGTCCCACTGCCAATTGGCGGTCTTGACGGGTGTAGTCTTCAACACAAGTTCCCAACCACGGTTACGAACGTTACCGAAGTTTGTCACCTGCGACGTATAGCCCGTAGCCGGGTCGATGGGAAGGGTGAAAATCTGGTCGTCGGTCTCACGGTTGTACCATGAGGCATCGAGACCCAGTCGGCCGTTGAAGAAACCGAGGTTGACACCGAACTCGCTCTCTGTCGTCATCTCAGGCTTCAGCGAAGTAGAACCGATGGCAGAAGACCGTTGGAATGCATTGACACCATTCATCGGGAACGAAGCTACGCTCAATCCGTAATAGACATCGGCAAAACCCTGCACATAGCTTACAGAAGTGTAGTACGGGTCGGCATCGTTACCGGTCTGACCATAGGCAGCGCGAATCTTACCGAAGGTAAGCACATCGTTCTTAGGCAGGTCCTCGGTGAAGATGTAGCTGGCGGTGATACCCTGATAGAAGTAGTTGTTGGCATCGATAGGCAGTGTAGACGACCAGTCGTTACGGGCATTGTAATCAAGGAATACCTTATTGGCCCAACCGAGATTGGCTGTGGCCCACAAGCCTACACCACGACGCTTGCTCTGGCTCTCTGTAATGGCGGTCTTCGTAGCGCCGTTGGACAGATCCCAGAATCCGGAGTAGAAAGTCAGGTCATCGACTTGTGCACCCATAGAGGTAGCCGCACGCTCGCTGACGTTCAAGCCGGCTGTCACGTTGACATCCAGTGCATTGTTCTCCCCGTTGCCGAGGTCGAAGCTATGCTGATAGTTTGCAGTCACATCGTGGTTGATTTCGTAGCGACGCGAGTAAGTGGCAGCGACAAAACCTGTCTGATTCTGACCGGTATAGTTGTAGCCATAGTTCTCCTGCATATTGCTCTCATCCAGATCAATCTGAGGGTCACCGATTTTGCGGTCAAAGTCCGTATAGTCGAAACCGAAGCGGTACATCAAAGTGACATCCTTATAAGGCTTGGCATCAATCTGGAACTTGCCGTACACCTGCTTGGAGTCGGTGTGATAGTAGTGATTCTCAATAGCCCAATACGGGTTGGTGATGCCGTAAGGTGTGTAGTAAGCCTGTGGAGTAAAGAACGGGCTGGAAGTGTTGCGCATGTCGTAGATAGAGACATCGCGGGCCTGCTCGTAGAGACCGTCAATCACCGTTACACCCTGATCAGTACCTACGGTATTGATATTGTTCTTGGCGAACGAGATATTGGAGCTGACCTTCAGCCACTTGGCAGCCTCGTAGCTGGCACGCATAGAGGCGATGTTCTTCTTCAGACGGTCGGCTGAACCTGGCATGATACCATCGTTCTTGGTGTAGCTGTAAGAAGCCACGTAGTTCATCTTGCCGTCTTCGCTGACACCATTGAACTGCACATTGTGCTGATGCTGGACACCTGTATCGAAGAAGTCGCGCACGTTGTGCTTCTTGGCCGAGTACTCGTGAATCAACTGCTGGTTGTTGTAGATAGGACCATAGACCTGAGTAGAGCCATTCAGCTCCGGACCCCACGAACCGTTCTCGATGTAGGTCTGATTGCCGTTCCAGCCCTGACCCCAGCGATTCTGCATCTCCGGCAGGTAGCTGACGGTCTGAGCCTGCAAACCGTAAGAGTAGTTGATTGAGAAGTTGCGGCCTACGCCACGCTTGCCGCTCTTGGTCGTAATCAAGATGACGCCATTGGCAGCACGGCTACCGTAGAGAGCGGTAGCGGCAGCACCCTTCAGGACTGTCATGTTGTCGATATCCTCGGGAGCAATGTTGGATACACCACCTGCAGCCAGGTTCTGGCCATAACCGGAAGTCACGGTCTGCTGCATCGGCACTCCGTCGACTACATACAGTGGTTGGTTGCTTCCGTTGATGGAAGAAATACCACGGATGATGACGTTCTGCGTTGCACCTGGAGCAGATGACTGAGCACTGATAGACAGACCGGCCACCTTGCCCTGCAGCGAAGTCATGGCATTGCTGTTGTTACCGATGGCGATGTCTTCGTTCTTCAGAGTGGTAGCGGCATAACCCAAAGTGCGCTCGCTACGGCTGATGCCCTGAGCGGTAACCACTACGTCGTCCAGAACGGTACGATTGGTAGAAAGGGTGATGCGCATCTTGTCCTTCACGGGAGCGTCGACAGTCGACATACCCACATAAGAGAAAGACAGAGTCTTTACATCTGCTGAGACGTTGATAGAGAACCGTCCGTCAATGTCGGTCGTCGTACCGGTAGTAGTACCGGTCACCAGAACCGTAGCACCGATGATTGGCTCGCCATCTTCTTCCGAGATGACGCGACCGGTAATGGTCTTGTTCTGCGCCATCATAATCGATACCCCGAATACGAGGCAACCGATAAGAGAAAATAGTTTTCGCATAAATGTTACTTTGTTTGTTGATATTTAGTTATAAACTCGTTGGATTCACGTTAGTCTAGAAGATTGCGTAACCTCTTGCCTCAGAGGTGGAGATGTCCAAACTCTGTAGCGGCAACGTCAAAGATGTCACATTCCTATATTATAAATAATGTGTAACTCTTGACATTCTTACTTACTGAATCTTCCCCTAATTTCCTTACATTTCCCGAAATATCTTTTCATAATCTCACTACAATACTTTAACCGCCCTGATTTTAAGAAACATTTCGAATCAGCCGCAAAATTAAACATTATTTAGCAACCGTCCAAATATTTTTTTACAAAAAGTTGCATTTCTTCTAAAAAAACGACAAAAATGTAAAAAAATACATCTTTTTATAGTCTGCCATTAGCAAAATACTACAGTTTCAAATCACTTATCAGAGCATGATTTGTCTCCGCCAAGCAGGTGTCTTCCAAGCCCTTGATATATATCAAAGTAGTGGATGTTCGGGTGTGTCCCATCGCCTTGCTTATCATCTCAAGACTGACATGATGCTGATAGGCGATGCTGGCCCACGAGTGCCGCACCACATACGATGACAAGGAGCGTGAAGCCGATATCATCCTAGACAGACGGCGCAAGGAGTAGTCGTACCGGCGCAAACTACGGAGGTACTGCCGATGGATGTCTTCGGGCGAACCCTCCTTAAGGATGGGGAACACATACTCCGAGTCGGTATGCTCATAGCGCCGTATGATGGCCATCATCTGCGGCTCGACAGCCACCGCAATCTGCTGCCCCGTCTTATGTCGGGCATAACGGATGAAGCCGTCGTGTAGCTGGCTTTTCTTCAGATAGGCAACATCAACAAATGGCATCCCCATAGCATAGAAACCGAACAAAAAGATGTCACGCGCCCAAGCCAAAGCCGAACCGTCAGGCAGAGAAAGGTTGCAGAGCTGCCTTATCTCCTCTTCCGACACACTGCGCTTGTCGGTCTTCTTGCGGCCCGTAAACACACCTTTGAACGGATCGCTTGTCCCGTCTCCACCCGACATGGCACGACGGTACATCACGCGCAAGGCCCGCATATAGGCAGAACTCGTATTCTGACACACGCCCCGATTGGCAAGCCATCGCTGATAGCATTCTATAGCACCGGCATCCATGTCGGCAAAACTCCACTTGTCATGGCCTACATACTCCGACCAGGAGCGTGCCGCCGTAAGATAGTTGGCGGCAGTCTTGAACCGCTCCTCGGCCCGAACTCTTTCCACTTCCCCTTTGACAAAACTCCAGCCGTCAGCATCGTGATGCGGGGTCGACTCTTTACCTTTTCTCTTGCTTCCTCCGAAGCCAAACTCTAGCTTGAAATACATAATGGTTGTTTTTGATTAAATTGTTATTACACTTGGGGAAAACTCGCTTTCAGTATGTTGAAATGTTCTTTTGCAGTGGCCGCTCATCTCCACCTCTGAGGCAAGAGGTGGAAAGAACGAGAATAGATAATGCAAAATTATAACATTCATTAAAAAAGAGAAATCTATGGAAAAAAGACTCATGACATTAGTCGCAGGTCTAGCTCTCGGTGTGAGCCTGGCATTTGCGCAAAGTCAAGTTTCCGGTTATGTCTCTTCGTCTGAAGACGGCCTGCCAGTAGTGGGGGCCGCCATCAGAGTGGCAGGCACAGGTACCGGTACAACCACCGACATCAACGGCAACTTTACGCTCGACGTTCCTGCCGGCACGATGCTTGAGGTGTCGTACATCGGCATGACCCCCAAGACGGTCAAGGCAAGCCGTAAGTTGAAAATCGTGTTGGACCCCGACAACCGCTCCCTCGATGAGGTCATGGTAGTCGCTTTCGGTACGACCAAGAAGAGCGCCTTTACTGGTTCGGCCGCCGTTGTAGACGCCGAGGAACTCTCGAAGAAGATCTCTACCAATGTAACGGACGCTTTGGTAGGTTCCGTAGCCGGCTTGCAGTTGCGCGGTTCATCAGGACAGCCTGGTTCTGACAACAGCAGCATCAACATCCGCGGTATTGCATCTATGTATGCCGCAACCGACCCGTTGGTTATCGTGGACGGTGCTCCTTACCCCGGCAACCTCTCTTCTATCCCGACCGAGGATATCGAGTCTGTCACCGTACTGAAGGATGCCGCTTCGGCTGCCCTCTACGGTGCCCGTGGTGCTGCCGGTGTCATCCTCATCACGACCAAGAACGGCAAGAACCAGGAGGCTGAAGTCTCAGTCGACGTCAAGTGGGGTTCCAACTCACGTGCCGTACCTGAGTACGACGTCATCCGCGACCCGGGTCAGTACTATGAGGCTTACTACTCTCAGTTGTACAACAACTACTTCTACGGACAGGGCATGAGTGCTGCCAATGCCAACCTGAAGGCCAACTCGACCATGCTCTCACAGTTGCAGTACAACGTATACACCGTACCAGACGGCGAACAGCTCATCGGCACCAACGGCAAGCTGAATCCGAACGCTACCCTCGGCCGCACCTTTGAGAAGGACGGCGAGACATACTACATGACTGCCGACGACTGGAACAAAGCCGCCTATAAGAAGTCTCTCCGCCAGGAGTACAACGTAAGTGTCAAGGGCGCTACCGACCGTGCCTCTTACTACACCAGCCTGGGTTACCTGAGCGACGACGGCGTCATCGACCGAAGCGGATACGAGCGCTTCAGCGCACGTATCAAGGCTGACTATCAGGCCAAGAAGTGGCTGAAAGTCGGTGTCAATGCCCAGTACGTTCACTCTGAGACAACATCCAACCCGAATCTGAGCAGCGAGACCAACTCTACCAACTTGATGTACTTCGTTTCTTCTATCGCCCCAATCTATCCTATCTACGTACGTGGTGTGGATTCCAACGGCAAGGTTTATATCAAGAAGGACTCTTACGGACATGACATGTACGACTACGGTCTGCCTGCACAGTACGGCGTAACCCGTCCATTCCTTTCTACGGGTAACCCGTTGGGCAGCAACCGCTACAACGAAGTGAAGCTCGGACTGAACCAGCTCAACGCTTCTGTATTCGCTGATGTCAAGTTTACGGACTGGTTGAAGTTCAATGCCACCAGCACCGTCATCTACAGCATGTCAGACTACTCTGATTATGAAAATGCATACGAGGGGCCCAAGGCCGGCGTAAACGGACAGTTGTCCAAGTACACCAACGGTGACCTCCGCACCAACCACACACAGACACTGTCCTTCCTGAAGGATTTCGGCAAGAACAATGTCGACATCCTCATCGGTCACGAGTACTACAAGTTGACCCGTAATTACCTCTATGCACAGGGTGAGGGCGGCTTCTCTCCAATGATTACGGAGCTCAACGCTTTCGCCAACAAGAAAGACAACGGTTCGTACTCTCTCAACTACAACGTAGAGGGTTACTTCGGACGCGCCCAGTACAACTACGACGAGCGTTACTTCCTTTCTGCATCTTACCGTCGTGACGCCTCTTCACGCTTCGCCAAAGACAACCGCTGGGGTAACTTCTGGTCAGCAGGTGCCGCTTGGCTCATCAACAAGGAGGAGTGGTTCAACGCTTCGTTCGTCGACGAACTGAAGATCAAGGCTTCTGTCGGCCAGCAGGGTAACGACAACATCGGCAACTGGGCTTACACAGACCTCTACACGCTGTCGAAGGCTTCTGACACATCGATGACTCCTACCTTCTACCGTTTGGGCAACAAGGACATCACTTGGGAAACAACGACCAACATGAGCGCCGGCGTAGAGTTCGGTTTCTTCAAGAACCGCTTGACCGGTAGCGTGGATGTATACTCAAAGAAGACGACCGACCTCTTGTTCTGGCTGTCTATACCGGAGTCTCAGGGTTCACGTGGCTATTACACCAACATCGGCGATATCAGCAACAAGGGTATTGAAGTTGTACTCACCGGTGCCATCATCCGCACAAAGGATTTCGACTGGACCGTTACGGCCAACTTGTCACACAACAAGACGGAAATCCTGAAGTTGCCTGTACAGAAGACGGAAACATACGGCGGTTTCTCAGCCAGCAACGACTCACGTACTTACCAGTACTGGTATCGTGAAGGCGGCCCGTTGTACAACGCCTATCTGCCTGCTTATGCCGGCGTCAACGAACAGGGCCAGGCTCTCTACTGGGTGGACGAGGCCATCGACGGCAACAACACGACTCCAGGTGTACAGCCAGGCAAGTCGAAAGACTACACTACGACCAATTTCAACGAGGCCTCTTACTACGAACAAGGCTCATTGCTGCCGAAGATATTCGGCGGTTTGTCAACCAGCTTCCGCTATAAAGGCTTCGACCTCTCCGCTACCTTCGACTATCAGATTGGCGGTAAGGTATACGACATCCAGTATGCCTCGTTGATGTCTCCTAGCCAGAGTGGTGCCGATGCCGGAAATGCCATCCACAAGGATTACATCAAATCGTGGAGCCCGAACAACACGTCAAGCGACATCCCGCGTTGGCAGTATGGTGACAAATACACCACATCCAAGTCTGACCGCTTCCTGACAAATGCAAGCTACTTCAACTTCCAGTCGTTTACAGTTGGATATACCTTCCCGAAGAGCCTTGTACCTGCTATCTCCAAACTCCGCATCTACTGCGCCGGCGAGAACCTCTGCTTCTGGTCAGCACGTCAGGGACTTGACCCACGCTACTCATACGAAGGAAGTGGCTATACATCCGTTTATTCCCCAACACGTAACATCTCAGGTGGCATTCAGGTGACATTCTAAGCTGTTATCATAAATTAAAAGGTAATACAATATGAAAAAATATTTCGTTTCATTGACGGTTGCGACTTTGGCTTTGTCTACCGTTACCAGCTGTATCGAGGAATATGATCCAGAGGGGTATGGTGACTGTGTCACAACCGAACAGGCGTCAGAGGCTCCAGGCTCTTACGACAACTTTGTCAGCAATGTCACTTCTGCGCTGAGCGGTGAGTTCACCTATAGCGGAAGCAGCATGTATCCATGGGATTTCGGCTATACTTCATTCTTCCTGCAGCGCGACGTAATGGGACAGGACATCGCTCTTGCCAACGACGGTAGCTGGTATCAACCTTGGTATGCGTGTGCTGAAGATCTTGGTCCTAGCTATGCTGTTTGCCAGGTACCCTGGACTTATTACTACGGATGGATCAAGAACTGCAATACGGTACTCGCTATGGGCGGCGAAAACCCCAGCGATATGTACAAGAGCGGCGAAGGTATCGCATACGCTATGCGCGCTATGTTCTATATGGACCTGGCCCGTATGTATGCTCCCGCCACTTACGCCGACGACCCGAATTCTCCGACCATCCCAAAGATTACGGAGAAAGGCAACGAGGATATGTACTACAATCCCCGTATGACCAACAAGGAGGCTTTCGAGTTTATCCTTTCGGATTTGGATAAGGCTGAGGAATATATCGCCGACTTCGAGCGTTCGGACAAGTACACTCCCGACCTCTCGGTCGTTTACGGTCTGAAGGCCCGCGCTTACCTCACAATGGCCGATTGGACCAATGCCGAGAAGTATGCCAAGTTGGCTCAGCAAGGCTATACCGAGATGACAGGCGACGAGTACACCAGCAGGACCACTGGCTTCAACACAGCCAACGGTGCCTGGATGCTGGCTACCAACTTCCAGTCTGACGACCCAAACCTGCGTGACAACGACGGTGATTCTTCATGGGCTTCACAGATGATTATCGAGATTGGTGGAACAAAGGGCGACTGCGGCTATGCTGCCAACTACGGCTATCCGCTGGTTATTGACCGTCACCTCTACGAGTCCATCCCTGCAACTGACTACCGCAAGAACTGCTTCGTAGACTTCAACATCGACACATTGGCTACCGATTCACTGAAGCTCATCGCTTTGGCCAAGTACTCAGGTGAACCTAGCTACATCTTGAAAACCGGTCAGAACACATCTACCTACAACTCCAATGTCGGAGGTCTCTCTGTCAAGTTCCGTCCAATAAACGGTGCATGCGACCAGCCGCTGGCTGTAGCCGGTGCCGTAGACGTGCCTCTGATGCGTGTTGAGGAAATGAAGCTGATTGAAATCGAGGCTGTAGGCATGCAGAACGAGGCTTCCGGTATCGAGATGCTCACAGAGTTTGCCAAGAAGCGCGATGCCAACTACACCTATGGCACACACAACGAGGCTTACGGCAACAAAACTACATCCAAGTTCCAGAACGAGGTATGGTGGCAGCGCCGTGTAGAATTCTGGGGTGAAGGCCTTGCCACATTCGACATCAAGCGTTTGGACAAGGGCATTATCCGCAGCTATGCCAACACCAACCACTTCTATGGTTATCAGTGGAACACCACAACCGTTCCGGATTGGATGACCCTTTGTATCATCAGCTCTGAGGCTGACTACAACAAGGCTTTGGTCAACAATCCTGCACCAATTGCTCCCGAAGGCAACTCAGATCCTTACGCATGGTAAGTTATATTTAATCTAATAAAGAAACAAGAATATGAAGAAATATGTTTATGGTTTGTCCCTTGCTCTCGTGTCAGCAGCCATGTTTGCTGCTTGCTCTGAAGATGAAGGCACAGATCCGGGCAATGACTCGAAAGCTCGTGTTACCTTGTTCCAGTACACAGTAGCCAAGCCTTACGATGCCGACGCCGACACAGAAGTGAGAATCGTAGCCAACAGTGCAACCAACGAAGCTTATGCTTTGGTTGAAGCACAATCGGACTATGAAAGTCGGGTAGCCGAACTGGGCACCGACGGCTACAATGACTATGTAGTCGAAAAGGGCGAGAAAGTTGAAGGTATCGACGGTTTCTCCTCTGCCGATAAATATTTCACAGGACTGAAGGGCGATGTCGCCATTACAGTTGTAGCTGTAGGCAAGGGCGGAAAGAGTTCACAGACTGTCAACTTTACGGCTCTCGCTTGGGAGAATGTCGCTACAGGCACTTTCAAGTTCGGCATTGAAGACATTCAGAACCTCATGGGCAGCACTACTGTCTCAACGACGCTTCAGAAATGTACAAACAAAAACGGTCTCTACCGATTCCTCGACCTTTATGGCAAGGGATACAACGTGAAGTTTACTCTCACGGGGGACCCGCAGACTGACGATAGCGGCAATTACTATAACTGCCTTATCGCTGACCAGGCCATCGGACTCGAGTACAAGAGCTATGGAGAAATCAGTGTAAGAGACGTTGCCACTTGGCAGAACGACTCTTATTACCTGGACTACAACGTGATGTATGAAGACGGCTACTGCCAGTTCTATAATCAGTATCACGTCACTTTAGGTACTGTAGGTTGTGGATTGGACAAGTTCTATCCCGGTGGGTTGAACTGATAAGTTAATTCCTGCTGGATGATTGAACTGATAAGTTCTATTCCGCTGAATAACAATACCTAATACAAACAAACAATAGAGGTGTGTTTCCTTTCGGAGACACACCTCTATTGTTGATTATTGCTGTCCGGTAAAACTTTATAATAGTTGAAATAGGTCGTAAGCATCAGAAGTTATCAATGTCCACCCGGACGGAAGCCTCCTCCTCCACCGCCGCTTGAGCTAGCGGTAGAAACGACTGTCGAACTCTGCGTAAAGGTCTTGAGAGTACTACCGCCCGACACAGTGGCGTCGTCTGCATATCCTTGCCAGGTCGTTCCGCCACTCACTGTGGCTCCGCTCACAAGCGTATAGCTGCTGCCGACACTCATGGATGGAGAAGAGACGAGGATGGTGGCGCCCTGTGTATAGGTCTGCGGAACGACGAACGACCAAATGGCATTGCCCGAAGCATCTTTCAGCACGAGCGACTGGTTTTGCGTCAATTTCTGTTGGCCACAAATGTAGACGGGTTGCGTTGTGACCGATGAGGTCGGTGTACTTGTCGTACCTCCCAAGCCGATGATGGTACCACCAGTGATGGCAAACGTATTCTGATCGCAGTCGAAGCCTGCTTCGGGTTCGCGGGTACCGCTGGCAAGCACGATACCGCCACTGAGATTGAGCGTACCATTCGAGTCGATGGCATCATTGCCCGTCGAGCAGACATAGACTTTACCGCCCGTGATACTGATTTTGCTTGAAGCATTGAGACCGTCATCATAGGTCTTGGCTACAACAGTGCCGCCATTGATGGTTAATATCTTTTTGCTCTCTATGCCTTCCGAACCCTCTCCGCCCGTACATGTAACTGAGATATCTCCTGCATTGACAGTGATGTTGCCATCGGCCTTGATGCCCTTGGGCGATGCCGTCAACTTGTTGTAGGTGTATTGCTTGCCCGTGGTAGTGACACTAATGGTTCCGCCATCGATTGTGATATCGGCATCGCTACTGATACCCTTACCGCCTGTGCCCGTACTACGCAACGTGAGCGTACCGTCGCTGATACAGATGGCAGCATCGCCTTTGATGGCTGCCGAACCGCTCACATCCAGGTCGCTGCTGTCGTACATGCCATTGCCGCTCGTGGTGATATCCATCACGGTGCCACTGACGTAAAGGGTATCCTCCACCTTCACGCCTTTGCCGGCCTGTGCGGTAATCTGAGCAGAGATTGTGCCGCCACGGAAGAAAGCCTGTCCGTTGAATTCGTCTTCGGTATCGTCGGTCTTTGACACTTGTATGCCATCATCCCCTACTCCGCTGATGTTAACCGTTCCGCCCTTCATCTCGAAATACTGGCCTACGTTCATGCCGTCCTTCTGTGCAGAGAGGATGTTGATGGTGCCCGTACTCTTCTTCAGCAAGGTGTACTCGTTGCTGCTGTAGGCATGCTTGGCGTTGCCGTAGAGATTGAGCGTGCCTGCACCCTTAAACTCTGCATGACCCTTGATGGCGAAACAGGCTTTTTGGTCACCGGTGGCTCCATCACGAAGGGTATTGACTGTAGAGTCTGTCAAGATGACGTCGATACGCTTGCCATCCCGTATATTGACGGCAGCACTGTCTGCGCAAGTCAAATCCAGTCCATTGAAGACGAGGGTGGCCTTCAAACTGCCGTCCATCCAAAACGAACCGTTGCTGGATGTTCCATCGAGAGTATAAGACACCTCCTGCGCCAGGCTCTCGCTCTGTAGGATACGGACATGTGCGCCGTCCACGGATACGGTGAGGTATGGAGCGACGTCTCCACTGACGGTGACGGCAGACTGCGTACCTGCATAACCGACATGTACGGAAGCCTCTGCCACTCCGCTTTCATCGACGACAATGCTGTCAATATCGGCCACAGAGAAGGTCTTGCCTTGTATCGTCAGCAACGTTCCGCCGTCGGTAAAGGTCATATCATCGGCTGTAGCAGCAAACATCGTATTGACACTGCCCGTATGCACATTGACGGTTTGGGCCGAAACTGTCTGCATAGGGATTCCGAACACACTCAGGATGGCTGCCATAGCAGCACAAGATATATATGACGTCTTCATCGCACTAATAGCTTGATCTTTCAGACTACTCTGATTGGACCTTTCTTCATTGAAGTTATATAACGTCTTCATCGCACTAGCAGTTTTGTTCGAACTCCATTCACACTCACCACATAAAGCCCTGCCATAGGCATGGTGCCCATATCCTGCCATTCGCTGTCGGTAGCTAACGCTGAGGCAAGGAGACTACCGTCCACACTGTAGACGGCGATATCGTCTCCAACCGTTGCCTTCACCTGTACATGTCTGTTCGACGTGCGCACTTGAACCTCGGCTGTCGATATATCGGCAATGCCACTGGTTCGGGCACTCGTCAAGCACATGGAAGAGAGTGACGCAAGTTCGAGCGTTAGGGTCTCACCTCCTTGCGTCGCGATGAGATTCCCGTCATGGAATACAATCTTCAGGCCTTCGACAGCCAAGGCAGATTGACTGCCGTCAGCCCGCCGGAAAGAAAGATAACCATAGTCAGACGCCTGGGCCGTTAGACCGCAGCAGACCGCTAAAGCCATCAGCAAGTTTTTCTTTTTCATTGTTTTTTGTTTACAGGTTTGTATAGTTAATACGTTATTGTTGATATCCAAGTTTGTATCGCATCGTTAATACTTGTTCGTTTATAATCTATGCAAGTAACACGCGATAATAATACGACTTCGGCTGAATTATATTGTCTGCCAATAGATTAAAAAAGCAAAAAAGCTCCCAAAAGACGGACAAGACAAATTAGGCTGACTAGACGAACAGGGCGAACAAGACGAACTAGCACAGACTAGACGAACTAGTACAGACTAGACGAACTAGCACAGACTAAACGAACTAGCACAGACTAGACGAACTAGAAGGACTAGACGAACTAGAAGGACTAAACGAACTAGAAGGACTAAACGAACTAGAAGGACTAGATTTGCCAAGGTTTATCAAGAGCCGCTGTTTCTCTGTTGCAGATAAACCTTAATACACGCCTTTTCAGATTGTCCGTCACAGACGAAGTCGTCAATCATCCATCTACCCTGTTCATAGACAAGGTCAATATCAAGTGCCTTCACTTGGCCGCAGTTGTGGATTTTCACTTGAGCCCGATAGGCATTCGGACCAGTCAGCCTGCCGGACACGATATCCATCGACAAATTTTGGAAGTCCTGGCCACAGACCCAATGGTCGCTATCGAAGAACCCTATCTCTCCCTGTTCGGCCAATATGTCGTCATCAGCCTTTACAGCACGCAGCCATACACTGTAATCAGCCGACATATAGCAAGTATCGAAATCTGGCATTTGATGCAGTACTGTAAGGTCATGCTCAGCTCTGTTATACCATCCGAACACATCTGCATAGATAGAATCCAAGCGATGTGTGACAGCCTTAAAGGCAGCATCGTCTGTCCAAGATACAGTGTCAGATACGTATATATCTTTAATTGCCAAGAGTGTATCAGTAGAGTCAGTCGTGTACTTATCTGATGAGTCGGCTGCAAAGAGTGTGTCTTCACCAGCGGATGAGACTTCATTCTGTCGGTTAGCAGACGGTGTGCAACTAACCAATGCTACAATCCAAATGGATATCGACAAGAGCATCAACATGAACTTTTTCATAGAGCAAAGAAATAACATAATTTACTTTATGACCCAAATTTTAACCAAAAGTAAAATACGGAAACTAAATAATTGCACGAAAGTGGCAATCTTAATGTAAAACGAGTGAGACCGAAAAGTCCTATGGTTCGATAAGTAGCCTGTGGCTCGATAAGGAACCTTTGGTTCGATAAAGAGGCTGTGCTACGATAAAGAGGCTGTGCTACGCGACAAAACAAAAAAAGAAAAAGAGAGAGGAAACTCTTGCATCGAATCTCCTCTCTCCTGTAAGGTGGCCGCTTCCTACTCTCCCGCGTTGGCAGTACCATCGGCGTTGCAAGGTTTAACTTCTCTGTTCGGAATGGTAAGAGGTGGAGCCCTTGCGCTGTAA
>CAVGQN010000007.1:0-68869 GCA_963631395.1 bacterium
CTTCTCAATGCTAAGGTCGCCTGCCGCATGGTGCTTCTCCACAAACTCTGCCACGGTCATCGTCCCTTCCTCACCGAAGTTCACACGCTCGCTGAGGGCTTTGTCCGTATTTGCGGCAACATAGGAAGCCTTGCCTTTCAGGTATCCGTTGTACTTGGCTTCGAGCTTTTTCTTGGCTTCGTCATTTGCGGCGGCCTCGGCTTCATTGCGCTGTCTGTCCTTGGCTTCTATGATTGCGGAGCGCAGATTATGCAGCTCCTCGTTCACTTGCTCCATACGGTCAAAATAGCCCGAATACTTTTCAGTGACTGCGTCGTACTCCTTCTGTGCTTGTTCCATGGTCAAGGTGCCATCTTTCACCTTCGCTTGCAGCTTTGCACGCTCACGCTTCACCACTTCCTCCTCGGGAAACACCTCCGCACGCTCTGCTGTGTGCAGGGCCGTCGCGTTATCCAGGTATCGCACGCGTGCCTCCATCTCTTCGATGTCAGACTCAGCGCTCCACTCCTTGCGCTCGTAGGTAGCCTCCGTAGGCTCGGTGTTCACGTCAGCAGGGTGATGTTCGGTCTGTGCGACGCCGTCAACTGGTATAGCAACTTCCTTTTTCTCTCCTGCTTCCGCTGCACCTTCCGACGTTGCATTTTCTGCCGTTTTCACTGTGGCTTCCACATTTTCTGCATTTTTTCCGTCGTTTTCTTGCACGGAATCGGAATTGGCCATATCTTTGCCCGCAGAAGATATTGGTTGGGAAGAGTTCCCGCCTCTGTCAACAGTTACACCTCTTACGGCATCAGCCGGGCTGTCAGCAACTTCAGCAACGTCGGTGTTTGCGCTGCTCCCCATCGTGGGTCCGGGCCAAACAATATCGTTTTTATCCGTATATTTGGTTTTGAATATACCTCCACTATTTACATTCCAGTATTGACCATCGCGGGACAATTCGACATAAAGAGTGCGCTTGTGTTTGTCGTCATGGATTTCCAAAAGCATATAAGTCTTGTTTGTCCTTCGGTCTTTTCCGATGCGTATTTCTCTATAGTTACGGGTCACATCTTCCACGAACTCTTCGACAGATGAATATCCGGCCTCTAATATTTGGTCGCCATGCCCGGCCTCAATGTGACGAAGCCCGTATCCAACATTATTTCCACGTTCATCTTTTTTATTGAATCCCTCGCTCAATTTAATCGGAGCTGCTTTCAGACCGCTATCCTCGTGTATTTGACCGAAAACAGTAGTACCATCCGCTGCATTAACAAAGTGATAGCCATGCTCATCTTTTTCATCGGACAGATTTGTAGAACCAGGCTTCTCCACACCTCCTTCCGTTTGGCCATTGAGCACCTCCTCTTCTTCCTTGCGAATTCTTTCTGCTTCTGCCTTCTTCCGCTCTGCTGCCACTCCGGCTATCTGCTGCCAGTGCTCCAGGTCGGCCTTGGCTTTGGCTACATCCTGCTTCCATAGTTTTTTTGTCATAATTATCTCACTTTTTTCGGACAAAGGTAGTTTTTGGGTTTGGGATTCGTTTTTTATCTGTTGTCGTTCATAGCAAATTTAGGTTTTTATTGAAAAAATCAAGGCACAAACCGCGACCGCCCGAGACCGGACGGTCTTCAGTGTATCGTCACTTTCGTGGAAGTAGGGTCAGTGAATGACGAATCAGGCTGATACTTGTGAAAAAGTATCAGCCTGATTCGTGTAGCAAAAAATGGAAAAGCCAAGGCCGGAGTCAGAGCTTGCCTTGCTATACGGCCCTCGACTCGCGCCCTAACCAAGGGGCAAATCCGTTCCTACAATGGCATTGGAAATTAGAACCGGACTCCGGCGCTGACGCCTACGCCGCCAAACTGGGAGAACAGTCCGTCAAGACTGACTTGCAGGCCCATATTCGTCGGTAAGAGCCCAAACGGTCAGTCCCACATTGGCGCCGAACTGCCAGTGCCCGGGCATCTCCGTAGCAGTATTACTTTCTTGAGCGCACACACTGGTTGTTTTTGCGAAAGACATAGCTGCGAATGCCGCAACCATCAGCAATGTATTGATTTTCATAATATTATTGAAGATTAAATTGGTTTTTATTCGCGTAAAATTCGTAAAATATTAAACTTCACACCGCAAAGATAGGCCTAACTTACTACAAACTTCGTTCATTTGTATGACAAGATGAATAAGAAGATAAGGCTGACTCGCAGCAGCAGTCCTTATTTGGGCATATCGCAGATGGTTACCTTCAGGGAATCGCCCGCTTCACTTACAGAGACATTTGAGTAGTTGGTTTTAATTTCGACTAACTTGATTCCATTACAGCCAAACACAGTGAAGTCCGGATGGGTGCAGGTATAATGGAACAATCCCTTGAGTTTATACTTGGCGCCACTGACCTTTACGATAAGTGTCGACTCGCCATAGCCGCTTGTTTTATCGGCAGTGTATTTCATCGCAGATTCCTTCGGCAGTGGAAACCGCAAACTTATCTGTTTGTTCTCGCCAGCGTCTACAATCGAAAACGGAATTTTATCGCCGCCAGTTTCGGATAAAGCCAAATTGTTTATGATGTAATCTTCATCACTGGCAAGACTATTGCCGTTCGAATCCAAGACATCAAACAACACGTCATTGTGTATGGAAGAGGCAACTGCCGGACAAACTTCTCCTTCAGAATTGCCACATGATGACAAAGTCAAAAATGACAATAGAAGGCAACCAATCTTGACCAACTTTTTCATAAAATTTTTTTCTTGTGTATGTATACGAGTCACGTTTCAATTTTTGCGGTGCAAAGTTACATACATAAAAGTTTTCTTCCAAGAAAAAAAGTTTTACATTTGAAAAATTATTTTATTGATATACAGCAAGTTGCAAAATGCGATTTTTAAAAAGTTTTACATGGCAAAAAAAAGTTTTACATTGGCCACGTCAAGATGGTCCACTGCCCGTCTACAAGTGCGCGATTCTCCGGGCCTTAAAGTTTTTCCTCAAGAGCCTTTCCGCCGGAGCGCTGGAAGGCCGTGAGACCGTACTTCTGCAGCGAGGCCAAGGCATATTCGACCAGACGGGCCTGAATCTCCTCGTATTCCTCCCACACCTTGGTACGGCTGAAGGCATACAACTGGACCGGAATGCCCTCGCACCCGGCATTGAGCTGGCGCACCATGTGGGTCATGCGGGTATTGAAGTCCGGACTTTGACTGATATACTGCTGCATCTGCCGACGGAAGACCTCGAGGTTGGTGGCCTCGCCGACACGCGCCGTCTCGGGAAGTGTGCCTTCCTGACGGCATTGCTCGACCTCCGAAGCTGTCAGAAAGCGCACCGAGTACATGTCGACACTGACCGTGCGCGTGATGCGGCGGCCATTGCCCGCCTGCATCCCCTTCCAGTTCTGAAACGTGTCGGAGAGCAGTGTGCAGGGCGGCACGGTCAGGATGGTATTGTCCCAGTTCTGCACTTTGACCGTGGTCAGCGTTATCTCTATCACCACACCGTCTACATTACGCGACGGCATACAGATCCAGTCGCCCACCGAGACCATATCGTTGAAGAGCAGCTGCACGCCGGCCACAAGGCCCTTGATGAGGTCCTGGAACACCAGCATCATGACACCGGCCATGACACCTAGGCCGGATATGAGATAGGCGGGCGATTTGTCTATCAGCACGCTCACCGCCAGGATGGCAGCAATGACGGAGAGGAATATCTGAATGGTCTGCACCAGGCCCTTGAGCGACTTCAGACGCGTCCAGTCTCGGCCTTTCTCCCGATTGGAAACCAGCAATGCCTGAAACAGCGCATCGGCCAGGATGCAGAGGAACCTCGTGATACAAACGATGAGATAGACACCGGCCAGACGGCTCACCACGACGGCCAGCGTACCCCTGGTGACCAGCGGCAGGGCGAACAGCAGGACTATAGAGGGGATAATGTCGCCAAAGGCACGAATGACCTTGTCGCTCAAGATGACATCGTCGACACCGGTCTTCGTGCTGCTGGCCAGCCGATGCAAGGCCGGCGTGAAGATACGCCGGAAGAAGAAATCGAAAAGGAACGCTGCCAGGAATATCCCGGCCACAATGGCCAAACGCCAGTACCACGCAAGGGCCTGGTCGGCATCGCTGAGGTTGTGCTCCATCCAGTCTATCAACGTCTTCATCTGCTTTGTCTCCTATATCTGACGGCAACAATATCAAAGGCTTCCCTTGGCTTTCTTGAGCTCGAGCAGGAACTTCTCGGCACGGGTCAAGTCTTCCGGCGTATCTATGCCGACGGTCTCGATGTCGACAACCCGCACGGTGATGTGCATGCCGTTCTCCAGCCAGCGCAGCTGCTCCAGGCTCTCGGCCTTCTCCAGCGGGGTCTGCTCCATGGCCGTAATCCGAGCCAGTGCTTCCGGACGGTAGGCATAGAGCCCGATGTGCTTGTAGAAGACGTGGCGCTGCAGCCACTCGCTTTGGTCCACACCACGCAGATACGGAATGACGGAACGGCTGAAATAGAGCGCCTGACTGCGCGAGCCGAGAACGACCTTCGGACTGTTGGGGTTTGTCAATGCAGCCAGGCCATCTTCGGGATGGAAGGGCTTGACCAGCGTAGCTATCTCGGTGTGGGCGTCCATAAAGCAATCTTTAACGGCCTGTATCTGACGGGCGTCGATAAATGGCTCGTCGCCCTGCACGTTGATGATGACGTCATACTCGATGCCGAGCGCCTCACGCACCTTGCAGTAAGCCTCCTGCACGCGGTCGGTGCCGCTCTTGTGGTCGGCCGAAGTCATTACGACACGACCCTTGAAGCCCTCGACGGCATCATAGATGCGGGCATCGTCGGTGGCTACGACGGCCATATCTACCAGTGGGGCTACCTTTTCGTACACTCTCTGGATGACCGGCTTGCCGCCCAGTATGGCCAATGGCTTGCCCGGAAAACGTGTGCTCGCATAGCGGGCCGGAATGATTGCTATTACTTTCATATCTGTTGCTTTTGTATTTTGTTTGTATTAAGAATTATATTCCCGATAGAGGCCGTTGCCGTTTGCCCGTAAAAGAAGAAACGTTTCGCCGGCAGAACTGGATTCGAATTTGCCCATAGCGGAGGGATTTGGTTTGCCCATAAAAGTGAAACGGCTTGCTCGCAAGTGAGCACGGGCCTTTGACCAAGAAGTCCTACATGTTGCGCACTTCCTCTACGCCCTTGACCTGCTCGATGATGCGCATGGCCTCGGAGAGCTCGAAGGCCGACGGCACCTGCACCTTGACTCGGGTCGTGACGATATAGTCTTCGGTGACGGTGTGCAGCGAGTCGATGCTGAGATGGAGGTCGTTGCTGATGACGTTGACCAAATCGAGCAGCAACGAGTTGCGGTCGACACTGTTGATGACGATATGGGTCGGATAGGTGCGGTTGGGCAACACTGGCAGCGACACGTCGACAATCGAATCACCCTCTTTGACCGACAGCTGAATGGCCTCCGGGCAGTTGCGCTTGTGGACGATGATGCTGCCGTCGGAACGCTTGAAGCCGGAGATTTCGTCGCCGGGCAGCGGATTGCACTTGTCGCAGAGGCAATAGGGGAAGTTCTCGGCGGTGATGCCGCTCTTGCCCAACATGACGTTGACGGCACGGCGGGCCTTGTAGGTGCAGACGTGGTTGAGCCAACTGGGTTCTGGCGAAGTCAGGTCGTCGGTGCCGACCTCCACGCGGTCGCCGCGCTTGAGGACGGTGAAGATGCTGCAGAGTTTGCCGTTGATGCGGGCGAACTTGGCGTGATTGCCCACATTGGTGTGTATCTCATAGGCCATGTCGAGCACGGTCGACTCTTTGGGCAGCACGATGCTGTTGCCTTTGGGCGTGAAGACGATGATGTCGTCGTTGTAGAACGAACTGACCACGCTCTCCATGAAGCCGCCGTCGGCCCCGGACTGGGCGATGTCTTTGAGCACGCCCTTGAACTTGAGCACCCACTTGTCGATAGATTCCGTACGGTCTATCACACAACCCTGCTGCGAGTTGCGGCGCATCGACTCGGTGGCGATATGTATCTCGGCCCAACCGCCCATGTGCGTCATCACCTGCACGTGGATGGCCTGATAGCCGTTCTCCTTGGGCTGGTCGATGTAATTGATCATCGAGTAGGGACGCTCTTTGTACAAGTCGGTCAGCAGGCTGTATATGCGCAGGCACTGGTTCTTCTCGCTCGGCCCGTCGGGGTCGGCATCGAAGACGATGTTGATGATGTGCACGTGCTCGAGTTCCTTGAACGTCTGCCCGGATTTCTGCATCTTGCGCCACAGGGCATAGACCGAGCGCGCCTTGGCAAAGACCTGCGCCTTGATACCCTCGTTGGCCAGCGTCTCTCTGATGGGAATCAGGAACTCCTGGATGTCAGCCTCGTGCTGCTGCATGTACGAGTTGATCTTGCGCTCGACTCTCTCGTACTCGTGCGGCGAGCGGAACTTCATCGAGAGGTTCTCCAGTTCTGACTTGATGTCGTAGAGCCCGAGGCGGTTGGCCAAAGGCGCATAGAAATAGTCTGTTTCGGAGGCAATCTTCATCTGCTTGTCAGGGCGCATGCTGTCGAGGGTGCGCATGTTGTGCATGCGGTCGCTCAACTTGATGAGTAGTGCCCGGATGTCGTACTGTATGGAGTCGAGCATCTGCTTGAAGTTGTCTATCTGCTTGGAAACCTTGTAATTGCCGTCGGCCTTTTTGGTCAAGACTCCCACCAGGAAGGCCACATCGTTGCCGAACTCGTTGCGGATGTCTTCGATGGTGAAGTCGGTGTCTTCCACAACGTCGTGCAGCAAGGCCGCAATGATGCTGTTGGTGCTAAGCCCCAACTCGACCAGTGCAATACGGGCCACAGAAATAGGATGCGTGATGTACGGGATGCCGCTCTTGCGGGCCTGCGTGGCATGCGCCTTGGCCGCGAGGGCATAAGCCGCCTCGATGCTCGGCATGTCGCTGGCCGGTAGCCGTTCTCTGCAACGCTCAAACAGTTCTTCCTTCATCTCTTCTACCATTCTGGTGGCCTCTTCGGCTGAAATCTTGCCTTCCATATCGTAAATCTATTTCTTGTCCAACGGTGTTGTAAATCGATTTCTTGACCAACTGCGCAAATAAACTACTTGCCAATGGTGTTAATCAATTGCTTATCCAACTGTGTAAATCCTTATCTTTCCTGCTAATCGCTCAACTGGTCTACTATGCCCTGCAACTGACGGCGGATGCTGTAGAGATGCGTGATGACCTCTTGCTTGATTTCTTCCTCCTCTTGATTGCTTGACAAGGTACGGCGCACGCCGGCAATGGTTTTGCCCTCGGTATGGCGCATCCTGTAGATCATCTGCAGGTTCTCCAAATCCTTCTTCCTGTACAGCCGGGTCTCACCTTTGGTGCGCATGGGCTTGACGGCCTTGGGAAAGTCCCGTTCCCATTTGCGCAACACTTCGACAGAAACGCCGATTATCTCGGCCACTTCGCCTATGGTGAAATACTGCTTCGTCTGTATGTCTGTTTGCTCCAGAGGGGTCTTCATGTGTTCATCGTGTGTTTAGTTTGTCGGCTGCCCGGCATTTAGTCCTTCGGCTGTTATGTGTTAGTGCATTGACTGCCATGCATTTAATCCATCGACTGCCATATGTTAGCACTTTGATTGCCATGCATTAATCCATCGACTGCCCAGCGTTTTCGGACATGGAGAGCATCTCCTCATACTGCTCGGGGGTCAAATCGAGGTAGTAATAGTTGGCGGGATTCTGAGGAACGTCCTTTAAGCGAACCTCATAATGCAGGTGCGGCCCGGTAGCCACGCCCGACGAACCAACTTCGCCTATCTTGTCGCCACGCCTGACTGACTGCCCGGCGTTGACGTATTTCTTAGACAGATGTGCATACCGTGTCGTGTAGCCATACCCATGGTCTATGACGATGCAAAGGCCATAGCCCTTGTCGTACCCAGCTTTTGACACCCGGCCATCGCCCGTAGCAAAGACCTCGGTGCCTTTCTCGGCCGAGAAGTCCATACCCTCATGAAGTTTGAGTATACGGTACACGGGGTGCATGCGGTAGCCATAGCCTGATGCCATATACTTCAGATTCTTGTCCGCCACCGGTTGGATGGCAGGTATGTGACGCAGACGGTCGGCCTGGTCCCGGCACAACGTCACCAGTTCGTCAAACGACTTGGACTGCAAGTGCAATTGCTGCTCGACCAAATCCATCTTGCGGGCTACGCCAATCACCAAGTCAGCATCGCTCAACATGCGCAAGGTGTCGTAGCGCTGACTATTCTGCAACAGCTGCTTGCGCATCTCCGACCCAATCGGATCGCCCTGCAACAATATCCTGTACATATTGTCATCGCGTTGGCCGATATCCTCGAGCACTTCCATCGCCGCATCAAGACGGGCTTCGAGCATTTGGTATTCTTGCTTCAGCACCTCATGCTCTTTCTCCAGACGCCATTGCGACGGCGAACCTATCCAGAAGAAGAAGGCATAAAGGATAAGCGCTCCGATAATCGTACCCGACAGCAGATGCCTGATGACCGCATACAAGTGCCGCCACCTGGAGGGTACGCTGCGTTCGTAACGTCCCTTCTTCGGGTTGTATTTGAAGTGTATCCAATGTGCCATCTTATCTTAGCTTGCAGCCTTTCTTTCGTTTAAATCCCTTGTTCCCCAGACCTTCGGCCTTTACCCTAAGCGCTTTGACCGTCAGCCTTCCCTTGGCTTTTTGCGTCACCTGCGCCTTCGGCCATTACCTTAAGGGCTTTGGCCTAATAGCTTTGACCATCAGCCTCACTTGGCTTCTCGTGTCGCCAACACCTTCGGTCTTTATCCTAAGCACTTTGACCTAATGGCTTTAATCATCAGCTTTCCTTGGCATCTAGTATCGCCGGCACCCGCTTCAGAGTGGAAAAGAAGAGACAATATGCGGCAAATATGGATATTTTTGACGACATTCCCAAATTTTTGGGCATATTTCAGTCAGCAGCTCCTTAAAAATTATATTTTTGCCATACAGGACACAATATCCCGACAGCACAAATCGTGTTGCAAAGTCGTTTATCCACACAAAAAAATCGGCTACCTTTTGCAAGATAACCGATTCTGTCGGGATGAGGCGACTCGAACGCCCGACCTCGCGCCCCCCAGACGTGTACTCTAACCAACTGAGCTACATCCCGAACGAGGTGATTCTGATTCTATTGAGTTCGCAAGCGTCTTTAACCTTTCGGCCAACCGCCTACTCTTCAATCCTCAAAACCGAGCGCAAAGGTACGCTATTTTTTCAGAAGAAACAAATTTTTTGCGACTTTTTTTGCTTTTTGACGTCATATATCCGTTTTTTGCGACTACTGGACGCCAAACATACGGCATACTCGCTCAATACCTTCCACTAAACGGTCTACTTCTTGCTCTGTGTTGTAGAACGAGAAGGAAGCCCTCACCGTACCTTCTATGCCCAAAGACGTCATCAATGGCTGGGCACAATGGTGACCCGTCCGGACTGCTATACCCATCTTGTCAAGCAAAAGGCCCATGTCGTAATGATGTATTCCGCGCACAAGGAAACTTAAGACGGCACTTTTGTCAGTGGCATTACCGTAAATCTGCATTCCTGGAATCCGGGAAAAGCGTTCTGTTGCGTAGTCCAACAGGCTGTGCTCGTAGTCGGCAATGTTGTCCATCCCGATTGCGTCGACATAATCAAGGGCGGTTGCCAAAGCAACCGTTCCAACAAAGTCGGGTGTGCCGGCCTCGAACTTATAGGGCAACTCATTGAACGTTGTCTTCTCAAACGAAACGGACTGTATCATCTCTCCGCCCCCCTGATAGGGCGGCATCTGTTCGAGCCACTTCCGTTTGCCATACAAAACTCCGACGCCTGTAGGCCCGTAAATCTTGTGCCCAGAGAAGACGAAGAAGTCAGCATCAAGCGACTGTACATCTATCTTCAAGTGCGGAACGGACTGTGCACCATCGACCAGAACGGGCACGCCATGACTGTGTGCAATGTCGATTATCTCTTTTATCGGATTGACCGTGCCAAGCACATTGCTGACGTGAGTGATGCTGACCAGTTTCGTACGGTCTGTGAAAAGACTGCGGTAATTGTCCATGTCCAGTTCCTGCCTATCATTGAGACCGACCACCTTGAGCACAATATGATGACGGCGCTGAAGTAACTGCCAGGAGACAATATTGGAGTGATGCTCCATACCGGACACAATAACTTCGTCACCATCCTGCAGGAAAGCATCGCCGAACGAAGAAGCGACCAAATTGATAGACTCTGTCGTACCACGCGTGAAGACTATCTCGTCGGAAGAGGCAGCATTGATAAACGTCTGCACCCGCCGGCGTGCCGATTCATGCAGGTCTGTAGCATCCTGACTTAAGAAATGAACCCCGCGGTGCACATTCGCATTGTGATGAAGATATCCTTCTGTAAGCCGGTCCACTACACACTGTGGCTTTTGCGTCGTAGCTCCATTGTCTAGATAAACCAACGGCTTGCCATAGACTTGTGTAGACAGAATCGGGAAATCCTTGCGGATGGCTAAAACATCTAGCATGCTTATAGAGTATTAATAGGTCTTTAATTAAGAAAAGCCCATACGCAAAGTACGGGCTTTATAAAATATTCCTTATGCTATTGATTATTCAGCAGCAGGAGTCTCAGCAACAGGTTCGGTAGGAGCCTCAGCTACAGCCTCTGGCTTTGTCTCTGTAGCGGCCTCAGCAGCGGGAGCATCAGCAGACTTCTTGGCACGTGAACGACGTGTCTTTGTCTTCTTCTCCTCCTTAGCCATGTTGTCGTTGTAGTCGACAAACTCTACCATTGCAGTAGAGGCATTGTCACCCAAACGGCTGCCGAGTTTCAAGATGCGGAGATAACCGCCTGGACGGGTAGCAATCTTCTCGGCGATTTCACCGAACAGAATCTTGACTGCCTCCTTATCCTGAAGTTTGGCGAAGACGAGACGGCGATTGTTGGTCGAATCCTCCTTTGCACGGTTGATGATAGGCTCAGCATAAATGCGGAGAGCCTTGGCCTTGGCTACAGTAGTAGTGATACGCTTGTATGTAATCAACGATACCGTCATGTTCGAAAGGAGAGCCTTCCTATGCGAACTGGTGCGTCCAAGGTGATTGAATTTCTTATTGTGTCTCATTGTTGTAATTAATCTTTATCAAGTTTATACTTCGATATATCCATGCCGAAGTGGAGATTCAAGCTCTGAAGAAGTTCTTCCAACTCAGTAAGAGACTTCTTACCGAAGTTGCGGAACTTCAGGAGATCGGTCTTGTTGAATACAACCAAATTGCCAAGGGTCTCGACTTCTGCACTCTTCAAGCAGTTGAGAGCGCGAACCGAAAGATCCATATCGGTAAGCTTGGTCTTGAGTAACTGACGCATATGAAGTACCTCCTCATCAAACACTTCATTCGACTCAGAGTCGTTAGACTCGAGAGTAATCTTCTCGTCGGAGAAGAGCATGAAGTGATAAATCAGAATCTTGGCAGCCTCACGCAAAGCGTCTTTTGGATGAATCGAACCATCAGTGTCTACTTCAATCACCAATTTCTCATAGTCAGTCTTCTGCTCGACACGGAAGTTCTCAACAGTATACTTGACGTTGCGGATTGGAGTGAAAATAGAATCGATAGGTATAACAGTCACTTCTGCATTCGGAACCCGATTCTCTTCAGCCTGAACATATCCACGACCCTTATTGATAGTCAGCGTAATCTCGAAACTTGCACTATTGTCCATATGGCAGATAACCAAATCAGGATTAAGCACATCGAAAGAGCTCATACCAAGACGGAAATCGCCGGCCTTAAGCACTTCTTGATTCTTGACTGAAATCTTAACGGTCTCGTTTTCTGTGCCTTCGACGATCTGCTTCAAACGAACCTGCTTGAGGTTAAGGATGATGTTCGTGACATCCTCGATAACGCCTGGGATGGTTGCAAACTCGTGCTCAACACCACTGATTTTGACAGAAGTGAATGCAAAACCTTCGAGTGAAGAAATCAATATACGGCGTAAAGCATTACCGACTGTAATGCCGTAGCCTGGTTCCAGAGGTCGGAATTCAAACTTTCCAGAGAACTGGTCAGCTTCCAACATGATAACCTTTTCGGGTCTTTGAAATGCTAATATCGCCATGGACTAACTATTATTTAGAGTACAATTCGACAATGAGCTGTTCCTGAATGTTCTCAGGAATATCTGCACGGTCTGGAGTGTGAAGGTATTTGCCTGTGAGGGTGTTCTGATCCCACTCAAGCCAAGGATACTTGCTGTGCTGGAATCCTGACAGAGAATTCTCAATCACCTCAAGTGACTTGCTGCGCTCACGAACACCGACAATCTGGCCGGGCTTCACCGAATATGATGCGATGTTTACAACCTTACCGTCTACAACGATATGCTTGTGCAGGACAAGCTGACGGGCAGCTGCACGTGTAGGTGCAATGCCAAAACGGTAAACGAGATTGTCAAGGCGGCTCTCCAAAAGCTGAAGAAGTACCTCACCGGTAATGCCCTTCGTACGCTCAGCCTTCTCAAACATACGACGGAACTGTGCTTCAAGCACGCCGTAGGTATATTTAGCCTTCTGCTTCTCGCGAAGCTGTGTTCCATACTCGGACAATTTCTTACGACGATTGAGACCGTGCTGACCAGGAGCATAGTTCTTCTTGGAAAGAACCTTGTCCGGTCCATAGATAGCCTCACCTAATTTGCGGGCAATGCGGGTTCTAGGTCCAGTATATCTTGCCATAGTTTCTTACAATTAAAAAATTAAATTAAAACCAACTTCCAAAGTTAGATAAAAAACTGTACAAAATCTGTAAAGACATTATACACGACGACGCTTTGGAGGGCGGCATCCATTGTGTGGAAGCGGTGTTACGTCGATGATTTCAGTTACCTCGATACCGGCACCATGCACGGTACGGATAGCTGACTCACGGCCATTACCTGGACCTTTGACATAAGCCTTCACTTTACGAAGACCGAGATCGTAGGCGATTTTCGCGCAATCCTGAGCTGCCATCTGAGCAGCATAAGGAGTATTTTTCTTCGAACCTCTGAAGCCCATCTTACCAGCAGACGACCATGAAATCACCTGTCCCTCGCTATTCGCAAGCGAAACAATAACATTGTTGAAAGATGAATGTACATGGAGCTGACCATTAGCATCAACTTTGACGTTACGCTTTTTAGCTGCAACTGTTTTCTTTGCCATAATCAATCAGTTTAATTACTTAGTAGCCTTCTTCTTGTTAGCAACAGTCTTCTTCTTACCCTTACGTGTACGAGCATTGTTCTTAGTGCTCTGTCCACGGCAAGGAAGACCAAGACGGTGACGGATACCACGGTAACAACCGATATCCATGAGACGCTTGATGTTCAGTTGAACTTCAGAACGAAGATCGCCCTCTACCTTGTAGTTGGCACCGATATACTCACGAATAGCGGCGGCCTGTTCATCAGTCCAATCTTTTACCTTGATGTCTTTATCGACACCAGCATTCGTTAAAATGGTATTTGCGGCACTACGACCGATACCATAAATGTAAGTCAACGCGATTTCTCCACGCTTGTTCTGCGGGAGATCCACGCCTACAATTCTAACTGCCATATTACTATATTAATAATGTGTTTTTTGCGAAAAATGCTTGCAAATATAAGAAATATTATCCTTGACGCAGTTTAAACTTAGGATTTTTCTTATTAATTACATACAAAACGCCGTGGCGACGGACGATTTTGCAATCCGGAGTGCGCTTTTTAAGCGAAGCTTTAACTTTCATATCGTTGTAAGTTTTTTATTTGTATCGGAATGATATTCTGCCCTTCGACAGATCGTATGGAGACATCTCGACTCTCACCTTATCTCCAGGAAGAATCTTGATATAATGCATTCGCATCTTACCGGAGATATGAGCAGTAATCTCGTGCCCGTTTTCAAGTTCTACGCGAAACATCGCATTGGACAATGCCTCGACGATTGTTCCATCTTGTTCTATTGCTGCCTGTTTTGCCATATAATTGTTATGGAATTTAGATAAATCTGTCGCCTAACACATCTTTGATATACTCAAAGCTGGAAAGTATCTCAGTCCGGTCTTCACGAATGGCAACGCAATGCTCATAGTGGGCCGACCAAGAATGGTCTCGCGTTCTAATCGTCCAACCGTTACGGTCGATGGTAACATTCTTGGAACCGATGTTAATCATTGGCTCGATGCAGATGCACATACCCGGTCGTAACAAAGGACCAACACCACGACGTCCGTAATTCGGGACATCAGGATCTTCATGAAGCTTCCTGCCTATTCCGTGACCAGTCAGTTCGCGAACTACAGAATAACCATGATGCTCACAATAATCCTGCACTGCATTACCGATATGGCCTACACGATTACCCGACTTTGCTTGTTCTATGCCGAGCATTAGAGACTCTTTGGTAGTCTTGAGCAGCTTCAGAACTTTCTCTTCGACCTCTCCTACCATAAAGGTATAGCAACTATCACCATTGAAACCATTCAACACAGCTCCACAATCGCAGCCTACTATATCTCCTTCTTTCAAGACATAATCAGACGGGAATCCGTGCACGACTTCGTCATTGACTTCGATACACAAAGTACCCGGAAAACCTTCATATCCCTTAAAACCGGGAATCCCTCCATGGTCTCTAATAAACTGCTCTGCAATCTCATCAAGACGTCGGGTAGTAATGCCTGGTTGAACCCACTTGGCGACTTCGCCAAGCGTTTGTCCAACCAGGTCGTTAGCTTGACGCATCAATTCGATTTCCTCGTCAGTCTTCAGAAATATCATTTCCTAAAAATCAATATGCGGCAACAGAACCTGAACGGCCCTTGATTCTTCCATTCTTCATAAGTCCATCATAATGGTGCATCATCAGATGAGATTCAATCTGTTGAAGCGTATCCAATACGACGCCTACCAAAATCAGAAGAGAAGTACCACCGAAGAACTGTGAAAACGATGTGCTAATACCGAACAATTGTGCGATGCACGGCAAGATAGCAACTATGGCAAGGAAAATAGAACCCGGAAGGGTAATCCTTGACATAATAGAATCAAGATACTCAGCAGTCTGTTTGCCAGGCTTGATACCAGGTATAAATCCATTCTGTGACTTCATAGCCTCTGACATCTGTACGGGATTCATAGAAATCGCAGTATAGAAGTAAGTGAAGACTATAATCAGAATAGCCAAAACAAAATTGTATGCAAAACTGTCTGGACGAGTGAATGCACTCCAGAAGCCATCGTTAGATGTGCTGTATCCGGAAAGCACCATCGGCACAAACATGACAGCCTGAGCAAAGATGATAGGCATAACGCCGGCAGCATTCACCTTGAGAGGAATGTACTGACGGACACCGCCATACTGACGGTTGCCTCTGATTTGTTTTGCATACTGTACCGGAATCTTGCGAGTTCCCTGAACGAGCATAATGCAAATGGCAATAACGACCAAGAGGAAGAAAATTTCCAAAAGGAACATTACCAAACCACCGGCACCATTGTTACGATCCGCAAACTCAATAGAAAGAGCTTGCGGGAAACGGGCAATGATACCAATCATAATCAAGAATGAAATTCCGTTGCCAATACCCTTATCAGTGATACGCTCGCCCAACCACATGACAAACATACTGCCTGCCGTAAGTATCACAATGCTTGTGATAATGAAGAATGGACCGTAGTCAATGATAGGAGAATTAGCACCAGCAAGAGCATACTTGGAGTTAATACTTGCAATATATGCCCAGCTTTGGAAAATCAGAATCAAGACCGTCAACTGACGCGTGTACTGATTAATTTTGTTACGACCGCTCTCACCGTCACGTGCAATCTTTTGGAAAGACGGGACTACCATGGTGAGAAGCTGGATTACAATCGAAGCCGAGATATAGGGCATAATACCCAAGGCGAAGATTGAGGCATTCGAGAAAGCACCTCCTGAAAACATGTCCAAGAGGGCCAACAAACCCTCGCCAGCAGCAGACTTCTGACTTGCCAAAAGACCAGTGTCAATACCTGGCAAGGCAATGAAGGTACCGAGACGATATACAGCGCACAGACCGACAGTCCAAAGGATGCGTGTACGCAGTTCTTCAATCTTCAAGATGTTTTTGAATGTCTCAAAAATTCTCATGGGAATTATGCTTTTTCTGAAGCCTGGGCTCCAATCTTAACTACAGAACCTCCGGCAGCTACAATTGCGTCTTCAGCCTTCTTAGAGAATGCATTTGCCGAAACGGTTACCGCAACTGAGATAGCGCCATTAGCCAAAACCTTAACAAGCTGTTTCTTTGAAACCAGACCAGCAGCCTTCAATTCGTCCAAACCGACAGAAGACAAAGACTTGCTTGTTGCAAGTTTGTCGATAGTTGAAAGGTTGATAGCCTTGTATTCAACACGGTTGATATTCTTGAAACCGAACTTTGGCATACGACGCTGGATAGGCATCTGACCGCCTTCGAAACCAATCTTTTTCTTGTAACCAGAACGCTGCTTGGCACCCTTGTTACCACGGGTAGAAGTACCACCCAAACCAGAACCGGCACCACGTCCAATACGCTTACGAGTCTTGACAGAACCGGGAGCTGGCTTCAAATCACTTAAGTTCATTTTGAGAAACTTATTTAATCATTATTATTAAGGCGGCGCCGACTTGGTTGCCCTATAGTCGCCGGCATCCACCCAGATGGTTTATTAGTCGACAATTGTAACAAGGTGACGAACCTTACGGATCTGACCTCTTGTACACTCGTTATCAGGGAGTTCGCGGACAAGGCCCATACGCTTCAATCCGATAGCATCAAGAGTGAGTTTCTCTGTCTTCGAGCACTTGATACGACTGCGAATAGCTTTAACTTTGATTGTTGCCATAGTAAGAAACTTTTAACCTTTGAATACTACTTCAAGTGAAACGCCTCTACTCTCTGCAACCTGCTTGGCGTCACGAAGCTCCATAAGAGCTGCGAGTGTAGCCTTAACAAGGTTGTGAGGGTTAGAAGAACCCTTGGACTTAGCCAAAACGTCCTTGATACCTGCACTCTCAAGGACAGCACGCATAGCGCCACCTGCTATAAGACCAGTACCGGCAGAAGCAGGAATCAGAACAACGCGTGAACCACCGAACTTGGCTTCAACCTCGTGAGGAATAGTTCCCTTATGAGTAGTAATCTTAACCAAATTCTTCTTGGCAGACTCGACACCCTTAGAAATGGCAGCCTGAACTTCACCAGCCTTACCGTGACCAAGACCAACGATACCATTACCGTCACCTACTACAACAATAGCAGCGAAGGAGAATGTACGGCCACCCTTAGTAACCTTAGTAACTCGGTTGATAGCAACTAGACGGTCTTTCAGTTCGTCTACATTGACATTCTTTACTTTATTATTCATAACAGCCATTCAATTTAAAATTTGAGACCACCGTTGCGAGCGCCATCGGCAAGAGCCTTTACGCGGCCATGGAACAAATAACCATTGCGGTCAAAAACAGCCTCTGTAATGCCAGCCTCGAGACACTTCTTGGCGATTGCTTCACCAACCTTGGTGGCAATCTCCGTCTTTGTGCCCTCTGTGATGCCCTTTGAAGAAGCCGAAACCAATGTCTTGCCTTCAAGGTCATTGACAGCCTGTACATAAATGGCCTTGTTGCTGCGGAACACGCTGAGACGCGGTCTTGAAGCAGTACCATTTACATGTTTGCGAATGCGGTGCTTAATCTTAATTCTTCTTTCTTTCTTAGTAATCATAATCGTCCGATTTTAAAAGGTTAATTATTTAGCACCGGCAGACTTGCCAGACTTGCGGCGAATCTGCTCACCCACATAAAGAACACCCTTGCCTTTGTATGGTTCAGGCTTGCGGAAAGAACGAATCTTAGTGCAAATCAGACCGAGCAGAGCCTTATCACAAGACTCAAGTGTAATCAGAGGATTCTGGTTACGCTCTGACTTGGTGGTCACCTTGACCTCTTTAGGCAGAACAATATAAATGGCATGAGAATAGCCAAGAGACAACTCAAGAACATTTCCGTTGTTTGAAGCACGATAGCCGACACCAACGAGTTCAAGTTCCTTCTTGTAGCCATCACCACAACCGATGATCATGTTGTTGATCAAAGAGCGATAAAGACCATGAAGAGCTTTCGTCTGCTTATCATCGTTAGGACGAGCAACCGTAAGCTTGCCGTCTTCGATACCTACAGTAATACCTCCTGAAAGGCCCTGGCTCATTTCGCCGTTCTTACCTTTTACAGTAACGACATTATCCTTAACGGTGACTGTTACACCTGAAGGAATAGCAATGGGTAATTTACCAATTCTTGACATAGCTTAACCTCCTATATTAATAGATGTAACACAAAACTTCGCCACCTATCTTCTGCACAGCAGCTTCCTTGTCAGTCATCACACCACGAGAAGTAGAAAGGATAGCGATGCCGAGTCCATTGAGGACACGCGGCATATCCTTATAGCCTACATACTTGCGGAGACCTGGAGTGGAAACGCGAGTAAGACTCTTGATAGCATTCACTTTGGTTGCAGGGTCATACTTAAGAGCAACCTTAATAGTACCTTGAGGTCCATCCTCAATGAACTTGTAATTCAGGATGTAACCCTTCTCGAAGAGAATCTTGGTGATCTCTTTCTTTAAATTTGACGCAGGAACTTCAACTACACGATGGTTTGCCTTAATCGCGTTACGAAGGCGGGTCAAATAATCTGCGATTGGATCAGTCATTTGATTTGTTTGTTAAATTAATCCGGACTTCCGGACAATATTTAATAAAAAACTATATATATGGAATATCCAGCAGGAAAAATCCTACAGATATTCCAATATTTTAATAGGAAGGTTACCAGCTTGCCTTACGAACACCTGGAATCAAACCGGCAGAAGCCATCTCACGGAACTGAATACGAGAGAGACCGAACTGACGGATATAACCCTTCGGACGACCAGTAACCTTGCAACGGTTGTGCAGGCGAACTGGAGAAGCGTTCTTCGGGAGAGACTGAAGTGCCTGAGCAGCTTCATAGTCACCAGCATTGGCTGCCTTCTTCAACTCAGCACGCTTTGCAGCATACTTAGCGACAAGAGCCTGACGCTTCACCTCACGGGCTACCATTGAAATCTTTGCCATAGTCTATTACTTTTTAGTGTTCTTGAATGGAAGACCGAAAGCCTTCAGAAGAGCGAAACCTTCTTCATCCGTCTTAGCAGTTGTCACGAATGTGATGTTCATACCAAGAATGCGCTGGATGCTATCGATGTTAATCTCAGGGAAGATAATCTGCTCGGTGATACCCAGCGTATAGTTACCGCGGCCATCGAACTTTGATTCGATGCCGTTGAAGTCACGGATACGAGGCAGAGCCACCCTAATCAAACGCTCGAGGAACTCGTACATCATCTGATGACGAAGAGTAACCCTAGCACCGATAGGCATCTGCTTACGAACCTTGAACTGTGCGATATCCTTCTTTGACAAAGTCTGCACAGCCTTCTGGCCAGTAATAGCAGTAAGCTCAGCGATAGCAGTCTCGATAATCTTCTTGTCAGCGACAGCATCACCAAGACCTTCGTTGATTACAATCTTCTCAAGAACAGGAACCTGCATTACCGACGAATAGCCGAACTGCTTAACCAAAGCAGGGACAATAGTTTCCTTATAATATTGCTTTAATGTTGCGGTATTTGCCATGTTTTGTTTCCTTTCGCTTATTTAATGGTTACCTTCATAGCCTTGCCGTTCGAACGCATTGGTTTGCCCTCTGCATTTACCGGATTAAGCTTAGAAACATGAATAGGAGCCTCCTTTTCGATGATACCACCTTGAGGATTCTTGGCATTCGGCTTAGTACTCTTCTTGACGATATTTACGCCTTCGACGATAGCACGCTTGTTCTCTACATCAACAGAGAGGACCTTTGCGATCTTTCCCTTGTTCTTGCCAGAGTTTACATAAACGGTATCGCCCTTCTTAATGTGTAACGTATTCATAACCTGACATTATTTAGAGCACTTCTGGTGCCAGTGAAACAATCTTCATGTTGGCAGCACGCAACTCACGGGCAACGGGGCCAAAGATACGTGAACCACGCATTTCGCCTGCGTTGTTCAGAAGGACGCAAGCATTGTCATCGAAACGGATATAAGTGCCATCAGCACGGCGCACCTCTTTCTTGGTACGAACAATGATAGCCTTGCTGACAGTACCCTTCTTCATATCGCTCGAAGGGATAACACTCTTAACGGTCACTACGATAATATCACCTACAGATGCATATCGACGACCGGTACCACCTAATACACGGATGCAAAGGCATTCCTTACCGCCAGAGTTATCGGCGATCTTAAGTCTTGATTCAGTCTGTATCATAATATTACTTAGCCTTTTCGATGATTTCTACTAAACGCCATGTTTTAGTTTTGCTCAGCGGACGAGTTTCCATCAGGAGGACGCGATCTCCTACCTGCGCTTCATTCTTTTCGTCATGGGCATGGTATTTCTTTGTCTTATTGACAAATTTACCATAGATCGGATGTTTCTCCTTGTACTTCACAGTAACTGTGATGGTTTTATCCATCTTGTCGCTGGAGACGATTCCGATTCTCGTTTTTCTTAGATTTCTTGTTTCCATGAAAAAATCTGTTGTGAAAATGTTTGTTTGAATTGATTAACGTACGGCTTCATCCACCTGACGGGCATCAAGCTCAGTCATAAGACGTGCAATATTGCGACGTGTCTCACGAATCACCATGGGGTTGTCAAGAGGACTTACCGTATGGTTGAACTTCAGAGAATCCAGCGTTGCCTTCTGCTCAGCAATACGACCTTTCAACTCATCTAATGTAAGATTTTTAATTTCTTTAGCTTTCATTTTCGGTCATTTTTACTTTAAAGGACAATGAGTTCTGGATCATAGTCGCGGCGAACGACAAATTTTGTCTGCACAGGGAGCTTTTGTGCACCAAGACGAAGAGCCTCTTTTGCAACTTCAAAAGGTACACCTTCAATCTCAAACAATATTCTGCCGGGGTTGCAATCTGCTACCCAGCCTTCCGGATCACCCTTACCTTTACCCATTCGGACATCTGCAGGCTTACGAGTATACGGCTTATCCGGGAATACACGACACCAGAGTTGACCTTCACGCTGCATGTAGCGGGTGATAGCGATACGAGCGGCTTCTAGCTGACGCGAATTGATCCATTTGTTCTCAAGCGTCTTGATTCCGAACGAACCGAAAGCAAGCTGATTACCACGTTGGGAGTTACCCTTGAGGTTGTTCTTTTGCTGTCTACGGAACTTAGTTCTTTTCGGCTGTAACATTTTTTAAAGCTTCTAAATCGTTAATACTTATTTTTTGTTGTTACGGAAACCACCGCGACGCTGTCCGCGACCTTCACCGCGATTACCGCGCTCTCCGCGATTGTCGTGATGACCAGTTTCCTTCTGCTTGGCAAAATTAGGAGCAAGATCCTTCTTGCCATAAATTTCGCCTCTGCAGATCCAAACCTTGATACCAATCAAACCTACCTTGGTCAAAGCTTCAGCAAGAGCATAATCGATATCTGCACGGAACGTATGCAAAGGAGTACGACCCTCCTTATAGAGTTCCTTACGAGACATTTCAGCACCGTTGAGACGGCCACTGAACTGAATCTTGATACCTTCTGCACCTGAACGCATAGCTGACTGGATAGCCATCTTGCAAGCACGACGGTAAGCTACACGGCCCTCCAACTGACGAGCAATATTGTCAGCGACAATACGGGCGTCAACTTCAGGCTTCTTTACCTCGTAGATGTTAATCTGAACATCCTTATCAGTAACAGACTTCAGTTCTTCCTTGAGCTTGTCAACTTCAGAACCTCCCTTGCCGATAATGACACCTGGACGTGCTGTGCAAATGGTGATTGTCACCAATTTCAAAGTACGCTCGATAACGATACGGCTAATCATTGCCTTAGAAAGACGCGCATTGAGATACTTACGTATCTTGGCATCCTCAACAACGATGTCACCACAATTTTTGGTTGCAAACCAGTTTGAATCCCAACCACGGATGATACCCAAACGGTTACTAATTGGAGAAATTTTCTGTCCCATTGTGGTGATTATTTAGATTCTTTGTTAATAGTATCAACATACAAAGTCACATGATTGCTACGCTTGCGAACCCGATAAGCACGACCTTGAGGTGCTGGACGGAGACGCTTGATAGTAGCACCTTCATCAACTGTAATTGAAGAAATCTTAAGTTCTCCAGCTTCAACCTTATTGCCGGTCTTCTGCTCATAGTTAGCGATGGCTGACTTCAGAAGAAGTTCAACACGAGCGGCTGCTTCCTTGTTAGAGAAATGAAGAACACCAAGAGCCTTGGTCACCTCCATACCACGTACCATATCGGCAACGAGACGCATCTTACGAGGAGAGGTAGGAATATTGTTGTACTTAGCGAAATAGGTATTCTTACGAATTTCCTTCAGCTTATTGGCAGAGTTTTGTTTTCTATTAGCCATTTTCTTGAATTTATTTAGTAAGACCTATTTATTTGCCATTACCATGGTGACCTCGGAAAGTACGAGTCATTGAAAACTCGCCAAGCTTATGGCCAACCATATTTTCAGTTACGTAAACCGGAACGAACTTATTGCCGTTGTGAACAGCGATTGTATGACCTACGAAATCAGGAGAGATCATAGAAGCTCTAGACCAAGTCTTGATGACTGACTTCTTGCCAGACTCATTCATGGCAAGAATCTTCTTTTCGAGCTTTACGCTAATAAACGGGCCTTTTTTTAAGGAACGACTCATATTATTTAATTAAATAATGTGTACTGATTACTTTTTATTAGCTCTCTCTATGATATACTTGCTGGACTGCTTCTTAGGTGCACGAGTCTTAAGACCCTTTGCATACAAGCCCTTACGAGACCTTGGATGACCACCAGACTGACGGCCTTCGCCACCACCCATCGGGTGATCTACAGGGTTCATAACTACACCGCGGTTGTGTGGACGACGGCCCAACCAACGAGAGCGTCCTGCTTTACCACTCTTCTCAAGAGCGTGATCAGAATTGCCTACAGAACCAATAGTAGCCTTGCAAGTAGCAAGAATACGGCGAGTTTCGCCTGAGGGCAATTTGATAACTACATAGTCGCCTTCCTTAGAAGTGAGCTGTGCGAAGTTACCTGCTGAACGGACCAAAACGGCTCCCTGTCCAGGACGGAGCTCGATATTGTGGATGACAGTACCGACCGGAATGTCCTTGAGCGGGAGGCTGTTACCAACCTCTGGAAGAGCATTGCTTCCCGACATAACCTTCTTGCCTACCTCCAATCCGTCTGGAGCGAGGATGTAACTCTTCTCACCGTCTACATAGTAGAGAAGAGCGATACGAGCGGTACGGTTTGGATCGTACTCGATTGTCTTAACGATTGCAGGCACGCCATCCTTGTTGCGCTTGAAATCGATAAAGCGGTAAGACTGCTTGTGTCCACCACCGATATAACGCATGGTGAGACGGCCCTGGTTGTTGCGGCCACCGGTTCTTTTCTTGCCATAAGTAAGAGACTTTTCAGGAGTTGAAGAAGTAATCTCCTCAAAAGTACTGATGGCTTTGCCTCTCTGGCCCGGTGTTGTGGGCTTAAATTTTCTTATTGCCATTTGTTTTTAGCATTTCCGGTCGTCACAAGCACAATTTCTGAATTTCCGAGTTACTATCAGACTTATCCTTTAGGCTTTCGAAATACTTTGCTGCACTTGGAGGACGACCGATGAATTATGAATAATTAGTTGACGTTTGCGTAGAAATCAATCTTGTCGCCATCTTTCAATGTAACGTAAGCTTTCTTAAAAGCAGAAACCTTACCAACGACGAGACCTTTTTTCGTATAACGGCTCTTAATTTTGCCGGGGTAGTTGATAGTATTTACATCTACAACCGAAACTCCGAACTTAGCCTCTACGGCTTTCTTGATCTGGATTTTATTAGCAGCGGGATCAACATAAAAGCCATAAACGCAATTAACCGGGGCGCTTCCGTCCTTCTTCTTGCGTGGCTGAGAAGACTTGTCTGTGCGAGAAGTCATTTTCTCAGTAATGATAGGTTTAATCAAAATTGCCATTGTTGTCTATAGCTTTAAATGTTGTTAACCGAATCAACAGCGCTCTCAGAAATCACGAGAGTGTTGCTATTCAAAACCGCATATGTGTTGAGAGTCTTAGCTTCCAGCACATTAACGTTTTTCAGATTACGAGCGGACAAATATACGTTTTTATTGCTTCCGTTCAAAACAAAAAGAGACTTTTTGTCGTTAATCTGAAGGTTTTTAACCAAGTTCACAATCTCTTTGGTAGATGGAGTTTCCAAATTGAAGTCTTCAACAACAACAATTGAATTCTCTGCAGCCTTGGCTGAAAGAACCGACTTACGTGCCAATGACTTAACCTTCTTGTTGAGCTTGAAGCTATAGTCACGAGGCACGGGACCGAACACACGGCCACCACCTACGAGAACAGGCGAATTGATGTCACCACGACGTGCGCCGCCTCCGCCTTTCTGACGGCCGAGCTTGCGTGTTGATCCTGAGATTTCGCTACGCTCCTTAGACTTGTGAGTTCCCTGACGCTGATCTGCAAGGTACTGCTTAACAGCCAGGTAAACGACATGATTGTTAGGTTCGATACCGAACACTGAATCATTCAGGACTACCTTACGACCGGTATCCTTACCTTCCTTGTTAAATACGCTCAGTTCCATTACTTCTCAATTGTTAAAAGTGAACCCCTTGAACCAGGAACAGAACCCTTCACCAAAAGGAGGTTGTGCTCCGGAATAATCTTCAGAATCTGAAGGTTCTGAACAGTCACCTGTACATTACCCATTTGGCCGCCCATACGGAGACCTTTGAAAACACGTGCAGGATAAGAACATGCTCCAATAGAACCTGGCTTACGCAGACGGTCGTCCTGGCCGTGAGTAGACTGGCCTACACCACCGAAACCATGACGCTTTACAACGCCCTGGAATCCATGACCCTTAGATGTTCCGATAACATCGACATACTCGACGTCAGAGAACAAATCTACAGTGATAACATCACCGAGGGCGTACTCCTTGTCATAACCCTTAAACTCAGCAAGGTGCTTCATTGGAGCGACACCAGCTTTCTTGAGGTGACCCATTACAGGCTTAGAAACGTGCTTTTCAGTCGTTTCCTCGAAGCCGACCTGAACAGCTTCGTAGCCATCTTTCTCAATCGTCTTGATTTGAGTCACAACACAAGGACCTACTTCAATTACAGTGCATGGCACGTTCTTGCCATCAGCACTGAAGACGGAAGTCATTCCGACTTTTTTGCCTAATAATCCTGGCATAATTTCAGTTACTTGTTTTTGTATGGCGGGATTCACAACAATAGTAGAAAATCCACATACGATTAATGAATAAATAACACATTACGCCGTCTGTCATCCGCTCTCGCGGTGACAGTCCGGCTCATATAAATTACATCTTAATCTCTACATCAACTCCGGAAGGGATCTCAACCTTCATCAATGCATCAACAGTCTTGGATGTTGCATTGATATCGATGAGGCGCTTGTAGCAGTTCAACTCGAACTGCTCACGGCTCTTCTTGTTGACGAAAGTAGAACGGTTCACCGTATAGATGCGCTTGAATGTAGGCAGCGGAATAGGGCCACTAACCTTTGCACCCGTTGACCGTACAGTCTTGACAATCTTCTCGGCAGACTTGTCTACCAGACTATGGTCGAAAGACTTCAGTTTGATACGAAATTTCTGATCCATATTTTGTATTGTTTTATTACGTTTGTTTAGAGTCCGGAAAATCCGAATTACTTAATCAAGTCTACACGGCCACCGCATTCCTCAAGAACCTTCTTGGCATTGCCCTTGTCAACCTCGGCATAGTGATGGAATTCCATGGTTGAGCTGGCACGACCGGAAGTAATGGTACGGAGATCCGTTACATAGCCGAACATTTCGGCCAACGGAACCATAGCCTTTACGATACGGGCGCCGCTGCGTGATGTATCCATACCTTCTACCTGGCCTCTACGCTTGTTCAAGTCTGAGATAACATCGCCCATCGACTCCTCGGGGGTAACGACCTCAACCTTCATAATAGGTTCAAGAAGGATAGGCTGCGCCTGTTCGCAGCAAGCCTTGAAAGCAAAGTTGGCAGCGAGTTCGAATGACAACTGGTCAGAATCGACTGGGTGGAAAGAACCATCCTCAAGGGTAACCTTGATTGAGTCAACAGGATAGCCGGCCAATACACCATTCTTCATAGCATTCTGGAAGCCCTTCTGTACAGACGGGATGAACTCGGCAGGTACATTACCGCCCTTGACAATGCTCTCGAACTGCAAACCTGTAACACCTTCGTCAGCAGGACCAACAGTAACGATGATGTCGGCGAACTTACCACGACCACCGGACTGCTTCTTGTAGACCTCACGGTGACGAGTAACGGTACCCTTGATAGCCTCCTTATAGGTAACCTGAGGACGACCCTGGTTGCACTCTACCTTGAACTCACGCTTCAGACGGTCGATGATGATATCAAGGTGAAGCTCACCCATACCGGAGATAACAGTCTGACCGGTCTCTTCGCTTGTCTTAACCGTGAAAGTAGGATCTTCCTCAGCCAACTTAGAAAGACCAATACCGAGTTTGTCGAGATCCTTCTGTGACTTAGGCTCTACAGCAATACCGATCACAGGATCAGGGAATGTCATAGACTCAAGAACAATAGGATTGTTCTCATCGCACAAAGTATCACCAGTACGGATATCCTTGAAACCTACACCTGCGCCAATGTCGCCGCAACCGATTTCTTCCATAGGATTCTGATGGTTGGAGTGCATCTGGAACAGACGGCTGATACGTTCGCGCTTGTCAGAACGTGGGTTATAAACATACATACCAGCCTGGATTGAACCAGAGTATACGCGGAAGTAGCAAAGACGTCCGACGTACGGGTCAGTAGCAATCTTGAATGCCAAAGCCGACATAGGCTCATCATAGCTAGGACGACGGTCTATCTCCTCATCGGGATCCTTAGGATTGTGACCAATGATGGCTGGGGTATCAAGAGGTGAAGGCAAATAGCGAACTACTGCATCGAGCAGTGGCTGAACGCCCTTGTTCTTGAATGAAGAGCCACACAATACGGGGAAGACCTCCTGTGCGAGGGTTGCCTTACGCAGAGTGGCATAAATCTCATCGTTGGTGATGGTGGAAGGATCATTGAAGTACTTCTCCATAAGAGCGTCGTCAAAGTTGGCGCACTGCTCAAGGATTTTCTCGCGATACTCTTCGGCCTCCGGAAGGAGTTCGGCAGGAATATCATCGATTTCGTACTCTGCACCCAAAGTCTCATCATGCCAATAGATAGCCTTCATCTCAATGAGATCGATAACGCCTTTGAAGGTCTCCTCGCAACCGATAGGCAACTGGATAGCCAAAGAGTTGGCACCAAGCATATCGTGCATCTGCTGGACAACCTCAAGAAAGTTAGCGCCCGAGCGGTCCATCTTGTTTACATATGCAATACGGGGAACATTGTACTTCTCAGCCTGACGCCATACGGTCTCTGACTGAGGCTCAACGCCACCGACAGCGCAATACGTAGCAACAGCACCGTCCAGGATACGGAGCGAACGCTCCACCTCTACGGTAAAGTCTACGTGGCCTGGGGTATCGATCAAATTGAACTTATACTTCTCACCCTTGAAATTCCAGAAGGCAGTAGTAGCGGCAGAAGTAATGGTTATACCACGCTCTTGCTCCTGTGCCATCCAGTCCATAGTGGCGGAACCATCGTGAGTCTCGCCAATCTTATGGGTCTTTCCTGTATAATAAAGAATACGTTCTGAAGTTGTAGTCTTGCCGGCATCGATGTGTGCCATAATGCCGAAGTTACGCGTATACTTCAGTTGTTCGTCTTTAGGATGTGCCATTTATTCTCTATATATTTAAAATGTGTAAGAAGTGTTATCAGAACTTGAAGTGAGCGAATGCACGGTTGGCCTCGGCCATCTTGTGCATATCTTCCTTACGCTTGAAGGCGCCACCCTGTTCGTTGTAGGCATCCATAATTTCGGCAGCGAGCTTGTCGGCCATTGACTTTCCGCCACGCTTGCGGCTGTAGATAATCATATTCTTCATCGAGATAGATTCCTTTCTATCACTACGGATTTCAGTAGGAACCTGGAAAGTGGCGCCACCGATACGGCGTGACTTAACCTCGACCTGAGGAGTGATGTTGTCCAGAGCCTTCTTCCAAATATCAAGAGGAGCAATCCCCTCCTTCTCGGCCAGCTTCTTGTTGACGATGTCGATAGCGGTATAGAAGATTGTGAATGCTGTACTCTTCTTGCCATCATACATCAGATGGTTGACGAACTTCGTAACCTTAACTTCGTTGAAGACGGGATCCGGGAGGATAACTCTCTTCTTCGGCTTTGCTTTTCTCATTGTTTTGTTTGTTTAGTGTGTTTGGCTGTTTCTCTGTAGGAAATACTTCATCTCGCACCGATGTGCGGATTACTCAACCTATTAGAGCCTTACCAACTTCTGTGATTGTGAAAGGTTGCTTAACTCTCTTGCTTTGCGTGTGCAGATTACTTCTTAGCTGCAGCTGCCTTCGGACGCTTGGCACCGTACTTCGAACGACGCTGTGTGCGACCGTTGACGCCGGCAGTATCCAAAGTTCCGCGAACGATGTGATAACGTACACCCGGAAGATCCTTGACACGACCGCCACGGACCATTACAATCGAGTGCTCCTGCAAGTTGTGGCCTTCTCCTGGGATGTAAGAGTTAACCTCCTTGCCGTTAGTCAAACGAACACGTGCTACCTTACGCATAGCAGAATTAGGCTTTTTAGGAGTAGTGGTGTAAACACGAACGCAGACGCCGCGACGCTGTGGGCATGATGCCAGGGCCGGTGACTTGCTCTTGTCTTCCAATACTACACGACCTTTTCTAACTAACTGTTGAATAGTAGGCATTTTGTTTTACTTTTTGTTTGTTTATGAATTAATTCTCGTTGCTTAGCTTCACGAATAGGCACAATACGCCCAAAAGTATACGCTAAAGCGGGGCAAAGATAGCATAAATATTTCACATACAGACGATAATCGCTCTCCAATCACAAAAATAAATCCGCAATTGACCACAAAAGCCAACTGCGGATTACAAACTCAATCTCTTTTTGTCTTTCAAATAGATGAATAAATTCAAACGTCCTACGGATGTCTTTTATAAAGTTCCTCAAGTAAGAACTCAAAGCGGCAGGCTTTGCGATGTTTCCATCCTCTCAGGTGTCTATGAAGAAAGAAACGCCTTTATTCATTCTATTTTTACAGACCTCACTTGCGATAATTGACAAGGTCTTCCGGCTGCGCATCCGATACGAAGTCGCTGTGTTTCTCGACCTCGGCTGCTGCATAGCGGACAAAGACCTTTGCGCTCTTGTCGAACAAGTCCGGACGCTTAGTCGCATCACCCAAAATCAAGATAGACATAACCGTATAAGCGGCCATCTCATAAAGATGACGGCTGCAGAAGTCCTTAAACTCGTCGTTCTTCAAGTCAACAACCTTCTGTACGGAAGCATTGTACTTGGCAGCCATCTTCTCGGCACGAGACTTCAGAGCAGCATATTCTGCTGAAATCTCTGTCTCAGCCAACAGGTCTTCGATTACCTGAGAATAGAAGCCATTGGTGACATAACGGATAGCAGCTACGGTCTGCAGCTGTGTCGTACCCTCGTAGATGGATGTGATACGGGCATCACGATACAAACGCTGACATGCATACTCGAGCATAAAGCCGGAACCGCCGTGTATCTGAATGCAGTCGTAAGTGTTCTGGTTGGCAAACTCAGAGTTCATTCCTTTCGACAACGGAGTAAACGAATCGGCCAACTTAGAGTATTTCTTCAGTTCCTGCTTCTCCTCTGGAGTAAGTTTACGCTCACGTTCGATATCCTCAAGGCACTTATACACATCCACATAACGGGCAGTAGCATAGAGCAGCGAACGACCGGCATCCAATTTCGCTTTCATAATAGAGAGCATATCGTAGACAGCCGGGAAGTTGATAATCTCGTTACCGAACTGACGACGGTCCTTTGCATAGGCAAGGCCCTCCTCATAGGCAGCAGCAGAGATACCTACCGACTGAGCAGCAATACCCAAACGGGCGCCGTTCATCAGAGCCATCACATACTTGATAAGTCCCAGGTTGCGGCTTCCGCAGAGTTCTGCTTTCGCATTCTTGTACACAAGTTCACAAGTCGGCGAACCGTGTATGCCGAGTTTGTTTTCGATACGACGTACACTCACGCCCCCTTGACGCTTGTCATAGATAAACATCGAGAGTCCGCGGCCGTCCTTAGTACCTTCCTCCGAACGGGCGAGTACCAGGTGAATGTCAGAGTCGCCGTTGGTGATAAAACGCTTACAGCCATTCAGACGCCAGCAGTTCTCCTGCTCATCGAAAGTTGCCTTCAGCATCACGCTCTGCAGATCGGAACCTGCATCCGGTTCCGTGAGGTCCATAGACATGGTCTCTCCTGCACAAACGCGAGGCACATAACGGCGACGCTGGTCTTCATCACCGAACTCATACAAAGTTTCGATACAATCCTGCAGCGACCAGATATTCTCGAATCCGGCATCGGCCGTAGCTATCATCTCATTGATGACGGTATAGGCTGTACAGGGGAAATTCAGGCCATCGTAGCGACGCGGCATAGTAACGCCGCAGAGGCCGGCCTTAACCGTTGCATCGAGGTTCTCGTACGTCTTTGAAGCGTAGCGCACACGGCCATTCTCACAATGAGGGCCTTCAGCATCCACTGCTTCTGCATTGGGAGCGATGATATTGGCGCAGATATCGCCAGTCAGTTCGCAGACACGATTGTATGAATCCATTGCATCCTCAAAGTTCTGAGGTGCATAGTCAAAGGTATCCTTATCGGCGTAATCGCGCTCTTTGAGTTCTACGATACGCTTCATCAAAGGACTATTCTCAAGCTGGAACTTAAGTTCCGGATGATCTGTATAAAAATTAGCCATAGTTTTCGGGAATCAAGTTTACTTGGAGTTCTTCTTGTAGTACTTAATCATCTTGGGGATGACCTCCTCGACGGTTCCATTGATGACATAGTCGGCAATGGCATTAATCGGAGCATTCGGGTCGCTGTTGATGGAAATGATGATTCCAGACTCCTGCATACCGGCGATGTGCTGTATCTGACCGGAAATACCGCAAGCGATATAGACCTTAGGACGCACGGTGACACCCGTTTGGCCTATCTGTCGGTCATGGTCTACGAAACCGGCATCGACGGCAGCACGCGAAGCACCAACCTCGGCATGCAGTTCTTTAGCCAAGTCAAAAAGCATGTCGAAGTTCTCCTTCGAGCCCATACCGTAACCGCCGGAAACAACTATTGCAGCACCTTTCAGGTTGTGCTTGGCCTTTTCTACATGGCGATCGATAACCTTTACGACATATTCTGTCTCAGGCACATACTTGGCGACATCGTGTTTGATGACCTCTCCCTTATAGTTCGGGTCCAACACTTCTTTCTTCATGACGCCCTCTCGCACAGTAGCCATTTGCGGACGATGCTCCGGATTGACGATGGTAGCCACGATATTGCCTCCGAAAGCAGGACGAATCTGATAGAGTTTGTTGTCGTAGTGCTTACGAATGGGTTTCTTCTCCTCGTCAAAGCCGACATTCATATCAAAGTCGCCAATCTCCAGTTCCGTGCAGTCGGCGGTCAGACCGCTAAACAAGGCAGAAGAGACACGCGGACCGAGATCACGGCCGATGACGGTAGCTCCCATCAGGCAAATCTGCGGGTCTTCCTCCTTAAACAGATTGACCAGGATTGCCGTGTGGGGGTTGGAAGTATAGGGGAAGAGACCCGGGGCGTCGAACACATGTACTTTGTCCACGCCATAAGGCATTACCTGCTTCTCGATGCCGTCCAGATTAGATCCGGCACAAATGCACTCAAGTTGGGCACCAAGGGTATTGGCCAACTTGCGGCCCTTGGTCAGAAGCTCTAGAGAGACATCCTTTACGGTTGTACCCTCAATCTCGCAATATACAAATACGTTGTTCATAATGTACGATTTCCTTTTTACGATTTACGATTGGGTTAACCGATAATCTTTTCGTTCAACAATTCGACAATCAAATTCTCGACATCAGCATCACTGCCCGTCATCGTACGGCTCTCTTTGGCCTTGAAGACAATATTCTGAACCGTTTTGACATTGGTCGGCGAACCGGTTTTGCCCACTTGCTTCATATCGGCATTGATGTCGGCAGCACCCCACTGGGTAATATTCAGGTAAGACTTATCGACATTGGCAGCGGCAATCTCTTCGGCCTTGTCAGCAGGGCGTTCGGCTGGAGCTGTTGCATTTTTGTACTTCATGACACGCTTTGCATTGCGCGGACGGCATGGAGCAGCCGAGCCATTGACTGTGACGACCAGCGGCAGGGGCGCTTCAACCGTCTCCACACCTCCGTCAATATGACGCTTGATGACTATCTTGCGGGCCTTCTCATCGAGGGAGAGAATCTCCTCGGCATAAGTCACTTGGGTCAGGCCGAGTTTTTCAGCTATCTGCGGACCTACCTGGGCCGTATCTCCATCGATGGCCTGACGACCGCCGAGGATGATGTCATAGTTGCCTATCTTACGGATGGCCTGGCTGATAGTGTAGGATGTGGCCAATGTATCGGCGCCGCCCAAACAGCGGTCGGTGATAACATAACCGGCATCAGCGCCACGGAAAAGCGACTCGCGGATTACTTCGGCCGACTTCGGGAGTCCCATAGTCACTACCGAAACCGTAGAGCCGGGGAACTGTTCCTTCAGGCGGAGTGCCTGCTCGAGTGCATTGAGGTCCTCTGGATTGAAGACGGCTGGAAGTGCAGCACGGTTGACGGTGCCTTCCGGAGTCATTGCATCAGGACCCACATTGCGTGTGTCAGGTACCTGCTTGGCAAGTACGATAATGTTCAATGCCATAAACTTATTATTGTTTTTTAGATTATAACTTTCTGTGGCAAAGGTAGACATTATTTTCTTGTCGGCAAAACAAAACAAAAACGAAAAACGAAATTCAGACTTTGAAATGATAAAAAAAACAGATAATAGCACTTAAAGTTTGCACATAATTCAAAAAAGTGTGCGTCGTTTTTAGAATATATATGGGAAAGAAACGAAGAAGGCAGACACTCTTTTTTTGCGAGTATCTGTCTTCTTGTTCTCTTTTTCAAGAAGTGAACCTATCAGGCTCAAACGGAGAACCCGTCAGGTTCAAAAGGGAATGTCCATCAGAGGAAGCGCCTTATCGCTTCAAGCCATTGTTGGCAATCAACCACTCTCCTATCTGGACGGCATTAAGAGCGGCGCCCTTACGGATTTGATCGCCTGTCAGCCAAAGCGTATTGCCATTGTCATCGGCAAGGTCCTTGCGCACACGTCCTACGAAGACATCATCCTTTCCGGCGCTGTCGATAGGCATCGGGTAGACATAATTCTGAGGATCATCGACCAAAGTAACACCGGGAGCAGCAGACAAAGCCTTGCGGATTTCCTCGACACTCAGAGGACGCTCTGTCTCGAACCATACACTCTCGGAGTGTGAGCGCAGTGAAGACACGCGGACGCAGGTTGCAGACGTACGAACGTCGCTATGCATGATTTTGCGTGTTTCATTAAACATCTTCATCTCCTCCTTCGTATAGTCGTTTTCCGTCATTTTGTCTATCTGCGGAATAACATTGTAAGCCAGCTGGTGAGGGAATTTGTTGATGGTCTCGACCTTGCCGGTCTCAACGATTTCCTTGTACTGCTGCTGGAGTTCGGCCATAGCTGCAGCACCGGCACCTGAGGCGCTCTGATAAGAAGAGATATGAATCTTGCGGATATGACTAAGCTGTTCGATGGGCTTCAAGACTACAACCATCATGATGGTCGTACAGTTCGGGTTAGAGATGATTCCCTTAGGACGGTCGAGAGCATCGGCAGCATTGCACTCAGGCACGACCAACGGCACATCGGGGTCCATACGAAAAGCACTGGAGTTGTCAATCATGACAGCGCCGTACTTTGTAATATCAGCGGCAAACTCCTTGCTGGCATCACCACCGGCAGAGGTAAATGCGATATCCACGCCCTTAAAGTCCTCCGGATTGTGTGTCAGTTCCTTGACAACAATTTCTTTTCCCTTGAAGTTGTAGGTACGGCCTGCGCTACGCGAAGAACCGAACAACAGCAGTTCGTCAATAGGAAAATTACGCTCATCGAGCACACGGAGAAACTCCTGGCCTACGGCTCCGGAGGCACCAACAATTGCTACTTTCATTGTTTACTATTTAATAGTGAATAAAATCTACGTTATGCGAGGCACAAAGATAAGCAAAAAGTTCAGAAGAACGACCAAATAGTCAACCAAACAGCGATTCTTCTATCAAAAATCTCCAAGAAGCGACTTGTTTTGGAAAGGAGGCATTACACATTCTTCATACTCAATGACAATCTGCCACGTTTCAAGTCCACGCTCTTGACCCTGACTTTCACTTGCTGGTGAAGCGATACAATCGAATTGGGGTCTTTGACAAAGCAATCAGCCATCTCCGACACATGTACCAGACCTTGTGTATGCACACCGATATCGACAAATGCGCCGAAGTTGGTTACGTTGGTGACTATACCCGGCAAAATCATACCTTCCTGCACATCCTCGAGCGTCCGCACCTCTTGGCTGAAACTGAACTCCTCCAGTGGTTCGCGGGGGTCACGGCCAGGCTTGGCTAGCTCGCTGAATATATCCTGCAGCGTAGGCAAACCGAGCGACATTCCGGTTTTGTCGGAGGCAGTCACATAGCGTTGCAGTTCCACCTTGTCGCGCAAGGTCTTACCCTTCTCTCCTATCAAATCCGAGACAGAGCAGCCCAAGTCTTCAGACACCCTCTCGACCACCCAATATGACTCGGGGTGAACTGCACTATTGTCCAAAGGATTCGGTCCGTTGCTGATACGGAGGAAACCTGCAGCCTGCTGAAAAGCCTTGGCTCCCATACGCGGCACATCCTTCAGGTCCTCGCGAGTATGAAATGCTCCATGCTCCTCTCTGTAATCCACAATATTCTGGGCCAAAGCAGGTCCTAGGCCCGATACATAGGTAAGCAGGTGCTTCGAGGCAGTATTCACATTTACGCCGACCTTGTTTACGCAGCTCTCAACCGTCAGGTCCAAACTGTGTTTCAAGGCCGTTTGGTTGACATCCTTTTGGTATTGGCCGACGCCGATGGAATTCGGGTCAATCTTCACCAGTTCAGCCAGCGGATCCATCAACCGGCGACCAATAGAGACAGCGCCCCTTACGGTCACATCCTCGTCCGGGAACTCTTCACGGGCGACCTTCGAAGCCGAATAGATAGAAGCGCCGTCCTCGCTCACCACAAAGACTTTCACCCTGTGTTGGGTCACGCAATCCAGGCCTCTTACGAACTCTTCGGTCTCGCGGCTTGCCGTTCCGTTGCCGATAGAGATTGCTTCAATACCATATTTTTTCACGAGTTCCTCCATCGTATCCACGGCATCGACAAAGCGGCTCTTGGGCGGATGCGGATAGATTACGTCATGGTGCAGCAGATTACCCTCAGCATCCAGGCAGACTACCTTGCAACCCGTTCGGAATCCAGGGTCGAGCGCCAACACCCGTTTTTGGCCCAGAGGCGGTGACATCAACAGTTGCTCCAGGTTACGGACGAAGATACGTATGGCTTCCTCGTCGGCCTTCTCCTTCGAACTCTGCGCGAATTCAGTCTCTATCGAAGGTTTCAGCAGGCGCTTGAACCCGTCAGCGACAGCTTCGGCCACTAACTTGCCGGCCTCGCTTCCGTTGTGCACATACTGGCGGTTCAGGCGCTCCATACAGACGGCATCGTCACCCTCTATATTTACCCGCAAGAATCCTTCTGCCTCACCTCTACGCATGGCAAGCAGACGATGCGAAGCGCACCGGGACAGTTTCTCCTTAAAGTCGAAATAGTCCCTATATTTCTGGGCCTCCTCTTCCTTGTCCTTTACCACCTTGCTGCGGATGGTTGCATCGAACCCGAAGTTGCGGCGCACGATGCCACGCGACTGTTCGTTCTCGGAGATGGCCTCCGCAATGATATCCTGTGCTCCGGCGATGGCCTCTTCCTGCGTCTGCACGCCTTTAGCTTGGTCGACATAATGGCCCACCTGCATACCGACAGGCATATCAGAACGGGACATTGCGGCCTGAGCGAGAAGAAACTGTGCGAAAGGCTCCAGTCCCTTTTCCTTGGCTATTTGCGCACGCGTTCGGCGTTTGGGCCGATACGGCAAGTAGATATCCTCCAGTTCCGTTGGGTTCCAGTTGTCTTCGATACGCTTGCGCAGTTCGTCGGTAAGTTTGCCTTGCTCTTCGATGGTTCGCAGGATAGTATCTTTCCTCTTCTCGATTTCGTCCAGTCTGTCACGCTGGTCGGCGATATCGGCTATCTGCACCTCGTTCAGTCCGCCCGTTGCCTCTTTGCGATAGCGGCTGATAAACGGTATGGTACAGCCATCGGCAAGCAGGCCGAGAGTTGCTTCGACCTGCTTGTATGGTATATTGAGCGTATTGCTGATTAGAGTGGCGAACAAGTTGTTCATGGTAAATGAATGGGTATTTATTTCTGAATGCGTCACTTGAGAACGTTCATCACTGATGGTTACGGTGGAAGATTCCGATGCGCTCCTCGAACAGCTTCTCCTGCTCCGGTTTGAAGAACGAAGTGCAGACACGGACACCCTGCTCATGGCTTCCCATCGTATCCAGCGGATAGACAGAGATGCCATAGTACATCAGTTCCTTGGTAAGTTGGAGGTCCGTCATACCGGGATACTGAACCGTAAAGTAGAAGCCGTCGGCCAAAGGTTCGCCCATATCGTTGTCATAGACAAGGTAGAATCCGTTGTTGAGCAACACCTTCTTCATAAAAGCGGCACGTCGGCCATACTCGCGCACCTGACCCACAAAGTTGTACCGACCGTCACAGGCGGCTTCCATCATGGCAGCCATAGCGTGCTGGACACTGTGACAACAGCCCGAACTCAACGTGTAGATGACACGCGCATCAAGGAAACGGCCGAACTCGCCTACGCCGAACATCTCCTGCAGCGGCTTGTACACCCGATTGTAAAGTGCATCGCTAATGCAGCAGACGCCAATACGCTGGCCGGCATACGAGAATGCCTTCGAACCGGAGATGGTCATGACATAGTTGTCGGTATAACGGGCCACCGTAGCCTGATACGGAGCCTGGAACGGATGGGACAAGTCGCGGCGGAAGTCCATAGCGAAATAAGCCAGGTCCTCCAGCACGATGACATCATACCGCGTGGCCAACTGGCCGATGCCTTTCAGTTCTTCGTCCGTAAAGCACACCCACGACGGGTTGTTGGGATTGGAGTAGACAATACCGGCAATGTTGCCACCGCTCATGATTTCGTCCAGTTTGGCAATAAGTGCCTCGCCGCGATAATCATGGATATCCAAGCCCATCGTCTTCAGTCCGATGACCTTGCACTGATCGGTCTGCACCGGGAATCCGGGATGAATAAACAAAATCGTATCCTTGTCGGGGCAAGCCAGATGAAGGGTAGTGAATACCGCAAATGTGCCTTGCATCGAACCTACCGTAGCGATGCATCCTTGAGGTTTGAGGTCAATGCCGATAAAAGCCTTGACAAAGTTGGAGGCAGCATTCTTCAACCGGTCGATACCTGCATTGGGCGGATAGATAGCCGCGCAACCCTCGTCGAGAGCTTTCTTCTCGGCATCAATACCGATTTGCGAAGGTTTCAAGCCCGGTACACCCATCTCTAGATGGATAAAAGGCTGGCCCGTCTTTTGTTCGAGGATTTTACTGAGCGTCGCGATGTCGCGTATAGTCGCCCTGCTGAAATCGCCGAGGCGCATCGAATCGATGGCCTCAGTGACGGTATTGTAATCCAATGGTGTCTGCATCATATCGTCTTTAATCGTGGAAATTACGCAAATCCTTCACGTGCTTTGCCTTGCCGATCGAACGTTCGATGGAGCCCGGTTCCTTGATATGGATATTAGGCTTGATACCGACCAGACTTACGATGCGGTCATAGAGCGGCTTGATGAAAGGCATCTGTTTGGACGGATTGGGCGAGAAGAACTCCATACGCAGTTCGACATCCAGGTCGAACGTGTCTTCGTTGTTCTTGCGGTCGACGGTGATGAAATATTGCGGAGTGAAAGCCGGGAATTCCGTAAGCACAGTCTCAATCTGGGACGGGAAGACATTCACGCCTCTGATGATCATCATATCGTCCGAACGGCCGAGGATGCGGTCCATACGCACTGATGTACGACCACAACGACATCTGTCGTATATCAGGCGAGTCAAGTCGCGGGTACGGTAGCGAAGTATAGGCATAGACTCTTTGCAAAGGCTCGTAAACACCAGTTCGCCGAATTCGCCTGGCTTGCATGGCTCGAGAGTATCCGGATTGATAATCTCGGGGAAGAACATATCCTCCCACAGATGAGTGCCGTCCTGATACTCGCACTCGCCGCCTACACCCGGTCCGGACATCTCCGTCAGACCATAGATATCCAGGGCCTTGATGTGGAGTTTTGACTCCAGTTCCTTGCGCATGCCTTCGGTCCATGGTTCTGCGCCGAAGAAGCCCACACGGAGTTTCAGGTCTTCGATGTTAATCTTGTCGCTCTTCTCGAGCACCTCAGCAAGGCGCAATGCATACGATGGGGTGCAGCAGAGGACGGTCGTGCCGAAGTCTTTCATCACCATGATTTGCTTCTCGCTGTTACCGGCAGAAGTCGGCAGCTGCACGGCACCGCGCACATGGGCGCCATCATGAGCGCCGAGACCGCCCGTGAAGAGGCCATAGCCATACGATACCTGCACCACATCGCCAGGACCTACATCGCCGGCAGCCATCACACGGGCCACGCCCTCAGCCCAGTTGGCCAGGTCGTTGTCCGTATAGGTGCCGACCACGGGTTTGCCCGTTGTGCCGGAAGAGGCGTGAATGCGGCGCACCTCAGTCATCGGCACGCTCTGCAGGCCAAAGGGATATTCGTCGCGCAGGTCCGTCTTGGTCGTAAACGGCAGTTTGTGTATGTCTTCTATACCTTTGATGTCGGAGGGTTTGACACCCATCTTGTCCATCTTGTTGTGGTAGAACGGCACCTTGTCGTAGCACGTCTGCACCACCTTCCGGAGCCGTTCGCTCTGCAGGGCCGTCATCTCTTCGCGGCTCATGCATTCATATTTAGGATTATGAATCATTTTTTATTTTGTTTGTTCTTTACTTGTTCAGTTCTCGCCTTGGCACATTCGTTCCTCGCCTTGACAAAAGCGGAGCAAGTCTGACCTTGCTCCTTTGTCTCCACTGCCCGACCGTCTGTTACATCAGGGCATCGAACGCGAGTTCGGCTTTCTTCCGGTACGACAGCGCCGTACAGCTTGCTATCAAAGTGCCCTCCTGGTTGGAGATATGCACCTCGCAATAAGGGAGCTTGTGATGACTGAACGTCAAGGTAGCTTCGGCCACGAGATGGTCTCCCAACTTGCCCGAATTGTGGAAGGCAATGGTGTTTTCGATGCCTACGGTCAAAAGGCCCTGGCTGTTCATCACGCCAGCCACGGCGAGGTCGGCCAAAGTAAACAAGCATCCGCCCTGACACACGCCTCCGCCATTGAGATGCCTTGTCTCGACATCCATCTCGGCCCTGGCGTAACCCTCCCGTATCTCGGTAAGCTGCATTCCGTTGGCAGCCGCCATACGGTCGTCCTTGTTCAGCAGTTCGAGGAGCGTCATAGTGCTTTTTCCATCAAAGCCTGGATATCCGACTCGCTGGCCTCCTTCAGTTTGTTCTTGGTGATGATTTCCTGAGCCCGTTCCGTCTCGTGGACACGGAGCACGAGGATGCCTTTGCCTCCAAGCAGAAAGCTATAAAGATAGCGGACAGAGATACCGGCCTCAGAGAGGATTCCGATGGCCTGTGCAGCCATACCCGGGGCATCGTCCACCACAAGGGCAAACACATTGGGCATCATCACATTGAACCCCGCTTCGAGCAGCGACTTGTAAGCCTGCTCGGGCTCGGTGCAGAGCACGCGATATATTGCGAATTCCGGAGAGTCGGTCAGTGTAGAGGTTATAATCTGGTGACCGCCCTTCTTGAGCACATCGAGGACACGGACCAGCGAACCGGCCTCGTCGTCGATGAATACGGAAAGTTGTCTGATTGTCATATTGCTTGATTTTGGCGTTTTTATTCCATGTACAAATCTTACGGCCCGTTAAAACTCACAACCCGTTCAGGCTGCACATTCAAGTCTCGCGGCCCGTTCTGGCTCCGGCCTTATTGGTAGACCTTGCGCTTGTCCACCACGCGGACGGCCTTGCCGTCGCTGACGGGCAGCGAACCCTTGGGCACCAGTTTGACGATAGGAGTGAGCAGGATTTCGTCCTTGAGCTGACGGGTCACTTCCTTCTTGAGGGCCTGCAGACGCGGATAGTCGTCGGTGAAGAGTTCCTCCAGTTCGACCTCTACGGTCATATTGTCGTTCTCCTCATCGGTGGTCAAAGTGATGAGATAGTTGGAAGCGAGTTCCTTGAAATTCATCAGAATCTTCTCGATCTGAATCGGGAAGATGTTGACGCCTCTCAATACCATCATATCGTCAGAGCGGCCCTTCATACGGTCCAGGCGGACATGGTTGCGGCCACAAGGGCAAGTCCGGCCCAGCACACGGGTCAAGTCACGCGTACGGTAGCGCAGCAGCGGCATGGCCTCGCGGCAGATGCTGGTCAGCACGAGTTCGCCGATTTCTCCGTCCGGCACGGGCTCAAGAGTCTCTGGGTTGACGATTTCCACGATGTAGTAATCCTCCCAGAAGTGCATACCGTTCTGCTCCTTGCACTCGAAGCCGACGCCCGGTCCGCACATCTCCGACATACCGAACGAGTTGTAGGCCTTGACGCCCAGCATCTCCTCGATACGCTTGCGCTGCTCCTCGCTGTGAGGTTCGGCGCCGATGGCCAAGACCTTCAGTTTCGTATCCCTCCGCGGGTCAACGCCCGTCTCCTGCATGACTTCGTAGAGACGAGTGACGTAGGAAGGCACAGCGTGCACTGCCGTGGTGCCGAAGTCCTTCATGAACTTGATCTGACGCAGCGAGTTGCCGGCAGCGGCCGGCACCGTCAACATACCCAGACGCTCTGCTCCGTACTGGAATCCGAGGCCGCCCGTAAACATACCATAGCCCGACGAGTTCTGGAACACGTCGTCCGGTCTAAGTCCGACCATCCACAGGTTACGTGCCACCTGATTGGCCCACTCGTCGAGGTCATTCTGGGTGTGGAGTATCACCGTCGGATTGCCGGTCGTACCCGAACTGGAGTGCAGACGGACACAGTCGCGCAAAGGCACGCAAGCCAAACCGAACGGATAGTTCTCACGCAGGTCCTGCTTGGTCGTGAAGGGGATGCGGCGCACATCCGCTACGCTCTTTATGCTTTCGGGAGTCACTCCGGCCTCCTCAAGGCGCTTCTTGTAGAAGGGGTTGGCAAGACAGCGTCTTACCGTATCTTGCAGACGTTTCACCTGGAGAGCTTCAATCTGCTCTCGGGTCATGGTTTCGTGTTCCTTGTCGAAATATTGGCACGAATCCTCCGGTACTGGGAATTTTGACATGGTCGATGGATTTATGTTGGTCGGGCGACCCGTAGGTCCGTCCCTGATTGGTTAGACATTCTCGGTTTCGTTGACGGCGGCGACACCGGCATCGAAAGCCTTCAGATTGGCTTCGACCACAGCCTCACCCTTACGGGCAAAGACTCGTGCCACTGCAGCACGAAGGTCTTCGGTCGAAAGAATCTCGATATACGGGGCAGCCATACCCAGCAGGACGACATTAGCCGAACGGGCCGAGCCCATATCCTTGGCTATCTTCTCGATGTTCAGTTTGGCCACCTTAGGCAGTTTGTTCAACTGGGCGTCGATGTCGGCCTCGTCGGGATAGTTGGGGATATTGACGAAAGGCTGCGTTGAGGTCACCACTGCCGCGCTCTTGGAGAGATAGGGCAGATAGCGGAGCGCCTCCATAGGCTCCATGCTGATGATGACATCGCATTCCCCTTGGGGTATGAGGTCCGAGTAGATGGTCTCCGTCGAGAGACGCAGGTTGGACTGCACGTCTCCACCACGCTGGCTCATGCCGTGGACCTCAGCCTGCTTCAGATTCAGACCTGCTGCCGTGGCAGCCTCTCCGATGATGGTGGCAATACTCAGGATGCCCTGGCCACCAACGCCACATAGAATAATATCTTTTTTCATACATTAAAAGCTATAACATTATATATAATAGGCCATACGCATCAAGCCTTCTTGGCTGCGGCAGCCTTCTGACGGGCATGACGGGCCAAAGTCTGGATGCACTCTCGGCGCGGTATGATGACCGAAACTCCGTTGTAGTTGATTTCCTCGCGAATGAGCGCCTTGATTTCCTCAATCTTGGTCGGCTGCGGAACAATCACACGCACATGCTCGGGTTCGACACCGAGTGCCAGGCAGATAGCCTCGTACTTGCTGGTTCCAGCCGAGTCCTGTCCGCCGGTCATGCCGGTCGTCAGATTGTCAGAGATGACCACCACGATATTGCTCTTGTCGTTGACGGCATCAAGCAGACCCGTCATACCGCTGTGGGTGAATGTCGAGTCGCCGATGATGGCGAGCGACGGCCAAAGACCTGCATCGGCAGCGCCCTTTGCCATAGTAATCGAAGCGCCCATATCGACGGTCGAGTCCATAGCCTTGAACGGAGGCAGAGCACCCAGCGTATAGCAACCGATATCGCCGAACACGCGAGCCTTGTCGCCGAACTCGGCAACGACCTCGCGGATAGCGCCGTACACATCACGGTGTCCGCAACCCTGGCAGAACTGCGGAGGACGGCCGGCCATCACTGGCGACGGGTCGAAAGCCACGTGGTTCTCAACACCCAGAGCCTTGGCGACATTGTCGGGATTGAGTTCTCCGGTGCGGGGCAGGTTGCCGGTCAGACGGCCCAGAATCTTGTATCCGACACCCAGCAGACCCTTGATTTCCTGCTCGACGACGGGCTGGCCGTCCTCCACTACGAGCAGGCTGTCAGACACGGCGGCCAGCTGCTGTATCTCCTTGGCAGGCAGCGGATACTGCGATATCTTGAGCACGTTCATCGTGTTGCCTACCGACTCCTTGACGTAGTTGTAACCGATGCCCATGCATACGACACCCATCCGGCTGGCAGGAGCTTCGGTCATCTCGAGGCGGTTGTACGGGCTCTGCTCGGCAGCCTCGGCCATGCGCGACTGCTTCTCGATGAGCGAGGCATACTGACGCTTGGCATTGCCCGGCAGGAGCACCCAATGTGTGCGGTCCGTCTCTGGATGCAGCGCATTCATCTCCGTAGCTTCAGACTTCACCTCGACGGCTGCACGGCTGTGGGCCAGACGTGTCACGACACGCATCAGGACCGGTTCCTTGAGGTCCTCAGAGAGTTTGAACGCCTCCTCGACCATATCGTATGCCTCCTGCTGGTTAGAAGGCTCGAAGACAGGCACCATAGCGAACTTGCCGTAGAAGCGCGAGTCCTGCTCATTCTGGCTCGAGTGCATCGACGGGTCGTCGGCCACGAGCACTATCAGGCCGCCGTTGCATCCGGTGATGGCACTATTGACAAAACAGTCTGCACAGACGTTCATACCCACATGCTTCATGCAGACCAAAGCACGCTTGCCGGCATACGACATACCCAAAGCAGCCTCCATGGCCGTCTTCTCGTTGGTACACCAGCGGCTGTGGATACCGCGTTCCTGGGTCAAAGGATGGGACTGGATAAATTCCGTGATTTCCGTCGACGGTGTGCCTGGATAAGCATACACACCGCTCAGACCTGCATGCAAAGCGCCGAGCGCAATGGCTTCGTCACCTAATAGGAGTTTCTTCATCGTTGATATTTTCTTTTTATTGTGTACTATTATATATATTGTTTCGTCTTTTGTCCGCATCGGCCTCTCACGGCCGAGGGTCAAAAAGCAATCTGTGTCTGAATCTGGATGCGGCTGTAGGTGCCGTGGTCCCACGAGTTGCTCCACGTATACTGCGCCTGGACGCGGCACTTGCGGAAGAACCAGTACTGTAGTCCGACAACCAAGTTGGTCTGGTCCTTCTCGTAGTCCTCATAGAGCGTCCCCCCTCCGGCCGGAGTCCAGTACTCGACGTCTTTGGCTCCGCAGAAGTAGTCGACCGAAGCGATGGCATCGAGTTGGCCGACGATGGGCACCGACGTGACGGCATAGGCACCCCACGAGTGAATGTCGCCGTCCCTGCCGCCCAGCACCTCGCCCCGCACGGACAGGCAACGGTTCTTCCAGTAGTCGGTCTGTCCGCCCTTGGTCTTGTACTCCGCGCCGACCGTCCAACGGTCCCGTCGATAGCAGTCACCGACTTCGATACGCGGACACAAGGTGCTCGTTCCGACAGCCGTGGCGTAGCCCTTCTGTGCCGAGGCGACCAGCTTCAATCCCTTCAGCGGGCGGTAGTCGAGTTTGACAATGATGTCTTTCTTGTTATCCTCGTCCTTGCGGTTGATGCCGCTGCCGTTGAGAAGCTGAACATTGTAGTACAGGCGGTCGTCAAAGAGCTGGCCGTAGAGTTCGATGCCGAGGTCTCGGCCATACTGCACCCCGTAGAGGGGGTCAGAGCCGCAGCCGGTCAGATAGGTGACGGCTTGACTATAGACGTCAACCAGTTCGCAGACCGTCGGCGAGTAGGGATTCTCCATAGACAGCTGGTTCTTGAACTGTCCGAAGCGAACGGTCAGCGACTTGTCCGGTGTAATCCGGTAGTCCGTATAGAACTCCTGCACCACACTGCTGAAGTCGTGCATGAAGAGGAACGACCAGCGGTCCGTCACTTGTGCCTTGACCCAAAGCAAGGTGCGCTTGATGTCGAGCGTATTGCTGTTCTTCCCGTCCTGGCGAGTGTAGGTGTAACCGGCCTGTGCGTAGCCATTGAACTTGAACCTGCTGATCAGGTCCTTGGCCCAATAGCCCTCATCCTGACCCGACTGGGCGGATTGGCCTGATTGCGCCGTCAATGGGACGGCTGACATCCAGACGGCCATGGCCAAAAGCACATTCCTCGCCTTGCGGTTCATCCTCACTTCGAATAGCATTTGAATATACGCTCCACCTTGGCGCTGTTCATCTTCGGCGTGACGAGCGACACTATCCACACCACGACAAATCCGCCCAGCATGGCCACGGCACCGCAGTCGATGGGGTTCATCAGGGCATTGCCGCTCATCATGTTCACCAGCGTAAGCCCCACGCCCCATACGAAGCAGGCCCATACCGATGCCTTGGTCACGCCCTTCCAGTAGAGACCCAGCAGGAACGGTGCCAGGAAGGCTCCGGCCAAAGCGCCCCACGAGATGCCCATCAGCTGGGCAATGAACTGCGGCGGATTGAGCGCTATCATCAGGCTTATCACGACGAAGAAGACAATCAGCACACGCATGATGACGACCTTGCGGCGCTCTATCTTCTCGGCCACCGTATCGTCTATCTCGCCTTCAGGAGCCTCGTCGGGAAGTGTCTTCTTGTCGCGGTAAATCAGGTCGAGCGTCATGGTCGAAGCGGAAGTCAAGACCAGTGAGGCCAGCGTCGACATAGAGGCCGAAAGCACCAGCAGCACGACGAGCGCAATCAGAATGTCAGGCAACGTCTCGAGCATAGAGGGGACGATAGAGTCGTAGGCATAACTGCCGCTAGCCGTCACTGCAGGCTCGGGATACAAGCGTCCGAAACCGCCCAGGAAGTAGCAGCCGCCCGAAACGACCACTGCAAACAGCGTCGAGATGACCGTACCCCGACGGATGGCGCTGTCGTCGGAGATGGAGTAGAACTTGCCCACCATCTGCGGCAGACCCCATGTGCCCAGCGAGGTCAGGATGACCACACCGAGCAGGCTCATGGCATTCGGTCCGAACCACGAGGCGAAGTCGCCGGGCTGGAAGCCGGCAAACAGTCCTGCGCGGTCGGTCTCCAGATCATGGGCCGTCGGCACGCACTCGGCCATCTGCTGCACCGCCGACGTCAGGCCGCCTTGGTTGCCCACCACCACGAAGATCAGTATCACGATGCCGAAGAGCATGATGATGCCCTGTATGAAATCGTTGATGGCCGTGGCCTTGTAGCCGCCCAGTATGACGTAGATGGCTGTAAAGACGGCCATCAGCATGGCACAATACTCGTACGGGATGCCGAATCCCATCTCAAAGAGCTTGGAGATACCCATATACACGCCTGCCGTGTAGGGGATAAGGAAGACAAAGGCGATGATGGAAGCCGCCACACGCAGGCCCATGCTTCCGTATCGGATGCCGAAGAAGTCAGGCATCGTGCGGCTCTGTATGTGCCGTGTCATCAGGCGCGTCCGGCGAGCCAGCACCAGCCAGGCGAGCAGCGAACCGACAAGGGCGTTGCCCACACCTATCCATGTCGATGCCAAACCGTATTTCCAACCGAACTGTCCAGCATAACCCACGAAGACCACAGCCGAAAAGTAGGAAGTGCCATAGGCAAAGGCTGTCAACCAGCCACCCACGGAACGTCCGCCGAGTATGAATCCGTCGACTGAGGCAGCCTGCTTGCGGGAATAGATTCCGATGGCTATCAGGACGGCGAAAAACAGAACGGTCAAAAAAAACTTAACAAACACGGTAAGCAAGTTTTGTATAGTGGTACAATATTATAAGTCAGAAGCGGTGGAAGCCCATAATCTGGCGCATCTCTTCCACACTTTGGCTGACGATGGCCCGGGCCTTCTCTGCGCCCTGGTCGCGGACTTTGTTCAGATAGTCGGCGTCGGCATAGATTTCCTTGTAGCGCTCGCGTATGGGCCGTGTCACTTTGAGCACATCCTCGGCAATCTGCATCTTCAGGTCGCCGTAGCGGATGGAGCAGTCGTTCCAGGCTGCGAGGAACTGGTCATAAGTTTCCTGCGTGCTGACGAGCTTGAGGAAGAAGAACAGATTCTTGATGGGCTCGGTCATCTCGCTGTTTGGCTCAGCCGGAGTCATGTCCGTCACGGCCTTCTTGAACTTCTTGATGACCACATCGTCCTCGTCGTTGATGTAGATGCAGTTTCCTTCGCTCTTGCCCATCTTGCCACTGCCGTCCAGGCCGGGCACCTTGACTGGCTCGCCCTTTGCCTCATAGGGCTTCGGCTCGACCATAAAGTCCGTCTTGTAGAAGTGGTTGAAGCGGACGGCGAAGTTGCGCGCCATCTCGAGGTGCTGCAGCTGGTCCTTGCCGACGGGCACGAAGTTGGCCTTGTGCTGCAGGATATCGGCAGCCATCAGAACCGGATAGGTCAGCAGTCCGGCGTTGACGTTGTTGGGCTGCTTGCGGGCCTTGTCCTTGAAGCTCACCGTCTTCTCGAGTTCGCCGAGATAGGCATGCATGTTGAGCAGCGTGTAGAACTCGCACGTCTGCGGCACGTCGCTCTGTATGTAGATGACGCACTTGTCCGGGTCCATGCCGGCGGCGAGGTATTCTGACAGGATGCTGCGCACGTTGGGGTTGAGCACCTGGGGGTCAGGCTGTGTGGTCAGCGAGTGGTAGTCGGCGATGAAATACCGGCAGTCATAGTCACTTTGCATCTCGACAAAGTTGCGCAAGGCACCGTAGTAGTTTCCCAAATGCAGATGTCCGGTAGAGCGGATGCCGCTCAGCACGACAGGTTTCTTTTCCATATTGAGTTCGTTTTTTTGCTTTTTTCGTTGTACAAAGCCCGTATTAGGCCAAAATCAGGTGCAAAGATACAAAACATTTTCCTAACGCGCAAGAAACGGACAAGAATATCGACAAATATTTGGCAAAAACTCTTTTTTTGCCGCATTTTGACATAAAACGACGCCGGGCGATTCTATTTTTCCATCGAAAAGGCGCATTTTTGCCCCATTTTCGGCACATTTTGGAGTAAGGCAGGTTGTCTTTTGACGAAAATATGTATATTTGCCCTCACAAAACAACATTGATTTGCCGTTCAGGCACCATTTGAGCTACGTGATGAAAAGGATTGGACTGTTGAGCGACACCCACGCCTGGTGGGACGACCGCTACCTGAAGTACTTCGCTCCATGCGACGAAATCTGGTTGGCCGGCGATGTGGTGGACGAGACAATCTGCGACCGGCTGGAAGCGACGGGCAAGGTGTGCCGCATCGTATGGGGCAACGCCGACCCGCACTCCATGCGCCTCCGCTACCCCAAGGACCAGAAGTTTACGCTCGAGGGCGTCTCGGTGTGGATGACGCACATCGGCGGCTATCCCGGCCGTTGGCCCAGAGACCTGTACCAGGCCCTGCGGCAGAACCCGCCGATGCTCTTCGTGTGCGGGCACTCACACATCTGCAAGGCCGTCTACGACCACAACCTGCACACACTCGTGCTCAATCCGGGAGCAGCAGGCACACAGGGAATACAGGTCCAGCGCACGCTGATGCGTTTCACCCTCGACCAGGGGCAAATCAAAGACCTGGAAGTGATAGAATTGAGCAACGGATCGGCCCAGTCGGCCGCCCAATGACCACTTCGAGTTGACAAAGCGCGGCCTTTTGGCGTGCAATCCCGACAAAATGCCGGCCCGCCGGGTCAATGTGGTGGATTTTTCCATACCTTTGCCGGCCCAGCGCATACAGTTTGCGCTCGAGTCAGCCGACACGACAAGACTCATAGGCACAACAAGTAAGATAAGATTCAGACAAACTGAAGACTATGTACAAAAACAACGAAGATTTCAACCGGGCCATCGCCGAGGCCATCGCCGTCCTGGAGAAAGGAGGCGTCATCCTCTACCCCACCGACACGGTGTGGGGACTCGGCTGCGATGCCACCAATAGCGAGGCCGTACGCCGCATCTACCAGATCAAGAGGCGCGAGGACTGCAAGTCCATGCTTTGTCTGTGCGACGCCATCGGACGCGTGGACTATTACTTCAAGGACGTTCCCGACACGGCCTGGGACCTTTGGGACGTGGCCGACAAGCCGCTCACCCTCATCCTGCCGCGAGCCCGCAATGTCGCTCCCGAACTCATCGCCGCCGACGGCACGATGGGCATGCGCATCACGTCCGAGCAGGTCAGCCACGCACTCTGCGCCCGCCTAAAGAAACCGCTGGTCAGCACTTCGGCCAACATCAGCGGACAGCCCACGGCACGCTGCTACGCCGACATCTCGGACGAAATCAAGCAGGCCGTCGACTACATCGTGCCCCTGCGCCAGGACGAACGCGAGAATCCCGCTCCGTCGGGCATCATCAAGGTCGGTGACGGCGGACTCATCAACGTCATCCGATGACCGGACAAAACATCATCGGCAAACAAACAAAAAGCAAGAGCAACCGACAAAGACGGGGAAATGAGAAATTCCAAATGGTTTGACAAGATTCTGACTTGGGAGAGCAACCACGTCACCGAGCAACACCTGGTGCTGATACTTGCCTTCCTGACGGGCCTGGGAGGCGCTGTGGCCGCCCTTATCCTCAAATGGCTTATCCACACCTTCCAGCACCTGTTGGTCGCCCCCTTCGGCGAGGGAGCCGACTACCTCTACCTGCTGTGGCCGGCCGTCGGCATCCTCATAGCAGGCGTCTACGTGCGCTACATTCTCAAGGACGACATCTCGCACGGCGTCACCAAGATTCTGTACGCCATCTCCCAGCGCAAGTCCATCATCAAACTGCACAACATCTACTCCAGCATCCTGGCCTCGAGCGTGACCATCGGATTCGGCGGTTCGGTAGGTGCCGAGGCGCCTATCGTGCTGACGGGCTCTGCCATCGGCTCCAACCTGGGCCGTAAGTTCCGCCTGGACCAGCACGCACTGATGATTCTGCTCGGATGCGGAGCCACGGCCGCCATCGCCGGCATCTTCAAGGCCCCGATAGCCGGACTGCTGTTCACCATCGAGGTTCTGATGCTCGACCTGACGGCTTTCTCCATCATGCCCCTGCTCATCTCGTCGGTCACGGCTGCCTCCGTTGCCTATGCCGTCGACGGTCCAACGGCCATGTTCAGCTTCAACGACGTGATGGACTTCAACCTCGAGCGCATCCCGTTCGTCATCTTGCTGGGCATCTTCTGCGGCTTCGTGTCGCTCTATTTCACCCGCACCACTTTCGTGGCCGAGGACTGGTTCAAGCGTATGCGCAGTCCGTGGACCAAATGGCTGTGCGGCGGCCTGTTCCTGAGCGTCTCCATCTTCCTGCTTCCTCCCCTCTACGGTGAGGGCTACGACAGCATCCAGCAGCTCTACAACGGCCACTACAGCGAGATTGCCGACCGCTCGCTCTTCGGCGCCCTTATCGACCACACCGGCAGCGACGGCATACAAGACACGCAGTTCCTGGTCATCTGTGTGTTTATCGTCCTCATCATGCTGACCAAATCGTTTGCGACGGCTGCCACCAACGGAGGTGGCGGTGTGGGCGGCACCTTCGCCCCATCCTTGTTCCTGGGCAACTTCGCTGGTTTTCTCTTTGCCTACGTCCTCAACCACTTCGGCTGTTTCACCTACCTGCCCTCGCCCAACTTCGCCGTGTTCGGCATGGCTGCGGTGATGAGCGCCGTGATGCACGCCCCCCTGATGGGCGTCTTCCTGTCGGCCGAACTGACCGGACGCTTCGACCTCTTCCTGCCGCTCATGATTGCCTCGTGCATCTCTTACGTCACGATTCTCTTCTTCGAGCCCTACTCCATCTACACCCGCCGTCTGGCACTCAAGGGCGAACTCATCACGCACCACAAGGACAAGGCCGTGCTCACGCTTCTGCACCTCGAGGATTTTGTCGAGACCGACTATCAGGTCATCTCGCCCGACATGAAGCTCGGAGATTTGGTCAAGCTGGTGTCAAAGGCCCGCCACAACACCTTCCCGGTGTGCGAGAGCGACGGACACTTCCTGGGCATCGTGACGCTCGACGACATCCGCAACATCATGTTCCAGCCCCGGCTCTACGACCGCATGTCGGTGCAGGACATCATGATTGGTCCGTTGGCCAAAATCCATCCCGAGATGAATATGGCTGAAGTCATGAACCTCTTCGACAACACCAACGCCTGGAGCCTGCCCCTCATCGACCAGTCGGGCACCTATCTTGGCATGCTCTCCAAGAGCCATATCTTCAAGAGCTACCGCGAGATGCTGACCAAGTTCAGCGAGGACTGACAAAGGCCGTTTTGCAACCCAACTGGATTTTTTTTGAAACTCAACTGGATTTATTTTAAAACCCAACTGGGTTTATTTTGGGCCATGACTGAGATGCGTTTTGCTTTTTGACTGAGATGCTGAATCCATCCGCCCGGCTTCGGTCAAAAAGTGTATGATGACGCTTGAAATTTTCACATTATCTTTGCACCGAGATTCCGCCTAAACAGATGTCGGAATCAGAAGATGCACTGAAAAGCGATTGTATAAAAAACTAAGAGAAACATGCGTAAAGAATCGAGAGCAATGGACAGCAAATGGGCCTTGGAGGTAATGCACAAAGCTCCATACATTACCGTAAGTTTTGTAGATGCCGACGGGAAAGCATACTGCGTGCCTTTGTCGCTCGCATCGGAAGACGATGTGAACTGGTATTTCCACGGTGCCTTGGAGGGCAAGAAAATGGAAGCCATCGAGGCACACCCCGAGGTTTGTCTTTCGGCCGTAACCCGCTGCACACCTACCGTCGGCCCAAAAGACGGCAGTTTTACGTTGCAATACAATTCGGCCATTGCTTTTGGCCAGGCTGAGATAGTCACCGATGACGAGGAAAAGATTCACGGACTTCGCCTGATTTGCCAACGTTTCCTCCCGCAACACATGGACGCCTTTGACCAAAGCATAGCCCGTTCTTTATCCCGCACTGCCGTGGTGCGCATTTCAGTTACGGAACCTCCTGTCGGCAAGCGAAAGCAATACGACAAAAACGGCGAGGAAATGAAATACGGGAGGATGGAATAACTAAAGAACGGCTTTCAACACAGATAACTGCAAGTGACAACGCAGATATCTGCAATCGTAAATGCAGATATCTGCGTTGCCTTGTGCAGTCGACTGTACTTTTGCGGCTGGAGGACAAAATAAAGGGAAGGGCATTCCCCTCCGAACCTTATTTCTGTCCCCGGATATTCTCCCTGGAGCGGTTGATGTAGGCGAGCAGGCGGGATGTGTCGTGCTGGCGGATGATGTCGGAGAGCTCGGTCAGCTGCGCTACTATCGAGTCTATCTGCTCGGGCGAATGGGGATTGAAGAGAATCTCGGTCAGGAGATAATCGTCCTCACTGAGCAGGCCGCGGGCGATGTCCATATGCTTCTTGAACGTCGTGCCCGGAGCGTCCTGCGGTTTCATCACGCCCGTAAAGGCCAGGGTAGAGACGAAGGGAATGGTCAGCGAGTAGGCAATGGTTTCGTCGTGGCCGGCGAAGGTGTACTCGAAGATATTGAGCCGCAGACTGGCATAGACATCGTGGAAGAAAGCCTTGCCCGCCTCGTCGCTCTCGCTGATGATGATGGCATAGTTGCGGCTGAGGTCGCTGAGGTTGGCAAATGTCGGACCGAACATCGGATGCGTCGAGACAAAAGGATGGCCCGAAGCGGCATAGAACTCGGGCAGTCCCGTCTTGACAGACGCAATGTCGCTCAGCATACAGCGCTTGTCGAGATAGGGAAGCACCTGCTCGAAGACGGGCAAAGTGTTGCTGATGGTCACGGCATTGATGAGCAGGTCGGGATTGAACTCGCGGATTTCGTCGAAGGTGGTGAACCGGCGTACGTTCAGACAGTAGCGGAGTTTCTCCGCATGGCGGGCATAGACGGCCACGTCATGGTCCATACATAGTGTATCGGCCATGAACATGCCCATCTTGCCGCTGCCTAGGATTACAATCTTCATCGGAGGAGCAGGTTACTAGCGGTTGATAATCTCCATCTGCCGGCGTACGGACTCCGTGTGGATGGCTTCGAAGACGTCTTTGATGAAGTCTACCCCCATGCCGAGCTGCGCACCTTCCTGACTGCGTTTGGTCAGAATCTCGTCATAACGCTGGGCCTGCAGCACGGAGATGCCGTTCTCCTTCTTGTACTGGGCCACCTCGCACGATATGCGCATGCGCTTGGCCAGAATCTCGAGTATCTTCTCGTCTATCTCGTCAATCTGCAGACGCAGGTCGGCCAGGTCTTCGGTCGTCTTGGCCGTGTCGCGGATGACCAGTGCGCGGAGTATCTCCTCGAGCCGTTCGGGCGTGACCTGCTGCTTGGCATCGCTCCAGGCCTCGTCGGGATTGCAATGGCTCTCGATGATGAGTCCGTCGAAGCCGAGGTCCATGGCCTGCTGACTAAGCGGCTGGATGAGGTCGCGGCGTCCGCCCATGTGCGAAGGGTCGGCGATGATGGGCAGGTTCGGGAAACGACGGCGCAGTTCGATGGCAATATGCCAGTTGGGCACATTGCGGTAGATGCTCTTGTCGGCGCTGGAGAATCCGCGGTGTATGACTCCCAGCCTGTGGATACCGGCGCGGTAGATGCGCTCGATGCCGCCCACCCAGAGTTCGACGTCGGGGTTGACAGGATTCTTGATGAGCACGGGCACGTCGTGTCCCTGCAGGGTGTCGGCTATCTCCTGCATGGCGAAGGGGTTGGCCGTGGTGCGTGCGCCGATCCAGAGGATGTCTACGCCAAAGGCCAGGGCAGCCTCGACATGGGCCTTGGTGGCTACCTCAACCGAAGTGTACATACCGGTTTCGGCCTTGAGTTTCTGCAGCCACGGCAGACCAATCATGCCTACGCCCTCAAATCCGCCCGGCTTGGTGCGCGGCTTCCAGATGCCGGCACGGAATACCTTAATGCCACGTGCTGCCAAATCACGACCTGTGGTCAGAACCTGCTCTTCACTCTCGGCGCTGCATGGACCGGCTATTACCAGCGGACGCTTGGCATCCATGCCCGGCAGCAGTATCGACTCGAAATTCATTTCCATAATATATGCTTTTTAAGTAAGTTTTGTTTTATAAGTTCTTGTTAGTCCGACGCCCCAATGCGGTGACGGGCCTTGCCCTCGAAGCGCCTCAAAGTCCTGCGGCCTGTATGCGCAGCAAAGCTTCCTGCATCTTCTCGAACGGGGCGCAAAGGCTGATGCGGATGTATCGTTCGCCGTTGTGACCGAAGATGAATCCGGGCGTGATGAAGACGCGCGCCTGCTGCAGCACGGGTTCGGTGACGGACTCGGCTCCTGCAGCACTGTCGGGAATACGTCCCCACAGGAAGAGGCCGCGCTGGTCGGGGTCAAAGCTGCAGCCCAGATGTCGCATGATCTGCTCGGCGGCAATGCGGCGCACCTGATAGGCTTCATTCTGACGCTTGTAGTAGTCGGCCGGATTGTGAAGGGCGGCTACGGCAGCCTTCATCATGGGCCGGAACATGCCCGAGTCGACGTTGCTCTTCACGCGGACTATCCAATCGATGTACTCCTTCTTGGCCACCACGATACCCTGGCGCCATCCCGCCATCGAGTGGCTCTTTGACATCGAGTTGAACTCCATGCAGATGTCTTTTGCTCCCGGCACACAGAATATCGACAGCGGCTTGTCGTTGAGGATGAACGAATAGGGATTGTCGTTGACGATGACGATATTGTGACGGCGGCCGAAGTCGACTATCTTGCCGAGCAGCTCCATCGTGGCGCAATGGCCCGTCGGCATGTGCGGATAGTTGACCCACATCAGTTTGACCTCGTCGATGTCCGGACGGGCCTCAAGAGCGTCAAAGTCCGGTTCCCAATCGTGTTCGGGTGTCAGGTCGTAAGTCACTACCTCTGCCCCCACCAGCCGGCTGACGGACGTATAGGTCGGATAGCCCGGATCGGGCACGAGCACCTTGTCGCCGGGGTTGAGCAAGGCCATACTCACATGCATGATGCCTTCCTTGGACCCAATCAGGGGCAGCATCTCGGAGGCGGGGTCAAGCGTCACGCCATACCAATGTCCGTAGAAGGAAGCCCAGGCCTCTCTCAGTTCTGGCAGGCCCACGTAGCTCTGATAGCTGTGCGCATCGGGCCGCATGACGTCCTCTATCAGGGCCATGACGGTCTCTGACGACGGCTTGAAGTCCGGGCCGCCGATGCCGAGGTTGATGACGGCAGGGCCGCCCTGACGGTTCATGGCTGCCACCTCCTTGAGCTTGCGCGAGAAGTAGTATTCCTCGACGTGGCCTATTCTTTGTGCGGGTCTTATCTCTTTCATCGGTCAAAGATTTCGGTATTCTCCTTGTACTCGCCCAGTATCTGGAAGTCGGTGGCAAAGGGCCGTACGGCGTCCAGGGCATTGCGGTACTGGATGTAGTCGTCGAAGGTCAGGTCGATGAAAAACCGGTACTCGAACTCGCGGCCGATGATGGGCATGCTCTGTATCTTGGTGAGGTTCATGCCGTAGAAGGAGAGGATGGTGAGCACTTTGGTCAGCGAACCCTGTGTGTGACGCACGCAGAAGTCGATGCTGGCCTTGTTGATTTCGTCGCGCTTGACGGTCAGGACCGGTGCGAACTTGTCCTGCAGAATGAGGAAACGGGTGAAGTTGCGCTTGTTGGTCTCTATCCCGCGGGCCAGTATCTCCATGCCGTACAGGTTGGCGGCATACTCCGAGCAGATGGCGGCATGGCCAACCAGGTTGCGCTCTTTGATGATCTTGGCCGAACCTGCCGTATCGGCCATCTCGGCTACCTTGACATTGGGCAGGCGCGTCTGCAGGAAGACCTCGCACTGACGCAGGGCTATCGGGTGAGAATTGACCTCGACGAGGTCGTCCATCTTCGTGCCCGGCAGAGCGCACAGGACGTGGCTGATGTGCAGGCGATGCTCGCCCACAATCTGCAGTTGCGAGTTGCGCAGCAGTTCGTGGTTCTGCAGCAGGTTGCCGGCTATGGTGTTCTCGATGGCCACGATGCCCAGTACGCCCGGGTCTGCGGCCAGGGTGTCGAACACGCCCTGAAAGGTCGTGCAGCACACCGTCTCAAGGTCCTGGCCGGCGAAGTACTGCTTGGCCGCCCACTCGTGGTAACATCCCTTCTGGCCCTGTATGGCCACCTTCATTTTGCTCATATATGCGTTGTATAAAAAAAGAAGTCCCGACTTTTTAAGGTCGGGACTTATGTGGTTTATGAATTTATCAGCTTTGCTTGTTTCACCGTTTCGCTCATGCACACACGCGACTGCCCGACCTTACATCTTCTGCAAAGTAAAAATAATAATAGGAATAAAATCGTCCAAAAGACTTCATGTCGGATGTGAAACTTTTATTATTTTCGGCGGCAAAGGTAAAGCATATTTTCTGCACTTCCAAATTTTTGGCAGATTTTTTGCCATTTATATTTTACTTTTCCGACAAAACCGCTTGGAGATAGGGCTTTTTAGCACCTAAAATGCAACTAATCGTGCAAAATGCATTATCTTTGCGCTTGTATCGGGACGGACCCGAATCTGTTTGAACAAGACATTATCTACACACTATACCAAATTATAACGTAAAATTTAAGATTATGGTAAATTACAAAGATCTGGGCCTGGTCAACACCCGTGAGATGTTTGCCAAGGCAGTAAAGGGCGGATATGCCATTCCGGCCTTCAACTTCAACACAATGGAGCAGATGCAGGCTATCGTACAGGCAGCCGTTGAGACCAAGTCTCCTGTCATCATGCAGGTTTCGAAAGGCGCCCGCAAGTACGCCAACCCGACCATCCTCCGCTACATGGCTGAAGGTGCCGTACAGTATGCCAAGGAGTTGGGTCTGCCCAATCCTCAGATTGTCCTCCACCTCGACCACGGCGACAGCTTCGAGACTTGCAAGGACTGCATCGACATGGGCTTCTCTTCAGTGATGTTCGACGGTTCTGCCCTCCCATACGAGGAGAACATCAAGATCACAAAGCAGGTTGTTGACTACGCTCACAAGTACGACGTTACGGTCGAGGCCGAGCTCGGCGTATTGGCTGGCGTAGAGGACGAGGTTAGCTCTGCTACATCTCACTATACCAAGCCCGAGGAGGTTATCGACTTCGCTACCCGTTCAGGTTGCGACTCTCTGGCCATCTCTATCGGCACAAGCCACGGTGCATACAAGTTCACTCCTGAGCAGTGCACACGCGACCCCAAGACCGGCAAACTCGTTCCCCCTCCGCTGGCATTCGACGTGCTCCACGAAATCGAGAAGAAGCTCCCCGGATTCCCTATCGTACTCCACGGTTCTTCATCAGTTCCACAGGAAGAGGTCGACACCATCAACAAGTATGGCGGCAAGCTGCCTGATGCCATCGGTATCCCTGAGGAGCAGCTCCGCGAGGCTGCCAAGAGCGCTGTCTGCAAGATCAACATCGACTCAGACTCACGTCTGGCTATGACTGCAGCTATCCGCAAGCACCTGGCCGAGAATCCTTCACACTTCGATCCTCGCCAGTACCTCACTCCTGCCCGCGACAATATGAAGAAGATGTACATCCACAAGATTGTAGACGTACTCGGATCAAACGACAAACTCTAAGCACCGACGGTTAGGCTCTGCACAAGGGCCTTTCCGCTTTGCATAGCATAATAACCCGAGAGGGGCAGAATGGTAATTTCCCATTCTGCCCCTCTCTCTTTTTTTCTTTTGCTTCTATTAAAAGAGGAACTTGATGATGTCGTTGAGGTTGACCAGTATCAGCAGCAAGAGGACGAATCCGAAGCCAATGTACTGAAGGATGTCTTTCACCTTGTCGCTCAGCGGACGGCGTATGATGGCCTCGATGATGAGTATCATGATGTGGCCGCCGTCAAGGGCCGGGATGGGCAGTATGTTCATAAAGGCCAAAGCCACTGAGAAGAAAGCCGTCAGCGACCAGAAGGTCCGCCAGTGCCATTCCTCGGGGAAGATGGAACCCATGGTGCCGAAACCGCCCAACTCGCGTGCGCCCTCCTTGGTAAAGACGAGCTTGAACTGCCGCACATAGTTATAGAGCATATCCCATCCCTGTCTGAATCCGGCCGGGATGGCCTCAGCCAAGGTGTACTCGATATGGGTGAAGCACTCCATGCCGATGAGGTTTTTCTGATAGATGCCCAGCTTGCCGTCATCGCCCAAGCCGACCGAAGCAACCTGCAACTTACCGTCGCGCCAATAGCTGACTGCCACGGTGTCGCCGCAATGCAGCGCCAACTGACTGCGCACCTGATGGGCGTAGGGTGTCGGCACGCTGTCGATGGCCACGATGCTGTCACCGACGGCCATTCCGGCAAGTGCAGCCGGCGTTCCTTCGCCTATCTCGCCCAGCACCATCGGCATCCGTACGTCTACGAACTGCGCCAAAGCCTCCTTGTGAGCCAGGAAATGTGTGCCGAGTGTATCCGGCAGAGCTATGGCAAGACGGGCGCCGCCACGTTCGACGGTCACGTCGTTGCCCAGCAGGAGCGCCGAACCCAGGGCATTGTAGTCCCTGATTTCCTTGCCGTCCACGGCCACGATGAGGTCACCGTCTTCGAAGCCGACGGCTTTGGCCAGTTCGCTGTAGTTGACGCCGTAAGGCAGGTTCTTGGGTTCTATGATATCCTTGCCGTAATGCCAGCTCAAACCGATGTAGATGACGACGGCCAGGATCAGGTTGTTGAGCACGCCGCCCACCATAATCATAAACCGCGCGAAACGGCTCTTCTTGATAAAGGCATCCGTACGCTCGAAGTCGGCCGACCCGCTGTCGTGGGTCTCGTCAATCATACCGACTATGGCGCAGTAACCGCCCAGCGGTATCCAGCCAATGCCGTACTCGGTGTCGCTCGGATTGACCAGCTTGGGGAAATGGATGAGGTCCAGCAGATGCAGGCCTTTTTTGTTCCAGCGCAGAAGGGCAAAGTTGGTGGTATCGAAGAAGAGATAGAACTTCTCTACTCCGACCTTGAAGATGCGTGCCCACATGAAGTGGCCCAACTCATGTACAAAGACAAGGATGGATAGACTGGCAATCAGTTCGAATGCCTTAAACCAGAAAACTGATGAAAACATTTTGACAAAATTATTATATGCCCAGTATCTCGCGCGCCTTGATACGGGCCTCTGCATCGATGGCAAAGTAATCCTCGAGTGAAGGCTGGGCCACAAGCGGCATGGCCTGAAGGGTCTTGGCATTGACCTCGGCCATCTGCAGGAAGCGGCACTTACCCTGACGGAAGGCGGCATTTGTCACCTCATTGGCTGCATTGAGCACGCAGGTGCGGTCGCCTCCTTCGGCCAAAGCGTCAAAGGCCAGCTGCAAGTTGGGGAAGCGGTCCAAGTCGGGACGTTCGAAGGTCAACGATGCATAGTCGTCGATGGTCAACTTGCCGTTGATGTGGCTCGGCATGCGGTTCGGATAGCCCAGGGCATAGGCGATGGGCACCTTCATGTCGGGCATGCCGAGTTGCGCCTTTATCGCTCCGTCGGGGAACTGCACCATGCTGTGCACGATGCTCTGCGGATGCACGCACACCTCAATGCGGTCCACGGTCATGCCGAAGAGCCAACGGGCCTCGATGACTTCAAAGCCTTTGTTCATCATCGATGCCGAATCGATGGTTATCTTGGCGCCCATATCCCAGTTGGGATGCTTGAGGGCCTGACTGGCCGTGACATCGCGCATCTGCTCCATACTGAAGGTACGGAACGGACCTCCCGAGGCTGTGATTATCAGCTTCTCGGGTTCGCCCTCCCCCTGCAGGCACTGGAAGATGGCCGAGTGCTCGGAGTCGACCGGCAGGATAGGCACCTGATACTCTTTGCACAAGTCCATAATCAAACGTCCGGCTACGACGAGGGTTTCCTTGTTGGCCAAAGCCAATACCTTGTGAGCCTTGATAGCAGCCACCGTGGGGCGCAATCCGGCAAAGCCTACCATCGCCGTGACGACCATGTCTATAGGTTCGGCCTGAACGACCTGGCAAAGGCTGTCGGCGCCAGTCCAAACTTTGATGGGCAAGTCAGCCAGGGCTTCCTTGACCTGCGGATAGTACGTTTCGTCGGCGATGACCACGACTTCGGGCCGGAACTCCCGCGCCTGCTTGACGAGAAGCTCGGCGCTGCGGTTGGCCGTGATGGCATATACCTCAAACAAGTCCGGATGCTCGGCACACACCTCGAGCGTCTGCCGCCCGATGCTGCCCGTGCTGCCCAATATGGCCAGACTGCGTTTTTTGATATTCTGATTCATTATATTGTTTCAACAATGTTGATTTATAGCGGAATAAGCGATGTTATAGCGACATGAGCGCGACGGGGTCTACCCAGTTTCCCCGGTGCCAGACCTGAATGCCGACCCAGCTGTCGGGCAAGATACGGCTGGTCATGATGCTGTCGGAAGCGGCCACATTCGTCTCGCCGGAGGGCTTGCTGCCTGCATGGCCCATGACCTGCCCGGGCATAAGCGTCTCGCCGCCTTCGACCATGACTGAGGTCAGATGACTGAATATAGAGACATAATCGTCGCCGTGCTGCAGCACTACCTGGAAGCCTTGGTCCATGAGATAGGTACACTGGATGACCGTTCCCTCGGCCGGAGCCAGCACCGGCATTTCATCGGCCAGTCCGACGCAGGTGATGCGCACGGCCGTCTCCCCGTCCGACATAGTGCTGAGAAGCTCTCCTTTGACAGGTGTCAGGAAAGTCGGCGACTGATGCCCCGCGCCATGGCGGTGAAGGATATTGAGGGCAAACTGCTCCTGCTCTTCATAACCGGTCACGAAAGCCGTTTCGCGTGCCGACGCCACAAGCGACGACGTGTCGCGGAAGACCTGCACGCTACTGTCGTACGGCTGCACGGCTTCAGTCTGGCCTTCACCCTTGAGCACCGCAACGAGGTTGTCGAGATAAGCGGCACGCAAGTCGTTCTCGTGCTCCAGGCTGTCGATGCGCATGGCGCTCTGTATCAGTATCGAACGCTTGTAGGGGTCGAAATAGCCCGGCACATACTTGCGCAGTGGCGGAAAAGCGAAAACCAGGAAGAGCAAACCTATGGCAGTCAGCATACCGCACACGAAGAACAAGACATACCGCACACGGCGATGCCTCTTTCTCAACTTCGTGTCCGAGATATAGACCACCTCTGTGTCGCTGCTCAACTTCTTGTTGTCGTCTGTCATCTTGTCTCGTCTTGTCTGCAACAAAAACGCTGTTGCCTATCGGCCTTGGCGGCAGTATACAATGCCGCAAATTTAGTTATTTTTTTCAACATATCTGACTTTTCACGGTTTTTTATTGCCCGAGCAACAATATTTTCCCCATTTGTTTGCAAAACATCTCATATTTCAATAACTTTGCAGGGCGGTTTCGGCTCCCGTTCGAGTCTAAACCGACACTGAGACACATTAATAGTGACCAAAACCCTGTTGGCATGAAGAACGTTGCAGTACTCTTGGCCGGTGGCAGCGGACACCGTATGCAGACGACCGAACCGAAGCAGTTCATACGGATTGCAGGACGCTCTATACTCGAACACAGCATACGGGCCTTCAGCCTCAATGCCGGAATAGACGAGATAGTCGTCGTTGGCCATGCCGACTACCTGGACCGCATACGGCAGATTGCCGCACCCTACCCCAAGGTTCGCCACATTGTGCCTGGAGGCAAGGAGCGGTACCACTCCAGCCTGGCCGCCATAAGTCTCTACTCCTCTCCCCTCGGGTCGGCAGCGGACGATGAGCCAGCAGCGAGCAGTGATTCGGCAGCGGACGATGGCTCGACAACCGTCAACCTCCTCATACACGATGCCGTACGTTGCCTCGTCTCGCAGCGCATCATCACCGACACCGTCGAGGCTCTTAAGGAGCATCGGGCCGTCGAAGTGGCCGTACCATGTACCGACACCATCTGCGAGGTGGACAGCAACGGTTGTATCGTCCGCATCCCCGACCGGTCTACACTTCGCAACGTGCAGACCCCGCAGGGATTCCGTCTCGAGACCATCCGGGAAGCATACGGCACTGGACTCAAGGACCCGAACTTCGTCACAACCGACGACTGCGGCGTTGTGCTCCGCTACCTGCCGGATGTGCCCATCCACGTTGTGGACGGCGAAACGACGAACATCAAAATCACCTACCCCGAGGATTTGGTCCTGGCCGAAAAGATACTCTCAGCTGTCAAAGACGCAGGTAACGCTGCAGATTGAGCAAAAAAAGTAGCAGACTGAGTAAACCCAAAGAGCCATTATCACTCATATATTATATAGGGGAACATTTCATATAGGCAAAAATTAAACTCAAACATATAGACAAACATTAAAGACAAATGCAGTTATGAAAAAGATGATTCTCACAGGCATGATTCTATCTCTCGCCTTCGTACAGAGCGGCAACGCACAGAGTATTCTGTCTAACCTACTCTCAGGCGTCACCCAAGCAGCCACTTCATCGACCACAACGTCAACATCAAGCAGTAGCACTTCGTCTACAACATCAGACGTGCTTGGCAACGTGCTCAACAGCGTCGTCAGCAGCGCTACCAGCTCTCTCGACTCTACCGCATCCAAGACCTCAAGCTTGCTCAGCAACTTGATTTCTTCCGTAGCCGGCGACGTTACCACCACAGCTAGCAGCGTAGTAGGCTCATGGAGCTACACCGAGCCTGCCGTACAGTTTGAGAGCGAAAACTTCCTCACTCAGGCCGGAGGTTCTGCCATCGCAGAGAAACTGGAAACGAAACTGGCTTCCATTTACAAACTCGTAGGCATCAAGGCCGGTCAGCTTAACTTCACGTTCGATGCTAGCGGCAATGTAACCTACGGTGTAGGCAAAATCAGCCGCACAGGTACATACACCTTCAATAGCGAGGACAAGACTATCACCATCACTACTGCTGCTGGATTTACAGTCAAGTCTTACGTCACTGTATCCGGCAACTCGATGATCCTCACATTCGACGGTACGAAACTGCTCTCCTTGATGAAGACGCTCGGCAGCAAGTTCAACGCCCTCAGCACCATCACTTCTCTGGCCAACAGCTACCAGGGCATGAAGGTAGGTTTCACCTTTGCAAAGAAATAAACACTAAGCAGAAATCGCACCTAGGCCGACGAAAGCCAATTTTTCCGGATGTCTCCCCACTAGGGGAGGCATCCTTTTTTTTATGAGAGGAATCTTTTAGGCGTGAGTATGCCATAGAGAGTGAGTTACCATAGAGAAATGGACCTAGCCTCGCAAGAAGTCCAGCCTCTTAAAGGAATATGGCTTCCCACAACGAAACTATCGACACTTCCCTCAATGTATATCTATGCCAACGAACGGAGGCACTAGGATGATGGAGTGTAGAGAGATGAGAGCGAAGGGAGATGAGTGGAAGGTTACTGGGTCGAGAGTAATGGCAGAGAAAGTGCGTAGACTTGAATAATGAGAGTTGAGAAGAACACAGAATAGAAAGTAAAGAGCGAGTGGTAGAGAGAAGTGGGTGGAGAGTAGAGTGTAGAGTGTAGAGTGCATGTGGTGGGAGGAGGTATTGGGAGTGAAGAAGATAGAAAAGTGAAAGGTTATAAGTGGTATGAAAAAGAAAAAAGTCCGGAGATTACTCTCCGGACTTTCCCACTTCAGGCATTATCCTGTTGTGAATGGTCGGGGTGACCCGACTCGAACGGGCGGCCTCTACGTCCCGAACGTAGCGCGCTACCAACTGCGCCACACCCCGAGAAGAATTGGACTGCGTCGGACCGATGGTCAGATAAGGTCCAATCCTCTTTTTATTGTGTCTGAACAGGAATTAGTCCTGATTCAGATTAACGCGCTTGAAATCTGTTGCGGTGAGTCCCTTCTGGGCCTTGTCCATGTACTGCTGTACATTAATCTTGGCATCATTGATGAACTCCTGCTCTACCAAGCAGTTCTCCTTGAAGAACTTGTTGAGACGACCCTTGGCGATGTTCTGAATCATAGCCTCCGGGAGGTTTGCAGCCTTCTCGGCAGAAACGGTCTTGATAATCTCACGGGCCTTGTCAGCCTCTTCCTGAGTAAGCCAGCCCTTCTCGATATTAGAAGAGATATGGTCGTCGCTGTCTACCAGGTTAGGATTGAGACCGGCCTTCTTGAGGGCAGCCTCTACAGCCTTGGCAACCTGCTCCTGCTTTGTCTTCTCGATAGCAACCGAAAGTTCGTTGTCCTTAACAGACTGCGGAACGGCATCGGCATTGAGAGCAACAGGATTCATGGCAGCTACCTGAAGAGCTACATCCTTGAGCACCTGAGCATCAGCCTCCTCGTTGAAAGCAACGATAGAAGAAAGCTTGTTGTTGAAGTGATTGTAAGCTACGGTTACATTACCGTTGATGTACTCGTAAGCACCGATTTCCATCTTTTCGCCAGTAACACCAATCTGAGCAACGATAGAGTCGTTGACAGTGCCGTCCTCTGTAGGCATGGCAAGAACAGCCTCGAGTGAGGTGGGTTTGTTGGCCATGATGAGGTCCATAATCTTATTGGCAAGAGCTACGAAGCGGTCATTGCTAGCCACGAAGTCTGTCTCGCACTTGAGAGCGAGGATAGCGGCAAACTTGCCGTCCGTGCGGGCGATTACAGTGCCTTCAGAAGCCTCACGTGCCTCACGCTTAGCTGCTACAGCCTGACCCTTCTTGCGAATCTCGGCAACAGCGGCATCGAAATCTCCGTTTGAAACCTCCAGAGCTTTCTTGCAGTCCGACATACCGGCGCCAGTCATCTCACGGAGTTTCTTGATATCAGCAATTGAAACTGCCATAATCTTTACTTTCTTTTTGTCGTTAATACTTAAGCTTCCTCCGTTGTCTCTTCAGCAGGAGCAGCTTCCTCTGCAGGTTCTACAGCCTCTTCAGCTACAGAAGCCTCGTCCTCAGCTACCTTCTTGCTGCGGCGGGGAGTCTTGCCCGATGCCTCGGCGGCATCCTGATCAGCCTTCTCAACCTTGCGCTCCTCAAGACCTTCAGCGATAGCATCGCATACGGCACCTACTACAGCCTCGATAGACTTCGTAGCATCGTCGTTGGCAGGGATAACGTAGTCGATGTTGTTAGGATTGGAATTGGTATCAACCATACCGAACACGGGGATACCGAGACGAACAGCTTCAGCTACAGCGATATGCTCCTTCATAACGTCAACCACGAAGAGGGCTGATGGCAGACGGGTCAAGTCAGAGATAGAACCGAGGTTCGTCTCGAGCTTCTCACGCTGACGGCTAATCTGCAGACGCTCGCGCTTTGAGAGGTTGTCGTATGTACCGTCCTTGGTGAGCTTGTCGATGGTAGCCATCTTCTTCACAGCCTTGCGGATAGTGGTGAAGTTGGTGAGCATACCGCCTGGCCAACGCTCGATAACGTATGGCATGCCTACAGACTGAGCCTTCTCGGCTACGATTTCCTTGGCCTGCTTTTTGGTAGCGACGAAGAGAATCTTCTTGCCGCTCTTGGCAATAGCCTTAAGCTGGTCGGCAGCCTCGTCTATTTTAGCAACTGTCTTGTTAAGATCAATGATATGGATGCCGTTGCGCTCCATGAAGATATAAGGAGCCATTGCAGGGTTCCACTTGCTCTTGAGGTGTCCGAAGTGGACGCCGGCCTCCAAAAGTTGATCAAAGTTTGTACGTGACATAATTGTCGTTTTGTTTTTTTGTTTACATTCTTGTTAATTCAACCCCCAGGTAGTCTGACACTTCCTCAATGGTTGTGTCGTATAGAATCCTGGCGGATTTAGATACTAAACGCGTAAATACCACTGTATGTATCGCCATGCATCGCGCATTCGCGACACACAGACAGCGCAGATATTAACGCTTGCTGAACTGGAAGCGACGACGGGCCTTTGGCTGACCTGGCTTCTTACGTTCTACTACGCGGGCATCACGTGTGAGGAATCCGGCCTTGCGGAGAGCAGACTTGGACTCGGCGTCAATCTTGACGAGTGCACGTGCGATGGCGAGACGGAGTGCCTCAGCCTGGCCCTTGTAGCCACCACCCTGAAGGTTTACCTTGATGTCGTACTGCTCGGCAACTCCGATTTCGTTGAGGGGCTGCTTAACGATGTACTGAAGGATAGACGATGGGAAGTAGACCTGAAGGTCTTTCTTGTTGACGGTGATATTACCAGCACCGGCGGCAACATATACGCGGGCAACGGCGGCTTTACGACGGCCAATTGCATTGATTACTTCTGCCATACTTGTCTTATTTACTTAAGAGTGTTAATGTCAATTACCTTTGGCTGCTGTGCCACCTCTTTGTACTCCGAGCCTTCATAGACACGAACGTTACGCAGGAGCTGGACTCCAAGCTTGTTCTTCGGGAGCATGCCCTTGAGCACGATTGTGAAAAGTGCGGCATAGCCTCTCTTCTTTGTAACGCTAGCGGCAGTATGCACGCGCTGGCCACTCGGATAACCTGTAAAGGTGAGCCACTCACGGTCTGTCCACTTGTTGCCAGTCATAGTTATCTTCTCTGCATTGATGATGATAACATTATCACCGCAGTCGACATGAGGGGTATAACTTGGCTTGTACTTGCCACGAAGGATCTTAGCCACCTTCGAGCAGAAACGACCCATAACCTGGTCAGTAGCGTCTACCACAACCCATTCTTTCTGTGCAGTTGCCTTGTTTACAGAAATGGTCTTGTACGATAAAGTATCCACTGTTGATTTGGATTAAATTGTTAATATTTGCTTTGACAGAGCCTCGACTCACGGACTAGCTCACCGAGGTTGTCTCTTGTTTTTTGCCGACTGAAAAACTTGGTTTCTCGCGAAACGGCTTGCAAAGATAAGCATTTCATTTCAGATAGAAGTGTCTTTTCGCCTTTTTCACCTAAAAATACCTCAAAAATAGATTCACTTTTGCCAAAAATGGCAGCCATAGTAGTCAATTTCATGCAATGTGCGCGTCAACAGTGCCGTTTTGCCTCCCTTGGCGTCTGAGTTCCGTCGCAACGATCGATTCGGATATGGGACAAAAAGCAAGTCTGAACTCCACTTTTCACCGACTTTTCGCCGGTGTCTCAGATTTTTTCGCTCCTTTGGTGTACAATTCGGATATTATGCATAAATTTGCACCCGATGTTTGGCGATGTTGCCGGACACTCTATTATATATTATATATGTGGTGGCATCTCTTGGCCCTTTTGGTGGCCTGCATTTGGGGTTCGACGTTTGCAGCAAGCAGCATTCTGATTGATGCCGGGCTCACACCCGCCGAGATACTTTGTCTGCGGTTTCTGATAGCATACATGCTGATGCTGCCTTTCTGCCGCAAGGCGATTGTACCTCGGAGTCCGAGAGACGAGGGACTCTTCATCCTTTTGGGCCTATGCGGCGGCAGCCTCTACTTCCTGACCGAAAACTATGCCATCAAGCTGACCGACTACACGTCGACTGTCGCCCTGGTCGTCTCCACCACGCCCATTTACACGGCCCTGATACATCACATCTTCTGGAAGACAGAGCATCTTGGCAAGCGTTTCTTGACCGGCACCGTCGTCGCGCTCTGCGGCGTCTCGATGGTAGTACTTAACGGCATCTTCGTCCTCGACGACAACCCCTGGGTCATTCTGCTGAGTTTTCTGGCCGCTCTTTGCTGGGCTTTCTACGGCATCATCCTCAAGGTCCTCGAGCGTCGCTACCACTCGGATGTCATCACGCGCAAGATTTTCTTCTGGGGGCTCGTCACCATCATCCCCATCGTCTTTGTCAATGCCGACACGGGTGACAGCACGCCATTGTTCGCATCTCGTGGCAGTCTGCTGCTCAAATCCAAAGTCTGGACCAACCTGTTGTATCTTGCTCTGATAGCCTCCCTCTTCTGCTTCCTTGTCTGGAGCATCGTCTGCCGGCGTCTGACAGTAGTCACTGCGAGTAACTACCTCTACTTCAACCCTGTCGCCTCGCTGATTATCGGGTCCATCCTCCTGGACGAGACCCTCACCGCCCCTGCCGTCATGGGTTGTGCCCTGACCATCTCCGGCGTCTACCTCTGCAACAGCCACCATCTCCTCCCTCCTGCCGTCAGGAAGAGAGTGAGAAAAGGCACGAACTAAGACATCCTTTGCGCCAAGAAAAGTGTTGCGGGAGTAATGGTTTTCCGCAACTTCCGGGCAAAAATGCCCATAATTCATCCTTAAAAGCACATTTTTCCCGTCAAAAGTTGTCGGGATAAAAAAATATCCATACCTTTGCGAACGACAATCATTAGCATACCGTGAAAGACAAAGGGAATATAGGCTATTGTCTTCTACGGATGTTGAATACGAGAAAATCCGGATAACAGAAACAAGAGCCAAACATGCAATTGACACAGCAACAAACCATAGTCCTCGACAAAATCAAAGCATTCCTGAACGGCGACAGCGCCGTTTTTATTCTTCGCGGCTATGCCGGCACAGGCAAAACGACGATGATAAAGACACTGGTCGATTTCCTCGAGCCCACCACCAATATCGTGCTGATGGCTCCGACGGGAAGAGCGGCCCATGTTCTTAATAACTGAAGTTTCGCAAGTGAAAATTCACATGCATAATTTAACGTAATTTTGAAATA